>CBDTUA010000015.1:0-58188 GCA_965363735.1 uncultured Sulfitobacter sp. | reverse complement strand
TCGGGAGCTCGACCAAAGTGCAGGGTCAGCCCAATTACGCATGCTTTCCGCCCTTTGCGTCCAGGAACACGAACAGCCACGAACGGCCCAGACCTGCCATTCACCCAGTCTCGGTCATACTGCGGTGCGGCCCGTCAGACCGGACTTTCGCTGCAAGTGCAAAACCTGCGATGAGCGAATTCACACTATGCGGGACTTTCCGGATCTTGGTTTTCTGCACTTCGCTGACGCAGCATTTGCTTGCAGTCGCGGCAGCTGTGTTGTTGCAACGCAGCGCTTTTCGTCAATCCGGTCATTCGTGTGCGTCGTTTTGATTGGAACCGAGACCGTGCTTTCGCCGCACGCCTATCAGACCAACAAAGTGCGGACAAAGCACCAATTCGTCGCAAATGCACAAACGTCCGCTCTTGCTTGATTAACTTTTTCGAAATCCAAGCAGTCATTACCATTCATCGCGAATTCCCATTTCTTGCCTTTCACTCATTTGTTCAGCTTCTATTTATTGCATCTGGCATGGAGCACGGCTCAGCGAGCTTCAAAACAAAATGTAGGCTCTATCCGGTGTCTCGGTCGGTCGACTGGGGCACCAAACAAGAAGTAAACTTTGTCCTGGTGATCTTGGCGATCATCGAAGCCTTCTGAGGCGCACCTCACTCCATCAAATTGATCTTCGCGGGGCCGAAATCCCGCTCACGCCCCTTCATCGCCCGCACGATCTTGCGAAACTCGTTCAGCATGAAAACGATCTCGCTAAAATGATTAAAATCTTTGGACGACTTCTTCGAATAATACTCTTTCCCTCTGGCAAACTTCGGCAGCAGGTAATGGGTCAACGCATAGTCCTTGTTGCGATCTCCGAAGAACTCGACGCCATAACTATCACCAATCTTTTCTGGCCCTCGCAGCGCCAACACATTTCCCCCGAAAAACAGCAAAGCCCAAATCTGCTGCTCAAAATATTCGCCATAGGCGTCGCCGATCTCGTCCAGACTTATAATATGGCGATTGTAAATGATCGGGCGGAACGCCTCGTTGATGTCTTTCTCAAGCGCGTCGTAATATTCGTGATCATCAGTCTCTTCGATCAGAATGCGGCTTTCGACCTCATCCAGAATGGTGTTCGTGATCAGCTTCTGATGAATCGCATACCGCTTTGCACCGTCCACCAATGAAACCGTGCGGGACCGCCCGGGCGTGCGCCCTTTGGCCTTGTAGGAACCGTTCAAGACCTTCTTGACCTCACCAGCCCCCAAGCCGGACCAAAGCGTCCCGACCCCTTCTTCCGCCTTGGACAACCAAGCTTCTTCCAATCGATGCGCCTCAATCGCCTGAACAGTCTTGCTAAAATCGCGCCGCACCGTCACGCCCGCGTAAAGTTTCGTCGTCGATTTCAGTTTGACGCCATCGATTTCGGAAATGAATTTGGCCCCCAAGGCACGCGACGCGGTAATCCGGCCCAAAATTTGTTTCGAATAGGATTGGATCTTCATCCCCACGAGATCCAATGCGATAGACAACATGAACGGCAAAATGACATCAATCGCCGTCACCGTGCTGGGGCCCGACCGAATGCTGTTCAGCGTTTCCTGCGCCTGAAGATAGGCAGTCAAAGCACTGTTGCCGATTGTGTCGGCATAGGCGTTTGACGTGTGACGCGCATGCGAAACCGTCGCCAGCAATTGCATTTTTTGTTCTGAGGTCAGTGCCATCTCATAGCCCCCAAGCGCCGCAGCGCATTCTGTCTATAGATCCGGCTGCCATTTCCACTCTTCGGGGTCAGGCCTCGTCCATGTCGGCAAAGTCTCCTGTCGGCGGACAATAACCGCAGACGTCGGAAGCCGCGTTTCCCATGGCTCATCCACGGCGATTTCATCTTTGCCGGCCTGCGTCCGCTCACGGATTTCATCGACAATCGAGATATAAAGCGGATTGGTAACATCTGGTTGCCCCTCTCCGCTAAAGACCTCTCCGTTTTCAATGAAATAGCTGACCGCGCGGTCGAATCCCTCACGAACCGGCACGACCACGCGGGCATATCCGGCCTTCAGAAACTCCTCCATGGTGAAACTTGGGTTCTGGCTCAGCGCCCTATCCGTCCAGCCGCTGCAATCGTCCAGCGGCCGCGCCCAGTAGTAGGGGTAGAAGACGTACTGCATCTGCCCCCACTCAAATGCGTGTTCCAGAAACCGCACTTCCTCCCCATCGAGCAACGCATCGGTAATCGAAAACTTGGGCGGCTTGCCGCTATGGCCGGTCGCGTCCTCGCCCAGATGGCTGGCCCGAATGATCGCGATGGCATGTTTCTTTAATTCATCACTGATCATTTTGTTGACGGCTGCCGGAGGTGCGCCAAAATCCGTCGTGTCCCGCGTCGTCGCGGCCAGCGCTGCTTGGGCGACGGCCCTGTCTTGACGCCACAAATACAGCGCATCCCGATAAGCTTCTGTCAGCAGGCCATGAACCTCCTTTTGCCACTTGGTAATGACAAAATGCTCCCCTTCGACCTGATCATAACTGGCATAGAATTCAACTTCGATCTGGATCGAATAATTCGCGCTCTCATAGGCATAGACGTCGAAATAGAGCTTTTCTTCCCCCACCGACATCAACTCTGACTGCGGCGTGATAATCCAGAAACCAGCAGGTGAACTGATAGTGTACCGCTTGTGCCCACCCCCAACCGACACTTCCTCAAAGTCCGCTTTTGCGAAATTCAAGATCGTCCCACCAACGTGAAGCGTCAGGTGCAGCGTTTCATCAGATGTCGCCAAGATTGTCGGATGAATCCGGATCGGTACGTAGCCAGGCGGAATATCCAGTTCCGCCGAAACGCCGCTCTTGTGGACCTTGGAGTCACTCACGGACCCATTGTTATGGGCCAGCCTGACACGCCGCGTCGTCTTGATCGTAGGTGGTTCCGGCAGGTCCGTCACCCCATAGGCGGCGGCCAGATTTAGATAGTTGTGACGCGTGATGTCCCGCGCACTTTGAATATCCATTTCCTCCAGCTTGCGCGGCGCGTTCTCGTCACTCTCCAGCGCTTTGCTTTGCCGCAGGAACCAATAGAACGACGCGGGCTCCGGCAGCATGAAATCAAACATCTGTCGGCGTCCGTAGTCAAAAACCTGCGATTCATAGACTTTATCAACAAACTGATAAATCCCGACACGGTGCTCCTCGCCCTTGTTGGATTGCGAATGGTCGTTGGAATGCACAATCTCGCGAATCAGCTTGTTCTCACGTGCGGTCGTCACCTTTGCGACGACCCGCTCGCGTGACCGCTCGACCGTTTCGCGCGCAAAGGTGCTTGCCTGAGACGCGGAATTCGATTGCGACGTTGTCTGACCGGCTGAAAAATTGCTGTCGAATGACACCGTCGGGCCATACTTGCCAGACAGCGAAAGCTCCGCACCAAGCTCGGTTTCCCGTTCAAAGACTTTCTCGGTTTCTTTTTCAAGTTCGAACCGCTCCGTCGTATCAAGGGATTCTTCGGTTTCCGTCGTGGTTTCACTCGTGGTTGAAAACGTCTCCTCGGTGCGGGTCAAAACCTTATGGTGACGGGCCTTCTCCTCGCCTGACAGAACATTTTCGATGTGGGCAATTTCCGCAGGCTCGTATCGTTTCACATGTTGCTTCACCACCATTAGGTGGGCCGTGCCGACAGATTGCAATTGCCCAACTGGTACATTTCCAGCCCCATCCGCCTCAGCCGTAAATACCGACGGCGGATTGACCTGATTAATCAGGTGCTGGTCCAAAATATCGCGGATCTGATAATGGGTGTGCCTGTTGGTATCAACGCCAGCCTCGTCCAGCGTGGCTTTTGTCTCGTCAGACAGACGATGCACCCCATGTTCGCTCAGAGTCAGGAAACTCTTTTTCTTGTCATGCGGGTTGGTCGTCACGTCTCGCGAAAAATTCAACCCGCGCAATTCTCGCAATGCAGCCTTGTATCGCAGTGTTTCTGTTGTCGGATCAAAACCCTTTTCCGCCCGCTTGGGTCTGCGCTTTTTGTTTTGTTCCGCCGCCTTCCTGACGTCCTTATTCGATTTCGCCGGACGAAAATGAACAAACTTCATGAAATTAAAGCCGTCGGACCGAATGGTCATTCGCGCATTCCTTCTAATAGTTTTCTTACAATACCCGGGCCACAAATGCCCTTTTTGGGGTTATCGGAAACTCGGAACCCAAAGACCTGGCGTGTCATTGAAAAGTCTTGAGCGTATATTTCTCAAGTGACATCGTGTTGGCCCGAGATTAGCCGTTTTCGTGGGCTTTTTCAACTCTGATGGCGGCTTCCGCTACAAAATCACCGACTTTGTTCTGCTGCGCGGCGGCAAGGATTTCTTCGCTTCTGCCGCATTATTCGCGCTGCGAGCGCACGCAGCATAAAATCGCAATGACTGAGTTAGGCTCACTGCAGACCTTCGCTGCAGATGCACCCCGAAGAAAACTGGGTCGTGGCCCTGAGCGTCTGCTTTCTTAGGACGTGCCCATTTAGTTTGCAGGTGCAGCGAATGTCGGCAAACCGCCCTTCCACACGAAAGATCGCATAATCGGCAATATGTTTATTTCCTGAACACTTAGGTATTCACGCTGCTTGCAGACACCCGGAGCTGCGGCGAGGATGATCACGGAATTTCTCTTGAGCTACTCCTCAGGCGCTTGTGAGAGAATAGCATCAGTCCACAACCTTCACCGGACGAAATAAGATCTTGCGAATTTATTTTCATTCCAGCGAGAGCTTGATCGGGACTTATCTGCGAAACCCGACAAACCCACCTCGCTTATGGGCAAAAGACGCCTTTCCAGTTTTGATCCCTATGGATAAAGCACCATCAAACACCAAGGAAACCAAAAAAAACGGGGTGTCCGCATATCGTGTTGGTCCGCTAAGCGGACTTTCGGCCTTTAGTCCCGTTGCGTCAGGTCCCAAGTGCGGGCAAGGGCAATGGAGCGCTGACGATGCCCACTGGCCGGACGGCCCGGGTAAAACTGAGCGCCGTTCACATCGACCGTAATTGTGTAGACGCAAAGAGCTTCATAGCCTCACCGCGCTTATCGGTGCCCTTATAGGGGAAGGTATAGACATCGCTGTAGCGCCAGCGCGGGGCCTCGACGCACTCAAAGACCCTCTCGCTGCCCGACCTAATGCGCCAGCCGGAGGGTCCGTACTGCGCGGTAAGCAAAATCCACAAAGCAGACAGGGCCTGAAACACTGATAACAGGTTTGCTTTGCTAATACTGGCGCTGCGGTCGTGCTTTGAGGCGTTGTAACGCTCGTACCGATCAATTGTTTTGGTTGGTTCCGCCTCCTTCCACAGGTGAATTGGGCGCATGACACCAAGCCATGGCACTTCAGCAAAACTGATCCCGTACTCAGCTAAGCGCATAGGCTTTTGAAGCTTCACAAAGTGGTTCGTGGTATAGCGGTCCTTGGTTGGGCCACCGCCAGCTAAGCCATTCTCGCGCAGCACTGCCCGCATCTGATTTTCGCACTCAGTACAGGTCAGTATAAGCAGGTTTCGAATGCGATTGCCGAATGCCGCAAAGTTATCGACGGCGGGCTCGACGGTATTGAGAATGCCGTCAAGCTCATCCACCAGCGTTGAGACGTGCCGGGCAGCATCAAAAGTCTCGTCGGCTTCAGGCCACGCGCCACTCTGGGGCATTGGCATGTCATTTGGGTGCTGGTCATGCGGGCGGGCAATGCGTGGGTAATACTGTCCCGGATCAAGCGCCATCTGGTGCAGGGTAGCGTTGGGATGACACTTTTTCAGCAGTGTGGCGGCGACGCTGCCCTCAGCCGCTATCGGTAGAACCGTAAAGCGCGGGATGCCTGGGCGGAAAAGTTTGCCGTCCTCTTGCTTCCATACCTGAGCTTATCCTTCCCAAGTAACGCCGATGTATGTGGCATCCTCCACGTCGTGGCTGGTTTGCTCAGCATCAGTTAGTAGGCCGCTGGTCGGGCTTGGACGCGGACAAAATTATGGGCATACGGCTACAACACTCGCTTTTGGTTGAGGCCAAGAGTGACGGTGGTGGGCATAGAATGCCAATGGAAACTTGGCTTCATCTACCGCAGTGTCCATTTGGCACCTAACACATGGATTGTCCGCACATGAGCTGAGATTGCGCCAGCAACTAAGCGCTTTAAGAGGACTGCTTTGGGTTCTAAGCCGACACTTAGTGCAACTTGGCCGAATGACAGCTTTGGGCCGAGAGCAGCAACCTTCCCAAAGGGCGGAAAGTGTGCATTCGCTGCACGTGCGCGGTAAGATTGGGGCAAAGGCGACAGCCGACTTTCAAACGGTAAAGGACCGGCGATCCTTTCTGCGGTGCGGAAGGCAGCTCCGAGCCCAAACTTCGATATGTTTCAGTTCAGACGAAGGTCCGCTTCAACAGTCAACGACGTGCCAAACCCAAAGCCACTTTCTGACGTGTATTTATTGTCCACCCGATGGCAACGCAACGTCACGGTTAGCCATCAGAAACGCTCGGCCCTGAGGACAAGCGTATCGCTGACCGAGATGACGCCGATATGACGCTCAACCACTGCAAAGGCGGCTTCCAAAAGCGCATCCAATCGCTCTGGCTTGATTAGGCAAACAACCATCACCATTCCGGCACGGCCAACCTGACCTTCACGCGTCCAAGGCCCGGATCGGCCCGAGCCTCCGCGCACGGGCACGACCGTATAGCCCGTAACGTTCGCTTTTGTCAGAGCATCGGTAAGTCGTCCTTCGAGTGGTTTTTCAATCACGATTTCGACGCGTTTAGCGGGGGTCATCTGCATGTCAGCCTCCGGTGAGTTGGGTGGCAACGGCCACATAAAGAGGAATGCCTAAGGTAAGATTGAACGGAAACGTCACGCCCAACGATAGTGTCAGATAGATAGCAGGGTTCGCCTCTGGCAGTGCGACCCGCATAGCCGCAGGCACTGCGATGTAGGAAGCAGACGCAGAAAGCACCATCAAGAGCACCACTCCGCCCGTGGACAGCCCGATCATCATCGCCAAGATAAGTCCAATGCTTGATCCGGCCAGCGGCATCACAATACCAAATGCCACTGCACCGAATCCCAAAATTCCTCTTGATTGTCTCAACCCGCGTCCCGCGACCAACCCCATGTCCAGCAGGAACAAGCATAAAACGCCTTTGAAGGGAGAGACTATGAAAGGTGCAATTTCGGCCAGTCCTTTTTCACCGGTCACGATTCCAATGACAAAACTACCAACAAGTAACACGATAGAGCCATTGAGCATGATCTCGCGCATCAACCCCGGCTCCATCCGCCCACCCGATCCATTTCGAGAGACCAACCATAGGGCCGACAGGATCGCCGGTGCCTCCATCGCTGCGGCGACCGCAACCATATAGCCCTCTGCAGCAATCGCCCGTCCCTCAAGAACCGAGGTTGCGGCCACAAAGGTTACGATGCTTATTGAGCCGTAATGCGCAGCCACGGCCGCCGCATCAAGCCGAGAGAATTTTGTGAACACCTTCAACAAAGCAAAGGCAAGCAGTGGAAGGCCAAATGATAGAAGAAGACCCGCCCCAACCGACATCAGCAGGCCAGCATCGAAGCCATGATCCGCTACCGAGGCACCACCCTTAAAGCCGATAGCGAACAGCAGATATATCGACATGCCTTTCGCGATGGCTTCGGGGATAGACAAATCCGAGCGCGCCATCGCAGCAGCAAGACCAAGTGCAAATGACAAGATGATCGGTGACAAAAGGTTTGCGCTGGCAAGCGCCAAGATTTCGGTCATAATGAAACTCCGCTTTTCTCTCTATTAGTGAAAGGCTTGGAACTTTCCAAGACTGGTGTCGCCGCAACGATGCTTGGTTCCGCATCTATGCGGGGCCATAATTGAGCTCAAACCAAAAGCAGCTATTCGTGCCACCGCAGCGAAAGCTCGCTTTGTCCGCTGACCTACGTTCTCCAACAAAAATGCTGCAGGATGCATAAATGGCCGCTGTGACGGGCTGCGCCGCAGCATCTTGTCAGTGCGAGAATGGCCGGTCTGGGCCGGAGATACTCGTGGTTAGTAAGAACTAGACCGCAACTAATCAAAATCCATTGAACGACAATCACTCAAAATACCTGACCAGCGGGCTGGCTGAGCGAAAGATGTCAATCAATTGCTCAATCACGTCGTCTTCCAGCAGAAGCGCGTCTGGCAGATCTCTGTGGCATCCTAAGCCGACCATCTTCAAATACTTTACGGCCGGATCGTTATTGTCAAAACCGTCTGGAACAGCATTCAGGGCTTTGCGTGTGACAATTCCGTCTACAAACACCTCTTTGAATTCCGGCTCGTTCACTAACTCTTTAATTCCCTGCGGGTCGTCAACCACGCGTCTGCGCAGGCTTGCAAGTGCTGCCTTCGAGGGATGGAAAAGCCCAGCCCCTGCGTGGCAATTCCCAGGCTCGATATGCAGGTAATATCCGACGTTTTCAGATGGGTTGCCCGCGTTGGCGAATACGTCAACATCCGTACGGTATAAGCCGGTCCCGACACGTTCACGCGCTTCCTGAAAGAACTTCGAATAACTTTGCTTTGGTTTGAGCCGTGCCTCAGCCACGTTATGGTCAAAACGATCCGCATAATCATGGAGTGTCGTCGCGATGCCTGTAAAATTGCGCAGAGCGTCGTCACGTTCCTCGCGGTGTGCATCCATCCAAACCTTGCGGTTGTTCTTTGCAAGATCTGCAAGGAACGTAAATGTTTCTGGCTCAACCAAGTCCGCCGCTCCTGAATTGCAGCAGTCACGAGGCGTGTCTGCGTTTGCGTAACAATATTGTACGATCGTTTGACAACCACGGCTATGAGTTTGTGGATTTCTGCCCCCCACTTGAAGGTCTGCTTATCGGAAATCGGCAAGAAATTTGTCGATACAAGCGAATGGCAGCTATGGGCCGTTCATGTTGATCGACACCAAGGGCAGATTGTGGACGTCCGCTGCGGCTGTGCCAACGGCCACTTTCGGCAGCCTTCTAAAAACGTTGGTTATTGGGAAGCGCTCAGGAACTGTGTGCTCTAAGGGCTTCCGGCACTGCTATGAGCAGCAAGAGGATTGCGGCGATTATAAAAAGCCAGCTCCCGACAATCTGAAACAATAGCGCACCGCTGAAACCGCCGAAGGCAAAACAGGCGAGGGTCAAACTGTGTAGCCGGAGCTTTGGCGCGGCCTCTTGCCGCGATTTTTCACCCCCGACCAACGCTGCCAGCTCTATTCCAATGTCAGTGGCCATTCCCGACACATGGGTAGTGCGGACCCGCGCCCGCGAAATCATCGTTGTGACGGCGTTTTGAAGACCCATGACAAAGCTGAGGACAATGACCAGAAATGTTTCGTGTTCTGTGGCCGATGACATTGTAAGGGCGGCACCAACCAGCAGAAGAATGATGGCCTCGCCGGCAATTGCCAAAGCGTAGACCGAGCGGAGCTGTCGACGTTCGCCGGCTTGAATAGCAAGGGCCGCCATGCCTGCCCCCCAAATAAAGGCAACGACCAGCCCCAAGAAGGAAAACGCAACCGGGATCGCGCCATTCGCGATGTGGTCAGCAAATGCAGAGATATTTCCTGTCATGTTTGCCGTGAACGATCCGGCGATAAGGAAACCCACGGCGTTCAGCGCACCGGCAACCGAAGTAAGTAGGCCCGCCAGAACCAAATCAATATTTGAGGTGCGGGCATCGCCTACTTTGATGAGCATCATACTTCCCAATAATTAGGTCTTGAAGGATGGCACTGCCCCCAAAATCCGCACAACTTTCATTCAAGTCCGTTCAACAAATCCTCGTTTTTGGAACATGCACAAACGGCCTCCCTTGACGCTGCCACAAACCCTATTCAAATTCAAACCTGTTGTAGAATGTCTATGGAACGCCAGCATAGCTGCCGTTCGGCGCATAACAGAAAATCGGTAAAGTGGGCTCGAACCTGCCAATAGCCACCCAGGCCACGAACGGCAGCAAAGTACCGTGAGCAACCTGGTGCTTTATTAATGAGAGGGGCGGAGAGAGGACCTTCGCTGCTGTAAACGCGAATGACCGGTTTTGCCCCGGGAGGGGACTGGCAGCTTCTCATGGCCGAGTTTGGAAGGCGAACATTCCAGGGCGTGTTAGTGATGGCCAAGATGGGCTGACGGCAGACCGGCAGCTCTGTGGCTCAGGAAGGTAAACCTATGATGAGGATGCTGTGAACAGCGCACGCGTCCCGCCCTGTTGGCGGCTTGGACCCTGCTGGAACTTAAAAGAGTCCGCGAGCGGGAAGCTCCCATGATCGCAAAGATTGCATCTATTCGTGTGTTGCACCTTCACATCCGTGTTGCGAGAACATCACCGGCATCACGACGCTGGATCATCGAAAGTCAGGAAACGGTCCACGGAATTATCAGAACTAAACTATTTTTTGTCGAACGCTGATAAGGCGTTCAGGATATCCATCGGGATGCGTCGGTCCTCGACGGAAAAGAAATCTTTTTCAAAGATTGGTCGAACTGCCCGAAAGCTCTGACGATATTCTTCTTCATAATCGTCCATAGATTGGCCTATGTCTTTCTTCCCTTGCTATCTTGCAGCAGCATCACTCAGTTGGCCTGGCGAATTTCCAGTCGGCCAGTGATCTCACTACAGGTTGCCTCCATCGACGGACGTAATGCGTCTAAAGACGGCCGGGTATATCTCTGCCCGGTAATCGACAACGGCGTGTGATTTAGCAGCCGCCCAACGATCTCCTCTAGGACCCCAGCTTCCATCGCTACCGTTGCAAATGTCCTGCGATGCATATGGGGGTTATACTTAAGCCTTTCCGGCTTTGTGATGTGCCCAACCACAGATTTTGGAGACGGGAACACAAACTTTCGGCTGAGTGGACGCAGGGGCGCTAGTATCTCATGGTGCACCTGCAAGATTGGCAAATCGAAACTCCGGCCATTCTTGGTCATCGGCAGATGAATATGATCTTCTTGGACACTGTCCCACTGAAGAGTGAGCGCTTCGGTTTTTCTTAGGCCAGTAAACAGGAGGAATTCATAGAACACGCGATGTATTGGATTGTTCAAATCGTCAATCGTTTTCCGCCAATCTTGTAAGTCATCAATGATACGACCATCAGGTTTTTCCTCGTACCATTCGATTGCCATAGTCGGGCACTCAGCAAGATCGTAAGTCCTGCGCGCATGGTTATAGATCGAGCGGAAGGCGCGGAGCACATGATTGGCCCCCGACGGCATCTTCGCCAATTCCTGATGGCGACGAACAACCATCGCTTTGCCAATCTCGTCTAGCGGCAATCGCATCCAATCCTTTAGATGAAGTTCTAATTGCCTCCGTGTCCCACTCTTGTGGACTTCAGAGCGTAATTTCGGGCGCGCTAGATACACCTCCGCCGCTGCTTCAAGCGTGGGCGCGCCGATTTGAGCCACCTTCCCTGCTCCCCGGCCCATCTCCAAAGCAAACCCAAGTGCTGTTTGCCGTGCAGCCTGCGCTGAGATCGTTGGGAACCGGCCAATCAGTATGCGTTTAGTCAGACCGCCTACGTCTTTCTGGAAGTACCAGGTTTTAGACAGCTTCCCCACAAAGAGTACCAGCCCCTTGATTTCGGAGTCCCAATACTTGTCGGTTCCCGTTCTCGCGTGCGGCAATTTCCGTGCGAACGTCTCTGATAGCTTAGGCATTTTTTTGTCGGCTTTTTGTCGGTTTCAAACTGAATACTAGTACAAACCAGAACATCAGAAGGAACAATAAAAGTCAATGAATAGAATGACTAAGAATGACAATGAAACAACAGGAAACTTAGGAGCTTTGTTTGGAAAACTGAGGTCTTAACCATTACACAACGCCCGCTCTACGAAAGTCTTAGTATTTCATACCTGAATGGGCGTCAAGTAAGCCATGAAAGATAAGGTAAAAAGTTCTACGATCCAGCAGCCGCTTCCGGCCCATTGCAGCCATTCGTGCAGAGCGCGGCATTTTCTCGGCTGAAACGCAGTCTGAGGGCAAATTTTCGGTTCTACGCAAGTACGAAGGGGCCGAAGACGAGATCGCCACGTGGATCTGGCTTTAGCAGCGTCACGATGTGATCAAGTTCATGTCGTCCACAAGCCACGCCTACCTAATGACAACGGATCAAGCTATGCTTCTGGAGAGTTGGGCGACTGGTCGCAGTACACAGGCATGAAACAATCCCGCGGTGCGCCATATCATTCTCAAACACATTGCAGGATCAAACGTAAGATGCTCGAAATGCGACGCTTGCATCACAAACAACGCGCCGCATTATCAAATCAACCAGATGCGCCGAACTCTTCATTTGTCTAAGCTGCCATTGGCTCGAAAATCCCTGACGACGGACACAATCGCACTCGCAGCAACAATCTACTTCAGGCCAAAGATCAGAATTATTGGAGCCTAGCGTAGCGCCAAGGTCTTTTCCCTAAGCCACCGCATGAACCCTCTGGGATCACCGGCCCATGCGGTCATCTCTTCTGCTGATATCGGGTCGCCGACGATGGGCCGCTGTACTTTGTCCATGGCATGGCGAACCTCGTATAGCAGCAGGCCTTGGCGCAATGTCGGGGATAGCTGGCTTGCAATTTGATAGGCACGGCTGTTCTGCCCGGTAAAGCGCAGCGGCACGACTGCAGCACCAGAACGTTGGATCATCTTGGCGGTAAACGCGCTCCATTCGCGTTCAATCGCGGGCCCCATTATCCTATCCGCTGAAGCAACAACACCAGATGGAAACAGGGCAATAGCGCCACCATCCGCCAGATGGCGCATCGTAAGACGGCGCATCTCGATGTTCTTTTGCAAGGCATCGGGATCATGGGCAAAGGGCACAGGCACCATAAATCCGTCAATTTCCGCGATGCCCGTCAGCAGCGAACGCGTGAGGATTTTGTAATCGGTCCGGACACGGCCAATCAGTTCCCCCATGACCATACCATCGACAAGACCGTGGGGATGGTTTGCGGTGATCACCAGTGGGCCGGTGCTCGGAATTCGCGCGATCTGTTCTTCCGGGGTTTGAACGTCGATCCCCATGACACGCAGCGCCTGCCCCCAAAAGGGTTGGCCATGTGGCACGCCCATGGCTTCGAATTGCCTGATCCGGCGCAGCAATGCAGGCTTCGCTGTCAGAAACTCCATCGCCTGAATTATGGTTTGCTGCACCGGGTCCGTGAAAGTCGACGCATAGGACAAGCGCTTGGGCTCGTAGGGTTTTTCGCCAAGCGCTGTGCCGTCGCCTTGACCGGGCGCAGAAATGTCCGCCCCTTTGATTGGCTCTGTCACGGACGATCCGCTATTGTCGGGTCTTTTCTGTGCCACAACTTGTATCCCTTTGAGGATCATAAGGCCGATTATTGGCCGGATTCATTTGGCCGAACAATATAAACAGAACACGTGGCCCGTCGTGCAACCCGAGAGGCCGTGGACCCCAAGAAATAATCTACAGCACTTGGGTGGTGCGCGCCCACAATAATCAGATCGGCACCTATCTCGTTGGCCACGGCCGGGATGCGCACGCCAGCTTTGCCCGTCGTAACATTGCAGTCAATGTCGTCTGCATGGCCGGCCACGGCCTTCATCTTTTCCATCATCCGGGCGGTCAGGTGGTTTTCCGCTTTGACGGTAACGAATTCGCTTGCAAACCCAGGGATTTGTTCAAGCACCGTCAACAACGTGATCTTGCCCCCTGACGCGAGCATCCGGCGCGCAAGTGCGATTTTTTCGGCGACCAGGGCTTCGTGGTCAATGGCCACGGGGATTAGAATGGACTTGGGCATGATCATGTTTCCTTCTTTAGGCGTTATATAGGAAGGATGGGCAAAAACGTCAGGGCAAGCGCCACAACTACCGCTAGGAACAATGTCTCGGCCACCAGCAAAGCTGCAGCGGGTTTGCCAACCTTCAAAATCTCTGCCGGACGGGTCTTTAGCCCAACTGCCGCAATGGCGGTCAGCAACAACCACCCAGATGCGTCTACCGCAATAGAAAGAAGGACGGCGGGTAGGGTCACAAACGAATTCAGCATAGCAAGCAGGATAAATGCCAGAACAAAGCTTGGGATCAGTGGCGGGCGCACCCCTGACGGATCAGGCTTTGAAGTGCTGCGTAAGACCAAGGTCGCCAGAACCACCACAGGGGCCAGCATTGCGACACGCAACAGTTTTACCAAAGTCGCCGTTTCACCTGCCTGTTCAGAGATTGAAAACCCCGCACCAACCACCTGTGCCACATCATGAATTGTGGCCCCCAGATAAATGCCCGCCGTCACATCGTCAAAGCCCAGCACCTGACTAAGGATAGGATAGATGATCATCGCGATCGTCGACAAAATGGTGACCCCGACGACGGTGAACACCAGCCTGTCGTCTGATTTTTCGTCCTTCGGAAGGATTGCAGCGATGGCCAGGGCAGCAGAGGCCCCGCAGATCGCAACGGCCCCCGCCGACAAAAAGGCAAAGCGATAGCGAAAACCGAAAAACCGCGAGGCGACAAAGCCAAAGCCAATTGTCATGGGCACCATCAGCACCACCATCGCAACAATGGGCCAGCCAAGCCCGCTCATCATCCCGAAACTAATGCGCAATCCCAACAGCGCCACGCCCAACCGCAGCAATGTCTTCGATGTGAATGCGATGCCCGGTCCGCAGCGTGGATCATCGACCAGAAAATTCAAACTGATCCCGAACAAAAGCGCCAACAACATTGAAGGCGCGCCATAGTGTTCAGACACAAACTTGCTTGCCATCGCGATGATCAAAGCCACCAACACGCCGGGTATCAGGGAATGGGCGCGAGACTGCATGGCGGCCATATTCATTGTTTATTATCCTAATAGGTTAAGTACGGCGGGTGTGACGACCGGTACGCTACGCGCCATCGGCGAGTGTTTTGGCAAGGTTTAAATAGTGGGACTGAACCAAAAGCCCGTCGGCTTCAGCGCTGCGGATGGCCCCCCGCCTACGGGTTCCGGGCAGGCGTGCGCCTTCCATGGCCTGAATCGTATCAAGCAGGGTGCTGACCCGCTTCAGAAAATCTGAATTTGCATCGGGGCGAATGGCAATCAAGGTTTGCCCCACTCTGGGCGCTGGCCCATCAGCGGTAAAAAAAGATCCGGCCTCTTGGCTAAAAGCACTGCCGGTAAAGGCTGCGGCAAGAATTTCCACCATTAGGGCTAGGGCTGTACCTTTCGCCTCGCCAATAGGGATCATCGTGCCTTCAAGGGCCGCTTTGGCATCCGTTGTCGGTTCACCCTGCGCATCCAGTGCCCAACCCAGCGGGATCGGTTGGTTGGTCTTATGTGCGTTCATCACCTTGCCACGGGCAACCCGCGACAAGGACATATCAATCACCAAAGGATCACCTGTGGCCTGGGGTGTGGCAAAGGCAATCGGGTTGGTGCCAAAAACCGGATCTTTTGCCCCCCATGGGGCAATCGCTTTGGGGGCATTCGCGACCATCAGCCCGATCATGCCCGCTTTGGCAATCTTTTCGACCTGTACGGACAGCGCACCGCAATGATGCGAATTGCCGACGGCCATGATTGAGATGCCCATTTTCTCTGCCAAGGGCAGTCCTGTCGCAAGCGCTGCGTCAAGCGCTGGAAAGGCAAAGCCACGATCCGCGTCAATCAAGACCGACGATGGCCCTCGCAGTGTTGTGGCGATCTTTGCGTTTAAGTTAATCTTGCCCGACCGCGCCTGAGCGACATAATCGGATAGGCGTGAGAACCCGTGCCCGCCTTGACCTTCGGCCTCGGCAGCGACAAGCGCGGTGGCGACAGAAGTGCACACCTCAAACGGCACGCCCGCTGCAGCAAGGGCGGCATGGATCAGCGCCGTTGCATCGGCAATCGAAATACGGGTTTTGTCAGTCACTGGTCACGGCCTGCCTTCGGCATGGTGATGGGCGGCCCTAATAGCAGGGCCGCCCATTCGTTCATTATGCGCTGCGGTACAGCTTGGTCATCGAGAACTCCCGGTGGCCCAGGGCCTCGGCTGCGGTGTTGCGGCCATTGGCAGTCCGGCGGATCATTTCGATAAGCGCATCGCCAGCCTCGTCGATGGTCTGCTCGCGGCGCAAGATGCCAGACACGTCGACATCAACATGCTCTGCCATTGTGCGCACGGTGCGGGGGTTTGCTGTGATCTTGATCACTGGCACGATCGGGTTACCGACTACGTTGCCCTGCCCTGTCGGGAAGGTATGGATCACGGCACCACCGGCAGCCATCAACGTCACGCATTCCGCCGCCGCCGAAGATGAGTCCATGAAGTACAGGCCATTGCCCTGACCCGGTGCTTCGGCTGGTTCAAGGATGTCGATGAACTTTGACGTCCGTCCGATTTTCTCCAGATTGCCAAGTGCCTTTTCTTCGATTGTGGTCAGACCGCCTTCGATGTTGCCTCTGGTGGGCTGGCTGTCCGACAGGTCATCGGTCTGGTGCGCGAAAATCACATCGTTCTGGTATGCTTCCCACATCTTGTACCAACGTTCGCCAACCTCTGCGTTGATCGCGCGCTCTTTACAGATGTGTTCTGCGCCGGTGATCTCGGATGTTTCGCCGAAAAAGCCGGTGATGCCTTCGGGCAGCAGCTTGTCGTACATGTTACCGACCGTGGGGCAAGATCCCAGACCCGTTGTCGTATCGCTTTCGCCGCATTTGGTGGAAATCCAAAGCTCATTGATTGAGCATTCTTCGCGCTGAATTTCAGTCGCGTGATGCACGAATTCCTTGGCAGCCCAGGATGCGGCGCGGATTGTCTCGAAGTCACCTTTTTGCTCGATCGAGAATTCGGCCACAGGCTTGCCCGTCGCGCGAATGCCGTCGGCGATCTTCTTGGTCCAACCGGGCTCGATCCCGATCACAACAACGGCCGCGACATTGGCGTTGGCACCAGTGCCGATGATCGTGCGGAAGTGGATATCAAGGTCTTCGCCAAATTGCAGACGGCCATAGGCGTGTGGGATTGCCATCGTGCCTTTGACGTTATTAGCCACAGCTTCGCATGCCGCGTTCGAGATATCGTCGACGGGCAGGATGATCACGTGATTGCGCACGCCAACTCGGCCATTCTCGCGACGGTAGCCCTGTACGGTGATGTTTGAATATTTGGATGTCATGTTATGGGTCCTTACCAGCGCTTTGTTTTGCAGTTTTGGGTGTGGACGTGTTCGCCCTTACCGATATCGGCAATGATCTTGCCGATGTCCTCGCCGTATTTCATTGCGGTGTCGCCCGCTTTCAGGTCTTTCAACGCGATCTTGTGACCGATTGGCACGTCCTGCTTGGCGGTCAGGCGGAAGGTCGAATTGTCGTGGGTAATACAGCAAAGCATATCGGTGCCTGCGGTCAGGCCCTCGACGACGACGACGCCAACATTGTCGGCCTCTTCGTGAACAAGCAGTTGCGGAATTTCGTTCGGGATGGGTTTGGTGTCGGACATCAGCGTCTCCAATTATGCTGGTTTAAGAATGATCTTGGGAGCGGCAACCCGGCCTTCGCGGATATCGCGGAACGCTTGGGCACCATCGGAAAGGGGGCGGTTTTCAGCCCAGTCGAGCGGGCCAAGTCGGCCGTCGAACATCGCAGCGCAGGTGTCGCGGAAATCTTGCGCGGTATAGGTATAGGTTCCGATAAACGTGATCTCTTGTAGGGTTAGGCGGCGAATATCGAGGCCGGCTGTCCCGCCCCCAAGGCCTACGTGCAAGATCACCCCGCCGGGACGGGTGGCGGCGCTGGCTGTGGCGCGGGTGGCATCATAGCCCACACAATCCACGGTCATATCAAATAGCTTTTCGCTGATATCATCCGGCGACATCACTTTGACCGATGCATCCAGTTTCAGATAGTCACGGCGCAGCTTGTTAGGTTCAACCAAGGTAATATCCGCCACACCTTGGGCGACGAGGCTGATAGCCGCCGCAACCCCGATGGCACCGCCACCAATCACGAGTGCTGTTTCAACGGCCCCCTTTGGCAACGCCTGAAGCCCAAGACGTACAGCGTGCCAAGACACCGCAATTGGTTCGGCCAGCGCTGCCTTTTCAAGGGATATTCCTGCTGGCACCTTCACAAGATTGCGTTCGGGCATTGCGACAAATTCGGCAAACGCCCCTTCGCGCGGCGGCATCGATATGATCTGCCGCGTGCTGCACAGATTGTCGCGCCCCGCCAGACAGCCCGAACAGGTGCCGCATGTCACAAGCGGGTTGATTGTTACGCGGGTGCCGTCCCATGTACCGCCAACGACGGTACCCGCCCCTTCGTGACCCAGGATCAGTGGTGCAGGCCGGCGGTCATCATGGCCCAAATAGGCATGCATGTCTGACCCGCAGATGCCGACACTGTCGATCCGGATCAGATGATAGCCCGGCGTCGAAACGGGGTCTGCCACATCGCGGAATTCCAATTCCTCGACACCGGTATAAACAAGCGCTTTCATTTTGCTGTGAACCCCCCATCGACCATTAAAACTTGCCCCGTCACATAGGCGCAGGCATCCGAGCAGAAAAACAAAAGCGGCCCGTCAAGGTCTTCGGGTTCACCGTTACGGCCCAGACAGGTCTGCGCTGCGTTGCGGGCAGCGCGTTCCGGGTCATTGAACACTGCGGCCGTCAGTTCGGTACGAAAGAACCCCGGACCAATCGCATTGGCAGTGATGCCGTCGCGCGACCATGCCTCGGCCATGGCGCGGGTCAATTGTGCGATACCACCCTTTGACGCCCCATAGCTAAGTCCGCCGGCAAAGGCGCGGTACGATTGCAGCGAGGCGAAGTTGACGATCCGCCCCCACCCCTTGGCTCGCATGCCCGGCACCAGATGCTGGGACAGGAAAAACGGTGCAGCCAGATTCAGGTTTAGCGTGATATCCCAGCCTTCCGGCGTTACATCATCCGCAACTTCGCGGGTGTTTATGCCTGCTGCATGCACCACGATATCGGGCGCGCCAAAGGGTTCAGCCGCACGGTGCGCGAGATCGGCAAGGCCGGCGCGGTCGTTCAGATCATATGGCAGGGCAAATACTTCGCCTGGTGCCTCGGCTTGGAGCGACGCCAGAGCGTCGGCGCGCCGGGCAATCGCAACAACCTTGGCCCCTGCTTGCGACAGCACCAGCGCTGCGCGTCGACCAAGGCCGGAACTGGCCCCGGTGACGCAGGCGACATGGCCGCTTAGATCAGGATGATCGCCCGGTTTCATGACTATCCTTCCGCCGTCAGATCAAAGGTTTCATTGGGGAAAAATTTGGCCAGTCGGATGTCGGCTGTCCGTGCGTGTGCTTCCATGCCCTCAAGGCGGGCAATTCGCGCTGTGGCTTCGGCAATCGGCTTGGCCCCTTCGCGGGTTGACCGCTGCCAAGTCACGATTTTCATGTATTTGTGGACCGAAAGACCGCCCGTGTAGGTCGCAGCGCGGCTGGTGGGCAGCACGTGGTTTGTGCCGGACGCCTTGTCGCCAAAGGCCACTGTGGTCTCTTCTCCCAAGAACAACGAGCCATAGCAATGCAGGCGATCAAGCCACCAATCCAGATCTTGGGCCTGAACAGTTAAGTGTTCAGGGGCGTATTCATCTGACGTCGACGCCATCTCTTCGCGGTCTGCGCACAAGATGACCTCGGCATAGTCGCGCCACGCAGCGGTTGCGTTGGCCGCGTTCACCTCTGGCAGGGTTTCGATCAGGGTGGGGACAAGGCGCATGACCTCTTCGGCGATGCTGCGGTCATCGGTGACCAGCCACACTGGCGAATTGTACCCATGCTCAGCTTGACCGACCAGATCTGTGGCGACGACCAGCGGATCGGCGGTTTTGTCGGCAAGGATCAAACTGTCTGTCGGTCCCGCGATCATGTCGATGCCAACGCGGCCGAACAAGATACGCTTGGCTTCGGCGACGAACTGGTTTCCTGGACCCACAAGGATATTCGCTTTCGGCAGCCCGAACAGACCAAAGGTCATGGCTGCAACGCCCTGCACGCCACCCATCGCCATAATTTTGTCCGCACCGCTGATATGTGCAGCATAGACAATCGCGGGGGCAATTCCGACGTCGGGACGGGGCGGCGAACAGGCCACAATATGTTTACAACCCGCAACCTTGGCGGTGGTCACGGTCATGATCGCAGAAGCGATGTGCGAATAGCGGCCACCGGGCACGTAGCAGCCCGCGGCATCGACCGGCATGATCTTTTGACCTGCAATCATGCCCGGCACGATTTCGACTTCGATATTGGAAAGGGTCGCTTTTTGCGCTTCGGCAAAGCGTTTCACGTTGTCGTGGCTAAACCGGATATCGGCTTTGATCTTTTCGGGCACCAACGCGATGGCTGCGTCTATTTCGGCTTGGGACAGGATGATGCTGCCCTCGTATTTATCGAATTTTGCCGTGTATTCCAACGCCTTCGCGTCGCCGCCGGCTTCGATGTCATTCAGTATACCCTGAACCAATTCATGGACATCCGAGGCACCGCTGCTGGGTGTGAGGGTTGCTTTCTTAAGATACTCGCGTGTCATGTTAAGGGTTTCCTATTGATAAGCTTCTGGAAGAAGGATGGTTGAAATCGCGGGGATGTAGGCGATCAGAAGGGTGACGATCAGCATGAAGAACACAAAAGGGACGGCCCGAGCGGCAATCTTCAGTATTGATTCACCGGTGATGCCGGAGACCACAAACAGATTAAGACCAAGGGGCGGCGTAATAAATCCGACACCCAAGGCGGTGATCATCATGATGCAAAACTGAATTTCGTTCATGTCGATGCTTTGGGCGAGCGGGAACAAAATCGGGGCAAGGATTACGATATTGGGCGTGGTTTCCATCACGCAACCGGCTGCAATCAGGATCAAAATCATCATCAGGATCAAAATCCACGGTTCATCGCTGACGCTGGTAGCCGCCGCAACAAAACCTTGCGGCACACCAAGGATGGCCAAGGCCTGTGCCAGTGGCAATGAGAAGGCGATGATTGGTAAGATCACCCCGTTCACTTTTGCCGAGCTGACAAGCATCGCCGGGAAGTCAGAGAATTTGAGCGTACCGAGAATAAAACCGATTGCGATAGTGACCATCACGGCAATGGCTCCGGCTTCGGTAGGGGTCAATCGGCCCGAGAAAATACCGTAAAAAATGATACCTGGTACAAGAAATGCGTACCAGCCGGACCTTATGGCCTTCCAAAGGTTCGCGGCCCATTCGCCAAGAGTCATCAGACCGCCACCTTCGTAAGCGTGCCGACGGTTGACTAAGGTGTTGGTGATCAGAATGGCCAACAGCACCAACAGGCCCGGAACGACTGCGGCGAGAAACAAGATTGATACGTTCACACCTAGCACCAGACCGATGATGATATAGGCGATTGAGGGCGGGATCAAAATGCCTGTACAGGCACCGGCCGCGACCAATGCGCAGGCATAGGGGCGTGGGTATCCGCTCTCGACCAGACGGTCGATGGTCATGCGACCAACAGCTGCCGCACCGGCCGCATCCGACCCCGAGATCGCCGCGAACATGCCGCAGACCAGTACGGTTGCCGATCCAAAGCCACCCTTGGCCCAGCAGGTAATTGCCTCTGCCACATCAAGAAACTTCTTTGATAGACCGGTTCGAACCAAGACGTCCCCGGTAAGAATAAACAGTGGCACGGCAGTCAGCGCGAAATGGTCGATACCGTGAAACAGGCTTTCGCCCACCAAGCTAAGTGGAAGCGCGCCTGAAATCATCAGCATCAGGATCGCAGCAGCACCGATAGAAGCCCAAACGGGAACGGCAAGTGCGACTAGAATTACAAAGACAAGGATGGGGATATAGAAATCCCAGCCAAGAATAACCGGTTGGTTCTGAAGATTTTGCCAAAGCATGTCTCAGCCCTCTCAATCGAACAATTTATCGCCTTCGTAGACGGGACGCCCGTTACGAAGATCGGAGAAGTCCCGAAGGAAGGACTGGACAAGCCGAAGCGTAACCAGCGCGAAGCCAAAAGGCACAGCAAACAGAAACCAAACTTGTGAGATGCGCAAACCGTGGGTAACGGATCCGAATTTCCACGAGACGTGGACGGCCTCCCAAGACCAGTACAGCGCGATCAGGGCGACGATGAACATGACAACGTCGCCAAACATATAAAGCAGTGTTTTGACGGTCTGGGGGACGTAATTCAGGATCACATCGATGCGGATATGGCCGCGTTCCTTGACCGCCGCCGACGCGCCGATCCATGCAAGATAGATAAAGGAATAGCGCACCATCTCCTCGCCCCAGATAGAGGAGTAGGAAAACACCTCGCGGCGGATCACTTCGATGAACATTGTGCCAACAAGCATCACGTAGAAGACAAGCAAAAGCCAACGCTCGGCGTTTTTGTCCAATGTCTTAAATATCCGCGACATAAATCTCCCCCATGCAGGCGCGCATACGACAACGCCTGTTTCCTATCTTTGAAATGTCTAGTGAGTATGGCATAGACCGGCACCCCAGAGGTGCCGGTCCGGGATATTTTATGCGTCGTGTACGTAGTGACGGCCCATGGTTCCGGCCGCTTCTTCAAGACGCGCGAAGGTATCCATGTCGCCAGCAAGATCAACTTTGAACTGGTCCCACTCTGGCTTTTGATAGCCGCCCGCATCTTTCCATTCGCCCAGCTGATCATCATTCAACTGGTGGAATTCGACGCCGTTTTTCGTCAACTCTGACATGGCATAGGCACGTGCGGCCGGTACCTTGGCAAGGTTTTGCGCCTGCGTGATTTCGCCAGCAAATTCGATGCCTTCCTGAACGTCCATTGGCAGTGAATTAAACCACTCTAGGTTCACCGAATATACCTGGCTGTCAGGAACAGCTTGGGTAAAGGTCACGTGGCTGAGGATTTCGCCAAAGCCAAAGACGTGCAGCGCACCAACCGACGGGTCAAGTGCATCAGCAACACCCTGACGGATCGCCGAAGGTGTTTCGCCCCAAGCAACCGGTGTCGGGTTTGCGCCAACCATGCTGTAATACTGCTGCAACATCGCAGAGCCGGGAACCCGGAACTTGACGCCAGCCATGTCGCTCGGCGTGATGATGGCATTGCCACCCTTACGGACGGCCACAACACGTGGGTCGATGACGATGTAGAACAAAGATTTGAAGCCGGACGCCGCAATCTTGGGGTCAACTTCACTTTTCCATGTGTCCGATGACGTCAGGTTGGTAAAGCGCTGGTTCGACCCGCAGAAATACGGCAGGTTGATCAGGTCAACAGCCGATGCGAAAGGCGCAAAGTTGGCCAGCGAATGTTGTGCACACTGGATCGTGCCCGATTGCACAGCCTGTGCCAATGCACCGCCCGCGCCAAGCTGACCACCGGGGGCCAGACGCACATAGACCTTGCCGTTGGTCATGTTTTGAATGTTTTCTTTCAGGTCCAGCTGCATGATGGGATAGCTGCGATCAGCGCCCAATACATACGCTGTGGCCAGTGTCATGGTGAACTCTGCAGCGGCTTCGCGCTCGCGCTCTTCGGATGAGGTTTGGGCCACGGCTGCGTCAGACCACAGCATACCACCCGCACCTGCGACCATGGCCGCCGTAAAGCCGCCCGTACCCGCCAGTTTCAGGAAATTTCTGCGTTCTGCGGAAACGATTTCTTTGTTGCGTTTGTTCATTATGGTTCCTCCCATTTGGTTTAGATCGTTCAGGTATCAGGCGTCTGTGCGCCCTTTTTTGCTTTTGCTTCTCGTTGAAGAATGCCGACTACAAAGGAAACTGATGCCGTCATCAGCATCAGCAGTTCCCCGACATTTCCCACAAGAGGGCCATCGCCAATCGCGCCAATGGCGACATTCGCTGTGAAGGCCAGAAGTAAGATCAATGCTATTAGAAATGCCATCTATTCCCCAAAATCGCTCATTACTCGGCGATTCGTTAAGATGTAAGCGCTTACATTGCTTCAGGCAAGTGTTTATATTCCGGTTTAGACAGCCTGAGCATACGCATAAAGCAGCACTCGCTACTTTTTTGATTAAAATTAAGGCCGTAGGTTCATCTGCGGTAGTTTTGACCCATGAGAAAAAGTATAAAGCCCCATGAACCAATCACCCGATGACAAACCGATTGCGACCCTCGCGGATGTTGCGCGCTACGCGAATGTATCCACAGCGACGGTTTCGCGCTGCCTAAATTCGCCAGATCTGGTCGTACCCCTGACGCGCGAACGGGTGCTAAGCGCCGTGCAGCATCTGGGCTATACTCCGAATTTCGGGGCACGCGCTTTAGCGGCCAAACAGACGAACACTATCGGGGTTGTGATCCCCACAATGGAAAACGCGGTTTTCGCCCGTGGCATTCAGGCCTTCCAAGAAGAGCTTGTGCGCAACGGTAAAACGCTTCTGATCGCCTCGTCTGCCTATGACGAGGCGCTTGAAAACGAACAGGTTCGCACGATTGTCGCCCGCGGTGCCGACGGTGTCCTTTTGATCGGGTATCACCGCAGCGAAGAAATTTACGACTTTCTGAAGAGGCGGTCTGTACCCTTTGTCGTCGCGTGGTCATTTGACCCCGATCAGTCACATCCTGCAGTAGGGTTTAACAACAAGGCTGCCATGGCCGAACTGGCCCGACAGGTCATCCTGCACGGCCACCGCAACATTGCCTGCATTTCAGCTGCGACCGCAGCAAACGACCGGGCGCGCGAACGGGTTGCCGGCATCCGGCTCGCTATGACCGAAGCAGGGCTTTCCGGGGATCAAATGGTGTTGACTGAGACCCCCTATGGGATCGAGGCCGGTGAAATCGCCTTTCGGTCAACCCTTGCCAAAGCGCCAAATACCACGGCGGTGATGTGTGCGAACGACGTGCTTGCCATAGGCGCATTGCGGGCGGCAAAGGAAATGGGGCTTCGGGTGCCAGATGATATATCAATCACCGGTTTTGATGATATTGAACTGGCCATGCTGGCCGATCCTGCCTTGACCACGGTGCATGTACCACACCGCGAAATGGGCCGGCGCGCGGCCAGCATGTTGATACAGATGGTCAAACAGGGCGAAGCCTGCGAAAGCATTGAACTCCCTACCGACATACGCCTGCGAAAATCTCTGGGGCCCGCCACTAGGTAACTGGTTTCGGTGGATTGGACATTCCCCACTTAGCGTTGTGCAAGGATTGAGGGGCAAAAATCGTCATGATGATATCAAGATGACAGATTTAGAACTTGCCGGGTTGGGTCTTGCATAGTGGCCGTTTCAGCTTCACGGGAGCTTGCGCCAAAGGGGCGATTGTTTCCTGCACAAAACTGTCATGTGCACCGCTGATTGCCTCTAAGAGCGAAGAACCCGCAAGCATTGTTGGAATTGAGGCCTGTGCCACAGCCCAATGATGGGGCCGAGACATTAAAAATTGGGTCATTCTGTGCAACTGATTGCACCAGTATATTCGAAAACCTTCTGTAAAAAGACAAAACAACGATGTTGCAGACGCAAGAGCCATAGTGAGGCCGCGTCGCCACCGCTAATGCTGTTTCTTGCGCCGAAATCCGAGGCCCAGCAGCTGCGTGCCACGCTGTTCCGGACACAACCGATGTCCATCGGCCAGCGCACCCAGACAATCAACGCACTGAGTGACCTTTGGGCAGTGGTGACGAAGCAAGACAACTACCGTCCCCCCGCGCCAATGATGACATTAGCGCAGGGCGCTGAGTGTCGCAGCCCAGGACTTGAGTTTTTGAGAAGATCGATGACCAGTGAGGAATAATGGTCGGTAGAATTCGGACGAGATAAGGCAGGCTTTGTGCAGGGGTCCATAAGCTCGATTGGTTGTTCTGCCTTCGGTTCGAGCATAGACCATGCCGGACTACGACTGTATCAAATGCTGCGACGAGAGGCCTGATACATGACCTCATCCGCTCACATGCTAAAGACGCTCAAAAAGATCTTGCAAAGGATATTGAGTTAATTGGGGCAGAAATTTCGCCTGTGTTACCGACTGCCCGACCCAAAGTGTTGTTTATGCCAGCCCGTCAACAACTCGTCCTAGCCGCCCCGGTATCCGCGCAGATATCCCTGCTGCCCGCGCCATATGCCACGCCAAAACCTGATTACTGGATAGACACGGCAGTCCGGTTTCGCGTTCGATCTCGTCGATCACGTTCAGGGTACGCAGATTGGTACAGCTTAGAAAAACCGCCTCTGCACCGCCACGTGATGCCAGATCGACAGCCGCCGCGACAATAGATGCTGCATCGATGCGCACGACTTTGGCTTCCTCCGCCTCGTCAAAGCTGCCGAACACAGGTGTTTCAATGCCATCGCGTGCAAGGGCATCGCGCAGTTTGGCCGATACTTGCGCGACGTAGGGCGACATTAGCGCCAGCTGCGTCAGACCCAGATGCTGGCACGCGGCAATCAGCGCGCTTAGGGGGTTGGTCACATGGGGGCTGTGCTTCCCCGCGCGGATCAACCCCGCCACCCGTTCGGATCCGATTTCAGCGGCCCCGGACGTGCACCCATAGCCGATGCTTGCAAAACGGGCGGCATGGGGCAACAGACCCGCAGCGCCGGTTAGATGCGCGGCCATTTCCGCCAAAGTGTCAGAGGTTACGGCATCGCCACTGGGAACTCTGCTGACATAAAGCGCTGTTTCCAGCGGCATCATCGCGCGCATGTCCCCTTCGAGAGTTTCATCGGCCTGAAGGACAATTAGCCCAAGGGCCGGTTCAAGCGCCGGTACCGATTTGTACGGATAGCTCATTGGATCACCATCATTTCAGGCCCAGCACGCGGGCTTAGGAATCGGCAACCGTCTTGCGTGACCACGATGTTTTCCTCGTGCACCATGATGCGACCGCCGACGGTATCAATCCCTGGCTCAAGTGTCAGAACCATTCCTTCGACCAGCACAGTCGGGTCGGCCGCGATCAGCGACATACCTTCGGTCAGTTGCATGCCCAGCCCATGCCCCAAACGCCCGGCGTCCGATCCACCGGCCCCACCGGTCACGACCTTGTCCATCGCGTGGAAAAGCTGCGCAGCCGTTGTGCCGGGACGCGCGATATCCGCAGCCGCATTCACCGCGTCAATCAACCGCGCATGGGCGTCGCGGGCAGTGGCTGACACCGGTCCGATGGAAAAATTCCGGTCGTAGTCACAGAAATAGCCGTCAAACACAGCGCCTGTATCCAACATCAATACATCGCCTTGCGCCAATGGCATGTCGGCCGCAGGGGAAATTACATCGCCATAGCCATCGCGATCTGCACCGCCCGCCAGATACGGCACCCAATCGGCCCCTTCTTCTAGGAGCAGCCGCTGAAAGTCGCGAAAGACCGCAGACAGCGCGCGGCCTTGCGCCGCGATTTGCGGCACGCGGGCAAAGGCACGCCCTGCAATCGTGCAGGCAGTTTCGATCTTGGCAATTTCTGCATCTGATTTGACCGCACGCAAACGCGCTGTAATCCCGGAATCCGATACAAATCGCCCGAATGTCCCCGACTTGATCCATCCCCAATCCGCTTGGGGAACACGCAAATACGTTTCAGAACCTGACGGAATGCCAATACGTCCAGCCCCTGCGGTTTCATTCAGCGTATCCGACAAAAGGCTGATCCCGTCATCGGCTGGATCAGGCGCGCGCCATGTTCGGATGTCATCCACCCATGTCTGCGCCATCAGGGCCGCGCCGATGGACGGTATCACTGCAATCGGTTTGCCAATGGCAGGAACCACCAGATACCATGCGCGGGACGGGCTTTCCCAAAACCGCGTTAGAAACCCCGTGAAATAGCGAATTTCAGCCTCGGTGGTCAGCAGCATCGCGGACAGGTCATGGGCGGCCATCAGTTTTTGCGCGCGCGCAAGGCGTGCTTCGTATTCGCTTTGCGCAAATCCGCGCATCAGGTCGCTGGACCTTCGCTTAGAACCGTCAGGACAATTGATGCTGCGGTGATCCCGAGATCAGCCTTTTGCGCATCGGATAGCGCCAACAATCCCGCGATCCCTGCCGCACCGGATGGGCTGGATGCCAATCCCGCGACCATTGCGGCCCCTGCGCCGGCCTGTCCTTCGGCCTCTGTTATCAAGGCAAAGGCATCGGCGTCTCGTGCCAGTCCCTTCAGTGCGATCAACGATGGCATTTTGCAATCCAGCCGGCCCATATCACTGACCGGTCCGGTGCTTTCGGTCGGGGTGCCCGCCTTGATTGATCCGTACAACGCAGCGGCGGCATCTGGCTCAACGACAATGATGCGCGGTCCGTCGCCCCATGCCTGCCGCGCCAACGCAGCGCAAGATCCGGCCAAACCGCCAACGCCCGCTTGCAAAAAGATATGTGTGGGCACGATGGGCATCTGGGCAATCGTCTCGGCCATCAAGACCAAATACCCTTCCATCAGGCGGTGGGGGCGTTCAGTGTATCCAGGCCACGAGCTGTCTGACAAAAGCGCCCAACCATTCGCATCTGCGGCGGCTTGCGCTGCGGCCATGCTGTCCTCATAGGTCGCACCCTCGCGGACCACTTGTGCGCCTTGCTCAGCCAGCCGCGCGGCAAAGCTTTCGGGGACTGTTTCAGCGATATACACAACAGACGAAGCGCCAAAGGCATGCGCACCAGCGGCCACAGACATCCCGTGATTGCCCGCACTGGCCGTGACATATGTGCGCCCGCGATGATCGCCGCGTTCCTTGTCGCAAGCGATGACATAGGCCGCACCCAGTGCTTTGAAGCTGCCAAGCCCCATGCGGCCGCGTTCGTCTTTGACCCACAGTTCGGCCACGCCTGCCTCGACGGCCAAGGCCTCTGCCTGAACAAGCGGGGTTTCAGCGGCGACGGGACACCGCGCGACCAGTGTTTGTGCAGCCTTTGCATCCACCGACGGCATGGGGATGTCTTCAAGGCCTGTGACGGCGGCGGGGCGGGTGATGTGCAAAATATCCATAACCTACCGAACAAGCCAAGCGGAAATAGGTCAAGGATTTTTGAACAGAGCCTGCCGTTTAAGGATCATTTGCACAGGGCGTACCCGCCGCGGCCCACAGGTTCAATGCGACGACCATCTCGTCCAGTGTTCCGGGCGGCACGCTGCGACCAGCGCCGGGATCAAAACCCCATGCCACAAAAGCCGAAGTCTCCAGATGTGATGCAACGCCATCCATCGCAAAGCCATCGTTGGTTTCAGGCTCGCGCAGTTGCACACAGACGTCTTCGCTGGATTTGCCCAACCACGCCAGTTCAACCGGCGGCAAGCGCCATGCGTCGTCGATCATCGGGGGGGCATGCGGGGTCGAATTGGCCGATGCCGCGCTGATATGGCAGGTCCGGCAAGGCAACGTCTCAGCACCCACGCGACTTTCATCGGCCTGCACATGCATGCCGTGAACCGTGTCCGCGCCATAGATCAGTCCGTTCCACATTGGAACGCCTCCTTCGTCCACATGGCAATTGGTGCAGCGTGGATGCGAGGTCACCGCATAGATTTCGTCCCACGCGGCCAGCCCTTGTGCCTTGGTCGGTGCGTCTTGGGCGGCGACCGGTGTTGCGACGAGCAAGGCCAGCGCAAGTGCTCTCAAACAAAATCAATCGATTTGGATAGCGGCAATTCGCGGATCCGTTGACCAGTTGCAGCAAAAATAGCATTTGCAAGCGCGGGCGCTGCGGGCGGAACACCCGGTTCACCAATGCCCCTGATCTTGTCGCCGTTCTCAAGGCCGCGCACCACGATTTCCGGCGTCTGATACAGGCGCATCCCCTCGTAGACGTGAAAGTTTTCCTGCTCGGCAACGCCATCGAGATAGGTCAACTCGCAGTTCATCGCGTGGCCCAGGCCAAAGATAACCCCGCCTTGTACCTGTGCCTCAAAGTTTACAGGGTCCAGCACACGGCCCACATCGACGGCGACGAATACCTTGTCGATGCGAATGCCATCATCAGTGTTAGTGACCTCGACCACCTCAGCCACGGGTACGCCAAACGCAAGGGTAAACGCCAAGCCACGCCCTCGGTTCGGACCAAGGTCGCTGCCCCAATCGGACATCTCGCCCACGGCCTCTAGCACCTTGCGCGATGGTTCGTGCCAGCACAGCCGCAACCGTTCTGCCAGCGGGTCAGCACCTGCGGCATGGCACAGTTCATCCATAAAGCTTTCGTGCAGAAACCCGTTGCCGGATGCCCCCACCGAACGCCACGAACTGACCGGCACCATCGCCGGTGTGCGATAACCCGTGACACGGTAATTTGGGATCGCGAATGGCTGATCCCATGCGCCCGCCACAATCGCCACATCAGGTCCGATTGCTGGCTGGCCCAACCGCGCTAGCGAAGATTCAGTCACCGAAGGCGCTGCAATCGACAGATCAAACGCATCCAACGCGCCGGATTTCACAGCGCCCTTTGCACGGGCCAAGGCCAGCGGACGGGGGAAATCATGGGTGAAGTCTTCTTCGCGCTGCCAGATCATTTTGATCGGGGTATCGGGCAGTTGCATGGCTATTTCGACAGCCTGCCCGATGTAATCATCTTCGAGCCGGCGACCGAAACTGCCGCCCGACATCAAGACATGCACATGGATGTTATCCGCATCCAACCCTGTCAGCTTGGCCATGTTGGCTTGCACGAAACGCGGGATTTGCGTGCCCGTCCAGATATCCAAGCGGGTTTCGGTCATTTTGACCACGACGCTCATGGGTTCCAGCGGGGCGTGGGCAAGATAGGGAATGCGGTATTCCGCCTCGATCACATCAACCCCGTCAAGGGCGGCAGTCACGTCGCCTTCGTCCTTGAAACGGCTGTCTTGGTGATCTTCGGTTAGGGATGCCGCAACAGCATCGAACTGTTCAGCGGTATTCCCGATATAGGGCGAAGGGCCCCAGTCACATTCGACCGCCTGCGCCGCCTGAAAGGCCCGCCATGTATTATCTGCCACAACGGCAATACCGCCATTAATTGCCAGCACATCGCGAATGCCGCGCATCGTCTTGGCCGCTTCGGCGTCAAATCCGATTAAACCGCCGCCGATCGCGGGGTTGGTTCGGGTGGTGGCATAGACCATGTCGTCCATCACCATATCGATGCCATAGGTCAGCGTGCCTGTTGATTTGGCCACGATATCCGTGCGCTTTTGCGGCTTGGTCAAATAGCGCCATTGCGATGGGTCGCGCAGGGTCACGTCCTGAACAGGGTCGATCTCTGCGGCAGCAACCGCCAGATCAAGAAATTCGATCTTCAACCCGTCTGGCAGGACAACGCAGCCGTTTTCAGTGCTTAGCTGGTCACGCGGCAGGCCGGTCTGCTTCATCGCCGCGCGGATCAACGTTTCGCGGGCGACTGCCCCCGCCATGCGCAGGCGGTCATACATATCCGGCACCGTCGATGACCCGCCGGTAATGTGCAGACCCATCAACTTGCCCATAACATCTGCAGCCCCGCGTCCCGTGCGGGCCAGCAAAGTATCGGATGTGGCGGCAATCGGCATCGCCTCGGCCCCTACGACGCCATTGTAATAGATAGCGCTGGCAGGTCCCGGAGACAGGGTCGCTGTCGCGGGATTGATGTCCAGTTCTTCGGCGATCAGATGCGCCTGCATCGACCATGCCCCCTGCCCCACATCCGCACGCGGAGTGATCAGGGTGATCCCTTGCGCATCGATCTTGACGTAAGGGTTGATCGCGGTTTCACCCCGCTTAAGATCTGCCAGCAACGGGTTCTCGCCCTCGCGCTTGTAAAGATAGGTGCCGAAGGCAACGCCCCCCGCAATAGCGGCCGATCCGATCAAGAAGCTACGGCGGGCAATCGTTTTTACGCGTCCCATATCAGACCCTTCTCAACTTGGTTGCAGCGGATTTCACTGCTTCGCGGATCCGCGGATAGCTTCCGCAGCGGCACAAATTGCCGCTCATTGCGGCGTCAATCTGATCGTCGGTAGGTTCTGAATTCAGGTCCAGAAACGACGCGGCCTGCATGATCTGCCCAGCCTGACAGTATCCGCATTGCGCGACCTGTAGGTCGACCCACGCCTCTTGAACCGCATGCATGGCCGACGGAGTGCCTAGCCCTTCGATGGTGGTGACATCACCGATCACGTCCCCCGCAGCCAATTGGCAAGACCGCACCGCAACGCCATCCACATGAACCGTACAGGCCCCACATTGCGCAATGCCGCAACCGTATTTCGGGCCCGTTATCCCCAGCTCGTCCCGCAGAACCCACAAAAGCGGCATGTCGTCTTCGACATCAACCTCGTGGGATTTGCCATTTACGCTGAGTTTCATGAGGGTTCTCCAGAATTTTTAAAGGCGCAAAGTATCACGTGGCCCTCGCAGGTAAAGCCAAGGTCAGTAAATGCAAAAGATGTCCTTGCGTCAACTTAGTCACGCCATGACGATGATACAAAAGGAAAAACACCACCCCCGGATTGGAGGTGGTGCTTTTGGGTTTCGACTTTTTTATCTTCTCAAAACTCGACGACGGCGCGGATTGATTTGCCCTGATGCATCAGGTCAAAACCGTGGTTGATCTCGTCCAAGGTCAGCTTGTGCGTGATCATCGGGTCGATTTCAATTTTGCCATTCATGTACCAATCGACAATCTTTGGCACGTCTGTGCGGCCCTTGGCCCCGCCAAATGCTGTACCTCTCCAGACGCGGCCTGTGACCAGTTGGAACGGACGCGTAGAAATTTCAGCACCCGCAGGGGCAACGCCGATGATGATCGATTCACCCCACCCCTTATGTGCGGCCTCAAGTGCCTGACGCATAACCTTGGTGTTACCGGTGGCGTCAAATGTGTAATCGGCACCGCCTTTGGTCAGTTCGACCAAATGGGCCACCAAGTCACCGTCAACATTTGAAGGGTTCACGAAATCGGTCATGCCGAAATAGCGCCCGGTTTCTTCCTTGTCGTCATTCAGATCGACGCCTACGATCTGGTCCGCACCGGCTAGGCGCAGGCCTTGAATCACGTTCAGGCCGATCCCGCCCAAGCCGAACACAACGCAACGCGCACCGATTTCTACCTTGGCCGTGTTGATCACCGCGCCAATGCCCGTGGTGACGCCGCAGCCGATATAGCAAATTTTATCAAACGGCGCGTCCTTTCGCACCTTGGCAAGTGCGATTTCAGGGATCACCGTGTGGTTGGCAAAAGTTGAGCAGCCCATGTAGTGATGGATCGGCGTACCATCCAACATCGAAAAGCGCGTTGTGCCATCGGGCAGCAAGCCTTGGCCTTGGGTGACGCGGATCGCTTGACACAAGTTGGTTTTGCCCGACAGGCAATATTCGCATTCGCGACATTCGGGCGTATAAAGCGGGATCACGTGATCGCCGACTTCAAGCGTGGTCACGCCTTCGCCGATTTCCAGCACGACCCCCGCGCCTTCATGACCGAGGATAGCGGGGAAGATGCCTTCGGGATCGTCGCCCGAGCGGGTGAATTCATCCGTGTGACACAAGCCGGTGGCCTTGATCTCGATCAGGACCTCGCCCTTGCGCGGCCCTTCGAGGTTGACCTCCATGATTTCGAGCGGTTTGCCTGCAGCAACGGCGACAGCGGCGCGTGTTTTCATCATCGGATCATCCTTTTTCTATTTGTTGCAAGAGGCCGAATTTGGGCGTTCTTGTCAAGTAATGAGCGGGGTTGGCGGCCAGCCCCCGTGGCCGCAATGCAGCCCCTCCCCGGAATTTAAGCCCATTTGGAATTCTGACGAAGTTATTCTGCTGCATAAGTGATGCGCCCGTTGCAGATCGTCAGCCGCGCAGAAGCATCGGTGATTTGAGCAGGCTCCAGTTTGGTGATGTCGTGGGACAAGACGACGATATCCGCCAGCATGCCGGGGGTTAGCTGCCCCTTTTGGTCGTCACGAAATTCGACCCACGCGTTGTCGCGGGTGTAGCTGGCAAGGGTCTGCATCAAGCTTTGGGTTTGGTCGACCCAACCGGGCCCCAGATCAAGCGGGGCAATTGCTGCTTTGATATTAGTCATGACGTCAACACCGATGACGGGCCAGTCGGTACTGAAAATAACCGGTGCGCCGCTGTCGCGCAGTTGGGTCCATGGATATGCATGGGGTATCTGATGGGGATGAAGGTATTTTCCAACGCCTGTCGGAGGGAAAATCCCGCCAAAAGGCGCATGACCAGGCTGGATCGAGGCCACGGCACCAAGCGCGGCTAGTCGGGGAATATCATCGGGGTGCATCGTTTCGAGATGTTCAATCCGGTGGCGGCTGTCGCGTGTGCCATTCGTTTGCTGGGCGATCTCGTAGGCATCAAGGGTGCGCCGCACGCCAGCGTCGCCAATCGCGTGCACAGCAATTTGCAGACCCATTGCATCGATACGAGTGCAGGCTGCGTTAAAATGTTCGGCGCTAAAAACCGGATCGCCGTAGGTGTCTAGGGTATCCGGATAGGGCTGCAACATTAGCGCAGTGCGCCCTTCAATAACGCCATCGATGAACATCTTGACCGTCCCGGAATAGACCATGTCACCGGTGTAGGTCTTGGCCATCGTTGCGGCCTCGGTCAACCGGTCAAGCGGGTCTTCGGGCCTTAAATGAAAGGGGACAGAGGTGCGGCATAGCAGGGTGCCCTCTGCTTCCATCTCGGTCAGCAGTTCAAGCTGGTAAAAGTTGCCGTCCATGCACTGCACGCCCGTGATGCCTTGGGCGGCGCAATGTCTCATACCTCGGGCAAGTGCGTTCTTGTCCTTGGCCCTGTCGGCAGCACTTGGCGTTGGTACCGGATCCTTGCCGGAAATCAGCCCGGCCAGATCGCGCCCGCCGTGGCGCGTCAGGGCAAGTACTGCCGCGTAAGCACCAGGTTCGCGCAACTCACCGGTGGCCATGCCATCATCGCCCATCACGATCTCGCACCCTGCCGCCGTTTCGCCGCCATCGATGATGCCCGCCAGTTGCAGCGCTGCCGTGTTCGCCCAAACTGTGTGATGATCGGGCGCAAACATGGCAAATGGCCGGTCGGGGCAGACGCTGTCCAATTCCTGTCGGTTCGGCGTTTTGTCGGTGTGCAGGATCGCATAATCGGCCTGCACCGCGAACAGGACCACATCGTCGGGCGTTGCGTCTGAATAGGGCGCAACAGCGGCCTTGAGCGCATCGAAACCTTGGACACCGTGCAAATCCAGATAGCCCAATTCGACCGATCCGCAGAACAGGTGAACATGGCTGTCGATGAAGCCCGGCATCACGGTCGCTTGGGCCGCATCGAAGATTTGAGTGTCAGGGCCCGCCAGCCCGCGCATTTCCGCGTCGGTGCCGATTGCGTGAATTTTGCTGCCCACAATGGCAATCGACGTCGCCCCTTGGGTGGCGGGATCAAAAGTGATGAGTGCACCGTTTACAATAATCAGATCAGGGGGCGTCGTCATGGCAGTGGCATCCTTTTAGTGGCGCAAAGATGTCTCAGGCTAATCTCATGCCGCCGCCTATCGCAAGACATGCTGTGCTTATGGGCCTGTCGCATGTTGCAATGCGTCGATCATCCCTGCAATTTCAGCGCTTTCAGGATGGTTTTCGCGCAGGCTGATGCCCACAGGCCCCGCCATCATTGGCGCGTTCAGGGGGACGGCCCGCAGGCTGCCATTTGCCAGCTCGTGGGCCACCACTCCGCGAGAGATGAACCAGATCGCATCCGTCTCGAGCAATACCTGGCGGCCAAATGCGAGGGACACGGTTTCGAACGCCGGCGCAAGATCACTTAGGCCGATGCTGCGCAAATATGCCCTGACCAGCGGACCGATCACAGCACCGGGCGGTGGCAGGATCATTGGGAACCGGCCGACGGCATCAGCATCGAATTGCTCAGCAAAAGGGTGGTTTGCACGGACGACGGCAACGACATCTTCAGTATAAAGCTGGCGAAAACTGAGGCCTTCCATCCTTGCGGCCTCGGCCATACGGCCCACGACCAGATCAAGACGCCCCTCGCGCAATTGCGACAACAGCAGCCAATTCGGCCCGGTGGACACGCGCACCAAACAGTGGGGCTGTGCGGCGTGGAACCGGATCGCGGCACGTGGCATCAATTGGGTTGCCGCTGTCGGCAGCGCGCCGATGGTCAACCGTGTCTGCCCCTGACCTATTCCGTGCCGCGTGGCGCGTTCCAGTGTTGTCATAGCCGAAACCGCGAGTTTTTGAAATTCCTGCCCTGCCTTGTTCAGCCTGAGCTGCCGCGCGGCGCGGTCAAACAGCTGATGGCCGATGATATCCTCTAGCTCGCGCAGGGTTTTGGATACGGCGGGTTGACTGACGCCAAGTTGATCCGCCGCAGCCACGATGGAGCCCGCCTGAGCGATATCCAAAAACGTTGAGATGTGGCGCAAGCGCAGGCGTGTATCTATATTCATAACCATATGGTTATACAAATTGCTGTAATTCTCAATATCTTTAGACGGAATGTTATGTCAAAACAGCCCCAATGCTAAAGGGAGCGGAGAATGTCAGACAAATACGAGACCGGAATGAAGACCCGCCGTAAGGTATTAGGCGACGAGCATGTCGACAAGGCCGAAGCCGCAAAGACCGAATTCGACCAGCCGTTCCAGACACTTATCACCGAGGGCGCTTGGGGCACAGTATGGTCAAACGACAACATCACCCTCCGCGAACGGTCGATGCTGACGCTGGCCCTGTTGGCTGCAACCGGTAATTTCGAGGAAATCCCCATGCATATCCGCGCCACCGCTAACACCGGTGCCAGCAAAACCGATGTGATGGAGGCATTTCAGCACGTCGCCGTCTATGCGGGGGTGCCAAAGGCGAACCACGCCCTTAAACTGGCCAAACAGACCTATAAGGAAATGGGAGTAGACCTATGACCGATCAAAATGGTGCGTTCTTTCATCGGGACCGCAGTTGGCAGCCGCCAGCCTTTACGCCCAATTATAAAACCTCAGTCGTGCGGTCACCCCAAAAGGCGCTGATTTCGATGAACACTACGCTAAGCGAACAGACGGGGCCTGTGTTCGGCCACAACATGCTGGGCGCGTTGGACAATGACCTGATCCTGAATTACGCCGCCGACGGCGAGATGGCGATTGGCGAGCGGATTATCGTTCATGGTCGTGTGTTGGACCAGAACGGCCGCGGCATACCCGGTGTTTTGCTAGAATTCTGGCAGGCCAATGCTGGCGGTCGCTATCGCCACAAGAAGGAAGGTTATCTGGCACCGCTTGACCCCAACTTTGGCGGTTGCGGGCGTACGGTGACCGATGAAAATGGCGGCTATAGTTTCCGCACGATCAAGCCCGGAGCCTATCCTTGGCCAAACCGCGCGAATGACTGGCGTCCGGCCCATATCCACTTTTCCCTATTCGGCAGCGGCTTTGCCCAGCGCCTGATCACCCAGATGTATTTCGAGGGCGATCCGTTGATCTGGAAATGCCCTATCGTTGAAACGATCCCCTCGCGTGAAGCGATCGAGCAATTGATTGCACCGCTGGATATGGAAAACACTGTTCCAATGGACGCACGGGCCTATAAGTTTGATATGGTCCTGCGTGGCCGCCGCTCGACGCTGTTCGAAAACCGCAAGGAGGGCAATTGATGCAAGAACTGAAACACCTCAAGGAAAGCGCGTCGCAGACCGCCGGGCCCTATGTGCATATCGGTTGCGTGCCAAATTTTTGCGACATCAAAGGTGTCTATCCGCATGATCTGGGTGATACGATGGTCAACGCCGAGACACGCGGCGACCGTATTACCGTTAAGGGCACCGTGTTTGACGGCACCGGCACCCCGCTCAAGGATGCGATGGTCGAGATGTGGCAAGCCGATACCGACGGCATCTATCCCAATAATGATCCGCGCGGGGCGGCGGACCCGAATTTTACCGGTTGGGGCCGCAAGGCTGGTGACTATGAAACCGGCGAATGGGCATTTGAAACCATCCGCCCGGGTGCTGCGCCGTTTCCGGATGGGCGCATGATGGCACCGCATATCACGTTCTGGATCGTGGCGCGGGGCATCAATATTGGCCTGCACACCCGCATGTATTTCCCCGATGCCGACAACAGCACCGACCCGCTGCTGACCCGCATCGAACATCAAAACCGCGTACCGACCCTGATCGCGGAGAAAGAGGCCGACGGCATCTATCGTTTTGATATCCATCTTCAGGGCGAGAATGAAACGGTGTTCCTAGATGTCTGATCCTTGTATTTTGTGCGTTGCCATCACTGGCAGCGTCCCTACCAAAGCCGCAAACCCGAACGTGCCAATTTCGATCGCTGAACAGATCGAAAGTACCCACGAGGCGTTTGAGGTCGGAGCCAGCATTTGCCACGCCCACGTGCGCAACGACGATGAAACGCCATCGTCGGACCCTGAAAAGTTCGCCCGGCTTAAGGAAGGTGTGGAAAAACACTGCCCCGGAATGATTATCCAGTTCTCAACCGGCGGCCGTTCTGGTGCAGGTAAGACCCGTGGCGGCATGCTGTCGCTGCGTCCTGATATGGCGTCCCTATCGGTGGGGTCGAACAACTTTCCTACCCGCGTCTACGAGAACCCGCCGGATCTGGTTGACTGGCTTGCCTCCGAAATGCGCACCTATGAAGTTGTGCCCGAGGTCGAAGCCTTTGATTTGAGCCATATTTTGCAGGCTATCCAACTTCACAAAAACGGCAAGCTGTATGGGCGGCTGTATGTGCAATTCGTTATGGGTGTGAAGAACGCGATGCCTGCCGACAAGACAGTGTTCGATTTCTATGTGCAGCAGGTCAAAGCACGCGCGCCCGACGCTGCATGGTGTGCGGCAGGTATTGGCCCCAACCAGATAGTTGTGAACGAATGGGCCATTGCGGCGGGCGGCCACACCCGCGCGGGTCTAGAGGATAACGTTCGCCTTGACCGCGACACGCTTGCCCCGTCGAACGCAGCGCTGATCAAGCGCGCCGCAGACCTGTGCGAGAAATACGAGCGCCCCGTCGCCACATGGCAACAGGCCCGCAAGATACTGGGCCTGCGCAGCGTCAACGTCTCATAACGGCCTGCCCGCTGCGCTGGTTCAAGCGCACGGGCAGGTTTAACGGCCCCCGAAATCCGAAGCCGGACCAGACCACGCTTGCGGGGTCCACCAACTCCATATTCGGGAAACGTTCAAACAACATCGACAATAAAACCTTGCCCACCGTGTGCCGTGAGATGTGGATGCCCATACAATGATGCGGCCCGTTGCCGAACGACTGATGCGCCGACGCATTCCTGAACGCATTATAAAGATGTCCGCCCTCAAATACATCTTCGTCGTGATTGGCCGATGCCTGCGATGTCATCACCACATCGCCTTTAGGAATAGTGAAACCTCTGATTTCAGTTTCCTCAAGTGCCACCCGAGAGCTGACCTGAATAGGGGCTACCCAACGCACGCCTTCCTCGAAGGCGTCGCTCCATAGCGCTTTGGATTTCACTTCTTCCAACTGGTCAGGGTTCGTCAGCAACCCGTAAAGTATGGTCAGCAGCGCATCGCGGGGCTCGTTGATCCCGCCGCCAATCGCGATTTTGATGTTCGAGATAATCTGACTCATCTCGATGGGATCGTCTGCATTCACCATCACCGACAACGCGGATTGATCAGGGTCGGCCTTGAGGCGGTCAACCATGCGTCTGATTTCTGCGTTCATCCCGATATTGGCCGCTGCAACCCGTTCAAACGGCTCGGCCGCCCAGCCGAAATTCCCGGCCCCGTCGATCAATGCTTGTGACCAATGTTGCATATCTGCGTCGGATGCATCGGGCATCCCTAAGATCTCGGCCAGAATACGCGCCGCGAGGGGGCCAGCCAGCATCGGAAACAGATCGATCACCTCGTCACGGGGCAGGCGGTCCAGATAATCACTGGCGTGACGCTCATAGGACGGCACCCAGATCGTCTTGATATTGCGCGCTGAGAACGTCGGCACCATCGCCATGCGTTCGCGCAGATGTGCATCGCCATCCTTGCGCATCAGGGTGTGCGCTTCGAACGCCTTTTCCATTGGGGTGTTGGGATCATTGGTGCTGAACAACGCGGGGTTGCCTTTGACAGCACGGGTATCTGCGGCCTTGGTCAGCAATGTACGCCCCAATGATTTGACCCGCAGAACAGGACTTTGCGAACGCAACCGCGCGTAAATCGGATAGGGGTCACGTGTGAGGTCGGCAATCGTTATTGCCTCGTCCAGCGGCGCAAGTGGCATTGATCCCCCTCCCAAGGTCGCGAACAAATAAGTGTTCTACACTCGAACAATAGGAGGCCGAAAAATTTAAAGCAACGCAGATTTCTACAGAAAAATCTCGTCGAATTCCATATCGAACTCGGTCTGAAGCGACTGCACCGCTTCATCCGCTTCTGCGACTGTGGGGTTCACCCAATCTGCTTTCGCAATCAGGCCCGCGTCTTTTAAAGCCTGTCCAGTTTTCTCAAAGTCGATCAGGGAATACACCTCGTTGAATTGAACTTTCTCGTTTTTTCGGAACCAAAAGCGGGTGCAGGCGTCGACCACATCTGGGGTCACACCTGCAAACCATTTCAACTGAAGTTGGAAGTCCTCGTAAATCGTGCCGGGACGGCGCAGCAAAATACCGATCTTGCAAGTCGGATCGACAACAAAGGCGGCCAGATGCAGCGCCGAATTATCCGTGGAAACGATCATCGACGCCCCTTTGTAGTGCGCCAACTGGGTTGCCAGATCATGCTGCTGGGGGTGAAAAATGGTATAGCCCTCGGCCTCCATCTTGGCTTCGATATAATCCTCCATCAAGAACCGGCCGCGCTTGCGGAACAAACCTGACCTCGAGATATATATCTTGTCGGGTCCTGCAGATTTGACGGTCTGACGCAGCCGCCGATCTGTGAAATCGCGCATTTCAGGGCAACCGACCATCAGCCCGCCGGTCCCAAAGCCCTGGGGTGCGATCACCAGACGTTCCACCCGTGTGGGCTTGTTAAAGGCAGTGTGGCGCGGCAATTTACCAAATTGGCTGGTGATATTCTTGACCATAGTCAGACTGCGTTCCGGCCATGTCATCTGCTGTTTGGGAATAAACGCTAAGGCGTCGATTTTTTCTTTGAACACATCAACAGCCCATAATCGCGCCAAAGATTCGCACAGCGCGTGGCCGAAATGGCCATAGGACATACCTGCATAAAGCAGCGTTCCATCCACCGTGCGATCAATCTCGGCCTCCGAAGGGCAATCCGGTTCGACCGTGGTAGGCTTGCCCCCCGACCGGTACGTCTGCGCGTCGGCGCAATATTCACCGTCAGCCGTAAACACCCCTGCCGGGCGCGCCATGCCCTGACGATTGCCCTGCCCCCACGGAACGATAATAGCGTTTTCGACAACGCGAATATACCTGGCCAACGATTTTTCTGGGTCCAGACGCAACGCCATGTTCGATCTCCATCCACTCTTTGAAAGGCTGTTTAGCCCTGACTGATTTGGGATTGCAATTTGTTATCCGACACCGGGCCATCAATGCGAATAAATGACACACCAAGGCGAATGTCAGCACGGTCTGCGCCAGTGACTTGGATGTCAGGCTTTTTAGGCCAGGCGGACAGGTCAAGCTGGTAGTCATCATGCCAACCGCTGATCTGCGTGACCCCGCCATAGGCCACGTGAAAAACCACGCGCCCTTCACCCGGTTCGATCGTGTTTTGACCGCTACCGATGTAAATATGGTCGTCGCCCCCGGCAGAGTGCACAATGTTGCGGCCCGGTCCGGTGTGGATTTCCGACCCGCCCGGCCCATCCGCGATGTCATCATTGCCCGGCCCACCGTAGATTTTGCTGCGCCCTTCGCCGCCGCGAATGACATCGTCGCCTGCACCGCCATCAAGAATATCGCGACCATTGCCGCCATAAAGCGTGTCATTACCCGCCCCGCCATAGAATAGATGCACATCCTTGCCGCGCCCCGATTTGGCGATCAGCATGTCATTGCCCGCCCCGCCATGGAACGTGGCCCCCGCGTATTTCGCGCCGATCATCACATCGGCCCCGCGACTGCCCTGCACGTTGACGGCAACCCGTTCAGAAGTCTCGAAATTCATTGGCGTATCGGGATGGGCAACGATCGCGATTTCCTTGCCCTCGCTGGCGTTTTGCTCCTTGCGGGAAACGACTGTGGCGATGCGGATGTTCTCGATATAGGCAGGCATGTGCAGCACGTAATCATCCGGCCCTGCCATATACCAAAGCGTGTCATTGCCACCATCTTCGTCTTCGGTGATTTTCTCGGCGTTGGCACCGTAGGCCCAATAGTCATTATCGGCATTGCCGCCGGCCAGCACGACTGACCCGTCCAGCGCCATCATCGCGTTGACCCCACGCTGGGGGTTCTCGAACCCGCGCAGGTCCAACCCAAGGTCCAGCGCATTGTCCACCATCGTCGCGCGCAATGCATCAAGGGGTGCCGTGGCCACGATGTTCGTCGTCTCGCCAGGATCAGCGATCAAGTCATAGATATGTTCTTCGCCATTGGGATAGCGGAAATAGCGAAAACGGCTTAGGTCGGGCTCCGAAGACCGCACCGACAGCGTGCCGAATACGCTGGTCACCGGCGACTTGCTGGCATTGTACTGCCCGAAACTGTCATCGACCAAGGGCAGCAGGCTTTGCCCCGAGGTCCAGTTTGGGCGATAGGGCAAACCCGCCAAATCCATGATCGTCTTGGGCACATTATGCAAAGACACGGGCAGGTCGATCACGCGTCCCTGCTCCATCCTCGCGTTCCAGATCCCAAGGGGGACATGGGCGGCACTGTCCCACTGGCTCATCTTGTGGAAGCTGTCATGGGTGCCAAGGTTAAAGCCGTTATCTGACAGCAAAACGACCGTGGTGTTCTGGCCCAGCTCGGAATTGCGCAGCGCCTCCATAAACCGGCCAATCTCAGCATCCACATGGCTGATCGCAGCGAAATAGGCGCGCACGACCTGGCGCCACGCCTGATCGCCTGCCTTTTCAGGGGTCCACGGTCCGTTGGCGATATAGGCGGCCTCGTAAACTGCCATGCCCTCTTGGGGCCCGAAATAATCTTCGGGGGCGGCGGTGGTGGGCCAGCAGATCTTATCGACGTCATATTGCTGATAAAATCGGTCGGGGCATTGCAGATTGTAATGCGGATGCTTGAAGCCAAGCTGGATCAGGTGGCGGCGTTTTGGATCGGCGCGGCCCAAGTAGTCGATAGCATTCTGCGCGACCATATTGTCGTAGAATTTGCCGTCCTGACTACCGTCATCGTTGGGATAGTTGACCCCCGCGATCCCCGGCCCTTTATCGAGATACTTTTTAACGTTGCTGCGCTTGCCTGTGTCCTTTGCCTCGGGCTGTTCATGGAACAGGATACGGGCGTATTCCTCGGGCATGGGTTTGTAATTGCTGTCGACCTTGCCGGTCGTGAACGTGCGAAACCCTGCGCGGCGCAGATCGAATTGCCAACCGGTCGTCGGGGGCAGAATATCGCGCCAGAACCGGTTGAGATCGACCAGACCGGTGCGGAACGGCGACAGGCCCGTTGCTAGTTCAGCCCGGCACGGCGCGCAAAGCGGCACGGTGGCATAGGCGTTGGCAAAGCGCACGCCCTCGCCCATGAAACGGTCGATGTTCGGGGTGCTGATCGTCAGACCGAAAGCATTACGCCATGTGAATATATCGATCATGTCATCAATCCAAATGACGCAGATGTTGTCTCCGTCAGCGGTCTGTTTTGTAAATCTCATGACGCGTCCCCTTGGGCTTCGACAAAGCGGCAAGCTTGGGTGATTTTCTCCAAATCGGCGGGTGTGGTGCCAGCGATATCAAGCCAGAACAGCACATCGTGGATCACCGAACTGCCCAGAGTTTTTAGAATGCCCTTGCGATGCGATCTGCATCCGATGAAAAGATCACAGGAACCAGACAGCGCCGTGGCCAAGGATGCACTGGCAGTCGGACTGGTTTGTGACGCAGGGAACTTTGCGCCGGTTTTAGCAGCAGTCATACTTAGTCTGCCATGATCATAACCCGCCATGACCCACATGTCGGGTCCGGGCGCAGGCATTGTCACCTCGACCGAACCGGCATCATCGCGCCATTCCAGCAGCCCTTCTTTTTCGGACAAGAACAGATAATTATCACCACCCGACGGGTTCAATGTGATCAACGTGCGCGCTTGGCCTTCGGGCGATGTGAGGCGCACCGCGCAACAAAATTGTTCAGCCTCGACCACCGCAGCATCAGCCACAAATCCGCCGTTCACTTCGCGGATATAGGCGATACCGCCTGCGGGGGTCAGGCGCGCGTGCCCCTCATTCGGCTCGGCAGGGCGGGCCGCAATGCCCAGCGCGTTTTCTGGGGTCCAAGCAAGAATTCCACCTTCAGGCGACAGCGTCATCGCCGCGCCATGCCCACGATACCAGATCGCTTCAGCGTCATTGGGGTGCAGGGTCGGTGCGGCCTCTGGTACTTTTGGTTCCGGTACCGCTGATACTGCTGCGTCAGGCAAAAGAACGGCTTCTGGCAGGTCGATATCTAAAAACAAGGGGGCGAAGTCGTCCATTAATGCACCGGCAACGCAGCAGGCAAAGCCCACCGATAAAGCGTCTGGCCCGTCGCACTTCGCAGCTTGAAGCTGTCACGCAGCGCGCCTCGGTTTGCCGGCATGCCATCATCTGATGCCGGGTGCCCCAGCGCATAGCACAATGTCAAATCCTTACCCTTCGGCGGTCTGTCACACGTGATCAGCAGGTCGTTGCGGTCTTTGGGGTCTACGCGCACGTCCACGATCTTGGCCCCTTTTTCATCGCCTTCGAACCGAAAGCCACAGGCATCACCCGCGTTCAGAGGATCATCTTTATCAAGGATGAACGCGCCCGCCCCCTCACCCCGGCAACGGATCACCTTGTTGTCGCTTTCACGTTCCGCCAACAGCAACACCGGACAGGCCCATGGTGCATCGCTGTTACGTGCCTCGATGGCGCAGCTTTCCATTTCAGCCATTTGAACGCGCGCGTCGGACGTTGCGCGGCCAAAGGAATCTTGGGCAAACATATAGCCTGGCGCGGCAAAGACATGGTCGTGATCGCCCTTGTTCCACGCCAGATCCCACTGTGCACGCAGAATGGCGCTGTCGGAAATATCCGCAGTGCCTGCGTCAAAAATCGCGGTGAACAAGGGTTTGCGCAGACCGTGATCTGCGAATAGATCGGTAATTTGATGCATGATACTGTGCATGCCATGCGTCCAGTCCGGCCCGCTGCTTAGGACATCTTCGAGAGTGTAGTCCAGCCCGACAGACAAAACTTTGGCACTTTTACCCAGTGCTTCCGCAGCAGCACATAGGTTCTGCACCGTCTGGCGAAAGTTGTTGAATGCCATTCCTTGGGACAAACCCGCGATGCTGGCAGCGCTGTCAGTCTCGGACCTTGCATAGATCAGTGGTAAGGCACGGTGATCAGCCTGCCGGCGGCGCAGGATTTCGTCGGCAATCAATGTGTCGCGCGTCTGTTCGGTCAGTTTCTGAATAACGTCGGTGGCGTCGTTTCCTTGCGTCCCTGAGGCCCCTGCTGGCCCGAGATCATCACCCGTCGTGACTACGTGATAGGGAAAGGACAGCGCCTCGTTCGCGGTGTTTGCCCGCCGCGTACCACCAAATGACAGCAAGCCGTACACTGCCCCGGCCGTGTCTGCGATAATATCCGGTGCACTGGCGTCGTCTGGCACCTGAACGCGGCGGCGGAACTGGCGCGAACCTTGGGCACCAGGCAAATTTGCACTGAAGACATACCAATCACCACGCTGGCGCAGGTTCCACGCGTCCACATCGCCCAGAACGGCCGGATCAACGGCAGCCTCTGCCCCGGCTGCGGGCAGTCGTTTCGCAATATCTTTGATCACGCTATCGGACAGGTTCATGCGCAGACCTGTTTCATCAAAGCCGATAACATCGCCGTTTTTCGCCCTCAGAAGAACGCCGCGTTTCTTGGCCCCGTGGTCTTGCATTTATGGTACGTCCCTCGACGGTTTATCATTGGTTTCAGGTATGGCATGAACCCTCGGTGTACTAAAGCACAGATGCGCTATTCGTAAAACGGGTCCCATTTCTTGAGGAGACGACGAAAGCCCTTCTCTCGGGCGATGTCGTAGAATATGCGAGCAGCGGGCCGTTGTTTACTGTGCAACGCTATGCCCATCTTGCGGGTATATCTGAACCCGTCGCGGCGACCTGCACGATAGGCGTTGCGCATATCACGAGGGGAAGCATCGCCGCGCAGTAAATCAAACAGAGCCTCCGATTGGCCCATCCCGACGATGGATTGAATGACAGCATGTCCAGATCCGTGCAGCAAAACTCGGGTATAATGGGCTGGCTTCGGCAGCCGCCGTTCGTGTTTCTTGTCCTGCCCATGCATTGGATCGAACATCACAATATATAACCGTTTGTGGTCCATATGCGCGCTCAGATCATGCCGCCAGTCGCCCATCTTAGCCCATTGTTCGCTATAGCGACGTTCAAACCGGACCACATCGGGGTCGATCGAGCTTTGCGGGGCTAATGCAATTGCACGGCCTGCATTCAGGGCCTGCGCGCCCAGTAATGCAGCATAGCCGCCCATGCTGAACCCGTAAGCGGTCAACTTAGGCTTGGCACCGAAAAACGCGCGGCATGCCTGCATCGCGGAAAGGAACTCGTCATGCTGGTACCAGTCCTCGTCACGGTTAAAAACACAGACATGGGCCATACCGCGCTTGGTAAAAGACTTGGTGCCCCAGCCCCCCTCGTCGGATTGGAACGGATAGGTGTAAGGGGGAAATGCAACCAATACGCGTGCTGGATTCGCGGGGCCAGTATATTCCAGACGCAGACGCGCGCCTGCATAGATGACGGCGCGGTTTTCCCAACCATTCGGCAAAGCCGGTCCTTGCATCTTTGTCTCAGTCATCCGCCAAAATTCTCTCCGGATCTATCTTGTCGAACCTACGTTCGCCGACATGTTGCTCCAACATACTCTTCGCTTTGCGCAGCATGTCGACTTCCTTGAGGACCTTCATGTTGCGGTAATGGATCATCTTGATGTCCATATCCTCGGGCAAAGGTTTTCCGCGCAACTGGCCGCCCAAGATGTAGTGCTGTTCTTCCGGCAAAATGTTCCAATCCAAACCGGCAGCTCGGATCGCCAAGGGCAGGCTCATCTGATCCAAATAGGGGCGCTTTTTAATCAGATCGACCTGATCGATGATCTGCGCCAGCCGCATCCAGACGTCCACGAATGACTCGCCCTTGTCATTCACGGGGCCTTCGGGAAAAACAATCAAACCTGCGTTGAAATAGGGCATTAGCTTTTTGCGGCGCTGGCGCGACAGCCAAATGCGTTCCTCGGGCAGCGGCATATCGCAGGCGTCATAGATATGTTGCCAGATGTCCTGACCAGACCACATCATTGATGTCGCAGGGGCCACAGACACATGGCCCTTTTTGATCATCTTGTCAGTTGTGTTAGCTGCGATAAACAGCATGTCGCTGTCCATGAAAGCCGAGTAAGGCGTGCGGCGCGGCTGCATCGCGGCAACCATTTTATTGCCATGCGGATAGGGTGGATCAAACACCCCCCCCGTCTCAATAGGGCGCACATCAACGTTCAGCTTTTTATAGATAGCCAAGGCATACGGGTCCATGTCACCGATCGTTTCGGCAGGACAATAGCCGATCAGGTCAATGTCTTCTTGGAAATGGGTTCGGATGGAGGCCGCCAGATAGCAGCCCATGTCCTGATATTTTGGTGGATCAACGACAAAGAAGATCGACAGGTTCGGGGTGCTCATTAGGGGCGCCTTTTGTGGACTGGGTTTGGCAACACTGTAAATGGGTGTTCGACGTGGGCCGGTGATTGGCCACTTACATCAGCCATGCGCGACCTTGGACCTTGCCGACTTCTGCTTGGGAATTGCAGGCTTTTTACGCGATTTTGAGGTTGGTTTTTTAGCAGCTGCTCTGGTCGTCTGGCTTTTGGACTTTGAAGCGCCTGCCGACTTGGCCGCCTTTGGTGCCTTCTTAATGCCCAACCGACTGCGCATTCCATCAACGACGCCTACAGCGATTTGCTCGCGCAATTCAGGGTCCGCCAGAAATTTGCACACATCGGCGGCACGCCGGGTCATGTCCTGACAGTCGTCCTGATGTGCATCGCACCATGCCAGACGTTTTTCGACATCGCCGTGGTTTTTGCGAATAGGAACGTAATGTTCCCACGGCTTGAAATGATGGGTCGCGAATGTTTCAAACGGGCAATCAACCACGAAGGCGACGCTGCCGGAATTCAGCGACCAGTACAGGCTGGAGGCCGCATCATTGCCCGGCAACACGGCGATGTATTTGTAGGTCTGGAAATCCTCGCGGATGATGCGAGGGCGCTTAAAGTCTGCGAGAAACGGTTCTTCTTCCAAAACGAACCCGTCAGAATTGGTGTACCCCAAGTCAAACCGCGGATTGTCGATATGGCGGTGAAGAAAGTTGAACCGTTGCATGGATTTCAGCACATGCAGCGTCTCATCACGACTGAATTCTCCGCTTTTATATTTGCGCAGAAGCGGGTGCATGCGGATAATTTCACCGCGGGCTTTTGGCCCCAGACGGCCCCGGTTTCCCGGCCCGCCACGCCAGACAACGCGGTCGGATTTGTCGGCCCACTCCACGCGGGTGGGGTCAAGATTACCCAAAAATTCGGGGCTGTCGATGTCATGATAGCCTGGCAGCGGCCAAAGCACATGCCCCGCCGGGCGCTCATGCAAACGGTTGAAGTTGATCAAAGGGGCAGCACGTCCCTGATCGTCAACCACGTTCCGGCTGCGGTGGTCCTGCATATCAAGCAGAAAATCAAAATCCGCCCCCGCGTCCAGAACGCTTTGCAAGGCACCTGCAGTCTTGTTCGTGTTTGAGTGGCGTTTGTGATCTACTTGCCAAGGGCGATCCGCGTCCTCCGACGGCTTCCAGTCATTCAATTCCTTGGGTGCCTGATTGCTATGATCCCACGACAGGGTCATGCCACTGGACGCCTGCGCAACAAACGTAAAAACGGCCGGATCAGAAGACACTTCAAAGTCCGCATGCGCTCCCAATTGATGCGCAATTGATCTTTCGACAAAGTCTTTTGACGTAATCATAGGGCCGCTCGATGCTCAGGAAGACAGGCGTTTAACTGTTGTATTGCTTGCCTATTATTGATCAAACTATACCCTGCGCCAAGCAGTTGAGGCAACCCCTATGACAGGGCCCCTCTTGGGCGACGTGCAGTAAAAATAATTAGGCGGGTTTCCCATGGCCATCGGCAACGAAAAGACATTGATGTTGACGGTGATGCGCAACGAAGGCCCCTATATCCTTGAATGGGTCGCCCATCATTTTGCACTTGGCATTGATGACTTGCTGATTTTCACCAACTTCTGCACCGATAATACTGACAAGATCCTGGACCGGATCGAGGTTCTCTGGCCGCACCGCGTCAAACATCAGCCGAACCCAAAGGTGATGTTCCCAAAACAAGGGGTATGGCACATTATGGCGCTGCGTTACGCAGGGCATTTCGGGCGCTATCAGGCTGCCGATTGGTTGTACGTCACCGATGCAGATGAATTTCTGAACCTTCGGAATGACGCAGGAACACTGGACGGCTTTTTCGAGGATGCGGGGCCTGCGGATGCTGTGTCATTCACATCAGTTGCCTTTAACTCCAACGGCCACAAGCACGAGACTGACAATCTCGTAACAACCCGCTATACTCAAACCACGGCGGATTTGGACGGCGCGGACCAAAACAGCGAAAAAATCATTACGGCAGTCAAAACCCTTTACCGAAATACGATCAAAGGGCCGCGCCGCCCCCACCGCCCTGTGACCAAGACGTTTTCAACAACAGGTTTCAAGTGGATCAACGGATCAGGCGAGGAAATGCCCGCGTCATTCACGGATAGCGACTATAAGGGCATAAACGCCGTCCCCACCCGTGCTTTCGGTCAGGTTAACCACTATTCCATCAAATCTGCGGCCGAGTTTTTGCTGAAGGTGGATCGCGGTGATGCTGTACAGGCTGACCGCCTTGGTGCATCTGAGCAATATTGGAAACACGCCAACCGCTTTGGGGGAACGGACACCAGCAATGTCGGATTGTCGCCTGCCGCGCAGGAAATCTATGATTTTCTAAAGGCTGATCCGGTACTTGCAGAACTGCATGCGCAATCGCTAGATCTGCGCCAAACCCGCCTGACAGAGCTTCTGAAAACCGAAGGCGGACAGGATCTGGCGCGGCGCATCGGGTATTACGACTGACCCGGCGCTTCGGGTGAAATGATAATAAACTCTGGCACGCTTAGGTCTTCAGAGGGGGTCAAGGCGCGGGCATCCACCTTTTTCTGTTCTTGTAGAAAGGTCGCAATCGCCGGGCCGATCAGAACGATCCGTTTGACAGCACCCAGTTTAAGCTGACTTAACAGTTTCGCACCGATCTGTTCATAGCTGGCGCGGAGCACGTCCGGTTTTTCATCCGCGATCATCTGGTTGATCCGCGCAGCCGTCTTGGCATCATCACCGGGAAACACGACCTGATCTGTCGTCATATTCAACTGATCACCCAGCGACAGTTCGTTATGCGACAGAACATTACGCATGATCTGCATGCGCGATGCGTTGTCTTCCTGCGCGATCACAATGGCTTGCGGGACCTCTTTTGCAGTAAAGATCGAAAGGAATCCAACGCCTGCACCCAAATCCAGAACCTTCTGGCCGTCCTCGACCATGCGGCCTATCTTGCGGGCCATTCGGCGCTGGTATTTCCCGCGCATCACCAATTCTAGCGTATTTTGCGCGAAAATCCGTACATCAGCAGGCAAGGCAATATCGTGGTTGGGCACCCATTCAACGGCTGTTTCGGCAGTGACGTCAATCTCTCCTGGCACGAAACCGTCCCCGCCCTCGCTCACATCAGCAAACTCGCGTTCCGGCTTTTTGCGGCGTTCCTCAGCGGGGCGGTCCGCGTTGTTCTTTTCGACCTGCGACATAAGGGCTGCGATTTCAGCAGGATCACGGGCCTTGGGGGGCTTAGCAACAATCTGCGTTATTGGCACGTTTGATGCCTCTATCAACGACGCCTTCAGCTCTTCGTAGGCTTCTGTCTGCCGGTATTCATCTAGACGCGCCTCGACTCGGTCGATGGCCGCGCAGTGCAGGCGGGACAGCACCGGATCAGTCAGCAATTCATCCATGATCGCCTTGCGGCGGTCGGTGTAGCGCAAAATTTTGTCGTCATAGACTTCGTTACGGTCCTGAAGCGACCAGTAATCGGCGTTGTACTTGTCCTTCTTGTTGTTCACGTTGCCGCGAAACTTTCGGATCGCGTAGCTGTCGATGGATTTCACCGCATAGTGGTTCATCTGCGCCCATTGATAGCCAACCGTGCGCCGGATCGACCGCCAGCCGCGAAACTTGAAATAGTCCTCCATCGGAAGGCCGGAACCGTTTAGCCATTTGACCGTATCGGGGAAACCGGTTTCCAGATGTTTGTTCTTGATCGACGGGCGGTGGATGCCGATCTTCCATTTGTCCGGATCAAATTTGAAAAGAGTTTTGACGCCCCAGCCCTTGTTCCATGTCGGTGGCGCGGCATAAAGGTACTGTTCAGACACCGGATCACGCGACCAATCAACAACATTGCCAGACCCGAAAATGCGCCAGGTGATGATGATGCCATTGGCGTCGCCCGCCGCATCAAGCATCGGGTCCAAGGTGCCATCGCCATAGTTGATGCATAGAAATTCATCAGCATCGAACATCAATATCCAATCGGCCTCGGCCACCTTGGGTTCTTGTTGTGCGTATTTCATCGCGGATGGCTGCGGTTTGACGCCTTCGGGGATGTCATTACGCCGGTGATAGCCCAGACCCAATTCCTCGAGGCGGATCAACATGTCATCGGTGCCGTCACTGCAATCGTTGGTATAGACAAGGATTTTGGTAAACCCCACGGCAAGGTGATGGGCGTACCATTCAAGCAGGAATGGTGCCTCATCTTTCATCATCGAGATGGCTAGCAGTTTGCCGTGCGGGCTTGTGTGCGGTTTTAGTTTGATGGCTTCAGGCCCTTTTACGGTCGCTTAGCGCAATGCCTTTGACGGGTCGATGCCGATCTTTTCGCACATCCGCGCGGCATATGATCCGGGCAGCGGTTCGTTCTTTTCCCACCAAGGTTTCGTGCCGTTGGTGTACAAATGCACCGAAAGGGTCTTGTCCGTGAAATGCCCTTCGACGCGGCCATAGGGATCATAGAAAATATCGTTCAATTGGAACGGCACGGGGTACAGAACCTCGCGCTCACTTGCCTTATCATACTGGCCAGTTTGCTTGGCGAAATGGGTGAATGCCTGCGGGCCAAAGGCCGTGCGCTCAGCGTTGTAGATGCGGTGTGCGTGCGTCAGCTTTGGGTCTTGGCGGTCGTATTTCTTGCGCTGGTTCTTGTTCCACCATGCGGGGTAATCCGGGAGGTTATCATAGTAATCAAGCAGTTGATCCATCAACTCGCATTCTTGAGGCAGGCCCACAACACCGCAGTTCAGCGCACCAGACATGCCATGGCGACCAAAGATATACTCGTCTTCTTCGGGGAAAGGCTGGTGGCAGAAGGCATCGCAATCGATCCAGATCGCACCGGTTTTTTGGATCATCTTGTAACGGAACACGTTCGACAGGAACGACGCGCTGGTGGCCTCGACCAAAGCGCGGTCGATATCCATGATATCGGATGCAGGGCGTACTTCGACGCCTTCGGGGGCGTTATCAACCTTGTCGGCACAATACAGGATCGTCTTGTGACCAGCGACAACATGGGATTTCAAGCAAAGCTGGTTAAGATAGTGAAGTTTTTCACCAATCCAAAGCGACGCGACGGGGCGACGGGTGTTCATAATTGAGGCCTCTCTGATGACACTATTTTTGTTGTGTCAGATGTATCTGCTCGAGCTCGAGAGTACCTTAGCCCTCATGTGCTTGTAAAGAATCCTTGGGATTTGTCCGTTATCTTTGCCCAAGATTGACTTGAAGCGATCCCCGTGAGAGTCATTTGAGCAACGCAATTGACCCAATCCAAGGCGACGCCCCCCGTGACACGCATCCTTGCCGTAACCTGCATGCGAAACGAAGGGCCCTATTGCCTGGAATGGATCGCCCACCACCGCGCGGCTGGTGTGACAGATTTTCTGATCTTCACCCATGACTGCGATGACGGCACCCCTGACCTGCTGGATTTAATGCCCGGTGTTACCCATGTGCCATTTCAGCCGGACGCCGATAAGTCGGTGCAATGGCAGGCCATGCGATTGGCCGATGCGCATCCGCTAATGAAGACCGCCGACTGGCTGATCTTTTTTGACTGCGATGAGTTTCTATCTCTTGAGGCACCTATGATGACATTTGGTGACCTGATAGCATCCGTGCCTAAAGACACCGACGCCATTGCCCTACCTTGGCGGTTTTTTGGCGCGGCTGGCCAAGAAGAGTTTGAAGATACGCTAACGCCTGAGCGTTTTGAGATGTGCGCCCCCGATCCGTTTTTCCTTCCTGCTGGCAATTTCTTTAAATCTCTCTTCCGGCCAGACAAGTTCCAAAAACTTGGCGTCCACCGGCCCAAGAATAAAGGCAAAGGGCCGGGGAAATGGTCCCTTGGCGGCGAACAAACTGCCAATGCTGATTTTGCCGACACCGACAGCCGGATTAATCTGTTCGGCCTAATGCAGTCCCCGGCGCGGGCGCGGTTGAACCACTATTCCTTGCGATCTGCCGGTGAATTTATGGTCAAACGCGGGCGTGGCCTGCCGAATAGAACGACAAAGGCGCTTGATCTGCATTATTGGGCGGAGCGAAATTTCAACACAGTCAAGGATCACCAGATCGAGCCGATGCTAGCCGGCACGCGGGCCGAAATGGCACAACTGCTTGCCATTCCGCAGATTTTCTCCGCGCATCAACGGGCTGTTCAATGGCATCAAGAAGCCTTTGCCGCATTGATGAAAGACCCGGACAACATCCAGTTCTACTGGCACTTGACCCTTTTGGGCGGCAGCACGCCCCCTTCTCCAGATCAAACGCTGGCGCATTTGCAACGTCTCGCTCAGACGTAGACAGCCTTTCAAGCGCCGCGAAAAAAGTTGATCACAGGGGCTTTCAGGTGCACCGTTAGGCAACCTGTCTTTGCCTAAGAGGTGCGCCATGTCTGCCGATCCGCTGCTGCAACCCTTTCAGCTCAAGCATCTGACCTTGCGTAACCGGATCATGACCACAAGTCATGAACCGGCATATCCGGAAGATGGCATGCCCAAAGAGCGCTACAGCGCCTATCATGCAGAGCGCGCAAAGGCAGGTGTGGCGTTGGCGATGACTGCCGGATCTGCAGCAGTGTCCAAGGACAGCCCGCCAGTGTTCAACAACGTGCTCGCCTACAAAGACGAGGTCGTGCCGTGGATCACAAACCTGACCGATGCCTGTCACGAACATGGCTGCGCAGTGATGATCCAACTGACGCATCTGGGGCGGCGCACAACGTGGAACAAGGGCGACTGGCTGCCATCGGTTTCACCGTCGAAACATCGTGAACCCGCGCATCGCGCGTTTCCCAAACTGATCGAGGATTGGGACATCGACCGGATTATAATCGATTTCGCCGATGCCGCTGAAAGGATGAAAGCTGGCGGTATGGACGGGATTGAATTGCAGGTTTACGGCCATCTGCTGGATCAATTCTGGTCGCCGTTGACCAATAATCTTGTTGGCCCCTACGGCTCTGATACTTTGGAAAACCGGATGCGGTTTCCGATGGATGTGTTGGCAGCCGTGCGTAAGCGGGTTGGCGACGATTTCATCGTGGGGTTCAGGTACACAGCGGACGAAGCGCAAAAAGGCGGCATCACCCCTGAAGAGGGGCTTGAGATATCAAAGAGGCTTGCCGCATCCGGCCAGTTGGATTTCCTGAACGTAATTAAAGGGCGCATTCATACCGACCCGGCCATGACCGACGTAATCCCTGTGCAAGGGATGCAAAGCGCACCGCATCTGGATTTCGCAGGCTCTGTCAAAAAGGCGACGGGCATGCCCACATTTCACGCAGCGCGCATTCAGGACGTTGCAACGGCCCGCCATGCCGTGGCGGCGGGGTTGTTGGATATGGTGGGCATGACGCGCGCCCATATGGCTGATCCCCATATCGTACAAAAAATCATCGAAGGGCGCGAGGATGATATCCGCCCTTGCGTAGGTGCAACCTATTGCTTGGATCGCATCTATCAGGGTGGCGATGCGCTTTGCATTCATAACGCCGCCACGGGGCGCGAACTGACCATGCCCCACAATATTCAACCGGCTGTGGTCAAACGCAAAATTGTCATTGTCGGCGCGGGTCCGGCGGGGCTAGAAGCAGCACGCGTTGCGGCGGAACGAGGTCATGATGTTACCGTATTCGAGGCCCAGCCCGATCCAGGTGGTCAGATCAGGTTGACTGCACAAAGTGCCCGCCGCCGCGAGATGATGTCGATCATTGATTGGCGCATGGCACAATGTGCCGCCCGCGATGTTGTGTTTCATTTCAATACTTGGGCAGATCAGGACACCATTTTTCAGGTGAACCCCGATATAGTGATCATTGCCACCGGTGGACTGCCTAACACAGAACTGTTCGAAACCGGCATCGAGGCCGACAATGTGGTGACATCATGGGATCTTATCTCGGGCGATGTGAAACCTGCTGACAATGTCCTGATCTACGACGAAAGCGGCGATCATCCTGGCCTTCAGGCTGCTGAGGTCGCTGCAAATGCAGGCTCCAAAGTTGAGGTGATGACCCCCGATCGCAGCTTTGCCCCCGAAATTATGGCGATGAATCTTGTCCCTTACATGCGGTCTTTGCAGGACAAAGATGTGACCTTTACGGTGACGCGGCGCCTACTAGGTGTCGCAAGGGCGGGCAACAAGCTGATCGCCACTGTGGGTACTGACTACAGTGATTTCACCAAGCAGCAAGAATACGATCAGGTCGTTTTGAACTATGGCACCTTGCCGTTGGACGATCTGTATTTCGCCTTAAAACCGCTTAGCAAGAACGAAGGTGCCGTCGATTACGAAGCCCTGATCGCGGGCGAACCGCAAACAATGGATTGGAACGCCGACGCTACATTCTGGCTGTATCGCATCGGCGACGCCGTTTCAGCGCGCAACACACATGCTGCGATCTACGACGCCTTACGACTGGTGAAGGATTTGTAATGCGGATGTTTCACGGGCGTTAACCTTGTTCGGCAGCCCTTGCGGATCGCCGAACAATCGATCTTGAAAGGGCGCGCTGCCCAAACTTATAGACCTTGCAGCAGCGCGCGGGACGGATCCCCCGTGGCTGGCAAACCAATGCTTTGCTGATACGCCGCGATGGCCTTGCGGCTGTTTGGGCCGATCACGCCATCTGTGCCATCGGTATCAAAACCTTTGGCTGTCAGCTTGGATTGCAAGGCTTTACGGTCCTCAATGGTAAGGCCGTATTTGTCCGGGCCAAAGCTGGCCTGAATGGGCCCGCCCCCCGCAATACGGTCGGACAAGTGCCCGACGCCAATCGCATAGTTGTCCGAATTATTGTAACGCTTGATCGCACGGAAATTCCTAAAGACCGCAAATCGTGGACCACCTGCGTCAGGCTGAAGGATCGAAATAGGCGTGGAGGAACTAGCGGCGGACGTGCCCGTTTCAGCTCCCCATTTTTCACCCGACTTCCAGCCCGACTTGGCCAGATACGCAGCCGTTGATGCCAATGAATCCGTTGGGTCATCAGACCAAATGTCGCGACGGCCGTCGCCATTAAAATCAACGGCAAAGGCCTGGTAGGATGTTGGGATAAACTGTGTGTGGCCCATTGCGCCTGCCCAGCTTCCGGTTAGGCCACGCGCCGATACATCGCCACGTTCAAGGATCTTTAGTGCCGCTATCAACTGCTTTTCGAAAAATGCGCCGCGTCGGCCATCAAACGCCAATGTGGAAGTTGCCGATATGACTGGCACGTTGCCGCGCCGTTCACCGTAAAAGCTTTCCAATCCCCAAACAGCCGTCACAACCTCTGCGGCGACACCATAGCGCGCCTCGATCTGGCGCAGGGCATCCCGGTGGCGGGCAAAGGCGGCCCGCCCTTTGCTTATACGCTCCTCAGACGCCGCGATCGCGAGGTAGTCCTCAAGTGAGCGGCTGAATTCGGTTTGATTTCGATCGCGTTTCACGACGCCGGGCAGGTACCCAGCTCCCGCAAACCCGCTGCGCAAAGTGTTAGGGGAAATCCCCTGCCCTGTGGCACGTGTCTTGAATGATGCAACCCAAGCATCATAGCTTGAATTGGCTTGGGGCATCAGATCTGCCGGTAACCCGCTGTCAGAACGCGATGTAAAGGTAGCTGCACTGCCGCCCCTGTCACAGGCTGCCAATCCCAGTGCCGAAAGCCCGATTGTAAAATTTCTGCGTGAAATGCTCATACTGCCCGCGCCTTTTTATGATGTGGCTTTTCCGGCAGATTAGCGCAACCAGACGACGGCGAAAAGGGACAGTTGTGCGCTGGCGATCCTTTGCCTAGTTGCCAGTGCCATAGAGTGGGACAGTCGACATCGACATCTTGGCTGATCCATTTTGTACATCGCGGGCATGGCTAATATAGATCAGGGTGTTGTTAGCTTCGTCAAAGATGCGTTTAACATTCAATGTTTTAAAGATTACTGAACGGCGTTCGGTAAATACAGTTTCGCCCTCATCGTCACGCTCTATATCTCCTATCTCGATCGGGCCGGTTTGGCGGCAAGATATTGATGAATTCGACGGGTCTTCGAACCAGTTACCCTTTTGAAGCCGGTCAATAATACCTCGTTCAAAATAGGCGAGGTGACAGGTGACACCTTTCACCTTAGGATCTGATACCGCTTCGACAATAATGTCATTGCCCAACCAATCCACATCGACGTTGCCGACAGTTTCAGCCGTGCTAGGCATCGGGATCAAGGTGAGCGCGGCAAGTGCGCAAATGAAGCGGGAGGGGGATTTAATACCATTCATACACGTCTACGCGCGAGCGCGGAAAACGTTCCCTCTAATAGCCGTGATTATCTTTTATTTTCTTGGTTTTTCAACGCAGAACGCCCGCAGTGTTTTTGGCACTGCGGGCGTTTTGTATGATT
>CBDTUA010000014.1:0-58205 GCA_965363735.1 uncultured Sulfitobacter sp. | reverse complement strand
GTTGTGGAACGACAGCCTGTTGTGGAACGACAGCCTGTTGTGGAACAACAGCAAGCTGCGGAAAAGCCTGCTGTACAACAGCCTACCACCCAACCTGAACCCACCGACTCTTCTGCTGATAGCGTTACGTTCAACGTGTCACTATCAGGTGCAAGCGGGTCGCGCACAATCGTTAAGCAGTCGGCAGATGACTTTGACTTTGCGCAGATCAGGGTTGGCTCAAAGACGCAGTTCGAGAAGACGTCTTTGGCGGAATCGGGCATGTCGTTTTCGGCGACAAACGCAAGCGGCAGTGCCAACGTTTCGGTTCACGATGGACGTCTTGGCGTCGTAAGCTCTGGCGAGTCGCTCAATCAGGCTACTCAGCTAAGCTCGGGTGAAACGCTCAGCATCCGTTTCGATGACCATGATCTGGTCGATGACGCGTTTGTATTTCGTGCTCAATTGGGGTCGGTCAGCAATGGCGAAGGTGTAAACGTCACAGCGTATCGTGATGGTGCTAAAGTCTCTGAAGCTGATATTCAGTTGAATGGCTCGCAACTCACTTTTGCGCCTGGCATGGCTTTTGACCATATTGAACTGACACCTGATGAGGGCGATAGCTTTTTCGTCAGCGCTTTCGAGGCAGATCGCGTTCTCTACGACGAATTCGTTTAAGCGAAAACGTAGGCAGCATAGTTAGCACAGCGTTGCTGATCTGCTGCCTGCCCTAAAGAAATAGTATCCGACGGGGGCGACCTCGTCGGATACATGCATTCAATGGATCATGTTTTCAGAAAACATCTGTTACGCCCGCCGTCCTGAACGAACTGCGATTTGATCGGCATACCAGCGCCAGATCGGCCTTAGGCATCCCCCAAACTTACAATTAAAGTTCAATCTGATTGATGCAACAGCGCCTTGATCTGCGTCTTCCACTGCGATTTGCGATAGAAGCGTCTTATTCCGCGATAGGCACGCGCCTCAATCGGGCGCAATGCCCGAGACATAATTGGTGCCAGCGTCATGACCACCGGGTGGAAGCTGTCCTTGAATTCCTGGCGTCCTGCTGCACCTTCGCGACAAGTGTCCCGAGGGTCGGGATAGCCATCCATATCCAGCCACCTGCAACCATGTTCCTTTGCATCCAGTAGAGCCTGCCAATAAAGAGACGTGCTGCGCCCGCCTTTTAAGCCTGGCACGGCGGTGACCATATTTAGCAAGCCGCGGTCGCCTTCATAGAACATGACAGAGCCGCCGATAATTTTGTCGTCCATTATTGCCGCGTTCATCACCCCAAGGTGGGGCCGTTCCTTTAGAAAACGGAAGAGTGATCCAAAATCATGTTTGCTGTCGATCTCCATATTCGTGCGTTTGGCCATCTCGCGCATGACCTTGGTCAAGTGCGTTGCCTCTCCCATGGACCCGACAGGGCGGACGACAACAATGCCAGCGCGCACCGCGCGCAGGTCTCTCTGTCGTCGGCCCGACAAACTGGCAAGCATTGCCTCCTCGGTCCTGCGCAGATCAATCATTGCGGTCGCCGTCGGCAGGGTCTGCTCGTAATTTTCGACGCGCGCGTAACCCAGTTGAGCTAAAATAGCCTCAGAGGTCTTTGCGTCTTCGTCCCGCCAAAATGGATTGACCGAAATGGATATCGCACCGACTTTGTGCAGCGCCATTTCAAGTGCGGGCATTACCTGCCAGAGATCATTCGGTGACCGGGTGCTGGGGCCTCTTCTAAGGGTCGCTGAGAAACGACCGGGGCATAGCTGTGTTAAGCGAATAAGTCCGACAGAGACGATTAGCCCGCCCGCGTCGGTGCATATGAACGCGCGATAGCGTTGCACGCGCGACGGCGTCGCAACTTTTGGCCATGCAATATGCTGCGTGATCGAGGCAGACGGCCAAGCCTGTGCTTCGGACGCCGCGCGATCAAGCGCCGGATCGAGATAATCTTCGAAAAGCTTGACTTGCATGACTAATTCACAATTCTTGAAATAATTATGATAATAATAATATGCTCGATTATTAAACCATGAAAGTTAAATAGGATGAACAAAAATATTAATCCCAAGAGCCGCCAGTCTTTTTCGGCTCGGATCCCAAAATTCATCACGGACCATATCTATAACGTGGATCACATCTTGTTTTTCAGCAAACCGCTTGACCGTCCCAGTAAATTTAGAAAACTGGACCCGAAAGATACCACCGTGGTAATTGCCACGACCGACGAAGAGATCGCGCCGTTGATTGCCAGCTTTCCAGAGAGGGCCGATTTCTTTCGCGAATACATCGCCAGCGGCATAACCGCATTCTATGCGCTTAGAAACGGTGAGGCCATCGCCTATACCTTCGTCGCCACCGAAGACTTCTATGATAAACATCTGTGGAAAAACACGGTCGAGATCGGCGACGGACAATTTTTCCAGTTCGCAGGGTTCGTCGTTCCAGGCAGCCGGGGCTCAATCGCGAGCTTGGTGGTGATTCAACGGATGCACGAATATTATCGGGAAAAGGGCTATACCACCGCTTTAACGACAGTTGCGTCGGACAACAAAGCGTCATGGGGTGTGGTTCTAAAGCTTGGGTTTGATCAGTTGGATCAGGCGTGGGATGCTTACAAACTATTTGGGTTACGTTGGTCCAGACCCGCGGCTGTACGGACGCGAGTCGCGCTTTGATCTCGCGATAGTCTGTCTGCGCAGCTATTCTGGCGGGCAGCATCCTGCTTGGCGCTCAATGCCTATACACAGTGCTGCCCGCAAACCCTCACCACAAATCCTGCCCCAGGCCCATGAAAGGCATTTGGGATGATACGGGTGAACTAATAGTCTTCGTCGTGGTCGCCGCGCAGAAAATGCATATTGTCGATAAAACGCGGCACAGCCTTGGCATCCCGCGATCCCAATCCGTAGGCCACCACTTGCCGCTTATCGCGGGGAAACCAGAACCCTGTACGGCGGCCGGCTGCATCTAGCGCATCGTCGCCAATAAACGCGAACTCCGAAAAAGCAGCGCCCGCGTCAGCGAACCGATCGCCGGCCGCTCCAAGAAGAAGCGCGTAATCTCTTGGATCATGTTCGACGCAAAGGATATCGGATATCTCACCCACCAAATGCCCTTTTCGATCAGCGACCCGGGCTACGACAACCCCCTTGATCGCCCCATCATACCTTAGAACATCCACCGTATATCTGCTGAAGGGAGCATCGACATAACGCCAGTTCATGCGGTCGGCACTGCGCGCACATAAGAAATCATGGTTCGCCCGCGCCAACTCCCAAAAAATGTCAAATTCCGGACCGAATGTTTCAATCTCTTCGATACTCTCCCCCTGGCGTAGCCGCGGCCGGATAAGGTTGACCAAGGCGTTACTTGCCTGTGATACGGCGTTTACAAGTGGCGACAGAAAAGACAGTGTCGGACGACGGGCAGCCAGCAAAGCGCCAGGCAAGTAAGAACGAAAGCGGGTGGTTCGGGGTCTGGATACTGAGGCGTCAAACCGACGGTGAACCCCGAAACTGCGATCATTCGGCAGCCCCATGCTCACGCCATGATCCGCCAGCCTAGACATCTTTTTCAACAGCCGCAGGCCACGGCCACGATGATCGGGATGAACATGGTTTCCAATTGGCAGGAATGCAGGGCGTTCCTCACCACCGAGCCAGACAGTATCAGCAACAACAATTGTGCCGCCAATGACCTTGCCTTCACGCTCAAGTGTTAAAAAGAAGGGGCCGGTTGGATGTCCTGCAGGGCGGCGTGCAAACATCCAATTTATTGCCTCAGCCTTTTGCTGAACAGCCTCCTCGTCAAAGCTAAGACGCATAAGATCAAAATATGTTTCAGAGACTTCTAAACCGCGTCGTCTGATTTCATATCTCCCCATTCTTCTCAGCCTTCGCAATTTCTTGTGCCACTAATCTTGCCGCAATATTCCCTGGACGACAACCATCGCCGCCTTCTACAATACCCTCATCTCAGCGCTGCGAAATCATCCTCCAAGGATAGCGCCAAGCCCTTCAGAACTAATAAGATTTTAAATCAAGAACACACTTTGAAAGTTAACCTCTAAATCTGGGGTATCTTTCGCACTAATTAAGTCACCTAATCTAATGCATTTATATATAGAGCAGACCACACGTGGAGCAAGCTCACGTCCCAAACTTCGATAATCGGAGCTCGAGCCTCACTATAGTCAAAACCCTCCTGACCAGTGAGACATCTGCGATCAATAGAGCGTCATTTCAATTTTAAATTGAATTTACCACAAATCTCTGCAACAAGTATCCAAAATAGAGCACAACTATCCAAGTTTGCCAATTTCCAAACTAAAAGGAATGGCTATGGTGACCACGTTTCTATACGGTCATTTGACATCCTTACGCTAGGCAACTTCCGGCCATGTGCCTCAGAAACTTGCCCGCTAAAGGACGTAAATGACATAAGATTGCCATGGTGGGAGAATACCCACTTGAAATCATGCGAGACAGGTAAATCTGAAGATGTTGATCCTGGTGGATCGTTTGTAAAAGTGAGTTGTTGGTAAAAGTGGATAGACTCGTCGTCATCATCGCAATCGGCTATGGCATTGCTGCTGTAGTCGGCAGCATTTTCGCAATCACCCTCCCAATCTGGCAAGCGCTGCTCGTCTTTTGGATCGGCGGTGCTGTTGCAACCATCGTTGTTGCCGTCATCTTTAAGCTCTGGGTTAACATGTCGCGCAATGAACGCAGGCGTAGCGACGAATTTGGCAACATTCATACGAGTGATGTGGGCGCAAACACGCCATCTAGCCCTCGTTTAAGTCTCCGTGCAAACTCGGGCCGTGGGGCAATGTTTGGCAGCCAAGGTGACGATCCGAACTTCCTACAAGAACAACCAGATCATATTGAGCAGCTCAAAAAGCGGTCAAAATACAAAAGTATACATTAGATTATGTGTGCCTTGGCTTTGATGCTGAGGAAACAACTTGGGGACAAAGGCGACCAGTTCGTATGATCCTAACTGCCCCTATCGTAGTCCAGATCGGCCAACTGGTGGGAAGGTCACTCAGCAGGTGAGGACTGGAAAACCGAACTCAACCAAACGCTGAACTCAGCCCCGCGCACTCGCGAATCGCGCGCACTTAAATTACCGTAGCATCATCGCAATCCCGACAAATGTTCGACACAACCATGTTGATTTGCGCCTATTGCGCCCACCCGAAGATCGGCTGCGACAGGACATTTTGCCGTACTAGGCAGCGAACTATCTCCGTCCCCTAGACATCTGAATGCACTGTTCTGCGCTATCAGAAAGTCCGTCAGCCATCAAAAATTCAAAAAATCATCAAATACTTACTACATCGACTTGCGTTCGGAGGGAGGATGATGTGCACCCTAAGGGGACGTTTAAAACTCAGGAAAAAGCACGAAGTAACTCAGCCAGAGACATTTATTCAATCAAAAGTGTAGTTTCTCATTAACTTTTGGGAAAAACTATGGCAACAATAAGGCATAGATAAGTGGTTCTGCCTTTTTTCCTCCTGCGGAAAGAGCGTTTCCAAGTTTGTATTTAGTAAATTTGCCGACCAAAAGGTACGGCGACCTAATAGCTACGGATTACCGTTACTGTTAGTATACAGACAGAGTGGTTCTGGAAATTTTCGCCAGAGTTTAGATTCTGCATAACTGAGGTAATTATATCGAGCGGTGATGGGCTGGTTAATCCTGCCTTACATTGGTTTAATTTGAGGATTACATTATGAAGGGTCGGCAAAAGATTGAAATCGGATTTCTGCCCAAAAATTGGACCGTGTATAGAATTTATAATTTCTTATTAGCGGCAGGCTTACTGCTTATGGTTTTCCCGCTCTTGGTTATGATTTCGATCGCATTGCTGGTCACGCAAGGTCCGCAGGTTTTCTATCGCGCTGAAAGACTGGGAAAAGACCAAAAGGTATTTAAAATTATAAAATTTCGTACGCTTTGCAGCAAGCGGGCGCAGGAATTGACCAGAGATCGGACATTGCCGGCTGGTTCAAATATCGAGACCCCTCTTGGCAGTCTTCTGCGGGAAACGCGTTTGGATGAACTGCCGCAGTTGCTGAATATTATCAGTGGCGAAATGAACCTATGTGGCCCTAGGCCTGTCCGCTCCGAAATAGCCGCTATCGAACGTGACAGAATTCTGCGCTATGATATGCGCTTTCAAGTGAAGCCGGGCCTTGTCGGCCCCACACAAGCGTACTTTGGTCACGGAGTAAGCAAACGGTTGCGCGCGCGCATGAACAACAGACTCGTGCGTCGCCCCGTTTCCATCCCAGCCGAGCTTATGCTGCTTAGCCGGATCGCCTATTCCATGCTGGCAAAGACCGGTCGCAAAGCGCTCAAGCTCGCCCTGAAGGTAAACAAGCGTGAGCTGGCACCGCGTAACCCTGAAATGTGGTTGGAAGGCGATGGCGGTCGCACAGTTTCTCATATCGATAAGATCGATGGCCAAGAGATGGTCGTGCCCAGCCTGTCCACAGGTTCAGACGACAGAAAGACAATGCTTTATGTCAAACTGAAGTCCGGCGGGCTGCGCAAGGCGCGCGTCAGTCTCAGCAAAACTTCAAAACCGGGTGCGTTCAAATACACCATGGCAAACGACTTGAGCCAGTTCGTGATTGAACGATATGCACTGGGTATGGTTGTAGTACCGGCACAGGTTTCCAAACGGAAGAGTGCACCAGTAATGCCAAATCTGGTAAAGAGCGAAGTTCAGGCCTGAGCTGAAAAATGCGCCCGACCGATCAGGTTCCGGATGCCCCCGAAAAAATGGCACCAACTGCTTCCCGCGGCACATCTTTGATTGCCGCGGGTTCTGCGCAGTTTGCGGGCCAAGCGCTCGGCATTCTTATCGCACTTCTCGTCTCCTACCTTATTGCAAGGCGTATGGGGGTCGGTGCTGACGCAGACGCGTTCCTATTGGGCAGGCGTCTTGTAACCAGCCTTACAGAGGCACTTAGCCAGGTTGTGGGTGTCGTGTTCATTCCGCTTGTCGCTGCACGTGCAGCAGCTGGTGTCAGTATGTGGCGCATTCTGGCCCATTCGGGTGGTGCCGCCTTGGCCATTGGCGCAGCGCTCGCCATTGCTATCGCACTCACGGCTTCGAATATTGTGGGCTCGCTTGCCCCTCAATTTGACCCGAGCACCAAAGCATTGGCCTCGCAGGTCGTTGTCATACTCGCCTTGTCATTGCCCGCGACTGTCGCAGCAATGGCGTTTACAGCATTTTGTAATGTCAGGGGGCGGTTCGGCTCACCCACGGTCATTCGTCAACTGCCCCGTGCGGCCGTTGCAATCGCCCTTTTGTTTGGCGGAGGGGTCCTCGCTTTGCAGGCCGCTGCCGCCTATACGATCACCTTCTTTGCAGTCGCCACGCTTACGCTGGTTCTTGCCCTTCGTCTGGGCACAGAACAACCGGTCAGCACGCCAACGAAACCTGCCCAGCCCGCCATCGGACGCCGTGGCATGGCAGCCATCATTCTCACATTCGGTGCGCTGGCAAGCATCTGGCTTGAAACGGCTGTCGCAGCAAGACAAGGACCGGGCGCGGTCGCGATGCTGGATTTCAGCCAACGGCTTGGCGCGCTTTGCGGCAACACCCTCGCGATGGCCTTGGCTCTTGTGGCCTTTGCCGATCTCACACGCCGGGCAGCCGCTGGTGAGACGTCAGATCTTGGCCAGCGCTTTCGCAATGCCACCTTGATCGGAATAGCACTACTTGTGCCTGCTCAGCTTGGCTTCTTTGTGAATGCTGGCCCGATAATCGACTTGATCATCGCACACGACAAGATAAGCGACGACACAATTCTGAAAATGACGCAGTTGATGCGTTGGATGGCCCTCGCCCCGCTGGGGGCATTCGTGACACGGATGATGTTGGTCCGTATTCTAGCACAAGATGACCTGCCTATCGTCAGATTGGTCGGGGTGGGCATGGCGCTGGATTTCGGATCGCGATTTGTATTGTTCACGGTTCTGACGCCGACACTGGGGCTGGCTGGTATTCCAATTGCCCTTGTTATCTCACCCGCTGTGCCCGTCATATTCCTTGCGCTTGTGCTGCGGCGACGCGGCGTATTTAGCGGCGGCGCAAGCGCGTTGCGCGCAGCAATGCCTATGATGGCCGCGGCAACACTAGGCAGCATTGGAGTACTTGCAGGAGCTGCCGCAGGTCCTTGGCTCTTTAGCCTTTTGGGATCCGCCACAGGAGGTATCGGAAAACTCGATAGCCTTATTCAGCTTATGGCCTCGGGTGGCATCGGCATTATCGCATTGGGAATTGGAATAAAGCTTTTCGGCGTTAAGTTGCGCCCGGGTAAATAGTCACACAGGTTTATAGCCACTCTTCAGCCATACCCAATCGGGCCAATTGACCCCTCGGCCAGTACGCCGCCGCCGCTCAATTGCGGTAAGAAGGGAAAGCGGGACAAGCTTGCCAAGCCCATCGCCTATTCCAATCAATACGAGGTCAAAAAGCGACAGTTTTCGCGTACCTTTCCGGTCATGACTGGTATTCGGCGCAAAGGAACTGATCAAGTCTTCTGGCGAAATCCCCAATGCAAGAAAATCGACCAGACGGCAACGGCCTAACGCCGGTTCCTTGGCCAACTCATCGTAATGTACCAGTAACGCGTTATTCTTATGCCGGGCCGCAAACCGTACCAATCGTCGCGTGTAAAGCGCATTGACCAAAGCACCCCGCAGGATATCTGCAGCCCGGGCCAGCCCGCGGGAAGGGTCGCGTCCATAGGCAGCAAGCCGCGAAGCAATCAACGTCTTGCTAGAGCGTGTGACGCAGACAAACTGCGCCGAAGGAAAGCGTTTAGCCAGTTCTTCCGCCATCAATGTGTGATGTGGGGATTTCTCAAGCCAGTGGTTACATCCCGCCCGCGCGGCGACGCCATCCATAACAATCGCGAACACCCCCTCAAAATCCTTTGCCTTTGCAAGTGCTTCGTCAAGAAACCTTCGGGAAAGGCCGGAAAGAAGAAAGTAATCTGATTTCGCAAAGGCTTCGCGGAAACGACTGCGCGCATTTGGATCACTAAACGCGCCAAAGGCGCGGGCGAAATGGGAAAAGAATATGCTTTCATGCACCCCACGGTGCTCGGCGGCGGCGACGGCTGCAACGGCACCGGAACCAGCGAGCATATTGGCAACCCACGTGGTTCCTGACCGCTGAAGCCCTAAAACGAAAATTGGTACCGCCATATGTCAAACACCTTCGCGCGATGGCGTCCAAAGTACGCTTGTGCGCCCTGATATGTACCGGAAAAAGCCAACCGCCATCGCGACATGCGCCAGCACAAAGAACGACGCAATCGATGCGGGTTTGAACTGGCGGAACGCGGGTTTTGCCAAGGCTGCAAACGCCAATGCGTAAAAGGCGATCTGCCCAACCGCCATAAATCCGTAGAACCATCCCTGGCCGACTAGCCCCAGATTTGAGACAAACAGCAGTATCAGAAACAAGGGATTGAGCCGGCGTACCAGCTTGTGCGAAATCAGCTGCCACGCATACCATCCGTGCTTGAACGGGTTCATAAGCGCCGCATTGGCCATAAGGCTCCGCCACCCGCGTTCTGAGGACCGCACCCTGCGGCGCATCTCGCTTGATACACTTTCGGTGACGATTTCAGTGGTTCTAGCCTGCGGCTCAAATACCAACCGGCGGCCTTCGCTTACGGCACGCACTGAAATCATAAAATCATCCGTGCACCCCGCTTTGGGCTCAGCGGCTAGTGACCGGCGCAGCGCATAAACTGATCCTTGCGCAGATACAGCGCCGCCTAACCGAGTTTCTGCCAGCTTCAATGCTTGGTCATAATTCCAGAACAGTCCCTCGGAAAATCCCAGTCCGCCCTTCTTTTCGCCCGACCCTTCCACCGTGATCTGGCCGCAAACGCCGCCAACATCCGGATCAGCAAAGTGCCGTAACAAAGCAATCAAAGTACCGTCGGCCAGCATTGCGTTCGCATCTGAAAAAACAACCACATCACCTGTGCAGTGCTCGAGCCCCGCGCCAAGCGCCGCGGCCTTGCCAAGGCGGCCCGGTTCAAGAACCGTGATCCGAGGATCATCAAATGTCCGGGCAATTTCCGCTGTGCCGTCGCTTGACCCGTCGGAAACGACAACAATTTCAACCTCAGCACCATGCGGATCAAGGCCGAGAGTATTATTCAATTTGTCCGCGATTACGGCGGCCTCGTTATAGGCGGCAATAAGAAAGCTGACCTTGGGCGGGACCCAGTCTTTGACCGCTTTCGGTTTTGGTCGGAGGCGCGAAAGTATCAGCAACACCAAGCCATAGCCGACGAAACTGTAAAATAAGACGATCGCTGAAATCCAGAAAATATACGCCATTATCTCGTCTCCTCCATCAGGGTAACAAGTTTGCGTGCATTGTCTTCGACGATGTATTCTGCGGAAACTCTCTCGCGACCCCGCGCGGCAATCGCTGCGGCGGCATCCCAATCTGCCGCGATAGTTTTGATCGCATTGGCGATTGCAGCGGAATCCCCCGGCGGCAAAAGATACCCGGTCACCCCATCTTCGACGAGTTCTGGAATGCCTGACAATGCACTGGCGATCACAGGAATACCGTGTGCCAACGCCTCCATGACCACGACAGGAATGCCTTCAATTCGACCTTGGTCACCGACAATGGAAGGTACGATCGCCACGTGGGCCTTGGCAAATGCTTGGGCCACGGCTTCGGCTGGCTGTGGGCCTTCGAATTTGATACGATCATCTAGCCCAAGCGAATGGGCCTGAGCTGCCAAACTCTCCGCCAGATCACCGCCACCGACGATACGCGCCTCCCATTTCAGGTCAGCTGGCAAAGCGGCCAAGGCGTCGATCAAATGATTTACGCCCTTTTTCTTGATCAACGAGCCAACATAGAGAATGCGGAGTGGTTCATTAACCGGTGCGGGTGGCCCTTCCTTTCGGACGATGGCGCGCGTCACGCCGCAACGTACCAGCTGCAGCTTGTCTGTCGGAAACCCGTCCAGCTTCTCGAGGAAGGCAATGTTATAGCGGCTTATTGACCGCACAAACGCGGCCTTTTGCGCCTTCTCGACCAGCAGCGCCTGTGAGACAATAATGTCATTCGCATGAGCGGAAAAGCTGAACGGGATATCTGCCACTTGCGCGGCAATCATCGCCATCGTGGCCGGATGGCCAGCAAACTCGCCATGAATATGCTCCACCCCTTCGCGGCGGCACCAGCGACCCAGTGCAAGCGCCTTTGGCAGAAATACAAGAACCGCAAGCCCGCGCTTTGGTTCAGAACGATGCGCCCGCGCGATTTTCGCCAACAAACCTCCAAACCGTCTGGGGGCGGTTACGGCCTCTGCCGCCATGGCACCAAGCGCAGTGAAAGAGCCGTAGCCAAAGGTGAATGCGTGGCCGACAATGCCGCGCATAAAGTCATGGATTATCTCGCCCTCGCGAAACGGCTTGATATGAAAAATCCGGGCATCATGACCGAGATGGTGGTATTCCACGACATTGCGATAGGCGAACGTTTCTGTGAGCTTTGGAAATTCGCTAACGACGACCAAGATCTTCATAGGGCGCGCTCCCTTTCGTTTACGATAAATAGTGCCGCCGAAATCCCAGGAAGGAGCCACGTGTACTTGGAGTATTCGTTCGGCAGGAACAGGCTGGCCACCAAGTAGGCCCCGATCCCATAGCCAAGCGCCACAGCATACACTCGCATCGCTTCGCTGCATGGCGCACGTTGGACGGCGCGCAACTGTTTAAATGTTAACACTAGCATCGCAAAGAACGGGAACGCGCCTGCCAACCCGTATTGGACTATAACTGACAGATACATGTTATGAAGCTCGCGCCCCAGCAGGGTGCGGCCCGGCAAATACCGGTATTCAGTGTTGGTGAAATGATGCACAAAATTGCTTGGCCCCACCCCAAAAATGGGGTGTTGCAGGAAAAGATCCACTCCGATCAGGTTATACGTTAACCGTCGGCCTAGTGTCGGGTCACCTGTGCCGCTCATCAACGAGGACAGCCGTTCCCAGTATTCGGCGGGTATAAATGGCAAAACTGCCAGCCCCGCAGCGAAAGCTGCCGCTCCCCCCAATGGGAGGTACTTCCAACGGCGATATCGCCAAACTAGGAGCAGACTGATGACAAAATAGGCCAAGGCTGCAGATCGGGCAAATGACAGAACAATCGCCACCGAACCTATGCCTGCCATTATCAGCAGTCGCCACCGCCATACCGGGCTTTCGAAGGCATGAACCAAGGCGACAATCACCCCAACCAGCAGCATCGAGGCGGCGGTGGTCGGGTTATAGTCTGATCCGCCTGACGACCGTGCGACGCCCTCTGCCGTACGGGCAGTCGTTGCAGCATCTGATTGCGCCACAAGTTGCACGCCAAGTGTGACATCCACCAGCAGGATCAATGCAGACACCGCCGAAGATCCGATTAGGATCCAAACCATGATCTCGACCTTGCGCTTGGTATTGGCAAGAATAGTAACCAGCAACAGCAACAGGATCAGACTGACCGTACTGACGATCGAGGAAACCGCCATCCCCTTGTTCTCAGCGCCCGCAAGCGACACCACGGCCATCATGAAAAAGACAAGCCCCATGACAATGATGGGATTACGCAACAATGCCTGGATATGCTCACGCAGGCGAAGACTGTTGGCCAAGATCGCAAGAGCCGTGGATGCGCCGACCAGTTTAAAGTAGGAAATAGGCAAGAAGCCAAACAACATCTTTTCCACAGCGTCGAGCTGAGAAAACACTGCCAATGAAGCGACACCCAAGAACGGCTCTACGAGAAGCGCGATACCGCCAGCAAGCGCGAAACCTGCCCCCAAGGCCAACGGTGCCAACCCCAATGCTCCCGCGGCCAAAACCGCCAGCCCCCCAAAAAGCACAAGGCCGATTGTCGCGAAAAACAACACCGTCATGATACGGCCTCGTACCCCGGCCGCCCAAAGCGACGGGCGCGAAGCCGGGCAGCCAACACGACAACTATGTGCCAAATTAACCGGCCAGAGGCCGCGTTGACCCGCGCCCTAAGCGCGAGCCCCTCAAGCCACAGCGCACCCCCACCAAATGCTCTGTCGTGGACATGGACCCGGCTCAGGATGGTAGGGTCTTCATCAGGGCGGTTCTCCCCTCGCCCTCCTGTAACGGCGACAAATCCGGCCTCTTTCGCGGCGGCGACACTGACGGGGCATGACCGGTCAAAAGGCCAGGCAAAGAACATCACATCGCGGCCCAGGACGTCCCCCAGACCTTCATGCGCGCGCACCAGTGCATCACCAACCCTAATCTTATAGGCGGGCTCAGCTTCGTTTTCTCCATCAACCCACCAGCGCCCCGCTAGGGCGGAATCTGTCTTGGGAACTGGATCTCCCAATTGTAATGGCGCGGGCGGCGTTTCAGCCTCAAACCACCGTGACTTGTTGGTGTTGTCGTACGCCCATGCCAAGGGCGCATGACGCTTCCAGTTGGCGTTAGTCAGTACCTCAGCAGGTTTATCAGACACCGGCACACGCGCATGGTTCACACCGTGCGCCTCGATATCGAACAAGGGGTCAGCATCCATGGCACGCAACTCAAGATCGGTCATGTATCCTGTCCAGGCCGTTGGACCCAGATTTTCGCAGGCGGTGCGAATTTCGTTGCCGGGTTCGATAAAATCCAACGACGCAAAGAAGGTTGCGGGCATCGCGAATTCGCGCAGGATCGGTGCTGCAAAGATGTAGTTATCCAGATACCCATCGTCAAAATGCAAAATAACGGTGCGATTGTTGATCTGCTTGCCGGCTTTGCGGGCATTCACAAAATCAATTGTAGACACCACATCCCAGCCACCGTTCTTCAGAGTCTGGAGATGCCGACGAAAAACGTCTGGCCGGACGCTGGTGTTCTTCGCCCACGGCAGCCAGCCAGCATCAGGCGATATGCTGTGATAAACTAGGATCGGCACACCACCGGGGCGGTGCAACATCGCCAGCGCAGCGCCAATGCCAGCCAATACGACAATCATCCCCACCCAGGGGGCAAAAAACGTTACCAAAGCACCTGCAAAAACACCACCGAAGGCGAACATACCCGCTGTCAGAAAGATGCGTTTGCGCACCTTCCGTCGGTCGGGCGAAATCTTCACAGCACAACTGCCAGATATGTGACCGCGCCCCTTGCTATTTCTGTGCCGCTCACAAGTTCGACTTCATTAATGTCGGCTTCTCCGCTGGCGATGCCGATGATGATTGTCTGATCCTGATAGGGTGCCCAACTTCCCAGCCGCGCAACAGGAGGCAAAGGCACGACCTTTAGCGGGGCTACACCTTCCGCTCGGTGAGGTGCGTAAAGACGCGCAGCCGCTTGGACTACAACATAAAGCCTTTCGACATGATCCTGTGATCCGATGGCCGTGACATAGATGTGCTGTTGGGGCCAATGCTTATGTCCCTCGGTCAGGAATCGTCGACTCATCTTCTCGGCAAATTCTCTTAGTTCACGCCCCGGTGCGCCCCCCTTCTTGAGGAAACGACGGGCATGCCTTGCCATTTTGCGAGAAACGGTAGGCAGCGCCTGCTCTCCAACCGTAAGACGCAGATCTTCGGACGTGCGAATACGGGTGTTCAAGACATCAAGGATTGCGATCGGCGCAAGCATTAGAATGCCCCCCAAGATCGTACCAACAACTGTGTTTACAAACACCTTAGGAAACGCAGGATATGTTGGCACCTGAGCGCTGCTGATAATCTCGACTTGGTTCATCCGGGCTTCGCGCGCGAGCGAGGTGGAAAGCCTTCTGGCTCGCAGCTCTTCGAGATCGTTTTCGGTTTCTTGTATCTTCAGTTCAAGCTCACGCAACGCCGTTTCGGTGCTATCCAGGTACTGCAATTCCGCTTCGACGTCCGCGACCTTTTGCGTGCGCTGGCTGACCATATCTTCCGCAGTGGTAATTTCAGCCCGCATCTCGGCGATTGCTGCCGTGTCAGCGCTATCAATTTGCTCCAGTTCGCTTTGTAGACGCGCTAGCGTACGTTGCGCCTCGGCAAGCTTGGAAGCCGCTGTAACGCGCCCCGCCGACAGCAGCATCCTGCCATCATTCACGCTATCCGACGGCAATTGCCGCTCCAGCAACCTGCGTTCCGCGATCATCTTGTTCAGATCAGCCGTCTTATCAGTCTGCAAATTCTCCAACGCCGTATCAATGCCAACGGCATCATCGGAGAAAGTTTCGCTCGCTGTTTCGATGTAGGCTTGCACAAGGGCATTTGCCGCTCGTGCCGCCAAGACTGGGTTATCGTAGCTGATTTCTATCGCCATGATGTAGGAACCCTCGACCATCTCGACGTCTGTTGCCCCTTGGAGGTCGCTGATCATTGTCTGACGCTCACTGGCAGGAACGAAATAGCCGTAGTTTGCCAAGTTCCAGTTCCGCCACAAAGTAGTCTTGAGCCGAGACAAAGCATTTGGCGGGTCAGCAGGAAGACTTCCTCCGCTCTCTTCGATCAGGATATCGAGCGCGCGTTCAGCAACCTGGCGGCTAAGCAACCGTTCGATCTGGGTCTGCGTGATAATCACAGCAGGGCTGAACTGGGTGACGCCCATAAAAGCCCTGTTGAATATTAATGCCTCGTCTGATGGCTTCATGTTCACAACAACGGTACTTCTGTAGATCGGCATGGCTTGCAGAAGCAGGAGGCTCAGGCCGAACGCGAGTGCGCCCGTCCCGATCACACCAGCAAGAATCATCATTCGAAACTGGCGGAAAAGGTCGCGATAATGCTTCAGCATAAATAGTTACCTTCTAAAATAAATTGTGAAGTCACGGCGCTAAAAGGGAAAATAGGTTGCGGCCCGCCACTACAAATGAGTCAGGTTTGCATCGTCCGGAGTCGGAATTTAGTTGCCCTTTATCAACAGCTTCGAGACAAAAGACGTCGACGCCCTTATTGGACGCGAAATTGCGCACCTCTGCTGCGCCAGCATTCCAGCCAAGCTGAATAATATTACCATCGCTGCGCCGCAGCTCGAAACGGTCTGCGCCGACTTTTGAAGCAGTTGTTCGGGCATCCACTAGCCGGGACAGCATTCGGTATGCAAAAACGCCCGGCTTGGCCTTGCCGTTGCTTTTATAAAGCGGCGTATGCTTGTTGCCGTATGTTCCGCCAGGGCCTTCTCCCAGGCGAAACCATAGGCAATACTGGGCCCCGGCAGCGAAAACGCCCAAGTTGCGCTCAACCACAGCTAAAAAATGAAGCTCAGGGGTATAGCGACCACCATAGTCAAGCGAGGGACCACCGCACTCTGTTGAGACAACCGGTCTACGTGAAAGTTTGCGGATCATTGCGATCCGTGCAGCGTCCCTTCCTTCGGGGCCGTAAAGATGCACGTCGGCAATGTCATAGGGGCTCTTCTTTAGAACCGGAATTGCCCGCCCATCGATGATACTTGCGATCTCTCGACCGCGCATTTCCGGCACCGATAGAACGGTCTCGGACTTGTTGTTCCATGTCTGACGTACGGAAAATTGTTGTCCGCCGCGGGCAACCAGCATGACATCAATGTTAAATGCAGCAATGCCCCCCATCACGAATATGGCCTTTGGATAGGCGGCCTTAACCGTATCATGTGTTAGTTTGATATAAGCGATGAGTTCATCGGCCGATCCGACCCACCCGCCTGACTTGTTTCTGTCGCTGATCCATTCATTCGCCGCTTGCCAATAGGGGACCGGCCGCCTGAGCCCCCGCATGTCATTTCGACCATCGCCGTCGTACCTCTCGACCACGGCATTCACAAAGCGCTGCCACTGAGCGGGATCGCGAGGGCGCGCGTTCTTGACCCCGCGTGTTTCAGCAACGGTGGCCCAGTCGGCATTTGATTCAAACGTCAAAAACGGATGAATTCCCAATGCCTGAAGAGCAGCGACACGTCGATCCAGCCCGGACCAATTGAACCGGCCCGAGGTTGGTTCGACCAATTTCCACTGCACTGAAATGCGCGCAATGCCAATTCCGGCTTGGGCAATCAGGGGGTAATATTGCGTTTTGTCCCCGGGAAAGGCGATGCCAAGGCGGGCATTGGGCGTCACGGCCATCCGCGACAGGTCAATGGTCTTGGCCTCAACAGGCATCGACATCTGCAACAGCACGATAGCTGCCGCGATGTGGCCCGCCAAACGTCGGAACGTCATTGGTCTGCCTGCGGCTTAACCTGACCAGCCTGTGCAGCAGGCAGAGGATCATCAATCACCACTTCTACCATGTCACCCGGATGCACTACCGTATCCAGATTGGCTTCGATTACGGTGACACCTTTTTGGTCATGTCGACGGATGCGGTATTGTGTGTCGGCACCCGTGAGCATTGCCGAGCTAGCCGGATCACCAAACGTGGTTACGAAACGGCGCGCGAGCCCCATGTCAGTGCGAATTTCCGCAATCTCGGCATCAATCCCTGTAAGAGTCGCGGCCACTTCACCTTCACGTTGGGCTGTTGCTGTTTCCTTGCCTGCAACGGCGGTTGAAACCTTTTCCCGGGCCGAAGCTTCCAACGCGACGGCCTCAAGCTCGTCCGCGCGAAAGCGGTCGGCAGACAGCCGAAGATCGAGCGACCGCTGGGATAACGCCAGACCACGTTCGGCCAAGCCCTGCTGGACCAAGAGCTCTTCCATTGTGGCATCAACCTGGCTGCGGATTAGTGCGCGGCGTTCTGCATAGGCTTCCGCTTCGTCCTCGGCGAGCATACGTCTGGAATCTTCTGCAGCAAGCCGCAGTGAAAGCTGGCTCTCGCGGGACGCTCGCAAATTCGTCTGCGCCTCAAGCAAGTCCGACGCTGCCGCCCCTAGAACTGCCTCTGCTTCAGCAGGCATGGCAATACTATCGCTTCCGTCACGTTCAGCCGAAAGGCGCGCGCGCTCCAACAGTCGACTAGCAAGCCGGGCGCGGAGCAACTCATATCTCGCCGACTCTGCCTCGACCCGCATCTGAGTGGAGACAGTGTCAGCCGCCGCGCCGACACCAACACCCCCGGCAAGGGCGACCACACTCGCAACATCAAGCCCAGCCATATATTCATAGGCACCAGGTGCCGCGACCTGCCCCCCGACGATTACAGGCCGATAACGAACCACCTCGACGGTAATCGACGTTGACCCCTCGAAAACATCTGAAAATTGCTCCTCCAGCTCGGCCTCAAGGTCAGCGGGGGATTTACCCTCTGCCTGAATATTTCCCAATATGTGGAGAGAAATCGCACCATCCAGCCGCACCCTATAGGGGCGCGTCAGCTCGGGACGAGACATGACCGAAATTTCGATTAAATCACCTGGACCTAAATCAAATGGCGCGGCCAACGCCGATTGACCAAAAGCAGAAAAGGCGCACAGGTATAGAAAACCGTTCAATGCAAGTAATTGGCGCACGGGTAATCTCAAAATAATAATAAAATGTATAGATATTAGTGTCCCCACTTTTATCATTTTGTCAAGCGAGTCGATTCAATCTGGGTCCGTTGCAACTTTCGGCAACTATTCTTTCCGACTGGCTTTTCGATATTTAGAATCTAGAATTATACAATCTGAAATCGGATCCGTTCTGGTCGGCATCTGGGAAGGGGAAATCAAAAGCTTTCCCTTTTCGAAAAGAATGTGCAGCATAGCTACAATTCGATTTTAAGATGTGTTTTGGTCGATTCTTTTAAGACTAATTGAATGTCGACTTGGGTTTGCAACACCGGAACTGGGTGCCGCCCCAATATGAAAACTGATTAGTCGTTTCCCGACTTTGCAGATTGAAACCAAAACCTCTATTTCACGGGCTTTTTATGATACCACAAAAAGTAGCATTCTTTCTTCCGCATTTTGGCCATGGCGGAGCCGAAGGCGTTGTCTTTAGCCTGCTCAAAGGGATGGACAGAACGCGCCACAAACCCGTTCTTGTGCTCCAGCGGCGGCGAGGCGAACTATTGGACCGCGTCCCCGAGGACGTGCAGGTGCATGCACTCAACCGTCCCAAGTTGCCCGGCTGCATCCCCGAGCTTGCAAACCTTTTCACCCGCGAGGGAATTTCACTCGTCGTGACGTTGACCAACGTCTGCAGCTTGTATTCCGTGCCCGCTTCCCGGCTCGCAAAATCTCAGGTTGCCACCCTGGTTACCGAGCATACACCCTTGAACAGTTTTCTGGCCGAGGCAAAGCTGAGGTACCTGCGCAAGGCCGCGATCCGGCTGGTTTATCCCCACGCGACCCTGACAGGTGGCCCTATCGAAGAAATCGGTGGAGAGCTGAGCGACCTGCTAGGTACCGCCGCGCCGCCTTATGTCTATCTACCCAATCCAGTGGTCGAAAAAGTGGGTGCCCTGCGCGCGCCTTCCCAAACCGGCCGTCACATCGTTAGCGTCGGCCGCCTTGCCCCTGAGAAACGCTTTAATCTGCTGGTCGACGCTTTTGCTATTTTACACCAGCAAATGCCTGATGCACGGCTCACGATCTATGGAGAAGGCGCGGAACGTCCCGCGCTAGAAGCACAGATTGCAGGGCTAGGCCTTGATGGGGCTGTAGATTTGCCCGGCTACACGTCGGACCTTGATGCGGTACACAATGCGGCCGATCTGTTTGTCTGCACGTCGCGACGCGAAGGTCTTGGCAATGCGATAATCGAGGCCATGGCACGCGGGGTGCCTGTTGTCAGCGTGGATTGCCCGTTCGGCCCCAAGCGGCTGCTGCGTGACGGTTCCGTCGGGCGACTGGTGCAGGATCATTCCCCCGCCGCAATCGCGGAGGCAATGGGCGTGGTCATTGCCGATCACGCCATGCGGTCCGGTTTTGCAAAAGCCGGGCTAGAGGTGGCACGAGATTACGAGACCACCCTCGCGGTTGCCGCATATCAGACGGCCTTTGATTGGGCGATCGCATCAAAGTCGACAGGCGCGCAGTTTGACGCCTACCCCCCCTTGGAATGAGAGAAATGGTGCGGGCGGTGGGACTCGAACCCACACGGGCACAAGGCCCAACAGATTTTAAGTCTGGTATGTCTACCATTCCATCACGCCCGCAACGCCGCGCACAATAGCTTGGTTACAGGCAGTGTAAATGGTCAGATGTCTTCTCCGATCGGTCCAAGGGGCGCGCCCTTGGCCAAAAGCGCCGCTTCCGACAGCCACGGGTTGTTTTCAACTGCGACCAACATTTGTGCGCGGGCCTCGGGGATGCGGCCAAGATTCATAAGGGTCAGCGCCCTGCCAGACTGTGCGGCAACGTGCAAAGGCTGCAATTTCAAGGCGATATCGAGATCGACAAGCGCGGCATCATAGTCTTTGCGCAGATAATAGATATAGGCGCGTTGATTAAACCCTTCGGCATAAGTCGGGCAATAGACCGTCAGGCGGTCAAAATCTGCAAGTGCCCCGACAAAATCATAGGCATCACGCTTGCGCATCCCACGGTCCAGCACCTCTTGGGCGGCGGCATCGGGCGCACGCAGCCAGACCTGCCACATTTCGTCAGACACCACCCGCCCTTGCCGGAAACTGTCAGCCGTTCGGGATTTTTCAAACAGCGCGGCAAGTTCAGCGGTTATGTCTGCCGGTGCGGGGCAGTCGGACGCAAAAGCGGGGCCGCAGATCAGGGCAATGACACATGAAATACGCATGCCACATTTGACTGCAGCATCCCTGTTTCAGTCAAGTAACATCTGCGAGCATGATTTCCTTGACCGCTTCCATTGCCACATAGGTCGATGTGTTCGATACATAAGGCAGCGTCGTAATCGTTTCGCCCAGAAAGGCCCGATAGGCCGCCATGTCGCGGGTCCGCACCTTAAGCAGGTAATCAAAGCTTCCTGCGATCATGTGGACCTGTTCAATCTCAGGCACTTTTAGCACAGCCGCGTTAAACGCCTTAAGCGCGATTTCTCTTGTGTCGCTCAGGCGGACCTCGACAAAAGCGACGTGATCGAGCCCCAGCCGAATCGGATCAAGCAGCGCGCGATAGCCCAAAATAACGCCTGCAATCTCAAGCCGGCGCAGACGCGCCTGAGTGGGTGATTTGGACAAACCGATCTTTTTCGCAAGGTCAGTAATACTTATCCGCCCGTCCTCGGCCAAGACGGTCAGAATAGCCTGATCAAAGCGGTCCATCTTAAAGTCTTCATTTGTCACGTCGGACACCCAATTTTAGATCGGTTTACCTATCAAACAGGCAGCAATCAGGCACTCTTACTTCAAATTTGGGGGTACGCTAGCACAATTAAGCAGAGGAGCCCTATATGGCACGTGATTCTACCCCGATTTTGCGTCATCAGATTGATGCAGGCACCTACACAGACCAAGAACATGTTTTGCGTGAATTGGTCCGCAATTCCCAGTTGTCCCCTGAAGATCGGGTAAAGATCACCAAAGACGCCGCAGAGATTGTGCGCGCCATCCGCAACCATACCGCGCCCGGCATGATGGAAGTGTTCCTTGCCGAATACGGTCTGTCAACGGACGAAGGGGTTGCCCTGATGTGTCTGGCCGAGGCGCTGTTGCGCGTCCCTGATGCCGAAACCATTGATGCACTGATCGAAGATAAAATTGCGCCGTCAGACTGGGGCCGCCACATGGGCCATTCGACATCCCCACTGGTGAACGCGTCGACGTGGGCACTGATGCTGACAGGCCGTGTGCTGGATGACGAACAGCCTGGCCCCGTGCGTCACATCCGTGCTGCCATCAAACGTCTAGGCGAACCCGTTATCCGCACCGCGGTCAGCCGCGCAATGAAGGAAATGGGCCGCCAGTTTGTTTTAGGTGAAAACATCAACGCAGCGATGGACCGCGCCAAAGGCATGGAGAAAAAGGGATATACCTATTCCTATGACATGCTGGGCGAAGCGGCCCGCACCGAGGCAGACGCCAAACGTTATCACCTAAGCTATAGCCGCGCGATTTCGGCCATAGCGATCGCGTGCACCAACAAGGACAGCCGCAAAAACCCAGGCATTTCGGTCAAGTTGTCAGCGCTGCACCCACGCTATGAGGTCGCCCAAGAAGCATCTGTCATGCGCGATCTTGTGCCGCGTTTGCGTGCGTTGGCCCTGTTGGCAAAATCCGCTGGCATGGGCCTGAATGTCGATGCCGAAGAAGCCGACCGTCTGGGTCTGTCCTTAGATGTCATCGAAAAAGTGTTGTCCGAACCGGCGTTGTCGGGATGGGCCGGCTTTGGAGTGGTGGTTCAGGCTTATGGCCCGCGCGCCGGTGTCGTAATCGACACACTCTATGACATGGCAGTCCGCCACGACCGCAAGATCATGGTCCGGCTGGTCAAAGGTGCCTATTGGGATACCGAGATCAAGCGCGCTCAGGTCAAAGGTGTCGATGGTTTCCCCGTATTTACCCAAAAAGCTGCGACAGACGTGTCCTACATCGCGAACGCCCGCAAATTGCTGAACATGACCGACCGCATTTATCCGCAGTTTGCCACCCACAATGCCCACACCGTTGCCGCCGTACTTCACATGGCCGAGGACAAGGAAAAGTTCGAATTCCAGCGTCTGCATGGCATGGGCGAAACGCTGCACAACATTGTCATGGAAAAAAACGGCACACATTGCCGGGTTTACGCGCCTGTCGGGGCCCACAAGGATCTATTGGCCTATCTGGTGCGTCGTCTGCTGGAAAACGGGGCTAACTCAAGCTTTGTGAACCAGATCGTCGACGAGGACGTGACGCCAGAGCAAGTTGCCGCCGATCCGTTTGAAAGCCTTTCCGACGCAGTTCTTCAAATTCCAACGGGCCCAGAACTGTTCCAACCAACGCGCGTGAATTCTCTTGGGTTTGACCTGATGCACACGCCCACGCTGGACATGATCGAATCTGCACGCGCACCGTGGAAAGCGCACCGTTGGGCCGCCACGCCGCTGATCGCAGGCGAGGCCAAGCCGAAAAAAGTCGTGCGCCTGCAGAACCCCGCAGCCATAGGGCGCAGCCCCGGCACCGTGCGCAATGCCTCCGAGGCGGACGTGAAAACCGCCTTTGATGCCGCGCAAACATGGGATGCTCCGCTCGAAGACCGCCAAGCAATTTTGTTGAAAGCTGCAGACATGCTTGAGGCGCATTATGGGGAAATCTTTGCCCTTCTCACACGCGAAGCTGGCAAAAGTCTGCCTGACTGTGTTGGCGAATTGCGCGAAGCTGTCGATTTTCTGCGCTATTACGCAACGCAAGCTACGAATGTACCCCCGGCTGGTATCTTCGTCTGCATCTCGCCGTGGAACTTCCCGCTAGCAATTTTCTGTGGACAGGTCAGCGCCGCGCTTGCCGCTGGCAACGCCGTGCTAGCAAAACCGGCCGAGCAAACCCCGCTGATTGCCTTTCTTGCTGTGTCGCTGCTGCACGAGGCAGGCGTCCCGCGTGAGGCAATGCAACTGCTGCCCGGCGGTGGGGATGTGGGCGCAGCGCTTACCTCTGATCCGCGCGTCGGGGGCGTGGCGTTTACCGGCTCGACCGCGACGGCCCTTAAAATTCGCAAGTCCATGGCTGATCACTGCGCGCCCGGCACACCGCTGATTGCCGAAACCGGTGGGCTGAACGCAATGATCGTGGACAGTACCGCGCTGCCCGAACAAGCCGTCCAAGCCATCGTGGAAAGCGCGTTCCAATCCGCAGGCCAACGGTGTTCAGCCCTGCGCTGCCTGTATGTCCAAGAGGACATCGCCAAAGAGGTCATCGAAATGATCGAAGGCGCGATCGAGGTGATGGTCATGGGCAACCCGTGGAACATCTCGACCGATATCGGTCCCGTAATTGACGAAGCAGCCCGCAAAGGCATCGCTGACCACATCGACAAGGCCCGCGCCGAAGGCCGGGTGATTGCCGAAATGGTAGCGCCCACCGAAGGCACGTTTATTCCGCCCACGATGATCCGTATCAACAGCATCTCGGAGCTGAAGCGCGAAATTTTCGGCCCCGTGCTGCACATCGCAACCTTCAAATCGACACAGCTGGACAAGGTGATCGATGACATCAACGCCACCGGCTATGGGCTGACGTTTGGCCTGCAAACCCGCATTGATGACCGCGTCCAGCACGTGTCCGAACGGATCGAGGCGGGCAACATCTATGTGAACCGCAACCAGATTGGTGCCATCGTCGGCTCGCAACCCTTTGGGGGCGAAGGCCTTTCGGGGACAGGCCCCAAAGCGGGTGGCCCGAACTATCTGCTCCGTTTCGACGTGCCCGATATGAAATTGGTCGATGAAAAATGGGAGGGCACTCAAAAGGTCCTGCCCAAGCTGGCGGATCACATCGGCGCTGTAATTGAAACGATTACCTTGCCAGGTCCAACGGGCGAAACAAACCGTCTCAGCTCTATGCCGCGTCCTGCATTACTGTGCATGGGGCCGGGCAAGGACACAGCCACCGAACAGGCCCGCGCTGTGTCGGCTCTTGGTGGTGACACCCTTGAGCTGACAGGTCAGATCGACATAGCATCCCTTGCTGATGGTCCCAGCTATGGTGGCATTCTGTGGTGGGGTGACGAAGAAACCGCCCGCGCCATTGAACAGGCGCTCGCCAAACGCACAGGCCCGATTGTGCCCCTTATCCGCGGCTTGCCGGATACAGCCCATGTTCGCGCTGAACGCCATCTATGCGTGGATACCACTGCCTCTGGCGGGAATGCGCAATTGCTGGGCGCTGCCGGTTAAAATTACTATCGGCGGGCGATTTTTATTGCCCGCCGCACGGCCAATGTTGGCGTGGTCAGCACCGGCACGCCAATATCCATCAGATAGGGGGCCGCACCCAGCATGGATGCCTGTGCCAGAACGATACAATCCGTTTCCGGTGCATCGATCATTGCCGTACCGACTGACTGCGCCACAGCGCGGTTGAAACCGGGCATATCCCCTGCTTCAAAAGCTGACCAAGCGCCCTCGCAGAACACGACATCGGGCGTGCGCCCTTTGGCGCAGTCCTTAAACAGGGCCACACTTGGGCCACGGGTGCTTTCCAGACAAATCGCCAGCATCACATTACGATACGATGCCGCTTCCTCCATTGCCGGTCGGTCGATGCGCACCTGCTTGCCTGTGCCTGAACTCTCGACAAGCGCCCCCAAAGTCGAACAGGTACACAACACCGCGTCGGCATCCCCACATTGCTCCAGCACCGCACCCACATCTTGCGCCACCGCGTCGACACCCTCGGACTGGGCCCTTGCCAAAAGATCGGGGCGCACGACATGTTCCAACGCGCCGTCCCATCCATGTTTGGCAAATAGGCGTGTCATAATTTCAACATGGCTTTGGGCCGTGTGCAAACATGTGATCTTCATCTGAAACCTCGCATTTTAACGCCTCTTGACCCTGCCCCGACTATGGCTAAGGGTCACGTCATGTTTCCAATCCGCGACCATAACCCGTCGGGGCGCACGCCCTATGTGACATATCTGCTAATGGCGGTGAACATCGGCGTGTTTCTTAGTTATGTCAGCCTGATGAACGATGACCGCGCGATTGGCATGTTCTTTTTCAACTGGGCGCTCTTGCCTGAACGGGTCACATCAGGCGGTGGATTTACCGGTGTGTTTACGTCGATGTTTCTGCATGGCGGCTGGCTGCATCTGGCCGGCAACATGCTGTTTTTGTACATTTTTGGTGACAACATCGAAGACGAGATGGGCCATCTGGGTTATCTTGCGTTCTATCTTGCCTGTGGTGTACTGTCGGCTGCGGCACATGTGATTTCGGCCCCCTATTCGGGTGTGCCCACGGTGGGCGCATCAGGGGCTATTGCCGGGGTGATGGGTGGATATCTGCTGCTTTATCCCAAAGCCAAAGTCGATATCCTGATCATCTTTATCGTATTTTTCCGCATCCTGCCGATCCCTGCGTGGATCATGCTGGGTCTGTGGTTGGGCATGCAGTTCATTGGCGGCGTCGGTACCGACCCCGAAATGGGTGGCGTCGCCTATTGGGCACATGCGGGCGGGTTTGTTGTGGGGATCGTGCTGACCATACCGATCTGGCTGCGCTTGGGCGGCCCCCGGTTCTGGTCACAGACCCACGGCCATCCACCCCACCCCGATGCCACTTATTCAACCGTACGCAGCAGCATCCCCAAGGTAAGACGCAAGTAACCGCAGGCCATCAGGCCAAGCTGATACCGGACGCCTTCATGCAACTTATTCTTAAATCCTCACCGAAGGCATCCTGCCCCCGGCAAATCACTTAGCCGCGCGCGATTTTCGCAAAGCCCGAGAACAGCGCCTCGTTCGCGCAGACAATCTCGCCGTCTGCCAGAATGTCACCAGCGGGGTTCATCGGTTCGACCATACCACCCGCTTCGCGCACAATCAGCATGCCCGCAGCCAGATCCCATGAGTTCAAGCGACGTTCCCAATATCCGTCATAGCGACCTGCGGCCACATAGGCCAAATCCAGCGCAGCAGAGCCCCAGCGCCGCACGCCTGCACAAACAGGCAGAATGCGACCCAGATCCCGCAACGTGTCCGGCAAATCAGCGCGTCCTGCAAAGGGCAAACCGGTGGCAAAAATAGATTCGATCATGCGGTGACGACCAGAAACACGCAAACGCATATCGTTCATCCAGGCCCCCGCGCCTTTTTCGGCAAAGAACATCTCGTCCTTGGCGGGGTCAAATACCACACCGGCAACGATCTGGCCTTTATGTTCCAACGCAATGGAAATCGCCCAATGCGGCAAACCGTGTAAAAAGTTCGTTGTCCCGTCCAATGGGTCTACGATCCAGCGGCGTGTGGGGTCCTGGCCCTCGTCGCCGCCGCCCTCCTCGGCCAACCAGCCATAGGTAGGGCGCGCGCCCATCAATTCTTCTTTGAGGGTCTTTTCCGCCTGCAGATCGGCGCGGCTGACAAAATCGCCGGCACCTTTCATAGACACCTGAAGGTTCTCTACCTCACGGAAATCCTTGACCAGCCCACGGCCTGCGCGCCGCGCAGCCTTGATCATGATGTTTAGATTTGCACTGCCAACCATTATCCGCGCCCTTCATTCAATCAGCCCTCCCTTTAAGCCTGCAAGGCGAGATTGCCAAGGGCCAGATTGCCAAAGGCCTATCGGCGCAAACGAGCCTCTGACGCAACGTGCCGCCTGAAGCCGCCTTGCACGCTTATGCTTTCCAGATACGGTGCCCCCGAGGAAACAAACGGAGGACCCCGAAATGACCGACAAAATGAAACATATTGTCTTGGCATCCCGCCCCGATGGCGCACCCACAGCCGACAACTTTCGCCTTGAGGAAGCTGCAGTACCCACACCGGGCGAAGGAGAAGTTTTGGTACGCGTGCACTACATGTCGCTTGACCCCTATATGCGCGGCCGCATGGATGACGCAAAATCCTATGCTGCACCTGTGCCCATCGGCGGCACCATGGAAGGTGGTTCGGTCGGCGAAGTGATTACATCGAACAGCCCTGACTTCAAACCCGGCGATTTTGTTTTCGGCGGTTTTGGCTGGGCCACGCACGGCGTGCAGCCCGCCAAGATGCTGCGCAAGGTTGACCCAGCCAAAGCCCCGATCACCACATCACTCGGTGTATTGGGCATGCCCGGCTTTACCGGTTGGCATGGCCTGATGGAATACGGCCGGCCAAAGTCGGGCGAGACGCTGGTTGTTGCTGCTGCCACCGGTCCGGTGGGATCAATGGTCGGACAGATTGCCAAGTCTCTTGGTTTGCGTGTTGTCGGCATCGCTGGTGGTGCCGAAAAATGCGCAACGGCAAAGGAGCATTTCGGCTTTGACGAATGCATCGACCATCGCGCCTATAAGGACGCGAAATCCTTGCGTGCCGCTTTGAAAGAGGCCTGCCCCAAAGGCATCGACATCTACTTTGAAAACGTCGGTGGCAAAGTCCTAGAAGCCGTTATTCCGATGATGAACCCGCACGGTCGTATCCCGATCTGTGGCATGATCGCATGGTATAACGCTGGGGGCCTAGGGGCCGACGCTGCCGAAGAAGCGCTGACCGCGCCCAAACTGTGGCGTACGATCTTGGTGAACTTCCTTAGCGTGAACGGATTTATCATCTCGAACCACTGGGGCAACTTCCCGACCTTTGTCAAAGAGATCGCGCCCAAGGTGGCCGACGGGTCTATCGCCGTTCAAGAAGACATTACCGAAGGGCTTGAGAACGCACCACAGGCCTTTATGGACCTGCTGACAGGCGGGAACCACGGCAAGGCCATCGTCAAGGTATTCTAGTAAGACTGGGGGCGGGGAATACCCCCCCGCCCCACTTTCAACTCTGCTGAAGCTTGCGCGCCTCTTGGCCTGCCAACTTCAGCAGTTCATCCATAAATGGCTTGCCCAGATCATCCTGCCGTACCGCCGCATATAACCTGCGCGTGATGCCATTCTCGGTCAGTGGCCGCGTCACATAATCATTGCTGTATTTGACCTCGCGCACCACCCAGTCAGGCAACACTGCCACCCCACGATTGGACGCAACCAACAACAAGATCACCGCCGTCAGTTCCACTTGCCGGATCGCCAACGGTTCAACCTTTGCCGGGATCAGCAACTGGCTAAACACATCCAGCCGCGTCCGCTCCACCGGATAGGTAATCAGCGTCTCGGTCCTGAAATCCTTGGCCTCAACGAAATCTTTGTTGGCCAGCGGGTGGCTGCTGGCCGCTACAAACACGGCCTGATAGTCAAAAAGCTCAACAAACTCGACGCCCGGCAATTCCTCGGGGTCCGAAGACACCACTAAATCCACCTCTTCGCGCAACAGCGCTGGCAGGGCATCGAACGCCAGACCGGGGCGGATATCGACGTCAACATCCGGCCACGACTTGCGGAACTGCTCCAGCACCGGAAACAGCCATTCGAAACACGCATGACATTCAATCGCGATGTGCATCCGCCCCGTACTGCCCGCGCGCAACCCCATAAATTCGGCCTGCGCCGCCTCAAGCTGCGGCAACACCTGCTGCGCCAACTTCAGCAAACGCAACCCCGCAGGCGATAATTTCAACGGCTTCGATCGCCGTACAAACAACTCGACGCCCGCCTGATCCTCAAGTCCTTTAACCTGATGCGACAGTGCAGACTGGGTGATGTTCATTTGCTCGGCGGCACGCGCCAACCCGCCCGCCTCGTGAATGGCTTGGATTGTACGCAGGTGACGGAACTCAATATGCATATGAGGCGATCCTCATGTTGAAGATGAAAGTTATGAGTTTGTTTCACATCTTTAATCATGCAACAAGAGTTGAAAGCCAGAATAGGATCGTAAAAATGACCAGCCCCGCCGTCTCTTTTGAAGTTTTTCCACCAAAGTCCGTCGACGCGTCTTTTCGTCTTTGGGACACCGCACAGGCGCTGGCACCTTTGGCACCGCGCTTCTTTTCGGTCACCTACGGCGCTGGCGGCACCACCCGCGATTTGACCCATGATTCTGCCCACGTGCTGCGCCGATCGTCAGGTCTGCCTGTGGCTGCACATTTGACCTGCGTTGGGGCCAGCAAAGCCGAAACCCTCGAAGTCGCCAACAGCTTTGCCGAAATCGGCGTGACCGATATCGTGGCACTGCGTGGTGATCCCGAAGACGGTGCCAAGGTTTTCACCCCCCATCCCGAAGGCTTTGCCGACAGCGTCGAGCTGATCGAAGCCTTGGCCGCTACCGGCAAATTCACCCTGCGCATCGGGGCCTATCCCGAACCGCACCCTGAAAGCCCGGATCAGGCACAAAACATCGAATGGCTCAAGCGCAAGTTTGACGCCGGCGCAGACGAGGCAATGACGCAGTTCTTCTTTGACGCTGACACCTTCCTGCGTTTCCGCGACGATTGCGCGGCGGCTGGCATTACTAAAACAATCACACCGGGCATCATGCCGATCACCAACTGGAAATCGGCGCGCAACTTTGCCACGCGCTGCGGCACCGCAATACCGACGTGGCTGGATGACGCCTTTGCAACAGCGATCCGCGATGACCGCCACGATCTGCTCTCCACCGCCCTGTGTACCGAAATGTGTAGCACACTGGTCGATGAAGGCGTCGAGAACCTGCATTTCTACACGCTTAACCGCCCCGAACTGACCCGCAGCGTTTGCCGCGCCCTTGGCGTCACATCGCAGACAGCACTTTCGGACGTGGCGTAAGACCAAACTCACCTTGCCCTTGGGCAGTTAATTCAACAAGCTTCTCCGGCACGCAATTGCCGGAGATTTTTTATGCCACGTGTCGCCAAAGGCCCCCAGGATTTGCTCCCTCAAGAGGAAGCACTCAAGCTGTCCGGCCTTGAATTTATGCAAAAAATCCTGGACGGAACCAACCCGGGCCCACCCATTGGTCATACAATGGGCTACACGCTGCACGAAGTCTCGGAAGGGCGTGCCGTCTTTCGCGGAGCACCTGAATTCAACGTGACCAATCCCTTGGGAACAGTCCACGGCGGCTGGTACGGCACGCTGCTTGATTCAGCGATGGCCTGCGCCGTCCAGACCAAAATTCCGCGTGGGTCGATCTATACAACGCTGGAATACAAGATCAACATTCTGCGCGGTATTCCGTTGGGCACCCAGATCGAATGTGTCGGGGTCATCGACCATGTCGGCCGCTCCACCGGTGTCGCGCATGGCGAAATACGTGGTGTCGACGACGGCCGACTTTACGCCACAGGTTCCACAACCTGCATCGTCATGCAGATCGTGAAATAACCTGCCTCTTTGCTGACCGAAAACTATCCCGGGGGTTGCCCGTTAGGTCCGGGGGCAGCGCCCCCTCACCCTGTGACACACAGGCCATCACTTATTCGGCAGCGATTGCCTGATCGTTCAACAATGCCCAAACTTTGTGTGGCGTGAACGGCATGTCCGCCTGACGCACACCGTGGTCCCACAAAGCGTCCTGAACAGCGTTTGAGATCGCGGCCAGCGCGCCAACGGTTCCAGCTTCGCCACAACCCTTCATCCCCATCAGGTTCGCGGTCGAGGGGACAGGTTCGGAGTTGAACGTGATATATGGCACATCCGCCGCACGCGGGATCGCGTAATCCATAAAGGACGCCGTCAAAAGCTGGCCATCTTCGTCATAGACGACATGCTCCTGAATGGCCTGCCCGATCCCCTGCACAACACCGCCATGTACTTGGCCCTCGGCCAGCATCGGGTTGATCAGGTTGCCGAAGTCATCAACCACGGTATAGCGTTCGACCACAACAACGCCCGTTTCCGGATCAATCACCACCTCGGACACATGCGCACCATTGGGATAGCTGCGCCCCGGCAAGGTCGCGCGCTCGTGATGTACCAGCAGATCATTGCGGCCCTTTTCACGGGCCAGATCAGCAACCTCCAGCATCGTCGGTGTCATATTTGACCCCTCTGCGCGAAACCGTTCGTCGTCAAAACAAACCTCCGAGGCAGGCACACCCATTTCATCGGCGAGAAACGCGGTAAAGGCTTCCGTCATCTTTTGCACCGTCGCCAATGTTGCCGTGCTTTGTGTCGTCACGGATCGTGATCCGCCTGTCCCGCCGCCCTGGGCGATCAAGTCGCTGTCGCCTTGGATCACGTGGATCAGCTCAGCCGGAATGCCCGTCATGTCGGCCAAGAACTGTGCATAGACCGTCTCGTGGCCCTGCCCGTTCGACTGTGTCCCTACATAGATGAACACGGTGCCGTCTTCGTTAAACTCGACCTTGGCCCCCTCGGATGGATCGCCCAGAATGCTCTCAATATAATAGCAAAGGCCCTGCCCCCTCAGCAGCCCCTTGGCCGCATCCGCAGCCTTGCGCGCCTGAAACCCGGCAATATCGGCCTCGACCCCGGCTCGGGTCAAAAGGCGGTCGAATTCGCCCACGTCATAAAGCTCGCCCGTTGCCGACGTATAGGGAAATTGCTCGGGCTTGATAAAGTTGAGCCTGCGCAATTCCCACGGATCGACCCCCAACTCGCGTGCAGCGCGGTCCATCAGCCGTTCAAGTACATAAATCGCCTCGGGGCGGCCGGCACCGCGATAGGCATCCACCTGCACCGTGTTGGTATAATAGCCTTCGACCTGCAACCAAGTGGTCTGCACGTCATAAACCCCCATCAGCACCTTGCTGAACAATGTCGCCTGAATGGGCTGCCCGAACTGGCTGTTATAGGCCCCAAGGTTGCATTTCGTGCTGACACGGTAGGCGGTGATCTTGTTGTTCTCGTCAAACGCAAATTCGGCCAAGGATGTCAGATCGCGCCCGCCATTATCGCTCAGCATGGCTTCGGTTCGGTCAGACATCCAACGCACCGGACGCCCCAAGGCCCGCGACGCCAGAGCGACCGAGAAATATTCAGGGTATGCGGCTGCCTTCATCCCGAAACCACCACCCGTATCTGGGTTGGTCACCTGCACTTGTTCATCATCCAGATCGAATACGCGCGTCAGGTTGCTCTTGTGAACCCAAACCCCTTGGGCGTTGTTGGCCACATGCAATTTGCCATTTGTCCATTCGGCATAACAGCCGCGTGGTTCCATAGAATTGACGATGATCCGGTTGTCACCCACATCAAGGCTCACGGTTTTGGCTGCCGCGTCAAATGCCTTTTGCGTGGCTTCTTCGTCACCCATTCCCCAGTCAAACGCCAGATTATCCGGTGCCTCAGGGTGCAAAGCCTCGCCGCCACGTTCCAGCTTCATATGCGTTGGCAGGTCGTCGACATCCAGCATGATCAGCTCTGCCGCGTCGCGAGCCTGATCCAGCGTATCGGCGATCACTACCGCCACAGGTTCGCCAACATAGCGAACGCGCCCTTTTGCCAACAGCGGTCGCAACGGCTTTGCGCCGTTCGAACCATCGCGGTTCTTCAAAATCACACCGGTCATGGAAATATCCATCCCCGCCGCTTCTAGATCTTCGATGGTCAGCACCGCGTGCACGCCCTCGGCCTCGCGTGCGTCAGACACATCAAGCGATGCGATCACGCCATGTCCCACCGGCGAGCGAAGGAAATACGCGTGTAGTGAGTTTTCAGGCGTAATATCATCGACATAACGCCCCTCGCCCGTCAAAAACCGCACGTCTTCAACCCGTTTGACTGGCTGGCTTTTCCCGAACTTATCCATCTGCACGCATCCTTTGGAAATCCTTCAACTGTTGGCGCAGACAGTAGCCCCGAAAAACGCGATGTCCAGACGCCCTTGGGTGAAACCCCACGTCGTCCCTACCCCCAAGTTTTCCGCCCGCCAGCCTTCCCCTTTGCGCCTTGCTCCGCTAGATCATCACCAAGTTTAAAGAAGGACGCTGATCATGGCACTCGATAAGAATTTTGACGCCGCCAAAGCCGAAACCCGTTTGTACGACGCATGGGAGGCCTCAGGTGCCTTCAAGGCTGGTGCTAACGCGTCACGCCCCGAGACCTTTTCGGTCATGATCCCACCGCCCAACGTGACAGGATCGCTGCACATGGGCCACGCGTTCAACAACACGCTTCAGGATATTCTGGTGCGGTGGCACCGCATGCGTGGCTTTGACACACTATGGCAGCCCGGTCAGGACCACGCAGGCATCGCCACGCAAATGGTCGTAGAGCGCGAGCTGGCCAAAGACGGCAAGCGCCGGACCGATTTCAGCCGCGAAGAATTCGTCGGCAAGGTCTGGGAGCAAAAGCAAAAATCAGGCGGCACTATCATCGGTCAACTTAAGCGCCTAGGTGCATCGCTGGACTGGTCCCGCAACGCATTTACCATGTCCGGCGCACCGGGGGCCCCTGCTGGTGAAGAGGGTAACTTCCACGATGCCGTGATCAAAGTCTTTGTCGACATGTACAACAAAGGCCTGATTTATCGCGGCAAACGTCTGGTAAACTGGGACCCGCATTTTGAGACCGCAATTTCCGATCTCGAGGTTGAGTCAACCGAGGTCGACGGCCACATGTGGCATTTCAAATACCCGCTGGCCGATGGCGCGACCTATACCTACGTCGAGAAAGACGAAGACGGCAACGTGACCCTGACCGAAGAGCGCGACTATATCGCCATCGCCACGACCCGGCCAGAAACCATGCTGGGCGACGGTGCCGTCGCAGTTCATCCATCAGATGAACGTTACGCGCCAATTATCGGAAAACTATGCGAAATTCCCGTTGGCCCAAAAGGGCACCGCCGGATGATCCCGATCATCACCGACGAATACCCCGACAAGAATTTCGGCTCGGGCGCGGTCAAGATCACCGGCGCGCATGACTTCAACGACTACGGCGTGGCAAAGCGCAACAATATCCCGCTTTATGCCTTGATGGACACACGCGGTGCGATGCGCGCCGATGGCCTGCCTTATGATCAGGCCGCTGCTCGCGCCCAAGCGATTGCCAATGGGTCCGAGGAAGCGCCGATAGACGCCACCGAAATCAATCTCGTGCCTGATGCTTACCGCGGCCTCGACCGCTTTGAGGCACGCAAAAAGGTCATTGACGAAATCACCGCCGACGGCTTGGCCGTAATGGTATCCGTCCCGGTGATTGACGAAGAAGACGGGCAGGAAAGCGCAAAACTGGTACCGTTCGTCGAAAACAAAAAGATCATGCAGCCCTTTGGCGACCGCTCCAAGGTTGTGATCGAACCAATGCTCACCGACCAATGGTTCGTTGAGACCTCAAAGATCGTCCAGCCCGCCATCGACGCCGTGCGCAATGGCGACGTGCAGATTCTGCCAGAGCAGGATAAAAAGGTGTATTTCCACTGGCTCGAAAACATCGAACCCTGGTGCATTTCGCGGCAGCTATGGTGGGGGCATCAGATCCCGGTTTGGTTTGATGACGAAGGCAATGAATACTGCGCCGCAACTGAGGCCGAAGCCAAAGCGATGGCCCCCGGAAAAGCGCTCAAACGCGATCCTGATGTTTTGGACACATGGTTCTCCTCTGGCCTCTGGCCCATCGGTACCCTTGGCTGGCCGGAACAGACAGATGAGCTGGCGAAGTATTTCCCAACCTCTGTGCTGATCACAGGCTTTGACATCATCTTTTTCTGGGTCGCCCGGATGATGATGATGCAATACGCCGTTGTGGGCCAAAAGCCGTTCGATACCGTCTATGTCCACGCGCTGGTGCGCGACGAGAAGGGCAAGAAGATGTCAAAGTCACTGGGCAACGTGCTTGATCCGCTCGACCTGATCGACGAATTCGGCGCAGATGCTGTGCGCTTTACCCTGACGGCGATGGCCGCGATGGGGCGCGACCTGAAACTGTCCACCGCTCGCATCGCTGGCTACCGCAACTTTGGCACCAAACTCTGGAACGCACACCGCTTTGCGGAAATGAATGGCGTGTTCGAAGATAGCGTGCCCTCGGTGACCTACACCAGCCACGCGGATGTGGAACACACGCTGAACAAATGGATTATCGGGGAAACAGCCCGCGTTCGCGAAGAAGTTGACGCAGCGCTGGAAAACTATCGCTTCAACGATGCTGCAAACGCGCTTTATGCGTTCGTCTGGGGCAAAGTCTGCGACTGGTACGTCGAGCTGTCCAAACCCCTGCTGCAAGACGACGCGGCTGAGGCCGCTGAAACGCGCCAGACCTTGAAATGGGTTTTGGATCAATGCCTTGTCCTTCTTCACCCGATCATGCCCTACATCACCGAAGAACTGTGGCAGACCACGGACGAGCGGTCAAAAATGCTGATCCACGGTGATTGGCCGACCTATACCACAGCCGATATGCTTGACGCTGATGCAGATCGTGAACTGAACTGGGTCATCGGGCTTATCGAATCCATCCGCTCGGCGCGCGCGCAAATGCACGTCCCTGCGGGTCTGAAAGTGCCAATGCTTTGCACCGAAATGGACGCCACCGGCCAAGCCGCATGGGACCGCAACGAGGCGATGATCAAACGCCTCGCCCGTGTCGAAAGCCTTGATCGCGCCGACGCGTTTCCAAAAGGCACCGTTTCAATCGCCGCGCCCGGTGCGACCTTTGGCCTGCCTTTGGCCGGGTTGATCGACATCGACGCTGAAAAATCACGCCTGCAAAAGTCGCTGGATAAACTGGGCAAAGAAATCGGCGGTCTAAAGGGACGTCTAAACAACCCCAAATTCGCCGCCTCCGCCCCTGCGGAAGTCGTTGCCGAAGCCCAAAGCAATCTGGACGCGCGTCAGGAAGAAGCAGATCAGCTTCAGGCCGCTTTGGATCGTCTCGCCGAGCTGGGATAAGCAAAAGTCCTTATTCCAAATGGGATTTTAAGTTCGCAGTCTTAGCTGGGAAGCAAAGATCGTCCGTTTGGAGAGCCCCGCCTGTTAACTCAGGCGGGGCTGACTAATTCCGGTCGTCGAAGTGATCAGTCTTTGAACACAGCCGGTCGCTTGCCGAATTCGGCAGCGATTACTTCCATCTGGTGAGGGCGGCCCAGCAATTCTGCCTGCTCGCGCGATTCCTCTAGCAGCACCTCATCGGCAACATTTGTCTCGGCAAAAGCGGCCAGGCGTTTCGCGGCTTTGATGGCACTTGGGCTTTTGCCCGCGATCGTGGCGGCAAGTTCCATGGCGGCGGCCAGCGGGTCATCCGCAAGCTGTGTGACCAGCCCCCACCGTTCGGCCTGCGTCGCGTCAATTGGCTGTGCCGTATAGGTCAATAACCGCAGTACATCGCCGCGCACCAGTTTGGGCAGCAAAACCATTCCGCCCATATCGGGCACGATGCCCCATTTCATTTCCATCACAGCCATCTCGACATCGGGCGCAGCGATGCGGATGTCGGCCCCAAGAGCAAGCTGCAAGCCTGCGCCATAGACCTTGCCATGCAGCGCCGCGATTACTGGAATACCAACCCGGGTCCAGATCATCGGGACTTCTTGCCACTGGTTGGTGGTTCCATCCCCGTGGGTGCGCGGCATCATCTTTTCGGACGGGTCACCCCCGGCCAAGGCCCCCATCGCGCTGATGTCGATACCGGCACAAAAGGCCTTGCCCTCGCCTGAAAGTACAACAACCCGTGCATCGGACGCAGCAACTTCGTTCCCTGCGGCGATGATCGCATCGATCATGTCCTGATCCACTGCATTCATCTTGTCTGCGCGGGTCAGGCGCACATGGGCAATGTGTTCTTCATAGGTGATTGTTACGCGGGCCATAGTATTCTCCAGTGTTTTGCAACATCTGGACCTATATCAATAGCCATGCAAAGCAAAACGCTACGGCACCCAGCGTTCTACCGCCCGCATCATGCCAAGTGATTTGTCGTAGACCAATGTCAGAATGCGACGTCCGCCCAACTTTGCCCCGGCGAACGGCACCGTCCGGATTGCACTGGCTGCCAGTGCTGTCGCGACAAATCCGCGACGGGTGATTTTGGGCATGATCCGGCCTCCAATTGCGAATGATTATTATCTAGGGTTATTTGGCCCTGCTTTCAATGCTTGCCGAAGCGGATGGGGATGCAGTAATCGGGTGGCATGACACATGTTCGCCTTACCCCGCTCGCCCAGTCCCTTCCGTCCACCGTGCCGTTTGTGGGTCCTGAAACCCAAGAACGCGCCGCCGGAAAGGCATTTGTCGCAAGGCTGGGTGCGAATGAAAACGTATTCGGCCCCTCGCCCCGCGCGGTTGAGGCAATGGCCGCGACCCAACAATGGATGTACGGCGATCCAGAAAGCTTTGATTTGCGCCAAGCGCTGGCTGCCCATCATGGCGTGACGCCCGACCATATAATCGTGGGTGAAGGCATTGACGGTCTATTAGGCTATCTTGTGCGATTGATGGTCGCGCAGGGCGATGCCGTGGTCACCTCTGACGGGGCCTACCCGACGTTCAATTACCATGTGGCCGGATTTGGCGGCAAGCTGCACAAGGTGCCATACCTTGGCGACCACGAGGACCCAGCGGCGCTGTTCGCCAAAGCGGCCGAAGTCGATGCAAAGCTGGTGTATCTGGCGAACCCCGACAATCCGATGGGCAGTTGGCATTCCGGCGCTGATCTGGTCGACGCGATGGGCAATCTGCCCCAAGGCTGCCTGCTGGTGTTGGACGAGGCGTATATTGACTGCGCGCCCGAAGGCACTCCACCGGTTCTGGATGCAGACGACCCGCGTTTGATCCGTATGCGGACGTTTTCCAAGGCGCATGGGCTGGCAGGCGCACGCGTCGGCTATGCGATAGCTGCCCCTGATCTGGTCACGGCCTTTGGCAAGGTGCGCAATCATTTTGGCATGAACCGCGCAGCGCAAGCGGGCGCGCTGGCGGCTTTGGGGGACGCTGATTGGCTGGAGTATGTAAAAACGCAGATTGCGACATCCCGCGACCGGATCGCCAAGATCGCACGCGAAAATGGCCTGACGCCGCTTCCCTCTGCTGCGAACTTTGTGGCGATTGACTGCGGGCGCGACGGGGTATTTGCCAAATCTGTCCTTGATGGGTTGGTCGCGCGGGGCATCTTTGTGCGCATGCCTTTTGCCGCCCCGCAAAACCGGTGCATCCGCGTCAGTTGTGGCACCGCTGAAAATCTAGACGCGTTTGCGGCGGCTCTGCCCCTTGCATTGGCTGACGCAGAAAACGCCTGAACAGTATCAAGCCTAGTGTTCGAACGGTTCGGGGCGCAGCGGGCCTAGACCCCGCCGATCACCTTTGCCGCTGCGTCCAACGCGCCTGAACCCCGCTTGATGCCAAGCGATGCCATTCCGGCTTCCATCCCGCCAAGCAGCCCCATAATCATCTGGCCATTCACATGCCCCATGTGACCCAGCCGGAAAAAACCGTGGCTTTCCGCGCTGCCTGGAGGGGCCATACCAAGGCCGATGCCCAAGGTCAGGCCGATGTTTTTCTGCACCCATTCGCGCAATTGCGTGGCTTGGGGGGCCTCAAGCCGCAGGGCTGTCACTGCATGACTGCGCAAGGCAGGATCGGTGATATTTAACGCGAGCGTTCCTTCCGTCCCCCATGCCTCGCATGCGGCCCAGATGGCACGCGCCAGAACTGTGTGACGGTCCCACACCCCCTCGATTGTTTCAGCGTGGATCATATCAAGCGCCACCCGCAGACCATAGATGTGGTGCGTGGGGGCCGTGCCGCAGTGGTATTGATAGAACTCCTGCGGGTTCGCGCGCGGTGCCCAATCCCAGAACATGCTGACGCGGGGCATTTTGGCGCGAACCTGTGCCGCCCGGTCATTGAAAAACACAAAGCTGACGCCGGGGGGCACCATCAGACCCTTTTGGCAGCCCGTCACCATGACATCGACACCCCAAGCGTCCATTTCAAATCGGTCACAGGCGAAGGATGCAATACAATCCGCCATCAAAAGTGCCGGATGCCCAGCGGCGTCTATTGCGGCGCGAACCCCAGCCACATCGTTTAAGACTGAGGTCGACGTATCGACATGCACGGCCAGGATCGCCTTAATCTCATGGGCAGTATCCGCTTTCAGGCGTTCCTCGATGCGGGCCAGATCCATCGCTGATTGCTTGCCGAAATCCATCACCTCGACATCTGCGCCCAGACCTGCGGCCATTTCACCCCAGCCAAGGCCAAAGCGGCCTGTCGCGGGCACAAGTACCTTGTCACCGGGGCTGATCACATTGGCCAACGACGCCTCCCATGCGGCGTGGCCATTGCCGATATACATGGCAACGTGGTGCTTCGTCTTTGCAATCGCGCGCAAATCCTGCATGAGCGGCGGCATCATATCCACCAATTCACCCGCATAGATATTCGGCGCGGGCCGGTGCATCGCATTCAACACGGCCTCTGGCATGATCGATGGGCCGGGAATGGCAAGATAGCCGCGCCCGTGCGACAGATTGGGTTGGGATGACATCAGGAATGCGCCTTTCAGGGACAGTGTATTGGCAACTTATCCCTGTGCCGCGCGAGGTCAATCAGACAATCCCGACCCCAATTTAGGTCCGCACGCTTGCCCTGCGCCCTTGGGCTGCGTAAACCATACTGATATTTGCCCAAAGGACCGCGGCCGCTTTAATGAGTGATGTAACATACAGTTCCAAAGAGTTGCTGAAGTGGCTTTGGCACGACTATCTGAAAATGCATATGTGGCTGTTGGCTTTGGCCATTTTTTTCATGTCGGTCGAAGGGGCCACGCTTGGTGCATTGGCCAAGCTAATGCAGCCTATGTTCGATCAGGTTTTTGTCGCCGGCAATGAATCCGCGCTTTTGTGGGTCGGGCTGGTGCTGGTGGGGATTTTTGTGTTGCGTGCTGCGGCTGGCATTGGCCAAAAAGTGCTTTTGACGCGGATCGCCCAAACGTCGGCTGCGGATATGCGGGTTGATATGTTGAACCGGATGATGATGCAGGACGGGGCCTTTCATCAGTCGCATCCGCCCGGGTTTCTGATCCAGCGGGTGCAATCGGATGTGAACGCAGTCAATGATGTATGGCGTGCGATTATCACCGGCACCGGACGCGATCTGATCGGGCTGTTTGTCCTGCTTGGGGTCGCAATCTCTATTGACCCGGTCTGGGCCTTGCTGGCCTGTATCGGTGTGCCATTGATGGTTATGCCAGCCGCCCTTGCGCAACGGTTTGTGCGCGCACGGTCACGCGAGGCTCGCGACTTGGGTGCGCGTCTGTCAACCCGTTTGGACGAAGTGTTTCACGGCATTGTCCAGATCAAACTGAACGCGTTAGAACGGTATCAATCTACCCAATATCGCGACCTTACAAAGACTTACGTAAAAACCGAAGTCCGCGCGGCCTTTGGCAATTCGGCCATTCCAGGGATGATCGACATCATGTCGGGCGTCGGCTTTATGGCTGTGATCCTCTATGGCGGCTCCGAGATTATCTCGGGCGACAAGACCATCGGCCAGTTCATGACGTTTTTCACGGCTATGGGGTTTACCTTTAGCCCGCTGCGCCGGTTGGGGGGCATAAGTGGGTTGTGGCAAACTGCTGCGGCAGCGCTTGAGCGGATCAAAGAATTGATGGATGCGCCGATCACGTTGAAATCCCCGCAAAAGCCGGTGGCCGTTCCTGCGGGATCGTCGGACATCGTGCTGGACGGGGTCAGCCTGTCGTATGGCGAGGCAAAGGTGCTGGACGATCTGTCAATGACGGCAACTGCGGGTCAGACGACCGCGCTGGTGGGGGCCTCTGGCGCGGGCAAATCTACGATCTTCAACCTGCTGACACGTCTCATTGATCCGCAATCTGGCACCGTCACCATTGGCGGCGTCCCCCTAAAAGACATGAATATCTCTGATCTGCGCGGCTTATTCTCTGTGGTGACACAAGAGGCGCTGTTGTTTGACGAGACACTGCGCGAAAACATCGTATTGGGCCGCGAAAATGTATCTGACGCCGAATTGCAGTCTGTGCTTGAGGCAGCGCATGTTGCTGATTTCCTTCCCAAACTGGAGCATGGCTTGGACACCAGCGTCGGCCCGCGCGGATCGGCGCTTTCTGGCGGGCAACGTCAACGGGTTGTGATCGCCCGCGCGCTGTTGCGCAACACACCGATCTTGCTGTTGGACGAAGCGACAAGCGCATTGGACGCCCAGTCTGAAAAAGTCGTTCAACAAGCGTTGGATCGCCTGTCCCAAGGACGCACCACAATTGTTATCGCCCATCGCTTGTCCACCATTCGCGGTGCGGACAAGATCGTGGTGATGGACCGTGGCCGTATTATGGACGAGGGCAAGCACGAAGAACTGCTGGCCCGTGGCGGCATCTATGCCGATCTGTACAGGCTGCAATTCGAGGATGGCAAAACCATTTCAGACGGGCGGAATTCACCTGCCTTGCGTCCGGTCGAAAAGGGTCTTGAGCCGACTGAACCCAACCTGCTGCAACGGCTTGGCCAGCATCTTTTTGGTTAAGTTAGCGCGCGTCTATTTGGCGTAGGTCTCTGCCAGCTTTTGCGGGGATACCCCTGCAAAATAGCGGATCAACGTCCACAGGTTGCGCCCTCCGCGAAGCAGCCAGCCAGCCTTTTGATACTTGGCGGCAGAGGTGATCGCGGCGCAATCGATGGCCGCCAGTTGACCTTTTAACAAGCGAGCCATCGCCACATCCTCCATCAAGGGTTGGTCGGGGTATCCGCCCAACGACTGGTACAGCGCACGCGGCACCAACAGGCCTTGATCGCCGTAGGGCAAGCCAAACCGGCTGCGCAGGTTTGCCCAGCCCGCAACAAACCGCGGTGCAAATCCGGTGCTGTCAAATCGCAGTTGAAACCAACCCGCCTTTTGCCCTTTTAGATGGGCAATCACAGGGGCTGTCCATCCTTGATCCAAGTGGGTGTCGGCGTGCAAAACCAACAACCAGTCGCCCTTGGCCTTGGCGCAACCACGCCGCAATTGTCCGCCGCGCGATGCAGCCCCTTCGATGATTTCCGCGCCCCATGCCTCGGCCACGATCCGCGTTGCATCGTCTGACCAGCCATCTGATACGATCAATTCGCGGATCAATCCTGCATCCACCCCTTCCATCAAAGCGGTCAAACAGCCCGTCAGACTATGTTCCGCATTCAAGGTTGGGATGATCACGGTTATTGGCGCAGGCATGGTTGCCCCTTTCGGCTTTTGGTCGGCCTGATATATGTCATGCTATCAAACGCAAGGAAACGCGATATGAACCACCGCCGCATCCTGAAACTCTCTGGCGCAGATACCCGCAGCTTTCTGCAGGGACTGGTCACAAATGACGTGGACAAATTGGATACAGCGCCGATCTATGCCGCGTTCCTGACGCCCCAAGGCAAGTTCATCGTTGATTTCTTTCTGTCCGCTGCTGGCGATGATGTGCTGTTGGATGTCACTGATGCCAGCGCCGATGCACTCGTCCAACGGCTTAACATGTACAAACTGCGTGCCGATGTGAAGATCGAGGCCAGCGGCCTGCATTTGCACCGCGGGCTGGGTGAAGTGCCTGCCGATGGCTACGCCGATCCGCGCGATCCAAATATGGGCTGGCGCGCCTACCGCGATGCGCCACAAACCGATGACACAACCGATTGGGACGCTTTGCGTGTCGCCCACATGATCCCTGAAACCGGGGCCGAACTGACCCCCGATAGCTTTATCCTCGAGATGGGGTTCGAGCGTCTGAACGGCGTTGATTTCCGCAAAGGGTGCTATGTAGGCCAGGAGGTCACAGCGCGGATGAAGCACAAGACAGAACTTCGCAAAGGACTGGCCAAGGTCAATATCAGCGCGCCGGTTGACGCAGGTACCGAGATTTCTGCGAACGGCAAACCGGCGGGTACTGTGTTCACACAATCGGGCAACCATGCGCTGGCCTATCTGCGTTACGACCGCGCAACAGCGGCGATGCAGGCCGACGGCGCGACCGTCACTATGGTCACAGACGGCTGAGATCGGGGATCAGAATTCTGCTAATCTCGGCCAGTGGCACAGCCATTCCACCACTCTGAAATCTCAGCCGCGGTTATCTCGGCCTTCAAGCCGATTCCCACAACCTGGGTCGCCTGCTCCGCATTAATCGGCTTTATATTCACGCTGGGCCCGACGCAGTGCACTTCCCAGCTACTGGAACCATCATGGCCAACGAACCCTTTGAAACGGAACAAACCTTTGGGGCGATTTTTTAGTTTGTCCATTAACGCTGGGTATTCCATGGTCACTTCACTGGTATCGCTCCACCCCCGATAGGTGGCGTGCCGGGCAGTGGATGCGGTCGGGACAGATCGTTCTGCCGCGCCGAATACAATCGGGGCGACCTTATCCACCTGCGCCAGATCAACCACCAGCGACCGCGACTGTACCCCCAACCGCAATGCGAGCCCCGGATCGGGTGCAGTTTGCTTGCTAATCAAAACCAGATCAGCCGCGCTGACTTGCCCCGCCACTTGTGCCCCGATCTGTCCATCACGCGCCAACCGATCATAGCTCGGGCCGTCCACTACGGTTACAATGCCGCCATAGGCCAGATCGGGCTCGGCCTGCGCCACTTGGGCAATGCGCGCGGGGGCTGCGATGCCGGACGCCTCAATCACCAGATGATCCGGTCGCCGCGGGCGGTCCAGGACATCCCCGATGGCCATGAACAAATCAGCCCCCATCGTACAGCATACGCAGCCATTGGTCAGGGTCATCGTGTCCCCGGTCGCATCGGCAATAAGCGCAGCATCGATGTTGATTGCACCGAAATCGTTGACCATCACCATCAGCTTTAGCCCATGGTCCTCGGCCAGCAGGCGATTGATCAAGGTGGTTTTCCCGGCACCAAGATAGCCCGAGATCACAGTCAGGGGCAGCCGTGGTTTCATAGAAGGTGCACGCGCCCCCCGAACACCGTTCCCAATATCGGCACATCCTTTAATGCCATCGGGTCAACGGCCGTGGGATCATCTGCCAAGGCGACAAAGTCCGCGCGTTTGCCTGTCTCGATGCTGCCGATCTCGCTGTCCAGCTTCAACGTATAGGCGGCCCCCATGGTGATCGCGAACAGCGCCTCTTCGACGTCGATACATTGCGCGGCCCCCAAGGTCCGCCCCGACATGGTTTGCCTGTTTACAGCACACCACGCGGTGAACAGCGGTGCCATGGGTGTTACGGGTGCGTCCGAATGGATCGCAATATTTGCGCCCGCATCAATCGCACTGCGCGACCCGTTCATGCGTTCAGCGCGGTCTGTGCCGATGGTCAAAGCCGCGTGCTGGTCGCCGAAATAGTAGAGGTGGTTGGCAAAGATATTGCAGCACACGCCCATATCAGCGGCCCGCGTAAACAAATCGCGCCCCATCATCTGGCAATGCTGCAAGACGTGGCGGTGCCCTGTCCACGGATGCTTGCGCAGTGCTGCCTCGATCGCGTTCAGCGATACCTCGGCGGCCTCGTCGCCATTGACGTGGATATGCATCTGAATGCCACGGCTGTGCAATTCCTCGACCAGTGCAAAGATCGTTTCGGGCGGGGTATTCCAGATGCCATTAGGTTGACCGCCAACATATCCAGGGCTTTTTACCCGCGCCGTCCAACCCTGAATAGACCCGTCAGTCATCAATTTCACTGCCCCCAGCCGCAACTTGTCGGTGCTGCGTTTGGCCAGCGCTTGCGCCTTGTCTGCAATGGCTTTCGGACCGTCCATGGCACCCACCGCCGGCACCACACGCAAGGGGAAATCATCGGACCCTGTGACCCGTAGCATAGTGGTCACGTCTTCCTCCTCCATCTGCGAATACAGATCTGTCACCGTGGTCACACCGGCACGCCGCGACACATCTGCATAGGCGCGAATGGATGCTTCTTTCTGGCTGAGGCCGCGAAAATCGATCCCCAACCGCCGCATAACGGGAAACATTGCGGCCATTTCCTGCAACTCGCCCGTGGGCAAGCCGTCAGGGCCTTTTATCACGCCTTCGGCGTTGGTGGTCTGGTCAAATCCCGCAAGATCAAGCGCCGCCGAGTTCACACACATCAGGTGGAAATTCGAGAACATGATCGCAATCGGCCGCGTGGTGCTGATTTGATCCAGATGCTTCTTGCTCAACCGTTCGGACGTCAGGAATATCGCGTCAAAGCCCCAGCCAACCAGCGGTGCGTCGTCGTCCAATGTCTTGGCATACTCACTCAGCCCCCCAATCACTGCGTCAATATCCGTTAGTCCCGGCCACAATTTGCCATCGGGGTCGATCCGGTCGTGGAAACCTGCATAGGCGTATTCCCACATCGCGCCGGCCATCATGTGCGCGTGGCCCTCGATAAATCCGGGCATCAGCACAGCGTTCTTTAGGCTGTCATCATGGGTCACGGTCCCCCATTGGTCGGCGCAGGTCGCGTCGCCCACGGCCAGAATCTCTCCCTCACGGACAGCAACATGGGTCGCCTCCATCCGGTTAATGTCCATTGTGATGATCTTTTTGGCTGAAAAAACAACGATATCCGACATGATGCCCCCTATATTCCGTTCAACAGCTATCGCAGCTTGGTTCAGCGGAAAAATAGATTTACTGTCTAGAAAAGCCCACAATTTTAGGGGAATGACCAATGCGCTTTACCTTCAAACAATTGCGGTATTTTGATGCGGCGCTGCGCTATGGCTCTATCGCGCGGGCGGCCGAGGAAATGAACATCTCGCAATCGTCAATCACCGCCGCGATTGATCTGATGGAGGGAAATATCGGAACCGCCCTTTTTCGCCGCATCCCTGCCAAGGGGATCGTCGCCACCGATGCTGGACGCGAAGTTGGCAAGCGGGTCGTCGCATTTCTTGAGCAGTGCCGCCATTTCGAAAGCGAGCTGATGAGCCTGCAGGGCAGTCCCACCGGCACCCTGCGCGTTGCCTGTTTCGAACCCTCTGCCCCCTATGTCCTGCCGCCGATCCTCAAACGCATTTCAGCACTTTACCCGTCCATCCGCATCGATCTCAAGGAAGGGGACATGCAAGAAATTGCACAGCTATTGAAAGATGGCGGCGTGGATATGGCTTTGACCTACAACGTCGAGCTGGCCGCGGATCAGCCGTTTCGATCTTTGTTCTTTGCGCGGCCCTTTGTGTTATTGCCCGCTGATTGGCCCTTGGCGGCCAAGCCCAGCCTGACCCTAAAGGACATGGCCGACCTTCCCATGTTGATGCTGGATTTGCCCGCATCCCAAAGCTATTTCAACCGGTTGTTCAGCAGTCAGGGACTAAGCCCAAAAATTGTGCACACCTCAAAATCATCGTCTGTCTTGCGCGGCATGGTGGCGGCGGGGTTGGGCTATACGTTGATGAATATTCACAGCCGTGTGGATGCTGATTATCTGTCGGGGTATGTCACGAAACCCTTGTTGGGCGACCTAGAAGAACCCAACTTTGGCGTTGCGTATAGTGCCGGAAACGAGAAATCCGCAGTATTACAGGCAGTGCTGCAAATCTCGGATGATCTGGTGCGCGAGGGGCAATTTGACAGCTTGGAACTGCGCCCAGCCCAAGGGGGATAACCTCATTCAATGAATTTAGTCGGCACATTAAACACTGTTTTCTGTACTAAGTGTTCTGGCTAGCCTTCTAGGCATAAAGTCAGAACAAACTTGGAGAGTTCAACACATGTCGATTTTTTCCAGATTGATGGGGGCCGCTGCTATTGCCACCGTCACCCTTGGCGCAGCGCCTGTTTTTGCCGAAGGCGGTACGCTTGTCATCGCCTCAAGCCAGGTACCACGCCATTTGAATGGCGCTGTTCAGTCAGGTATCGCGACTGCGGTGCCATCGACGCAGATCTTTGCATCCCCCATGCGCTATGACGAAAATTGGGAACCTCAGCCCTATCTTGCCAAAAGCTGGGAGGTGTCCGAGGACGGCCTAAGCGTCACGCTGAACCTTGTCGACAACGCGACATTCCATGATGGCAAACCAGTCACGTCAGAAGACGTTGCGTTTTCGATCATGACGATCAAGGAAAACCACCCGTTCAAATCCATGTTCGCCCCGGTCGAAACGATAGAAACCCCCGACCCACTGACAGCGGTAATCAAATTAAGCCAGCCGCACCCTGCCCTGCTATTGGCGATGTCGCCAGCACTGGCCCCGATCCTGCCCAAACATATTTACGGCGACGGACAGGATATCAAAAGCCATCCGGCAAATTCCGCACCTATCGGTTCTGGCCCGTTCATGCTGGAGGAATTCACCGCAGGCGAAGCCATCGTCATGAAAAAGAACCCGAACTTTTTTATCGAAGGCCGCCCGAAGCTGGACGAAATCATTATTCGCATCATCAAAGACCCATCCGCATTGCTGATCGCGATGGAAAATGGCGAGGCCGATATCTATCCGTTCATGGCCGGTGCGCAGGAAATCAAGCGTCTGTCGGATGTGGATGCGCTTGAGGTTACTGCCGAAGGCTATGCTGCGGTGGGTCCGATCAACTGGCTGGCGTTCAACACTGAATCACCCAAGCTAAGCGATGTGCGGGTGCGCCAAGCCATCGGCTATGCCGTGGATCGCGAGTTTATAACCAAGGCATTGCACCGTGGTGTATCGTCACCGCAACGCGGGCCAATCATCGAAAGCTCGCCGTTTTTTGACGAAACGATCGAAGCCTATGATGTGGATTTGGAAAAAGCCAATGCGCTGATGGCCGAGGCAGGGTTTGCCGACGGGATGGAATTGACCATCGACTATATTCCCGGCCCCAAAGAGCAACAACAATCGGTCGCGGAATACATGAAATCCCAGCTCAAAAAGATCGGCATTGATGTAACTGTTCGCGCTGCACCCGACTTTCCAACTTGGGCCGGTCGTGTTGCCAGCCATGATTTCGAACTGTCGATGGATGTTGTCTTCAACTGGGGTGATCCAGTGATTGGTGTGCATCGCACCTATCTTAGCGACAACATCATCAAAGGGGTGATCTGGTCGAACACGCAGTCTTATGCCAACCCAAAGGTGGACGAACTGCTTAACGCTGCCGCAGTCGAGTTGGACATGGACAAACGCAAGACGCTTTACGCTGAGTTCCAGCAGATCGTCGCCCAAGATCTGCCGATCTATTGGATCAACGCGACGCCTTACCACACGGCCTATAACGCCAAGCTGGTCAACCCGCCCAAAGGCATCTGGGGCACAATGCACCCGATGGATATGGTCGAAATAGCCGACTGATTTGATGACTTGATCCGGGGGCGGCGCAAATCGCCCCCGACCGCTGCCTTTGCAAGCGAAAGAGACCTCCCCCTCATGACGGCATCGTTTTTCATCCGACGCATCATTTATGGCTTGCTGCTGATGCTGGGCGTAGTCGTGTTGAATTTTCTATTGATCCGGCTGGCACCGGGCGACCCAGCGGTTGTGATTGCGGGCGAGATGGGCGGGATTGATGCCGATATGTTGGCCGCCATCCGCGCCGACTACGGGTTGGACAAACCCCTGCTGACGCAGCTCTGGATATATCTTGCCAATGTCGCTCAGGGAAATCTGGGCGAAAGCTTCTTTTTCAACCAGCCCGTGGCCAAGCTGATCTCGGCGCGGATCGGCCCGACGATCTTGTTGGTGCTTACAGCGCAAATACTGTCGATTGTGATTGGCGTATTTCTGGGTGTGATTGCGGCACAAAAACCTAATGGCCCTTTGTCAGGGTTTGTGTCGGTCTTTGCCACTATCGGCTATGCTGTCCCGGTATTCTGGACCGGAATAATGCTGGTGATCCTGTTTGCGTCTGTCTTCCCAATTTTTCCGGTGGAGGGGATGCGCTCTGTCCGGCTGCGCGATGCTGGGGTTTTCACCCAGATTGTTGATGTGGCACATCATCTTGTGCTGCCTGCCTTTACCCTCGCGATCATCTATCTGGCGCAATATGCGCGGCTGTCGCGTGCGTCGATGATGGATGTGTTGGGGTCCGACTATATCCGCACTGCGCGGGCCAAAGGGGCGACGGAACGGTCTGTGTTGTTCAAACACGCCCTGCGCAACGCCGCCTTGCCGATATTGACCGTCGCAGGGTTGCAGTTTGGCAACTTGATTTCGGGCGCGTTGCTGGTCGAGACGGTGTTCAACTGGCCCGGCATGGGACGGCTGGCGTTTGATTCCATTCTGCGCCGTGATTATCCGACGGTTCTGGGGGTGCTATTTTTCGCAGCCGCAATGGTGGTGGTTGCCAATATCATCACCGACCTAAGCTATCGATGGGCAGATCCCCGACTTAGAGGGCGCGGATGATGCGTGGTTCAAATTGGGGGCTGGCCCCCAAACAAACCTCTTATTGGGGGCCAGCCCCCAAACCCCCGGAGTTTACTTGGCAAAATGAAGGAGGACAGGCGTGAAAGACCCGACGCTGCGCGCATCCCTTGGCGGTGAAGCCGTGCCATCGACCGAACAGGTCTACATCGCTGAAAGTCCGGGGCGCGAGGCATGGCGCATGTTTTCGCGCAACCGCACGGCCGTGTTCGGGTTGATTTTGCTGGGACTTATCCTTGCTATAACTTTTTACGGCACGTTTATTTATGGCGGCGATGCCTATGATATTGTCTGGGCACCGCATGAACCGCCAATGGTGACACCCGAATTCCCTCTTGGCACCGATTATCTGGGACGCGATATCGTTGCGGGCATGTTAAAGGGTGGCGGACCGACCATGGCTGTGGGTGCGGCGGCGGCGATGATAACGATGGTCATCGGGATCACTTTGGGGGCCTTAGCCGGGTTCTATGGCGGCTGGGTCGATACCGCCCTTATGCGGTTTACCGAGTTCTTTCAGGTGTTGCCTGCGTTGTTGTTCGCCATGGTCCTGGTCACGTTATTTTCCCCATCGCTCTGGACGATTGCCTTTGCCATCGGGGTGGTCAGCTGGCCACAGACAGCGCGACTGACACGCGCCGAGTTTTTGAAGATCAAGGAGCTGGAATATGTCACCGCTGCCCGCGCCATCGGTGCCAAGAACAGGCGCATCATCTGGAAGGTGATCCTGCCAAATGCTGCCCCGCCGTTGATCGTTTCCGCGACCCTTACCATTGGCGTCGCCATCTTGTTCGAGGCTGGCCTGTCCTTTCTGGGGCTGGGCGACCCCAACGTGATGTCCTGGGGGCTGATGATCGGGGCAAACCGCGACCAGCTTTTGATGGCATGGTGGCCTGTTACCTTTCCTGGGCTGGCGATTTTCCTGACCGTTCTTGCCGTGTCGCTCGTTGGCGACGGGTTGAACGACGCCTTTAACCCAAAGCTGAGGGAACGATGACCGCACTGCTTGAGATTGAAGACCTGAAGGTTACGTTCAACACCCGCCACGGCGAGGTCACAGCGCTTGATTCCGTGTCTCTACATGTCAACGCTGGTGAAACCTTGGGCGTTGTCGGAGAGTCAGGCTGCGGAAAATCTATCACCGCTTTGTCCGTCATGGGGCTGATCCCATCCCCACCGGGACGCATTGCGGGCGGATCCATTCGCCTGAATGGAGAGGAGCTGACCACCGCCACCCCTGCACGGTTGCGCCAGATCCGCGGTGCCGAGGCCGCGATGATCTTTCAGGAACCGATGACATCGCTGAACCCCGTCTTCACAGTCGGCGCGCAAATCGCCGAGGCCATCATGTTGCACCAGAAGGTCAGCAGTGACCGCGCTATGAAGGATGCTATTGCGCTGCTGGACCGCGTCGGCATCCCATCGCCCGACACCCGCGCACGCGATTTCCCGCATCAACTGTCGGGGGGGATGCGCCAACGGGTAATGATCGCTATGGCCGTTTCCTGTCGCCCAAAAATGCTGATCGCGGATGAACCCACAACCGCGCTAGACGTGACGGTGCAGGCGCAGATCTTTGATCTGCTGAATGAAATTCAACGTGATTTCGGTGCCGCTATTGTGCTGATCACCCATGATATGGGGGCCATTGCCGAAATGGCCGACCGCGTTGCCGTAATGTACGCAGGCCGCGTAATTGAGGCCGCAACGGCAGATGACGTGTTGGACCATCCGCAGCACCCTTATGCGCGGGGTTTGATCGACTGTATTCCGAACATTGCCAAAGGCGATAGCACCTTGCGTGAAATTCCCGGTGTCGTGCCGCCCCTGCATATGCTGGGTGCTGGATGTGCCTTTGCAGCGCGATGTGCTCATGCAAACGACAGGTGCTTACGTGAAAAGCCATTTCTTGCCGGGCATGGCCACCATCCTGCTGCATGCCATGCAGTCGAGGAAGGACGGATATGAGCACCCTTTTGGACGTACGAGATCTGACTGTCCGTTTCGATCTGCCACGTGCATCGCTGTTTGGGGCAAGACCCCAGCTTGAGGCCGTGCGCGCTGTGTCGTTCACTCTGCAAAAGGGCCGCGCCCTTGGGATTGTCGGCGAAAGCGGGTCAGGCAAAACCACGGCGGCAATGGCCGCAATCCGGTTGACCCATGCGGCGGCAGGCGAAGTGTTCTTTGACGGAGTCGACCTGCTTAAACTTAGCAGCGAGGACATGCGTCTGCGCAGACGGGACATTGGGCTGATCTTTCAGGATCCTTATTCGTCGTTGAACCCACGGGCGCGGGTGGTTGATATCGTGCGCGAACCCTTGGACCTGATGGAGATTGGCACCCCAGACGAACGATTGGCCCGCGTGCGCGAATTATTCACCCTCGTCGGTCTGCGAGAGGATCAGCTGAGCCTTTTCCCCCATCAGTTTTCAGGCGGTCAACGCCAGCGGATATCCATCGCCCGCGCTTTGACCACTAACCCAAAGCTGCTGGTCTGTGATGAGCCTGTGTCGGCTTTGGACGTCGCTATTCAGGCGCAGATCCTGAACCTGCTGGCACGGCTGAAATTAGAGTTGGGCCTAAGCTATCTGTTCATCAGTCACGATCTGGGTGTAGTGCGCCACGTTTGTGACGATGTAGCGGTGATGTATTTAGGGCAGATTGTTGAGCAGGCGTCGGTCGCACGACTGTTCGAGGTGCCGCAGCATCCCTATACGCAGGCATTGCTGGCGGCCGCCCCGTCCCTGAAACGGCGCAAAAGCCAAGGGTATACGCGTGCCATGCAAGTCAAAGGCGATCCCCCCAGCCCGATCAACCCGCCCAAGGGCTGTGCCTTTGCGACGCGATGCCCAAAGGTTCAGGATCGCTGCAAACTAGAACGACCCATGTTGCAAAATAACAACGATCACCGCGTTGCCTGCTTTTATCCCGGCTAGTCACCCCTAGCCCGGACAACAAAAAGCCCCGGAAGATCCGGGGCTCTGCAGTGCAGCGAAGCCATGACGTAGCGTCAACGCTTGGTCTTAAGCGCGCTCGGAATATTCCATCGTTTCGGTGTTTACGATGATAGCTTCGTCTGGACCGACAAAGGGTGGCACCATCACTTTGACACCATTATCCAAGATTGCAGGCTTGAACGAATTGGCTGCTGTCTGTCCTTTTACGACCGGCTCTGTCTCGACGATTTTGCAGGTCACTTTCTGGGGCAGCGATGCATTCAGCGCTTCGTCATCATGATACTCGACCACGACCATCATACCGTCTTGCAAAAACGGACGGCGTTCGCCCAAAAGCTCGGCTGACAGTTGCACTTGCTCATAGGTTTCGGTGTCCATCAAAACCAACATTCCTGCGTCTTCATATAGGAATTGCTGGTCTTTTTGCACAAGACGGACCTTTTCAACCTTATCGGCGCTGCGAAAACGTTCGTTCAGCTTTGATCCGTTGCGCAGGTTACGCATCTCGACTTGTGCAAAGGCACCGCCCTTGCCCGGCTTGACGTGATCAACCTTTACCGCGGCCCAAAGACCACCGTTATGTTCAAGCACGTTTCCGGGACGAATTTCGTTTCCATTGATCTTTGGCATTTGATGGCACCGTGGCAAAAAGTTGAAGAAATAGTTGGGCGACCTATATCCTAGTAAGATGTGGTCGCGCAAGGCAGCCAAGCTCATGCTGCAAGCGCAAAGAGCCATGTAAAAAACGCATAGGTGTTATGCAATAAAGGTGTATCCGAATCGCACTGTTTCAGTCATAAGGAACTCCACGCCTAAATGACAAGAGCAAGAATAATAGAAAGGACGACGAGATGAAAGATTTCGTTGATGGCACTGCCTTTAACAATGAACAAGGTAACCGTGCCCGCAAACTTTTTGCTGCCGTGGTACTGGCAGCGTTGGACGATGCAATTGCCGATGACAAGAAATATGGCAACGGACCCGAGCAGATTGCACGCTGGGCACGTTCGCGCGATGGCCGCGAAGTATTGAGCTGTGCCGGTATCGACCCGAACGAGCGCGTCGTTTCTGGCCTGATGGATTTTGTTGGCAAGGGTGTTCGCACATCTGTTGCACTATCTCGCGAAGAGTCAGAGCGTCGCAATGCGGCACAACAAGCCGAAGCGGCCTGATTTCTTCAGAAGTTTCAGAATTTGAAAACGCGGTCTTCGGGCCGCGTTTTTTATTTGCCTGATCGCAAGCCACCCAACAGGCATTCTCCAAATGTAAAACGGCACCTGCCCTCGCAGATGCCGCCATAGACCGAACCGGTTAAAATGTCGCTATTCCAGGTCTTGCGCCGTCAAAGCGCGGTGGATCTCACGGCGAACCAACTTGCGAACATTGCGTGTGATCCGCTCGCCCAATGCCCCTTGCAGCTCTGCGCGGACGATCTCTCCGACCAGGTCACGCAACATTTCCTCGTCAAAATATTCATCGCCGCCAAAACCCTTGGCAGCCTCAGACATTTCAGACGTATCATCATCATCCTTTACGTCAGCGTCAGCTTGGGGGCTGACATCAGCTATTTTTTCAGCATCCAACGCTTTTGGCTTGGGGACAGCCTTTTTAATTGGTGTAGACATGGGCGCGCCTGTTGCATCCAAATCAACGTCGTCCTCCCAAGCCATGGCCAGCGGTTCAGGTGCTATGAATTCGCTGACTTCCGGCTCTTCGGCATCCCATCCGCCTGGAATGCGACCAATAGCGGTTTCAAGAGCTGCGATCTTGGCACTTAGACGGTCTGAACTGCTGGGCTCTACCTTGCCCTCAACCAGCTCAGATGCGCCAAGGTTCAACATACCGGGGCGCGGAGTGATACTGTTTACTGAGTTGGGCCGCATATCATCATCTGACGCGTCCACTGCAACCGCGCCCTCTATAACATCGGCATCGCCAAGGCTGTCGCTGTCCGAGACCTCGTCTGACATCACGTCGTCAATCAGACCCTCGTCTTCGAATTCATCTGCATCGTGGTAAAATTCGAATTCGTCATGCGTTCCGTCAAAGGAAGCTCCAGCCGTTTTATCTTCATCCACAGCGGTGCTGTCGCTAGAAATGAAGTCTGATCCGAGCTGTTCGTCATCTGATGCCGATTGACCATCGTCCCATTCGGTCGGTTCAGCTGGCTCTGCTGGCTTACGATAGGCGTCAACCAAAGGCGCATCGTTTGAAACGCGCAACGATGGTGTCAGCACCAGCTTGTCCGGTGTGGGTGCATCCACCTTGGTCCGATTTACCGGACGCCTGTCTTCAGACACCAGTCGGCGAATTGAAGACAGAACATCTTCTACTTCTGCGTTGCTAACAGCTTCGGACATATTTCAACCACCACTCGTTCCTCGAATTCAACTTAGACGATGAGATTGTTTCTCACAATGCTCCCGTAAAATTGTCAGTCTTTTTGCATCGCCCGCAACACACGGTCCAGCTTCTTGCCCTCTTTTGACAGTTTTGCAGGGCTATCTTTAACCAGATTATAATACGCGGCCGGGTCATATATCTGCACAGGCAGCTTAAGATCCCGAGCTGTCAATTGGCCCGTGGCCTGCAGGACCGAATAGGCCGCTACATAAATCTGGGTGCCTGCCGTAACATTGCTGGACTGTGCATCCAGCAATGATTGCTCGGCGTCCAAGACATCCAATGTGGTACGAGCGCCCAAAGCAGCTTCTTCGCGTACGCCTTGAAATGCGATCCGTGCAGCGCGGACTTGGCGTTGGGACGCCTCGATCTGCGCCCGCGCCGACGATAGACCTGCATAAGCGTCACTGACGGCCCGTTCGACATCTTTCACAACGACATGCAAGTTGCCGCGCTGCGCATCACGTTGGGCACGGTTTCTGCGAACACCAGCCGACAAAGCACCGCCTTGATAAATTGTTTGGCCAATCTGAACGCCGACGGCACCTGTGCGGCTTGAGGCCTCGGAACCGAAAGTTTCGCTCAACCCTACAGATCCTTGAATAGAAACCTGTGGCTGCATCCGCGCTTCGCTGCTGCGGATCAAAAGCTCGGCTGCGGCAACTTGGTGTTGTACCGCCAGAATATCGGGGTGGCGACGCACGGCCATCGCTTTGGCATTGCGGATGCTATTTGCAATATTTGGCAGGCTTGGGGGCGCGCTAAGACGCCCTGGATCGCGGCCAACCGCAACTTTGTAGAATGCCCGGGCTGAAATCAGATCACCCTGTGCCCCCGCCAGACCGCTGCGCGCTTGGGCAAGCTGTGCCTCGGCCAAGGCAACATCGGTGCGGGTTACTTCGCCCACTTCGAACCGGTCACGTGCGGCCCGCAGTTCTTGCATCAGAAGGCGTACGTTATTTTCACGCAAAGCCACCAATTGTTGCGTCTGGATCACGCCCATATAGGCGCTGACGGCACGCAGCAAAATCTGCTGCTCAATACTAACCAGACTTTCACGGGTTGCCAGCACGGTTTCTTTGGCGGCCTCAACGGAATACATTGTGGATCCAAAATCATAGACCAGCAGCGATGCGATCAGACTGACCGTGGTCGTCATCGCATCGTTGTTTGTCCGCGTGCCGGCAGCGACAAATGCCGATCCCGGGCTGACCGTATTGTTAAAGTTCTGCGCCACACCTGCCGTCCATTGCACGACAGGTTTTAGCGCGGATTTGGCCAATCCGACATCTTCATCGGCCGCACGCAGAAGGGCGCGGTTCTGATCAAGCAGGCCCGAATTGTTATATGCGCCAACCAGCGCATCGGCTAAGGTTTCAGCCGTGGATGCCGCGGGAAATAGAAAGCCCACGCCAATGGTACCTGCCAAAAGAGACCGGCGTAAATTCTTGGTCAGCATATTAAAGTTCATCACATACACTCCGTTTGTCCGTGCCTGTTTCCCGAGGAAAACGTGTAATTACGTGCCTAAAACTGGAAGGCCTTTTCGCGGGCGAACCCTTTGAGCACAGGCGCACCTGCGTTAAAATCGACGCGCCAACTGACGCCATGTTCATCTTTATAACCAATTCGCACTTCGCCCAAGGCACCCGACATAAAGATGCAGGCAATGCGACCGCCAACTTTCAACTGGTCCAGAATAGCATCTGGAACCGTTTCGATACCACCCTGGATCAAGATCACGTCATAGGGGCCGTGTTTTGCAGCGCCTTCGACCAAAGGGCCAACCTGAACAATCGCATTGTCAGCACCCGACGTCATCAACGTTTCCTGCGCCTCTTTCGCCCACTGCTCGTCCTCTTCGACAGCAACCACAGCTTCGGCGATATGGGCGATGACAGCGGTCGAATAACCATAGGCACACCCGATATCGAGGACCAGATCGCTGTTGTCGATGGCCAGCACGTCCAACATCTTCGCAAGGGTCCGTGGCTCCAGCAGAATACGCCCGCCGCCCAAGTTCAAGTTCTCGCCCAGATATGCGGCCTCGCGCTGCGCGACGGGCACGTAATCTTCGCGCGCGACCTTTAGCATCGCGTCAATAATCGGAAACTTTGTCACATCAGAAGGGCGAACCTGCGTATCAACCATCATGGTGCGGCGGGCGGAAAAGTCGGACATGAGCTAAACACTTTCGTTCAGATATTTTATTCTGCAATGCCATACCCCAAGCGAACCAGCAACGCTAAGATGCCCGTTTCCCTTGAGGTTGAGCATTTTTGCGAGCGAATGATGCATTATCGCACAGGGGGCGTGATGTAGGTAACAAGCATAATTTGCCTCCTTTAGACAGATCAATCCAACAACAGGTTAAACCGCAGTAAATACAAATACACCTCCGCCCGAGGCACCCTTGTCCTCGACAAAGCCTTTTTCGGCGATACCATCCCTGATTTCACGCATTCCGGGGCGATGATAAATATGGCGGTGCAATTCGGCGATGATCACCCTGATCCCGCTTAGATCTGCGTGGCGAAAGAAATCCAGTTCGGCCCCTTCGATGTCCATTAGTAAAACGGTCGGCTTGATCTGCTTTTTAATCGCCTCCCACTTCACCACTGGTACGTCGACTTTTTCAGCCCGTTCCACCCCCTTGGTGATCGTCATACCTGAACCCAAAAAATTTCCACGGATATAAAAGTCGACAGACTTGGGCGCATCCGGATCAGATATAACGATCTTGTTGCGGACCTCAATTTTGCTTTTGATCCCGTTGTGCGCATACAGCGCCTTAATTGATGCGATCAGTTTGTGATTGGCCTCAAAGGACACAATCCTAGCCGGCGCACAGTTTTTGGCAGCCACGGCACCGACTATCCCCGCCCCTGCTCCCATCTCAATAACAACATCGCCTTTTTCGATAAACTTAAGGGCAGACAGTACCTCGCGGCGCTCATATCTGCCTTCGATCATGTTATTGATCATGGTCGGTCCCAGATACGGCGCATCCAATACCTCCACCCCATGATAGGTCGCGACAACGTCGTTCATTGTGCTTGTGCTCATTGCTCTGCCCCGCTCCATGTGACCTGCCATGGCCACTATTTTCGGCAATTAGACACTGCCAGGGTATTTGACGCAACGAATGAATGGAAACAATGCCAGACGTTTGCAGATAGTGTTGCATAAATTACGCTGGATAAATGGAGGCGAGTAGGAGATTCGAACTCCTGTACACGGATTTGCAATCCG
>CBDTUA010000013.1:0-63123 GCA_965363735.1 uncultured Sulfitobacter sp. | reverse complement strand
TTTGCCCGACGTCCACATTGCCAACAACGCAGCGCGCGACGCTGCGCCCATAGCGATCTGTATCGACTTGTTTGCAAATAGCCCGTTTGCCCCGATAGGCATCCCGCACTTGCGTGGTCACAAACGCACCACAGCGCAGTGATTGGCCGCGTGCATCTGTGCAAGTCTGATCCCCTTCGGGCGCATCGATGCCAAACAACCGGACCCGCGTCCCGCCGACGTCAAACGTGTCGCCGTCAATAACCTGAATTTGCCCCGTAATACGCTTTTCAGCAGCATCTACAGAAGGGCTGAGGACAGCAATGCCCAACGTGAGGCCAATAAGTAAATAGAAATTTAACATGCACCATGACTGGAGCGTTTAAGCGCCCCAATCAATGGTCCTTGTTAACTTCGGTTAATTTTTCCCTAACAACGCAGTCCGCCTAACGCTGGGATGTCTTCCAATTGGGATGGATCCAAGGCTTATCATTCGATGCAGCCAGGGGATCAAGGCCCAAGATATGATCGGACATCTTTTCACCGACCATGATCGACGGCCCGTTCAAGTTGCCATTAGTGATGCGTGGAAAAATCGAGCTGTCTGCAACGCGCAGGCCCTCAACTCCGATCACCCGGCCCTGCGGATCAACCACTGCATCAGGGTCATCCGCTCGACCCATGCGGCAAGTGCCGCAAGGATGATACGCGCTTTCGGCGTGTTCACGAATAAAGGCGTCCAATTCGTCATCCGTCTGGACGTCGGCACCGGGCTGGATTTCGCTTTTCACAAAAGGCCTAAAAGCCTCTTGGGCGAAAATCTCGCGGGTCAGGCGGATGCAATTGCGGAATTCCTCCCAGTCGCGATCCTGCGACATATAGTTAAAGACAATCTTGGGAGCATCCGCAGGATCGCCCGACCGCAGAGAAACAGCCCCGCGCGAGAGAGACCGCATCGGACCGACATGAGCCTGAAACCCGTGCCCTTCCGCCGCAGCCTTGCCGTCATAGCGCACCGCAATCGGCAAAAAGTGATATTGGATATCAGGATACTTGATCCCCGCCTTGGATCGAACAAAGGCGGCGGATTCAAACTGGTTTGACGCGCCCAGACCGGTTTTCATAAACAACCATTGCGCGCCGATAACGGCTTTGGACGGGAGGTTCCAATGTTTGTACAAGGTAATGGGCTGGCTTGAGGCCATCTGTATATACAGTTCAAGATGGTCTTGAAGGTTCTGGCCCACACCCGGGCGATCCGCGACAACATCAATACCATGTTCCGTCAGATGTGCCGCTGGCCCGATACCAGATAGCAACAGCAGCTTTGGCGAATTGATCGGAGACGCGGCAATGATGACCTCGCCGCTTGCCCGCAACACCTCGGTTTTGCCACTCCGCAATACTTCGACACCTACAGCGCGGCCGTTCTCGATTACAACACGCTGGGCTAGGGCGCGCACGATCTCGACGTTCCCGGTTTTTTGCGCGGGTCGGAAATAAGCGTTGGCTGCAGACCAGCGCCTGCCGCGGTAGACGGTTTGCTCCATCGGGCCAAAGCCCTCTTGCTTTTCACCGTTGTAATCGTCAGTCGTCTCATAGCCCGCTTGCCTACCCGCATCGACAAAGGCCTTGAACAACGGGTTCTTGCGCGGCCCACGCGATACATGCAGCGGGCCATCTTTGCCGCGCCATTCTTCATCGCCGCCATGGCCACCGCCATGCCAATGTTCCATCCGCTTGAAGTAGGGCAACACATCGGCATAGCTCCAACCGTCGGCCCCCTGTTCTGCCCAATGGTTATAGTCCTCGGCGTGGCCGCGCACATAGACCATGCCGTTGATTGACGATGATCCCCCGATCACCTTGCCACGCGGGGTCGCCAGACGGCGATTGCCCAGATTCGGCTCGGGTTCGGACGAAAAGCCCCAGTCATAGGTTTTCATGTTCATCGGATAGGACAATGCTGCAGGCATCTGGATAAAGGGCCCCGCGTCCGAGCCGCCATGTTCGATCACCAACACCTTGCGCCCGGCCTTGGCCAAACGATAGGCCATCGTGCAGCCTGCGCTGCCCGCGCCAACAATAATAAATTCAGGTTCCATCAGTTTGCACTCACATATCCGATTAGCAACGATAGAAATGCACCGACATGCACCACCATGATTGCGCGGTCTTTCCACATTACGCCAACGGCGAACCAAAGTGCGATACCAGCAAAAAATGCGAACACGTTCCAAGGTTGCATCCCCAGCCCGGTCAGCCCGTAGCCGATCAGTTGCACGACCGTTGCAACCCATTTCAGGACATCAACACGGGTCATGTGCGGATGCTGCGCTTCTGGCTCTGGCAGACCGACCATTAAAATGGCGCTTCCATATCGCCCATGCGCACATAGACAGATTTCAGCTGGCTATAATGTTCAATCGCCGCCTTGGAGTTTTCACGCCCCACGCCAGAATTCTTCACGCCGCCAAACGGGGCTTCGACCGGCGCATCATTATAGGTGTTGATATAGCAGGTTCCCGCCTGAAAATTCGCCGCAACGCGGTGCGCACGAGACAGATCGCGGGTGAAGACACCAGCGGCCAAACCAAATTCGGTATCATTGGCGCGGGCCATCACGTCGTCTTCGTCAGTGAAATCCAGTACCGACATGACAGGGCCGAAAATCTCTTCGCGGGCGATGGTCATGTCGTCGGTGACGTCGGCAAAAACGGTTGGCTGTATGTAGAAACCTTTGCCGTCAATCGCATTGCCACCGTAGACTAAACGCGCCCCTTCGGACTTGCCCTTTTCGATATAACCAAGCGCGATATCCAGCTGGCGTTTCGACACCATCGGACCAAAGCTGGTTTCAGGGTCCATCGGATCACCGATCACCGCGTTGTCCAGCCGTTCGGCAAGACGTTTTAGAAACGCGTCTTTGATATCCGCATGTACAAAGACCCGCGTCCCGTTTGAGCAGACTTGCCCCGAGCTGTAGAAGTTGCCAATAATTGCACCGCTAACGGCGTTTTCAATATCAGCATCTTCGAACACGATGATCGGGGATTTGCCGCCCAGTTCCATCGTGACGTGCTTCATTCCGTCTGCTGCTGCCGCATAGACTTTGCGGCCTGTAGGAACCGATCCGGTCAGGGATACTTTGTCGACACGCGGGTCAGTGACCAACGCGGCCCCTACTTCGCCCATGCCTTGCACGACGTTGTACAGACCTGCGGGCAGTCCGGCCTCGAACAAAATTTCGGCCACTTTCAGTGCAGATAGGGGGGTTGTCTCGGATGGCTTGAAGATGATCGAATTGCCACACGCCAGCGCAGGCGCACCTTTCCAACAAGCGATCTGCGTCGGATAATTCCATGCCCCGATGCCCACGCACACGCCCAAAGGTTCGCGGCGGGTATAGACCCAATCTTCGCCCAGTTGGATATGTTCGCCGGTCAATGACGCAGCCAACCCGCCGAAATACTCCAGCGCATCCGCGCCGCTGGTGGCATCAGCAACGGATGTTTCCTGATAGGGTTTGCCGGTGTCATATGTCTCGAGGATGGACAGGTCGTGATTGCGTTCGCGCATGATGTCGGCGGCACGGCGCAGGATGCGGCCACGCTCTGTTCCGGTCATTGCACCCCAAGCGGCCTGGGCTGCACGAGCGGCGGTTAGCGCCTGTTCGATAATGTCCGGCGTGGCGGCATAAACGGTTGCGATCTTTTCGCCGGTCGCGGGATATATTACGTCGATGGGTGTGCCATTGGTATCTTCGACATAGGCGCCGTTGATAAAGTGGCTGGCAGTAGGTTGGATGTTCATAATTGTCTCGCTTTTCGATGCCGGTCTATTGATTGATGTCTATGTGTTGGACGTCTATTCGCCGCGCGGGAAACGTTTGTTTTCTTCCAGCACGTTCAAGTCCATGTGATTGCGCATGTATTGTTCAGACGCGTTGCGCAGCGGTTGGTAATCCCACGGGTAATAGCCGCCCTTTCGCAGGGCTTCGTAGACCACCCAGCGGCGCGCCTGGCTTTTGCGTACGTCAGCGTCAAAAGAGGCCAGATCCCACCGCGCGTCGGCTTTGGCCCGCAATGTCTGGCGTGTCCCTTGGTGGGCAGGTTCTTCGGCCAGATTGGTCAGCTCAAGGGGGTCAGCGTCCAGATCGAACAGCTGGTCAGGGTCCAGCGTGCAATAGTTGAATTTCCACTTGCCATAGCGCAACGAAACCATCGGGGCATACGTCCCTTCGGCGGCGTATTCCATGGCTACCGGTTCAGTGCGCTCCACCCCCTGCCCCATAGGCACCAGCGATTGACCCGTTGTCCATTCCATCACCTCGTCCATCGACACGCCTGCCAAATCGCAAAGTGTCGGGCAGACATCGATATTGCTGACGGGGGTCTCGTTCAGTCCGGGCTTCATCTGCGGCGCAGCGATCATAATTGGCACACGGGATGACCCTTCGAAAAAGCTCATCTTGAACCAAAGGCCACGTTCGCCCAGCATGTCGCCGTGGTCTGACACAAACACAATGATCGCCTCTTGGCGGGTATCCTCGAGCGTTTGCAAAATCTCGCCGATCTTGTCGTCCAGATAGCTGATATTGGCGAAATACGCTTGGCGGGACCGTTTGATGTTGTCTTCGGTGATGTCAAAGCTGCGCCAATCATTGGCGTCGAATATCCGCTTGGAATGGGCGTCTTGGGCATCATAGCCCAGATCAGACACCTCGGGCAGCAGGTGGTCGCAGTCGTTGTACAGGTCCCAGTACTTCTTGCGCGCAACATACGGATCATGCGGATGCGTAAAGCTGACCGTCATGCACCACGGGCGATCATCTAGGCCGCGTGAAAGATCATAAAGCTTGCGCGTCGCCTCGAAGGCGACGGCATCATCATATTCCATCTGGTTGCTGATCTCGGCCACACCCGCACCCGTTACCGACCCCATGTTGTGATACCACCAATCGATGCGTTCACCAGGTTTGCGATAATCTGGTGTCCAGCCGAAATCGGCGGGGTAAATGTCGGTTGTCAGGCGTTCTTCGAACCCGTGCAGCTGGTCAGGGCCGACGAAATGCATCTTGCCTGACAGGCAGGTTTGATATCCCGCGCGGCGCAGGTGATGCGCATAGGTCGGCACGCTGGACGGAAACTCAGCCGCGTTATCATAGACACCCGTGGCACTTGGCAATTGACCCGACATAAACGCCGCCCTTCCCGGCGCGCATAGCGGACTCGCGGTATAGGCGTTCTTAAAGCGCGTCGACCGCGCCGCCAGTTTTTTAAGGTTCGGTGCATGCAGCCAATCCGCCGGACCATCAGGAAACAGCGTGCCATTCAACTGGTCGACCATCAGGATCAAGATGTTCGGTTTGGTCATGGTTTGCTTTCGATCAGGGTATTCAAAAGAGACAACGCTTGGGCACAGGCGGCGGATGCACTGCCTGTGTCAGACAGGGCTGCGCGCAGATACAGCCCGTCAATCAGCGCAGCGAGAGTTTCGGCATCCCGTTCAGGCTGCCCCGAAATCGGCCGCAGCGCGTGTGTCAGGTTCGACCGCAGCCGCGCCTGATAAACAATCAGCAATCGGTAAGTTTCGACATTGGTGCGCGACGATCCATACAACATCATCCATGCGCTAACCGTCGCCGGATCAAAACAGCTTTCGTCAAAGCTGGCCCTGATAATCGCCTCGGCGCGGGCGATGGGCGTGTTGGCCCTGCGCAATTCACGCCGCACTTCGCCGGAATATTCCGATAGAATATAGCGCATTGCAGCAAGAAATATTTGATCCTTGCCGCCAAAATAGTGGTGAGCCAACGCCTTTGACATGCCCGCACGGCGCGCGATCTGGTCCACAGTAACATCCAGCGATTGCGCCGCACCGATTTCGGCAATCGTAGCCTTGACCAGCGCATCACGCCGGATCGGTTCCATTCCAAGTTTGGGCATTGTCGGTCCTCGACGATTCCGGGTCATTGGACATGATTTAGGGTTATTGACCCGCGAGTCAATAACCCGTGCATTATGCGCCATGCATTCGGCATGGCTCTGCCGAGCGATCTAGCTGGCTAAAGCTTGGTTGCGGGGCTGGCGGGGGTGATCTGCCGGTTCAACATCGCCTCGCGCCATGTGATAAAAGTCACCGACGCCAAGATCACAAAGCCCCCGATAATTACCCAGATATCCAGCGGCTCTGCAAATACCACAGCCCCAAGCGCCGTCGCCCAGACCAGTTGCAAAAACGTGACCGGTTGCGTGACAGTCAGCGGGGCCGCAGCAAAGGCCAGCGTCATGGTATAGTGCCCCGCCGTGGCAAAGCAGGCGACGGCGGCAAGGACGCCCAGTTCTTCAAACGTCGGGGCGATCCACACGGGCAACGCAAAGGGGGCCAGCATCAGCGTCACAAACAGCGACATCATCGCCACGACCACCGATGGCTTAACCTCGTCTGCCAAGACCTTGGCCAGCAAATAGGCCCCACCAAAGACGACGGCGGCTATCAGCATGGCGTAGTGTCCACTGGCAAGTTCACGAAATCCCGGCCGCAGGATAATCACTGCGCCCAGCAAGCCAAGTGCAACAGCAACCATCCGGCGCAATGCCAGCGTCTCACCCAGAAACAGCGCAGCGCCAATGGTCACGTAGATGGGGGCCAAATAATTCATCGCGGTAACTTCGGCGATGGAAATGCGCGTCATTGCATAGAACCACAAGATCACACCAATGCCATGCAGCCCACCTCGCAGACTGAACAAGGCCCATTGTCGCCGGGTCAAATGCGCGGCACGCAAGGCCCCGATCGCCGGCAGCAGAAACACCAACCCAAAGCCGTATCTGATGAATGCCGCCTCTGCCGAGGGCAGCCTTGGCCCCATGTATTTCACCAGCGCCGTAACGCAAATGAATAGCAGCCCCGTGACAATCATCCAAAAGATGCCGGCGACAGGGCGTTGGGGGTGTGCGGTGCTCATGCGTTATACATTCCTGAAGGGCGCGGTGATCACAAGGTCACATTAGCAATAACTTAGCCGCGATCGCCCACATGGTCAGGGCAATCAGACCATCAAGAATCTGCCAACTGCGAGGTTTGCCAAAAAGCGGGCTTAGCAGGCGTGCGCCATAGCCCAGACTAAAGAAGAACACGAAACTGCCGATAACCGCCCCCGTCCCGAACGCCAACCGATTGTCATATTGTGCGGATATCGACCCAAGCAATACCACCGTATCAAGGTACACATGCGGGTTCAGCCACGTCAGCGCCAACACCACCAAAATCGTGCTGCGCAAGGTCTGCGTGCTGATCCCTTCGGCTTCTAGCACAGCACCGCCGCGCCACGCAGAGATCGCATTCTGCACCCCATACCAAATCAGAAACGCCGCCCCGCCATATCGCATCACGGGTTCGAACCACGGCACCGCCTGCCCCAAGGCACCAAATCCCGCAACACCTGCAGCAATCAACAATGCGTCGGAAACTGCGCAGGTCAGACAAACCCAGAATACATGGTTTCTGCGCAAGCCCTGTCGCAAAATAAAAGCGTTTTGCGCGCCAATCGCCAAGATCAATGTCAGGCTCAATGCAAATCCGGGCAGGAAAGCGTTCATCTCGACCTCTCTGAAACAGAATATCTGCCTAGCATGAACCAATAAATCCGCAAATAAAAACGGTCACTTAGCGAAAATTGACACTTTGGCAGTTATTTTTTTGATCAGGAGTGAAACAAATGCGTGATCTGCCACGTATCTACTAGCGAAACCGAACAACAAGACCTATCTGCCCCTCATGCAAGTAAGGAACGATGTTATGTCAGACGAAAAGCAGAAGCTGGAAATCAGCCGAGACGAATTGGCGCTTATCGAAGCGGCTCTTCATACACAGGCCAAAATTCTCGGAGTTCAGGCAAGCGCCGGCGGCTCAAAGGCATTGACCCGTTTGAACGACGTCAAACGCGCGCTGGCAACTATTACTCAGCAAAAACCCGCTACAAAGGTGGAAAAGATCCGCAAAAACGGCGTATTCTTAAGCATGTCGCGGATGTTCGGCTAAGGCACAGCACGTTGATAGGTCACAAAATAGCCGCCCCCAGCGATGAAGGGCGGCTTTTTTGCGTCTTTTCGAAAATGGCCATGACGTTGGGCGGCTTAAAGCTGCTCCATCACCTCGTCCGAGGCTTCAAAGTTCGCGGTAACCCGCTGCACATCATCGTCGTCTTCAAGCGCATCGATTAGCTTCATCAGCTTTTCCATGCCCTCCAGATCCATTTCGGTGGTGGTGGTCGGACGCCACACCAGCTTGGTGCTTTCCGATTCACCCAGTTCGGCTTCCAAAGCCGTGGCGACATCGTTCAAATCGGTATCAAGACACCAAATGACGTGCCCGTCTTCTGTGCTCTCTACGTCTTCGGCACCGGCCTCGATTGCGGCCATCATCACGGTGTCAGCATCCCCGACTTCGGCGGGATAAGTGATCTCGCCCTTGCGGTCGAACATGAACCCGACGCTGCCGGTCTCGCCCAGATTGCCACCATTTTTAGTAAACGTAGACCGTACGACGGACGCTGTCCGGTTGCGGTTGTCGGTCATTGCTTCGACGATGACCGCCACACCATTGGGGCCATAACCCTCATAGCGGATTTCTTCGTAATCCTCACCATCGCCCGCAGATGATTTCTTGATCGCGCGGTCAATCACGTCCTTGGGTACGGAAACCGATTTGGCCTCTTTGATGGCCAAACGCAAACGCGGGTTTTTGTCCGGATCAGGGTCACCCATCTTGGCGGCAACGGTGATCTCTTTCGACATCTTCGAAAACACCTTCGCGCGCAATTTATCCTGACGCCCCTTACGGTGCTGGATATTTGCCCATTTTGAGTGGCCTGCCATGGTAACCTCGTGTGCGTAATTCCTGAACTGTGGCCTTATAGGCCAGCGGTTGCCCGCGAACAAGCCACGCTGCATAAACCCGCCTCAACTTCTCTGGCTCAGAAATATCCTCGGGGGTTTGGGGGCAGACAGCCCCTAGTCCGGCTGCTAGGTCATAAGGCAACATCCCAAATCAGGCACTATCCCATGACACAAGACCAGATCATCCTTTTCACCCTCTTTATAGCCGTCTTTGGAATGCTGCTATGGGGCCGCTTCCGGTATGACCTGGTGGCATTTTCCGCTTTGATGATCGCCGTTGTGTTGGGCGTCGTGGACAGCAAAGACGCTTTTGACGGGTTCGGCCATCCCGCCACCCTAATTGTGGCGCTTGTCCTGGTCGTTTCTGCAGGGTTGGTTCGTTCGGGGGCAGTGCTGTTGATCACCCGCACCATGGTCGATGCGTCACGCAGCTTGGGCGCGCATATTACGTTGATGGGGCTGATCGGTGGCGTTTTATCAGCATTCATGAACAACGTGGCAGCCTTGGCATTGCTGATGCCCGTAGATATTCAGACCGCGCGCAAGGCGGGGCGCAATCCCGGCCTTAGCCTGATGCCGCTCAGCTTTGCGACCATTCTGGGAGGGATGGTTACGCTGATTGGCACGCCGCCCAATATCATCATCGCCTCTATCCGGCAGGAATCGCTGGGCGCACCATTTGGCATGTTTGACTTTGCCCCTGTGGGCGGGATCGCCGCAATCGCAGGTCTGACTTTTGTTGCTTTGGTCGGCTGGCGCTTGATCCCTGCGCGCGATGACAGCACCCTCAAACCCGAAGACCTGTCCCAATATATCGCGGAATTGACCGTTCCCGAAGGCAGCAAGCAGATCGGCAAACGTTTGGCCGAGCTTCAGGAGGTTGCGGATAAATCGGATGTGGCGCTGTTGGGCCTGACCCGCGACAGCAAACGCGTCTATGGTCAAGCGCGCAACGTGGCCTTGCAGGCCGGTGACGCGCTGGTGATCGAGGCCACCCCCGACGCGCTTGATGAATTTCGCAGCACGCTGGATTTGCTTATCGCGGACACCACACGCCATGAATTGCTGCACGCAAACGGTGAAGGTGTCGAGATTATCGAAGTCGTCGTGACCAACGATTCCCGTTTAAACGGACGCTCGGCCCAGACGGTTGGTTTGGCATGGCGGCAACGGTCGGTGCTGCTGGGTATCTCACGGCAGGGCAAACAGATCACCGCGCAGGTGCGTCAGACCGAATTAAGCGCCGGTGACATTTTGCTTTTGCTGGTGCCTCGCGACACCGCGGCCCATGTGGTGGAATGGCTGGGCGTGTTGCCCCTGGCAGACCGCGGCTTGGCCGTGACCGAGAACAGCAAGGTGTGGCTGGCCATCGGTTTGTTTGGTGGGGCTGTCACTGCCGCCAGTTTTGGCCTGGTCTATCTGCCGGTCGCACTTGGATTGGTGGTGGTAGCCTATGTACTGGCCAAAATTGTGCCGCTGTCAGAACTTTACACCCATATCGAATGGCCCGTCATTGTATTGCTCGGTTCTATGATACCGCTGGGGGCCGCGCTTGAGAAATCAGGCGGAACCGAGCTGATTGCCGGTGCCATAGTCGGGTTGACCGAAGGGTTTCCAGCATGGGTCGTACTCACGGTATTAATGATCGTGACGATGACCTTGTCAGATGTTCTGAACAACACGGCGACGACTATTGTGGCCGCGCCGGTTGGTATCCAGATGGCTCAAACGATGGGTGTCTCGCCTGATCCGTTTTTGATGGCCGTCGCGGTGGCAGCATCCAGTGCATTCCTTACGCCCATCGGTCATAAGAATAACACGTTGATCCTAGGGCCAGGTGGCTATTCTTTTGGGGATTATTGGCGCATGGGTCTGCCGCTCGAGATCATCGTGGTCGCAGTGTCCATTCCGGCGATTTTGGTGTTCTGGCCGTTGTAAATGGATGTGCATATGCGCTGTGTGTGGGGCACCACTTCACACACAATGCAATGCGGAGACCACGTCTTACCAGATAAGTGGGATGATGGCAGAGACCAGCAAGGACATTGATAAATTCAGCGGAATGCCGATGCGCATGAAATCGGTAAAGCGATAGCCGCCAGGGCCATAAACCAGCGTGTTGGTTTGATAGCCGATGGGCGTCGCAAAGGCGCAAGAGGCCGCAATCATCACCGCGACAACCAGCGGGCGCGGGTCCATACCAAGGGCCGTGCCGAGGCTTATGGCGATTGGGGTCATAATGACTGCGACCGCGTTGTTCGAGACGATCTCGGTCAGAGTAGTGGTCAAAAGGAAGACCGAGAAGATAACATAGAACGGTGACAGCGTGCTAAGAAATGGCGAGATATTATCGACAATCAGGTTGATTGCGCCTGAGTTCTGCAACCCCGCCCCGATGGCAAGCATCGAAAAGATCAACGCGAGCAGGCGGCCGTCGATGAAGGTAAATGCCTCGTCTGCATCGATGCAACCGGTGACCAGCACAAGCGCGATGGCGAGGACTGCCAGCAGCAGGATGGGGGCGACATTGAGGGCCGCAAGGATGACAATACCTGCGAGGGCGGCAATCGCAATAGGTGCGTGCCCGCGGCGAAAGGCGCGCGCAGAAGGTTGCGACACATCGACCATGTCCATGTCGGAGGCGAGGCGCTGGATGTCGGCCATCGCCCCTTCGAGCAAAAGCGTATCGCCGACTTTAACGATCAGATCGTCCAACTGGCGGCCGATGTTCTGGTTCCGGCGGTGCACGGCCAGCGGATAGACACCGTAACGACGGCGCAGGCGCAGCGCACCCAGTGAACGACCCACCATTTTGCAGCCCGGTGTAATCAGCACCTCGACAGTCGACGTTTCAACGGCCGATACCTGATCAACGCGTTTGAGTTCTTTGTTGGCCTGCAGGCTAAGCAGTTCTGTCATCTGCGTGCGCAAAACCACTCGGTCGCCGACATGAAGCTGAACTGCAGCAAGGTCGCGGCGCAACGACTGGTCGCCCCGCACCACGTCGATGAGCCGCACGCCTTCGCGTTTGAACAATTGAACGTCCAGGACATCGCGCCCGACAAGGTTCGATTCAGGGGGGATCACGGCCTCGGTGAAAAACTTCATTTTTGAGCGGTCCGACAGCATGTTCGCCATGCTATCGCGCGCTGGCAAAAGCTTGGGCGCAAAGATCGCCATGTAGATCAGGCCCCATGCGCAGACCACTAGTCCGATGGGGAGGATTTCGAAAATACCAAAAGGCTCGAGGCCCTGACTGCGGGCCACACCATCCACCAGCAGGTTGGTCGATGTCCCGATTAGTGTCAGCGATCCGCCCATGATAGCAGCATAGCTGAGCGGGATCAGCAGCTTGGAGGCTTTGGTGCCCAACGTTTGGCTAAGCTGTACCACAACCGGGATCATTACGACCACAACAGGCGTGTTGTTCATAATCGCCGAGGCCGCCATGACGGCAATAATAACCCCCACCACAGCTGTTTTCGGATGGGTTTTCGCATAGCGTTCAGCCAGTCGTGTCAATACGTCCAGCGCACCGGTACGCACAAGCGCGCCCATTACGATAAACATCGCCGCAATCGTCCATGGAGCCGAGTTTTGCAGCACCGCTTGGGCGTCGTCATAGGGCAGAATGCCAAGGGCTAGCATCACAGCGGCCCCCGACAATGCAACCACCTCGGTCGGAAGGGACTCGCGCAGGAACATGATGAACATGATCAAAACAATCGTCAGCGCGAGGGTCGCTGAGGTGCCTTGCGACAGGTTGAGAAGATCCATTCGGGGTATATCCAGCCTATCCGAGGAGTATAAATCAGAGATTAGTGTCGCCGATTGCAGCCGCTTGGGCAAGCACCGCTTTGGGCCTTGGCTGCACCAGATAAAGCCCGGCAAACATCATAGCAAGGGCGATCCACAGCGTCGGCGCATAGGTTTCGGACAGGATAATCTTGGCCCAGATCAGCCCGAAACCCGTCACCAGATAACTGACCTGCACGGCGAATACAGATCCTGCGCGACCGACGAGCCACATGTAACCGGCATAGACGACAACATGCACCAGCGATGACACGATTAGCGCCCATTGAGGCGTGTCCCATGGCGGAGTCGGATCGATAAACTGGCCGGTCATCAGGGTTACGGGCAACAGCAACACCGCGCCAATCAGCGACGCGCCTTGAAGCACCTGAAACGCATCCAGATCAAGGGTACCCCATTTGGCGATGATGTTGCCTTCAACCGCATAACAAAGGCCCGCTATCAGGCCAATCAGGATCCAAAAGATCGGCAGGTTCATCGACACATCAGAACCCGGTGCCACCAGCAGCAGCACGCCCGCCAGCCCGCAGGCCAACCCGCCAAGGCGGCGATAACTGAATTGGTCCAGTCCCATGGCCAACGCGACCGGAAAGGCGAACATCGGCACGAGGCTGAGCAACAGCGACAGCACCCCCGAGGGCAACCAGACCGCAGCTTGATAGGATGCGGAGTTCGGCAACACGGTGCCAATCATCGCCAGAATGAGATAGAGCCGCAGATAGCGCAGACCAAACGGCAGGCGTTTGCGCCGCACGGCGTTGATCACCGTCATGAACACCGCGCCGATTACCATCTGCCAGAACACCAGCCCGAAATGCTGATATCCAGTGCTGACCGCGATCTTGGTCAATGGTTGAGTAAATCCCCAGCCCGCCCCGAGCACCGCCAGAAACGCGGTATACAGGGCTATCTGGGCGCGTGTCATGGGGCGCTTTGCTGCAGCTTCCCGCCTTGGCGCACGGGCACGATCCGGGTCGCTTTGCCGGTGCGATCATCAGTTTCGATATAGACGCCGGACAGTGTCGCCTCGTCGTTGGCAGGGGTAAAGCGGTCTTTTGGCATGCCGGTAATAAAGCGGCGCAGGGGTTCGGTTTTTTCCATCCCGATGACGGAATGATAATCGCCACACATACCAGCGTCGGTCAGATAGGCCGTCCCGCCGGGCAGGATCATCGCATCGGATGTGGGCACGTGGGTATGGGTTCCCACGACCAGGCTCGCACGCCCGTCGCACCAATGGCCCATTGCCATCTTCTCGGACGTTGCCTCGCAATGCATATCGACGATAATCGCCGATGCCAGACCACCCAACGGATGCGTTTTCAGCACCGGTTCCAGCGCGGAAAACGGATCATCATAAGGGCGCTTCATAAACACCTGACCAAGGGCCTGTACAACCAGCACCTTGCGGCCGTTCTGCGCCGTAAATAAACGCCCGCCCCGGCCCGGCGCGTTCTTCGAGAAATTAAGCGGCCGGATGATGCGCTGTTCTTGTTCGATAAAGCTAAGCATGTCTTTTTGATCGAAGGCGTGATCGCCAAGGGTCAGACAATCTGCACCGGCCTCAAGCAGGGTCTTGGCGTGTAGGCCAGACAGCCCCATGCCGGATGTTGCGTTTTCGCCGTTCACCACGACAAAATCCAGCTTCCAGTCCTTGCGCAGACGGGGCAGATTTTCACTGATTGCACGGCGGCCAGAACGGCCCATGACATCGCCAAGAAAGAGTATTTTCATGCCCCCAGCGTTAGGCCGCGGCGCGGCCAAGGGCAAGGGGCTGTGCTGCTGAAAATCACGCGCTGTGCGAAAACGCGGCGTTGCTAGGCTTCGATGGCGTGGCCAAACACCGCGATGGCAAAACCCAATGCTGCCAAAACGCCAAAACCGATGCTGCGAGGGCCCGCGCCCTGTCTGCCTGCACTGATCGCAGCGATTGCTGCCTGCAACGCATAGTAGACCGCAAAGGCCCGCGAGGCATAACTGATGATTTGGAACACATCTGCAACCCATGTCAGCACCAAGCCAATCACTGTCAGCAGCAAATAGCCCATGCGTGGGGTGATCTGTTTTGCTGACAATTCAGACATCAACCCACCGGACCCGCTGGTATCAGCCACCGCAGCACTGAACTGCGCAGCCAATGCTGCAACGACCAGCAGCACAGGCAAGATCGGGGCTACAACCCCCATCATGCCAACAATAGCTGTTTCGCTGAAATCCAGATCTTGAGGCTGGAACACATAAGCCAATAGCGCGATGTAGATCATGTAGATTGCCGCTGACAACCATTGCGCCCATTTCATCGACTTCACACGAGTGCCTGTATCATAGCTAGCACCTAGATACCGCGAGGTCTCAAATCCTTGTACGGTGACGATCAGGCCAAAGCCCAAGGTGATCGCCGCCCAGCCGGATAGCTCCATCGGGATCACGACCAGCGCACCCGCTTGCGCCTTACCCCAAAAGAACGCCGAAAGCGCCACCAGCAGCCCCGCGATGATCGCCAGTTTGATCGTGACGCTGATATACTCCATCCGTTCAAGCGAGGCAAAACCGCGCGTCCAGCCAACGGATAGGATCACGAGGTAGACTGTGCTGGTCAGCAGCCTTGCCCCAAGATCGCTGTCAAATGCGGTCAAACTGACGCCAAAAGCGCCGAAAAGGTTCAGGTAATAGGCGACCGACACGATATAGGCAAAGCTTAGCGCCCATGACGACGCCGCTTCGAGCCCCATGGGCAGCGTCTCACCTGCTTCGAGCCTGCGCATGTTGTGCCGGATTGCGGCCCCGAACAGGTAGGCTGTCGTGCAAAGGACCGCCATAACCATCGGGGCAAGCCAGCCAAACTGCGCCATCAGGATCGGCCCAAGCACCAGAAAACCGCTGCCGATAATGGAAGCCAGCGGTGTGGTCATCGCCCTCCATGTGATGGAGCTGCGCACTGGACCTGACCAAAGCAGTAGGGCCGCAATTGCAACCGCCCCAAGGATGGAACCGGTTAACATCACCGCTTTACGTCAATCACGCCTATTTCGGTGACGATCATATCCAACGGTTCATCTGTGGGTTCCAATGGTAGTTCAGCGACCTCTTGGCCTGCAAAGGCAAAACCAATTGCGAGTGTCGCGCGCCGCGCCCGCAGTTGCGCTAGGCTGCGGTCATAAAAACCTCCACCATAGCCCAGCCTATCCCCGTTTCTGGTAAAGGCCAGCAAGGGCACGACCAGAATTTCGGGTTCAAAGAAATCTTCATCCAATGGAATTTGCGCCCCGAAAGGCCCGTCGATCATGGCGGCATCTGGCGTCCAGCGCGCAAACCGCAAAGGCTGATCAGCGCCCATGATAACAGGCACACCAACCACCCCATGTGCGGATGCCTCGGACATTGCCGGGCGCGGGTCAATCTCGGTTCGGATCGGCATAAAGCCAGATATTGGCACGCCACGGTAGCCCGCCAAAACCTCGCTTAGGTAACCTGCCTGCGCGTCATTGGCAGCATCAAACAGCGGCTTGCGCCGGGCAAAAGCCGCCTTGCGCGCCGCTTCCTTGATGGCTGCCAGATCAGTCACAGCAACACAGCCGCCGCAAGTCCAAGGAATGCGAAAAAGCCGACGACATCCGTCACGGTTGTTACGAATGCACCCGATGCAAGAGCTGGATCAACACCGATCCGTTCCAGCACAATCGGGATGCCCGTACCGGCCAGCCCGGCCACGACCATATTGATCACCATCGCTGTCGCAATCACATAGCCCAGCGCAGGTGAGCCGAACCAGATCACGCCCACAACCCCCATGATCACCGCAAAGATGACGCCGTTGATCAAGCCCACCAGACACTCGCGCCGAATTACCCGCCAAACGTTCGATCCAGTCAAATCGCGCGTTGCAATCGCGCGCACTGCCACTGTCAGGCTTTGCGTGCCCGCGTTCCCACCCATCGAGGCGACGATCGGCATCAACACGGCCAACGCCACGATCTGCGCAATGGCCGCTTCGAACTGGGAAATAACCATTGATGCGGCAATCGCCGTCAACAAGTTGACCGCCAGCCATGGCAAGCGTTGTTTTGTTGTCTCAATCACCCGGTCCGAAAGGGACCCCTCGCCCACACCAGCAAGACGCAAGATATCTTCCTCGTGTTCCTCATCCAGAACGGTCATGGCGTCATCAATGGTGATCACACCGATCAACCGGCCCTCGTCATCGACCACGGGCGCAGAAATCAGGTGATACTGGTTGAACGCATAGGCGACATCGCCCTCTGCTTGCATCGCAGGAATAACCTGAAATGTATCTTCCAGAATGTCTTTCATCATCGTCGCCCGCTTTGAGCGCATCAGCTTGCCCAATGTCACATTTCCCACGGGGTGCATGCGGGGATCGACCATGACAATGTGATAGAATTGATCCGGCAAATCCTCTTCGGGCGTTTTGCGCAGATGATCAATCGCCTCGCCCACTGTCCAATGTTCGGGGGCCATGACGACCTCGCGTTGCATCAAACGACCGGCGGAATATTCCGGATAGGTCAGCGCCTGCTCAACCGCGGCGCGGTCGACATCTTCCAGCGCACCCAAAATTGCTTCGGCCTGCTCGTCTTCCAGGTCCTCGATCAAGTCAACGACATCATCGCTGTCCATGTCGCGCACAGCATCGGACAAGACTTGCGGCGTCAGAATCCCGATTACTTCTTCACGGATGGACTCATCCAGCTCTGACAGGATTTCCCCGTCAAATTCGCGATCATACAGCCGGATCAGCTTGGTCCGTTCGAAACTGCTGATTTGCTCTAAAAGGTCGGCGATGTCAGCCGCGTGCAGCGGTTCCATCAACTCGGTCAGCCGTTCAGCATCATCAATCTCGACCGCATAAAGGATCGATGCCACGGCCCTTTTGTTCAGCTTGTATGCCTCGGCTTCTTCTTCGGTTTCGGGGCCCAATTCCAGCTCTTGTGTTTCATCAGACATTGCGTGACCCCCTTTTGATTTTTGCAGACAATAAGCGCCGCAAAGCAGGGATACAATGGTACGAAAAGGGGCATGACACCGATTGTTCCTTCCCCCGCAAAGCCCTAGGATGGTGGCATGACACAGCAAACCCTTCTTCTTGGCCACACTCTGGTTTTTTCCGGTAATCCGCTTGCTCAAAACTGGGAGGACGCAGTCTCGATCGACAGCGCAGGAGGTATCCTGATCAGCAACGGTCTAATCGAGGCCGTCGGGTCAGGCGAGGATTTACGCAAGACATATCCCAAGGCTGAAGTTACCAACTATGGCGATGCATTGATCTGCCCCGGCTTTGTCGACGCGCATGTGCATTATCCCCAGACGGCCATCATCGCTAGCTGGGGTAAGCGGCTGATCGACTGGCTGAACCTATATACCTTCCCCGAAGAAATGCGCCTGTCGGACCCGGTCTATGCCGCTGAGATTGCCGGGCGCTATCTTGATCTGACGCTGGATCATGGCACAACAACGGCTTGCAGCTATACGACCATCGCCCCAAACAGTGTCGATGCGATCTTTACCGCTGCAGCAACCCGCGGTCAGCGGATCGTGGCTGGCAAAACCTGTATGGATCGCAACGCACCTGATGGCCTGCGCGACACGGCGCAATCGGCATATGACGACAGCAAAACATTGATCGACCGCTGGCACGGCATGGGGCGCGCCAGCTATGCTATCACGCCCCGTTTCACGCCAACCTCAACGCCGGAACAACTGGCCGCCTTGGGCGCACTTTGGGCAGAACGGCCCGACTGCTTGATGCAAACCCATCTCAGCGAGCAGGTCGATGAAATTGCTTGGGTCCGCGACCTTGCACCCCACGCGCGCGATTACCTTGATACCTACGAGGAACATGGCCTAGTGGGCGAACGCTCGGTATTTGGTCACGCGATCCACCTTCAGCAACGCGAGATCGACCAGATTTCAGAAAGTGGTGCCGCGATCGTCCATTGCCCGACTTCAAATACGTTCATCGGCTCCGGGCTGTTTGACATGGCGGGGCTTGCTGGGCGCAACATCCCCATTGGCCTTGCGACCGACACAGGCGGTGGTTCGTCGTTTTCAATGCTGCGTACAATGGCCGCAGCCTACGAGATCGGGCAGTTGCGCGGCACTCCACTCCACGCAGCGCAACTAATATGGCTCGCGACGGCAGGCTCCGCACGCAGTTTACACCTGCACGACAAAATCGGCAGCCTCGCCCCCGGGCTCGAAGCCGACATCACTGTGCTCAACCTGTCCTCCACCCCTGCCATCGCGCAGCGGGCTCAAAACGCAGAAACGATCTGGGACAAACTTTTTGCCACCATCATGATGGGCGATGACCGCGCGATCCAAGACGTCTGGGTCGCAGGCAAAAGACGAACTTAGCTATTTTCATTTTGCCAAAAAAACTCTCAGCGGAGCATGCTACATCAAGGCACACAGGACCTTTAGTCAGGTGGGCTCACTCATCAACAAGCGCCTATCAAGATAATGTGGCGCAGCCACGCCGCTGGCTTGGATCAGCAAGGTGCCGCAAGAACCATGACCCAGATACGGTCCGGCCCTTGGAAAAGTCCAAACGACCCCGCATTGCGGTTAGTCATATTGGCATAATGACCTGGCGAATTCGCCCATCCTTGCATGACCTGCCGTAGGTCCCGCTGTCCCTTGGCTATATTTTCAGCCACAAAACACCACTTATAGCGCTGTTTTTTCACGCGGTCGCCGACGGACGACCCATTGCGCCCCTCATGGGCAAAATAACCGTGCTTGGCCATATCCAACGCATGGGCTTTTGCCGCCGCCTCAAGCTTGGCCGAATACGTGACAGGTGCCATGCCCTTTGAGGTGCGAAGATTATTGAGCGCTTGCGTCGCCGCTGGGTTAGCAAGCGCAGTGGTCGAAAGTGCCGCCATAATAGCGCATATAGTCGCAAATGTTTTCATAGCTGTGCCTGTAACCCCCGCACCAAAGTCTTTTGCCGCGCCACCTGAGCCTGCAGATCAATGGTTTGAACCTGACCGTCTTGAACGACTATTCGGCCCTCAACCAACAGATCACGCACGACACGCGGGCCTGCCATCAGTAAGGCAGCTGGATCCCAGCTGCCTGCGCTTTCAATGCCGCTGACGTCCCAGACGGCAATATCCGCCCGCGCGCCCACAGCGATCCGCCCGCATTCAGGTCGCCCTAGAATATCCGCGCCTCCGCGGGTTGCGATTTCCAACGCCTCGCGGGCGCTCATTGCGTCGGCACCCCGGACCACACGTTGCAGCAGCATCGCCTGACGGGCTTCGGCGATCAGGTTTCCTGCGTCATTGCTGGCGGATCCATCGACACCCAGGCCGACCCGCACACCTGCATCCCGCATGGCGCGCACCGGCGCAATGCCTGACCCGAGGCGGCAGTTAGAGCAGGGGCAATGGGCTATGCCAGTTCGGGTCTGCGCAAACAGATCAATCTCGGTTTGGTCCAGTTTTACACAATGGGCATGCCAGACATCTGGCCCAACCCAGCCCAAATCCTGCGCATATTGACCGGGGCGGCAGCCGAATTTCTCTTGGGAATAGGCGACGTCCTGATCGTTTTCGGCCAGATGGGTGTGCATCATCACCCCTTTGTCGCGTGCAAGGGCCGCCGCGTCGCGCATCAGATCGCGGCTTACGGAAAACGGCGAACAGGGGGCGACCCCGACACGGCACATCGACGCGGGGCTGGCATCGTGGAAGGCATCAATCACCCGTATGCAATCGTTTAGGATCGCGGCTTCGTCCTCGACCAAGGCGTCAGGCGGCAGGCCGCCGTCGCTTTCGCCAATGCTCATCGCGCCACGGGTTGGTTGAAAGCGGATGCCAATTTCAGCCGCGGCATGGATGGTGTCTTCTAGCCGTGAGCCATTGGGATAGAGGTACAGATGATCCGCACTTAGGGTGCAGCCCGACAGCGCCAATTCAGCAAGGCCGATCTGCGCAGATGTGAACATATGATCGGGCGTGAACCGCGCCCAAATCGGATAGAGCGTGCGCAGCCATCCGAACAGCAACGCGTCCTGTCCGCCCGGAACAGCGCGGGTTAAAGTCTGGTATAAATGGTGATGCGTATTGACGAGGCCCGGTGTCACGACACACCCGGAGGCGTCGATTACTTCGCCGTCACAAGATAGTCCCTGCCCAACCTGCGCGATTGCCCCATCGCGGATCAGGATATCGGCACCGGTTAGTTCACGGCGCATATCATCCATCGTCAGGATGCTGTCGGCGTTCCGAATAAGAACTGATGTCACGCGGGGCAATCCCCGAGGATTGCCAATGCTTGGGCATGTATTTCGATGTTCGCAGCGGCAAGGATCCGGCCACCCTGATGGGCGGGACCGCCTTGCCAATCGGTCACGATGCCCCCTGCAGCTTGGATCACTGCGATGGGTGCCTGAACGTCATAAGCTTGCAAACCTGCTTCGATCACCAGATCAACCTGCCCGGAGGCGACCAGTGCGTAAGCATAACAATCCATGCCATAGCGGGTTAACCGGGCCTGTTTTGCCACCTGTGCAAAAGCAGCCCCTTCTGCCTCGGTGCCGACCTCTGGAAATGTGGTGAAAAGCGTCGCCTGGGACAAATCCCGAGGCGCGCGGGTCTTGAGGGAATAAGTTCCACTTGGCCCCGTGACGGTCGCCACGCCCTGCCCACCGATAAACCGTTCCCGTATAAAGGGTTGGTCGATAATGCCAAAAAACGGGCCATCGCTGTCGCCAAGGGCGATCAACACGCCCCATGTCGGTGTGCCAGACACAAAACCACGCGTGCCATCAATCGGATCCAGCACCCATGTTAACCCGGAGGTCCCTGCGACGGCTCCGTATTCCTCGCCCATGACGGCATCGTCGGGCCGTTCTCGGGCCAGAATATCCACCATCGCGCGTTCCGCGGCGCGGTCCGCGACGGTGACAGGGTCATAGCCCTCTGCCAGCTTATTATCTGTCGCCAGATCTGCTGTGCGAAAATGGGCAAGCGTCGCTGTTCGTGCCGCATCGGCCAATAAATGGCCAACACGCAAAACATCGGGATCAAGTTTATTTAATGCATCCATGGTTTTTTCACTGCCATCAACTTGCTGTTGTTGCAAGAACCTTGGCAGGAATGGCGTCAGGCTACGTCACTGAGGACACGCGCCAATTCGAACAACCGGCGACGTTGGTTTTCGGGGATCGCATAGTAGGAACGCACCAAATCCATCGCCTCCTTATCGCCAATCAAATCGGCCGGGATGTTATCCGGCACTGAATCGGCCTTGTCTTTTTCGGCCTCGAGCCCCTCAAAGAAATGCGCGACCTCAACCCCCAAAGCATCTGCAATATCCCACAAACGCGATGCGCTGACGCGGTTCGCACCTGTTTCATATTTCTGGATCTGTTGGAACTTGATGCCCACCAGTTCAGCAAGCTTTTGTTGTGTCATTCCGGCCAACCAACGGCGTTGGCGGATACGCTGTCCTACATGTACATCTACTTTGTGTGGCATCGCTATAATCTTTCCAGTTGCAGGCACCTTTGGGCGTGCTGTACTTTTACATCCATCGGAATTCAGGCGAAAATGCCTGCTCCGCGATTTTGTGAACTTGTTATGTCGTCAAAATTCCGCACTATATTTGAATGCGGTTCAGATAAGTTAACTTGTGAGCAGAAATTTTTCCATAGTCATTTAGAGACGCTAAATGTGGAAATATAAACACACCCTATCCGTGTATTTAATTTAACACTAAAACCTATGTTTGCAAAACGACTTTTTTTGCTATCGGTTAATTTTAGCCGCTGAGGCGTAATTTCTGCATCTTTCTTTTTTGACCAGTTGGAAAATAACGCACTTACAGTCGCTTAGCGTCCCAGCAAAACATGACCGTCAAAAGATACGGCTGAGAGGAAACCTGCCTATTCCTAGCTGAGACATTGAATTTTTTGCCTGAGAACCCCCAACAAGCTTGTCACATATTACCGGAACATCTCACGGATTATTCCTGCCAACGAATCGTGAACCGTGTTGCGCGGGGTCAAAGCGCCGTAAAGGTTAATATTCTGCCCCGGCAAGGTTGGCAGCGCACCGTGATGGTGTATCCGCTCAAGATGCGGTGGTTCGGTGCCTTCTATCATCGCATGCACAGCGAGGTCCGCACTGACCGTCGCCTCGATTGTGCGGTCGCTCTCTGTCTCGACAATCACATCCCATTTTACGCTGTGCCGATCCAAGGCTTCAACAACATTGGGCCGAAAGGTGCAAAACCTCCCGAAGGCCAGTTTCAGCGGCCTTTGTCGCCAAGCGGCACCACCCTGCGCGCCGATCCAGATCAAGGGCTTGGTGCACAACGTCTCGCCGCCGGTATCAAGGGCGGTTTCAGTGGTAATGATCAGATCACAAGCCCCCCTGGCAAAGGCATCCTTTAAGGTTCGGGTATAGGAAGACTCCATCTGGATACGAACCCGAGGAAAGGTGGAGTTAAATTGCTTGAGCACTTGGGGAATGTTTGGATAAACAATGTCATGGGGCACGCCCAGGGTGATAACCCCCTCGTGCGACTGGTCGGTCAATCTGCCAATCATTTCATCGTTTAGCGCGATCATCCGGCGGGCATACGCCAGCACCTGTTCTCCGCTCGCGGTCAGGGCAATCGTGCGGCCTGACCGGTCCAGTAATTCCAGCCCCAAGAGGTCTTCTAGGCGTTTTAGCTGCATCGATACTGCAGATTGCGTGAGATGCAGGAAACCTGCGGCGCGGGTCACCCCGCCTGAATCAGCAACCGCGACGAATGATCTTAGCGTGGTGATATCAAGGTTTCTCATTCATCCACTCTCGTGATGCATCAGGAACAATCCATTGAGTATCGTGATGCATCTGGCAAGAGAATATTTTGGACGGGCCTCAGTACGGTGCATGGCACCACAAGAAAAGTCCAATCAGGTCAGCGTAATGGCAACTATTGCGCCAAATCGGAGCCATTTTATCTTTAAAAGAATGAGAAGGCGGCTGGGTGGTTTGAAAAGCAATAACTTTATTGAAACCACTTACGGATAATCGTTGGAAAAGCCTTGAAAACCAATGCAAGTCGACCGATATTCTATGCAATACCGGGATAGGAAAACCAATCCCGCAACTCTTTTACTTATTGGAGGACTTTCATGGCCGACGTGAATACAATCCGGTCCGCTGCCGGATCCCGCGCCGCCGCTATCGACGAGGGGCTGCGCACCCACATGAATAAGGTGTATGGCACCATGTCGATTGGCATGTTGATCACCTTTGCTGCTGCTTGGGCCATCTCCGGTCTTGCAGTTACAACCGACCCTGCTGCCGCTGTGGCGCAGATAGGCGATGATACGTACCTGACCTCGCTTGGGTCTGCATTGTACATGTCGCCGCTGAAATGGGTTGTGATGTTTGCGCCGCTTGCCTTTGTCTTCGGCTTGAGCGCTGCCATGAATAAAATCTCTGCTGCAACTGCACAGACGCTTTTCTATGCATTCGCCGCCGTTATGGGCGTGTCCATCAGTTCCATCTTTCTGGTGTTCACCGGGTATTCGATCATTCAGATCTTTTTGATCACGTCGATCTCCTTTGCTGGCCTGTCCCTATGGGGCTACACCACCAAGAAAGACATCTCGGGTTGGGGTAGCTTCCTCATTATGGGTGTGATCGGCCTGATCGTCGCATCTGTGGTCAACATCTTTTTGGGTTCGCCTGCTTTGGTATTCGCGATCTCTGCCATCGGTGTGCTGATCTTTGCGGGTCTGACAGCTTATGATACGCAAAACATCAAAAACACCTATCTTGCGCACGCCCAGCACGGCGACCAAGAATGGTTGGCAAAGTCCGGCATAATGGGCGCGCTTAGCCTGTACCTGAACTTCATCAACATGTTCATGATGCTGCTTCAACTGTTCGGAAACCGCGAATAAGCGCTCTCGAAACACTTCAGAACTTAACGGCCCGTCAGTTAAATCTGTCGGGCCTTTTTCTTGTTTCCCCTTCATAGGCCCTTGCGCTGTGCCCAGTCGTCGCGTTTGTTTACCGCTTGGCAAAGCACGAAAGGATAGCGCTATGCTGGAACTGCGCCCCAATTGCGAGATGTGTGACAAAGACCTGCCGCCAGACGCCACCGAGGCGCGGATTTGCAGTTACGAGTGCACCTTCTGCGCCGACTGCGTCGATGGCGTGCTGCACAACGTCTGCCCTAATTGCGCAGGTGGTTTTGTCCCCCGCCCGATCCGCCCAAAAATCGATCGGCGAAAGGGCGTTGGCCTGATGCATCAACCCGCATCTATTGAACGACGCAGCTTGAAATACAGCCTAGATGATATTGCCGCGCAAACGGCAGCAACCAAGGGGATCGAACCTCAAGATCGCTAGCTTCCGGCCCTATACGGTTGGACAGGGTAGCAAGCCGCGCAGCATTGGTCGCGGCGGAGGTGGCTAAACCGAGACGTTGAACAGGTGCCCGACTGCGGCTGTGAACACCATGGCTACAACACCCCACACGACAGCACGAGCCACCGCAGGCCGTATAGGTGCACCGCCAAGCCGTGCCCCACCTGCCCCTAACAAGACCAGCGCAAAAACGGCAACGATTGCGATCATGGGGATATCGAATGCCTGCGATGCAATCAACGCCGCGAACAAGGGGAATGCCCCACCGACCACGAAAGCGCCGGCTGACGCACCTGCGGCCTGCAGCGGGTTCGCCTGCCCTGCCAGCCCAAACATGCCCAGCTCCTCGCGGGCGTGGGCACCAAGGGCGTCATGGTCAGTTAGTTGGGTGGCGACCTTCAGAGCCAACTTCGGCTCCACGCCGCGGGTCTCAAGCCCTTCGGCCAGCTCTTCCAATTCATAGTCGGGATCGTTTTCCAGCGCGATCCGCTCGCGCTCGAGATCGGCTGTTTCCACGTCAGCCTGCGCCGAGACGGATACATATTCCCCCGCTGCCATCGACAGCGCGCCAGCTGAAATGCCCGCAAAGCCCGTCAGCATCACATTTCCAGATGCCATACCGGCAGATGTAACCCCGACCAGCAGACTAGACATGGATACGATGCCGTCGTTGGCACCAAGAACCGCCGCCCGCAACCAATTGCTGCGGTTGATAAAATGGCCTTCTTTGGGCATGGGCTCGCCTTTGGATGCAGCTATTAGTGGTTCATTGGTAATAAACGCAAAAGACCGCACACAAGGGTGCGGTCCTTCAATCCGTTCAAAGGGCTGATCTTACTTGATCTTGCCTTCTTTGTATTCGACGTGCTTACGAATAACGGGGTCGTACTTTTTGATGACCATCTTTTCGGTCATGGTACGCGCGTTTTTCTTTGTTACGTAGAAATGGCCTGTGCCCGCGGACGAGTTCAGACGGATCTTGATCGTGGTTGGCTTCGCCATAGTCGTTCTCCTGCAAGTACGAGAGGGCCGCTTTTCGACCAAGCCTCGTGAAATCCTGAGATTTGGGTTCTAGTCACGCCAGCCCCCGAGTCAACCGCTATTTCCCCACCTTTGCGGAAAGGAGCCGGAAAATTCGAATTTTCCGTGTCGGAATTTCGGAATATGGTGATCTGGGCCGAAAAAAATGCGCGGAGGGCCTATAAGCCGGATTTTGTCCCTGCCCGAGGACAGGGGATGACCATTCCTCTGACCATGCAGTTACCTGCATGGCTATAGCTGCCAACCCGGACCTGCTGGGGCAGAAAAAGCCCCGCCTTGCCTGTCGCCAAGCGCAGCACGCGGTCCCTATTTGGCATTGCTCCTGGTGGGGCTTGCCGTGCCGGAGATGTTACCACCCCCGCGGTGCGCTCTTACCGCACCGTTTCACCCTGACCGCCCCGGTGGTATCGGTTGCCCGACCCGCCGGGGTGGCGGTTTGTTTTCTGTGGCGCTGTCCGTCGGGTTACCCCGCCCGGGCGTTACCCGGCACCGTCTTTCCTTGGAGTCCGGACTTTCCTCGACCCTGTTGCCAGGACCGCGGCCATCCAGCCCTCCGCGCGCTGCACGCCTAGCGTTTTATTTTATGCGGGGTCAATGAGTTTCGAGGTGTGAATGCCTTCGGCGAGGATTTATTTCCATTTGGAAGCAGGGGCGTGCCAAAAAGCCATATCCTGTGCGCAAAGCGGGCCAGAGCGCCACGGGGCAAAGCGCAGGCGTGTGGCGGCCAGCAGCGTCTCAAACGGTACATCTGCGGTAAAGCCAGCATTTTTCGCATGTTCCGTGAAGGTTTCGGGGCACGGGGGATTAGGCAGCTCTCGCGCCTTGCCTGCCCCAGCGAGCCCTTGTTTGGCAAGGCGCGCCCAGTCAAAATGCGATCCGGGATCTGTTTTGCGCCCCGGTGCCATATCCGAATGACCGATGACGCCTTCAGGCTGAATGTCCCACCGGTCCATTATGCCTCGCAGCAGGCGCTCTAGTGCAGACATTTGCGGTTCTGAGAACGGATGTGTGCCCTTGTTGTCCAGTTCGATCCCGATGGAGCGAGAATTTATGTCATCCTGCCCCGCCCATTCGCCGTGCCCCGCGTGCCATGCGCGCTGGTCTTCTTCTACCATCTGGATGATGTCGCCCTGCCCAGAGATCAGATAGTGGGCCGAAACCTCGGCTGCGGGATCACAAAGCCGTGCCAGCGCATCCGCGGCATTTTGCATGGCGGTATAGTGGATCACAACGAGCGAGGGCCGCAGCCCATCCCGGCGCGGCCCTTGATTTGGCGAGAGGTGTTTGATGATTTCCGTCACCCTAGGTGTCTTACCCTTGCATGGCCCGGCGGTAGGGCGAAGGATCCCAGCTGCAGGCATAGCCGTCACCATCCGGATCCATTCCCGCGCGGTCCCGTTCCGGGCCACCTGCGCTTAGAAACGCGATTTGTGCCTGATCGGGGTGGCTATATTCTGCACAGGCGCGCACAAATTTGCGTTCCTTGTTAAAGCCACGGCGGGTATAAATTGAGGTGCCGACGCTATGTTTGTTCTGCAACGCATAGGACACGATATTGGGGCCCGCATCACTGCGGTCTGGCAATGCTTCGGGCTGGACAACGCGGTATTGTGCACGGTTCGCGGCGATCCGTGCAGCATCGCCTTCGATGCTGCGTTCGCCAGCGACAGCGTCAAAGTTGTTTTCTTGCGAAATCCCTTCGGTATTCAGTACCGGGGGCGCTGCGTTTGCGGGGCTCGCATTCAGCGGCTCAACGCCAGAGTTGGTCATTGCGTCGTTGCCAAGACCACCCGGGCGCGTTGCATCAAGCACGCGCGCCGTTTCTGCAGCAGTTGAAGCAGCAGATCCGTCATCGACGGCATTCAGCGCCGTTGCATTCACGGCGGACGGTGCGGGCATTGCGGCCTGAGTCGTCGAGGCCAAGGCCGAGTCACGTCGGCTTTGCTGCGTCTGAAATGAATCAAACCCTGCCCCGCGACCGCTATCCGGTATTGCAGGTTGGCACGCCGATAAGGCCATGCCCAAGACTGTGACAAGCGAAATTGGTTTAATCATTAGCTCTGCTTTTTATTGACTGCTTAGTTGCCGGCCTTTTACCACCATTGTTGAGGTTTGGCTACAAACCCCGCCGCCTTCTCAAGCGCATAGGCGGTAGACAGCAGATCGGCCTCTTCCCACGGGCGTCCGATCAACTGTAGACCCAATGGCAAGCCTTGCGAACTGGTGCCCGTTGGCAGCGCGATACCAGGCAGACCGGCAAGGTTGACCGTCACGGTAAAGACGTCATTCAGATACATCGCGACAGGATCCGCATCCGTCATTTCACCCAAGCCAAATGCCGCCGAAGGGGTCGCAGGCGTCAAAATACTATCGACACCAGCTGCGAACACATCTTCAAAGTCTTTCTTGATCAATGTGCGTACCTTGCGGGCACGGTTATAATAAGCGTCGTAAAAACCGGCACTTAGCACATATGTCCCGATCATCACCCGGCGCTGCACCTCGGGGCCGAATCCTTCGGCGCGGGTTTTTTCATACATCTCGGTGATGCCATCGCCGTGATCCAACTTGGCCCGGTGACCATAGCGCACACCATCATAACGCGCGAGGTTCGAAGATGCCTCGGCCGGGGCAATCACGTAATAGGCAGGCAGCGCATATTTCGTATGCGGCAGCGAAATATCAACGATCTCGGCCCCTGCATCGCGCATCATTGCAATGCCGTTTTGCCACAGCGTTTCGATCTCTTCGGGCATGCCGTCCATGTGGTACTCACGCGGGATGCCAATCTTTTTACCACGGATGTCGCCGGTCAGCGCCGCTTCAAAGTCAGGTACAGCCAGTTCAGCCGAAGTGCTATCTTTGGCGTCATAGCCGGCCATCGCGCCAAGCATGATTGCCGCATCGCGCACGGTTTTGGTCATCGGGCCCGCTTGATCCAGCGAGGACGCAAACGCCACGACACCCCAGCGCGAACAGCGACCGTATGTTGGTTTGATCCCTACAGTGCCCGTAAAGGCTGCAGGCTGGCGAATGGATCCGCCCGTATCGGTACCTGTGGCTGCCAGACACAAATCCGCGGCAACCGCAGCAGCGGACCCACCAGAGGACCCTCCCGGTGTCAGCGGTGCTTCATCGCCCGCACGCCGCCAAGGGTTGACCGCATTGCCATAAACAGATGTCTCGTTCGACGATCCCATGGCAAATTCGTCCATGTTCAGCTTGCCCAGCATCACAGCGCCGGCATCAAACAGGTTCTGTGAAACGGTGCTTTCATACTCAGGCAGGAACCCCTGCAAGATGCGCGACCCGGCCTGCGATGGCACACCCTTGGTGCAGAACAGGTCCTTGATGCCGATCGGCAGACCGCACATGGCAGGCGCGTCGCCCGCTTTGATCCGCGCATCCGCAGCCTTGGCTTGATCCGCGGCCAGATCGGCCGTGTGGTGAACAAATGCGTTCAACGCGCCCGCACCTTCGATTGCCGTCAAACATGCGTCTGTCAGTTCGACCGACGATACATCACCTTTTCGCAATGCGTCGCGTGCTTCGGCAAGGCCCAGTTTGTTTAAATCAGCCATTATTCAACCACCTTCGGAACCGCAAAAAATCCTTCGCGCGCGTCTGGCGCATTGGCCAAAACCTTGGCCTGCTGGTCGCCATCGCGTACCACATCATCGCGCCGCTTCAAAACCTGAGGTGTCACGGACGTCATCGGTTCGACGCCCTCGACGTCAACTTCGTTCAGCTGCTCGATGAACCCTAGGATGTTGTTGAATTCCTGTGCCAGCGCAGGCAACGCGTCTGGTTCAACCTTGATACGGGCCAATTTGGCCACCCGTGCGGCGGTGGTCTCGTCAATGGACATGGGCGCTCCTTATCTCTTTGACTGCCGTTTACCGCCCCCCGCAGCCCCCTGCAAGTCTGGGCAGGCTGTCATTGGCCCAATCAGGGGCCCCTTAGCTTCATTTTGCCAAATAAACTCCCGCCGGAGGCTCCCCAAAGCGGCAACACACGCTAAACTCTCGTTAATCAAACAAAGGAATGACACATGAATATCGTTTGGCTCGGCCACGGCAGCTTTCGCATAGAACTCGAAGATCAAGTGATCTTGATCGATCCCTGGCTTACAGGAAATCCGATGCTGGACGAAGAACACCACGCGGCGGCACTTTCTGAGGTCACGCAAATTCTGGTGACACATGGCCATTTCGACCACACTCAAGACCTCAAGATGGTTGCGCAAAAGACCGGTGCACCTGTGGCAGGGATGGTCGAACTGATGGGATATTTCGGTGCACAAGGCGTCGAAAACACGACGGGCTTCAACAAAGGCGGCACGATTAGATGCGGCAAGGTTGCCGTGACGATGGTCCCAGCGTCACACTCATCCTCGGTCGAGGGCGACACCGCGCCGATCTATATGGGGGCAGAAACCGGCTTCATGATCTCGGGCGAAGGCCACACGATCTATGTCTCAGGCGACACCGGAATTATGGCGGATATGGAATGGATGGGCGATTACCACAAACCAGATATCGGCATCCTAAGCGCGGGCGGTTTCTATACGATGGACATGGCGCAGGCGGCCTATGCGGCCAAGAAATACTTCGATTTCAAAACTGTGATCCCTTGTCACTATCGGACCTTCGGCGCGCTTGAACAGTCTGCCGAGGCCCTAATCGCAGGGCTTCCGGGTGTGGATGTGATCGAACCAGAAGTCATGCAACCCATCAAAATCTAGTCCTTATTCCGCACCTATTTTGCGGCGTACGATGCAGACCCGATTGCCGTCGCGCATGATCAGATCGTTTTCATACGGCAACAACCTGCGCGCGGTTCGGGGATCAATGGCAAATTCTGCGCAGACCTCGAAAACATCGGGGCCTAGAACGGCATAGCTATAAGGTTTGTTTGTGATAGCGTCAGTCCGGTTTGCATCCTGTCGCCCTAAGCAGGGTTCCAGCTTTTCCAGATTTTCCGGCAACGGCCGCTTGGGCTGTCCCACGCAGGCGATCTGACCCGCCAGCGCATCAAGATCAAACACTCGATTCCGATCCTGTTCGACCGTACGGGCGTATTCCGGCCCGCCAACCACCCAAAGCCCGGCACCAATCGCAAACGCAACTGCCAAACAAAAGCCAATCAACAATAGGCGGTTCATTCAGGCTCACCTTGTCTCATCGTGTTGTAGTAAAATAAGAATATCCCGCCAGCGACAAGGCCGACAATCACAGCCTTGAGCAGAAATTGCAGGGTAAAATCCCCCGTCAGCAAGGCATAAATTGTCGCGATCAGGTCACCCAACAAGGTGGCAGCGGCCAGCAACAGCGCGATATAGGTCAGCCACTTGCGAATGGCAGACCGATATAACGCGGGGTCGCTGGCCAGTTTGCGGCGCTCGCGCAAGGTTAACCACAGATACAGTGGGGCCGTGACGATCAGAACCGAAACGCCAAAACGAATCTGCTCGATGGCCGCATAGTTCTCATCCTCAAACAGCATATCGACAAGGACTTGCAGCACGATCACCAGATTGATTGCACCGATCAACAACACCCCGAACGTCAACGCATAGATAAAGAAATCGCGCGCAGACACCGTTTGCACGGGGCGCGGCACGGGTGGCGTAAATGCCGTTTCGGCCCATGCCCCCAATGCCTCTTTGATTTCGCTTTCGCTCCAGCCGGAATTGATCAGCGCTGCGGTAATATCGGGGCGGCTTTTGCCTGCAACCAGCGCATCGCGCACGAAAAGGCTTAACTCGTCTCGACTTGCCATTGGTTATCCTTTTCTTTTTTCAGCGAAAAATACTTTCAGAACAGATTCGGCCTCTTGGGCTGCGATGCCGTCGTAGACCTCGGGGACATGGTGGCATTGCGGGTGGCTAAACACACGCGCCCCTTGTGCGACGCCCCCTGATTTGGGGTCGCTTGCCCCGTAATACAGCCGCGCAATTCGCGCTACGGAAATTGCACCAGCACACATCGCGCAGGGTTCCAGCGTGACATAAAGCGCGTGATCCCCCAGCCGTTCCGATCCGGCCGCTATGCAGGCAGCGCGGATCGCTAGAATCTCGGCATGGGCCGTGGGGTCATTCAATTCGCGGGTTCTGTTGCCCGCCGCCGCCACGATCTGACCTTGAGGTCCGACGACCACGGCCCCCACAGGCACCTCGCCGCGCAGGGCGGCGGCGCGGGCTTGATCCAATGCGGCAGACATATATGAGGTAAAGGCCATCTGTGCACTTGGCCGCAAATGCAGGTCTTTCGCAAGGGCGTGAAACAAGGTAAGCGCTGAATTATGAGCCAAGATAAACCCACACAGCCCCCCAAACCCGGCACACCCGCCGGTGACCGTATCGCCAAAGTTCTGGCCCGCGCTGGCCTTGCCAGCCGCCGAGAAGCGGAGCGCATGATCGAAGCGGGGCGCGTCCGCGTCAACGGTGTCCAGATTGATTCCCCGGCGTTGAACGTAACGCCGTCCGATCAGATCAGTGTCGATGGCAAGCCTGTAGGCGACCCCGAGCCGCCCCGCATGTGGTTGTATCACAAGCCCACGGGCCTTGTGACGACCAACCGCGATGAAAAAGGCCGTGGCACGATTTTTGATGACCTGCCCGAAGACATGCCCCGCGTGATGAGCGTTGGACGGCTTGATTTGAACTCCGAAGGGTTGCTGCTGCTGACCAATGATGGAGAGGTCAAACGCAAGCTTGAGCTGCCCTCGAACGGCTGGTTGCGCCGCTACCGTGTCCGCGTGAACGGTCGCCCCTCGGAAGAAATGCTAGAGCCCTTGCGCAAAGGCATCACGGTTGATGGCGAAGATTTTCAGCCCATGACGGTCACACTGGACCGCCAGCAAGGGGCAAATGCCTGGCTGACAATCGGTTTGCGCGAAGGCAAGAACCGTGAAATTCGCCGCGCTATGGAAGCGGTACATTTGTCCGTAAACCGGCTGATCCGCACAAGCTATGGCCCATTTCAACTGGGTGAGTTGAAACCCGGCGAAGTCGAAGAGTTAAAACGCAAGGTCGTGCGCGACCAGTTGGGCCTTGAAATCGAGGACAACACAGGCACTGCCGTCAAGAAAAAGCCAAGCCACATCGTCAAGCGCAAGCCGCGCAAACCCGGCGTTCCCGGCCCCGGTCGCCCCGGCCTGCCTAAAGAACCCGGCGAAAAGACCGCAACAGGCAAGACGATCCCCGGCAAACCCAAGCCCGGATACGGCAAGTCCAAGCCTGCGCGTCCCGCGTCAGACGGCCCTGCCCCGCGCAAATTTGGCACACGGGTCAAGAGCACGAGAAAGCCGTAATTGCTTTGAAATTGCGCGGGTACTGCCTGCCATTGCCTCAGAATCCCTAGCGGCTCGTTGAAAGAGCCCCTATATACGGTCCAGAGGGAAAATTAGATGGCTCGATTGTTTCTATTTGCCATTTTATTGGCGCTGGTTCTTGCGATTGTTTACATATTGTTGACAATTGTGAACCGGGCATTGGACGCGGGACAGAACATGTTGAAGCCCGAACACGGACAAAACAAAGAGGGCCTGATGGTACCCACACCGTTTCAAAAGATCACTTATGCTGCGTTAATTGTGCTGCTGTTTGGCGTCGCAACTGGCTGGCTGGGGGGCCTCTGATGGCCAAGCGGTATGGCGGAAAGTTCAGCCAGGATGGTGACACGGCCCAATCGCCCCGCGCAAAGCGGGTCGAGGTCGATCCCGTAGGGGCGCGCGCGAATGTGCTGTTTATTCCTGCGATCCCACTGGTTTTCATGTCTTTGAACGATGGGGCCCAAGGTTTGGCCTTGGGATTGGTCGCGGCAGGTTTTTTGACCAGTGCCGCGCTTATGCTGCGCGAGGGGCTAAAGGCCGAGGCCGCTTATGTCGCCCGCAAAGTAGCTGAACGCCCTGCCCTACCTCGCAAAATGATCGCAAGCGCCCTGACAGGGATCGGCGTTAGTCTGGCTGCATATAAGAATGACCCCAGCATTGCTGCAGCCGTGATTTTCGGGCTGGCAGCTCTTGGCCTACATGTGTCTGCGTTCGGCATTGATCCGCTTTCCTCCAAGGGGATGGAAGGGGTCGACAGCTTTCAAAAGGATCGTGTGGCCCGAGTGGTCGAAGAGGCCGAAAAACATCTGAACGCCATGAGCGTCGCAATTGCCCGCGCAAGCGACCGGCAGACCTCAGAACGTGTGGCCGATTTTCAAGCCACCGCCCGCACGCTGATCCGCACAGTAGAGGAAGACCCGCGTGATCTGACCGGCGCACGGAAGTACTTGTCGGTTTATTTGCAAGGTGCCCGAGATGCGACGCTCAAGTTTGCGGATATTTATGCCAATACGCGCGATGCGCAGGCGCGCGCAGACTATTTGGCCCTGCTGGATGATCTGGATAAAAACTTCGCCGCGCGTACGCAAAAATCGCTATTGGAAGACAAGACCGACCTAAACATTGAGATTGATGTGCTGCGTGAGCGGCTTTCCCGAGAAGGCGTGCGTCTGAAATAGCGCGCGTTTACCAAAGATTAGAAAGAGAACCACCATGTCCGACATCGTTCGCGAAAAAGCCACCCAGACTGTTGCGTTGGTTGAAGAAGTTAACGCAATCGTGCTGGCCGACCCCGCGCCTGCCGAGGCCATTGTAGCACTGGAAAAGGCCGATGGCCCGATGAGCAACGAGATTAAAAGCCGTATGGCCGAGATCGACATGAACGAAACCCAGTCGATCATCTCTTTCGGGTCCGCCGCACAGGCCGAGTTGCAGGAAATCAGCCAGGCGATGTTGCAAGACGTGCGCAACAAGGATGTCGGCCCGGCCGGTGACAGCTTGCGCAACATCGTCACCACCATTCGCGGTTTTTCCGTATCCGAACTGGACGTCCGCCGCGAGCGTAGCTGGTGGGAGCGTCTGCTGGGTCGCGCCGCACCTTTCGCCAAATTCACGGCCAAGTTCGAGAAAGTCCAAAGCCAGATCGACCGCGTCACGGACGAGTTATTGACCCACGAACACGCGTTGCTGAAAGATATCAAATCCCTTGATATGCTGTACGAAAAGACCCTGCAATTTTATGATGAACTGGCGCTTTATATCGCTGCGGGCGAGGCCAAGCTGGCTCAGTTGGACGCCACTGACATCCCCGCCAAAGAAGCTGCCGTTAAGGCTGCGGCTGAAAAAAATCAGGTGATCCAAGCCCAAGAACTGCGCGATATGCGTGCCGCGCGTGATGATTTGGAACGCCGCGTGCATGACCTGAAACTGACCCGTCAAGTTACCATGCAATCGTTGCCTTCAATCCGGTTGGTACAGGAAAACGACAAGTCCCTGGTCACCAAGATCAATTCGACCCTCGTTAACACAGTACCCCTTTGGGAAACTCAACTGGCTCAGGCCGTGACGATCCAGCGGTCCCGCGAGGCGGCAGTCGCCGTGCGCGAAGCCAATGACCTGACCAATGAATTGCTGACCTCGAACGCAAAGAACCTGCGTGAAAGCAACAAGATCATCCGCACCGAGATGGAGCGTGGCGTCTTTGACATCGAAGCGGTCAAGCAAGCCAATGCGGACCTGATCGGCACCATCGAGGAATCGCTTCAAATTGCTGATGAAGGCAAGGCCAAGCGAGCCGCCGCCGAAAAGGATCTGCAGGAAATGGAAGCCAAACTGCGCGACACCCTCGCGTCGGCGTCGGCCTCCAAACCCGTCGCATAAGATCAGGGCGCGGGAATGGATTTGCAGATCGGTAAATTGAAAAGCTGGGTGGTGACAGGTGTAGCAGGTTTGCTGCTGACGGCCTGCGCCTTGCAGCCGCCTATCGAGTCGACCCTCAAACCGATCGCGCGCCCTGCCATTCCTGTGGCTTTGCCTGCGCCAATCGTTGCGCAGCCAACGTCACAAGAAAGCGCCAAGCTGCGCAGTTATTTCAATCAGGTGCAGCAAGCACAGCTTAGCCAAGGCCTGCTGCGCCGTGATGGTGGCGGGCCTGATACGCCCTATACTGCTGAAATGCTGGCGCGAAACTTTGAACAGGTCGCATTTTACAACGAATATAACGCCACCTTTTCTGGTCGGGGCGAGAAAACGTTGATGCGCCGCTGGGAAAAACCTGTGCGCATGGCCATCGTCTTTGGCGATGGTGTCCCGCCTTCAACCCGCAAAGCCGATACCGCTGCGGTGCAAGCTTACGCCGGGCGGCTGGCCGGCATCACGGGCCATCCGATATCGGTGGGTGGCGCGCCGAACTTTATGGTGATTATCGCTGGCGAAGATGACCGCGAAGAAGCATTGGCCGAGGCGGCAAGGCGCATCCCCGGTGTAACCCCCGCCAGCCTGAGCGCGTTGCAAAATCTGCGCCGCGATACCTATTGCATCGTGGCCGCCTATGCAGGTGGTGTAGACCCCAGCACATACACTGCCGCTGTGGCTGTAATCCGCGCGGAAAACCCGTCGCTTATGCGCCTGTCGTGCATCCACGAAGAGCTGGCCCAAGGGTTGGGTTTGGCCAACGACAGTCCGACCGCGCGCCCGTCAATATTTAACGATGATGACGAATTTGCGCTGCTGACACGACACGATGAGAATCTGCTAAGAATCCTGTATGATCCACGCCTAGAAGCGGGCATCAGCGCCGAACAGGCAATTCCGATCGTCCGCACCATCGCCCGCGAATTGACGGGCGGCCCCGTTTAGACCGCTGCCACCTTCCCGAAAGGACCACATCCATGGGTATTCTTGATTTCCTCTCTGGCCAATTCATCGACGTCATTCACTGGACCGATGACACCCGCGACACGATGGTCTGGCGGTTTGAACGCGAAGGCCATGAGATCAAATACGGTGCCAAGTTGACCGTGCGCGAAGGTCAAGCGGCTGTGTTTGTACACGAGGGCCAACTGGCGGATGTGTTCACGCCCGGTCTGTACATGCTCGAGACCAACAACATGCCGATCATGACATCGCTGCAGCATTGGGATCACGGTTTCAAAAGCCCATTTAAATCCGAGATTTATTTCGTCAACACGACGCGGTTCAACGACCTCAAATGGGGCACAAAGAACCCGATAATCGTTCGTGACCCCGAATTTGGCCCCGTGCGTCTGCGCGCCTTTGGCACCTATTCTGTCAAAGTGTCCGATCCTGCGCATTTCCTGACCGAGATCGTCGGCACTGATGGCGAATTCACCATGGACGAGATCAGCTATCAGATCCGCAATATCATCGTGCAGGAATTTTCGCGCAGCATTGCCATGTCGAAAATCCCGATCCTTGATATGGCCGCAAATACCCGCGAACTGGGCAAGCTGGTCAGCGCTGAAATCTCGGCGACCATCAGCGAATATGGTCTGTCGATCCCCGAACTGTACGTCGAAAACGTTTCTCTGCCCCCCGCAGTAGAACAGGTGTTGGACAAACGGTCGTCGATGGGAATGATTGGCGACCTGAACCAATACACCCAGTTTCAGGCCGCCGAGGCCCTTGGCCGTGATGGCGGCGCAGGTGCGGCCATGCAAGCTGGCTTGGGTGCTGGCCTAGGCATGCAGATTGGTCAGGCCGCCGCAGCACAGGCAGGCCCTTGGGGTCCGCGCCCTGCAGCTGTGCAGACACCGCCGCCACCACCTGTTGCAGATAAGGTCTGGCATCTCGCTGAAAATGGCCAGACCAAGGGGCCGTTCTCGAAGGCGGCCCTTGGCCGTATGACCCTCGACGGCGCATTGACCCGGGAAACATTGGTCTGGACCCCCGGCCAGGACGGCTGGAAAAAGGCCGATGATGTGGATGAACTGGCCCAGCTGTTCACCGTAATGCCACCGCCTCCGCCCCCTGCCACCTAACGCGCTGTACATGGCACCGCAGGCAGAAACAGGTAACTCTCCCGCAGCGCGCGGGAGGTTTTCTTTTTCAAGCCGGTGTCACGGGCGGTGAGTAATATAATGTCGTGCCCCTAATTTTGCCACTCAGGTCTACATTGCCCTAGCCAAAGCGCCGCCGTTTGCAGCGCCGACCGGATCATGGCATCCAAGCTGTTGCCCGGTTTCTATAACTCGGGTCTGGTGACACAGACGGTTGCAGGTTATGTCTGGTCCCACCACGCTCAAAGGACGCCGTGATGCCTGATAGCCCCTCCTTTGCACCACCTCCCCCACCGCCAACCCCGGTGGAAGAACACCGTTTTCCATGTGACACCTGCGGTTCCGATCTGCGTTTCGATCCAGCAAAATATCTTCTGGTCTGCGATCACTGCGGTAATACCGAGGCCATCTCGGGACGGCGGACACATCAACCTATCTCGGAACTTGATTTTCGCGCCGCCATAGCCCGCCAACTGCCCCAAGCGGAGATGGAGGAAACCCGCGTTACGACCTGCCCCAATTGCGCGGCTCAGGTCGAGTTTGACGAGGATAAACACGCCACCGAATGCCCGTTTTGCGCGACACCCGTTGTGGTCGATACCGGGCTAAACCGTCACATCAAACCGCGCGGCGTCTTGCCCTTTGCGCTGACGGAAAACGTGGCTAAAGACGCGATGATAAACTGGCTCGGCCGCCTTTGGTTTGCGCCAAACGGTCTGCAGGAATATGCCCGTAAGGGCCGCCGGATGGAGGGGATCTATGTCCCCTACTGGACCTATGACGCCGATACGAAATCTAATTATACTGGCGAACGCGGCACAGTTTACTATGTGACTGTCACCGTGATGCGGGACGGCAAACCGGAACGGCGACAGGTGCCAAAGGTCCGCTGGCGGGCCGCCTCAGGTCGGGTGGCGCGTTTCTTTGACGACGTTTTGGTTCTGGCATCGAAATCCCTGCCCAAGAAATTCACCGACGCACTCGAGCCTTGGGATTTGGCGGCGATGGAACCCTATGCCCCCGAATATCTGGCAGGTTTCCGTGCCGAGGCCTATTCGATCACCCTTGAGGACGGCTTTGTCGAAGCACGGCAGATCATGGATGCGATGATCGAGCGGGACGTGCGATTTGACATCGGCGGCGACCGTCAGCGGATCCATAATGTGCAAACCCAGATCAGCGATGTCACGTTCAAACATATCCTTCTTCCGGTCTGGCTTGCGGCATATAAATACCGCGGCAAGACCTACCGCTTTGTGGTCAACGGCCGCACTGGCAATGTTCAGGGCGAACGCCCCTATTCCGCGATCAAAATAACCTTTGCCGTGATCCTTGGCCTTTTGGTTGCAGGCGTTGTCGGCTATTTTATGGCACTGCAAAAATGACCCAGATCGACACGCTTACTGAAATCTTGCAGGCGCGTTATTCTTGCCGCGCTTTCTTGGCCGACCCCGTCCCTGATGATGTCATCACCCGGATCATCCGGACCGCCCGCCACGTGCCCAGCTGGTGTAATGCGCAACCCTGGCAGGTCACTATAACCAAGGGCGAAGCGACTGACCGGTTTCGTACGGCCTTGATGGATGCCGCCAGCCAAGGGGCATTGCCCGAACCCGATCTGGAGTGGCCCGAGGGATACACCGGGGTCTACAATGACCGCCGCCGCACCTGCGGCTTTCAGCTCTATGATGCGGTGGGGATCGACAAATCCGACCGCACTGGCCGAACCGCTCAGATGCTGCGCAACTATGCCCTGTTTGACGCGCCACACGTGGCAATCATCACCGCCCCGGCCGAGCTTGGCCCCTATGGCGCGATGGACAGCGGTGGGTTTGTGACCGCCTTTACCTTGGCTGCAACAGCTCTTGGTGTTGCAACTATCGCTCAGGCCGCCATTGCAGCCTATGCGCCATTAGTCCGGGACCATCTGGGTATACCCGATGACAGGCTGGTTCTTTGTGCCATCTCATTCGGCTATCCCGACGCGGACGCACCGATCAATCAGTTTCGCACAGAACGGGCGGACCCGTCTGACATCATAGACTGGAAATCCTGACATGCGTGCGGTGCTTCAACGCGTCGAACGGGCTTCCGTCACTGTTGATGGAACTGTCATCGGTGAAATCGACGCGGGTCTGCTGATTTTTGTCTGCGCAATGCCGGCCGATACTCAGGCCACAGGCAACGCGCTTGCCGCTAAAATCGCCAAGCTGCGCCTGTTCCAAGATGATGCGGGCAAGATGAACCTCAGCCTTGCGCAAACCGGGGGGAGCTCCCTGATTGTCAGCCAGTTCACACTTGCCGCTGATACCTCACGCGGCACACGCCCCGGCTTTTCTTACGCCGCCAAACCGGACGTTGCCAAATCGCTCTACCTCGACTTTATCGCAAGCATGACCGCTCTCGGAATTCCCACACAAACCGGTGAATTTGGTGCAGACATGTCCGTTGCCCTTACCAACGATGGCCCCGTGACGATTTGGCTGGATACCGAAACCCCCTAAACGCAGCCCTGTATTCTGTGGCTTAAGAATACCCTTGGTGGTCGCTTTTTAATTCATCTCCAGTGTATGACGGGCCGACAGCCGCCGGTCAGCGCTCTACGGCTCGCGGAACGCTTCTTTGGATTTGTACAACGGCTTGAGCAGATACTGCAGTACCGTTTTGGACCCCGTATGCAACTCCACACTCGCCTGCATGCCCGGCCGGATCTGTAGCGACGCCTGACGCTCTGTCAAATGTTCTGTGTCGACCTGCAACGTCACTTTATAGTGCGGATCACCGTCAGGGCTGCGCGACCGTTCGTCTTTGAATGTGTCGGCAGAGATCAACTTTACTGTGCCCTTGAGCGTGCCATAGATCGTGTAGTCATAGGCCGACAGCTTGACCGTTGCCTCTTGGCCCGGACGTACACCGGCGATGTTCTCGGGCTTTACGCGGGCCTCGACAAACAGTTCTTCGTCCAGCGGGATGATCTGCAGAATTTCTTCGCCAGGGCGCACGACGCCGCCAATTGTTGTCACGCTCAGATTATTGACGATCCCGCGCAGAGGGCTGACCAAAATGGTGCGGTTCAACTGGTCGGTGCTGGATTTCAGGTTTTGCTTTAACGTCGCGAGCTCTTTCAGCACGTCTGAATATTCCTGCGCGCGGTCCAGTTCGGTTCCTGTAGTGATCTCGTCCAGCTTGATCCGCGCATCGGCATGCACCTTGCGCGCACGTGTGACCTCGATCAGGGACACGATTTTTTTCTTCAGCATGGCTTCCAAAAGCTCGCGTTCCTTGGCAGCTTCGGTCAGCACCCGTTTGGCCCCGTCAGAACGGGATACAAAATCGGATTGCCGCGCCTTCAGCAATGTGCGTTCCGACGCAACGATACCGGGGGTGCGCTGTGCAAATTCATCGGGCACTTCCACGTCGAATTGCCCCGCCAACTCGGCCTCAAGGCGCAGGCGGCGGATTTCGAAAGCGCTGATCTGGTCTTGCAAGTCATCAACCGAGGATTGGAACTGTGTCCCATGCAGCCGCCCCAGAACGTCACCTTTTTCAACGATGTCGCCTTCGCCCACGGACAGCTCAGCCAGAATGCCCCCTTCAAGGTTCTGAATGATCTGAGGGCGCGAGCTTGAGATCATCGACCCTTCGGCGCGCACGATCTCGTCCACCCAAGCGAAGGCCGCCCACAACACGAACAGCAGAACGGTGGCCCCACACAGCCAGACCACCATGGATGGCCCCCGCATGGTGTCGGTCATTTGCGCGCCTAGATTAGTGGTGCTGGCATTGCTCATGCGACATGTCCTGTATTGCCGGCCAGATGCGCCAGCACTTTTTCCTTTGGTCCGTCCACGGTCATGCGGCCGTCTTGCAAGACCAGCGTGCGGGTTGTCAGCGCCAAAATAGGGGCGCGGTGCGTCGCGATCACAGCAGTACGTCCTTCCATCCAATTGTGCAGGCGTGACACCAATGTCGCTTCAAGATTTTGGTCCAGTGCGGCGGTCGGTTCATCCAGCAGGCAAATCGCCGGGTCTTGCAACCACAGCCGCGCCCAGCCGATTGACTGGCGCTGGCCAATTGACAGACCGGCTCCCGCGTCCTTTATCTCAAGATCCAGACCCTTGTGGTGGTTCTTGACGAAAGGTCCGAGGCCCGCAAAATCGAGCGCCGCCAGCAGGCGATCGTCGTCCCGCTCCAGCATGGTCAGGTTCAAGTTGTCACGCAAGCTGCCCGAAAACAGGCGCACGTCTTGGCCTAGGTATCCGATCAAGCGGCGCAGGTCGCGCGGTTCGATCTGGGTCATTTCGGTGCCATCAATTAAAACGCGGCCTTCGGTCGGGGCATAGAGCCCACTCAGCAACTTGAGCAGCGAAGATTTGCCCGACCCGTTCGCCCCCAGCACCGCCACATGTTGGCCCGGCTGGATCATCATGGATTTGATCTCGAGCGTGGGCGCGCCGTCATCTTCGTAGCGAAAGATCACATCGCGCAGCTCGAATTGGCCTTTCAGCTTTTCGCGACGCAGGTATGTGCGGTCTTCTGAGGCATCTTGGGGTGCGGCCACGATGGCGTCCAGGCCGTCAAGCGCCCCTTTAACATTCCCCCAGCGGGCCATGGTGCCCGATAGCTGGGTCAGCGGGCCAAGAGTGCGGCCCGTCAGAATGCCCACAGCGATGATCGAACCGACGGTAAATTGCCCCGCAAAGACCAGATAAGTGCCCACGATCACGGCTGCGACATAGGTCGCTTGCTGGATACCTTGGCTCCAGAATGTCAGGAATGACGCAAGTTTACGTTGCTCTGAGGATTTGACCGACGCCAGCGTGTTCAGCTCGGTCCACAGACGCATGATGCGGTCTTCGGCACGTTGGGTTTTGACGGTATCCAGCTCGAATATCGCCTCGTGCAGAAGCCGCGAGGATTTGGTCGAGGCACCTTGAGTTTCCTGCGTCAGCTGGATCGCTTTCTTTTGCAAAAAGAACCCGGGAATTAGCATCAGGATACCGCCCAGAACCAGCACCCAAACGACATTGCCCGCAATGCTGGCCACAAGGAAGAGGAACACAAAGATGAATGGGATATCGGCGATTGTCCCGATGGTCGAAGCAGTAAAGAATTCACGCACCGAGCCGAATTCGCGCATTGCGGAAAAAAGCTGGTTCGGGGCTTGGCCACGGGTGTCGGACCGCATGCCCAACAGGCGTTTCATCAAGGTATCCTGGACAGCCATTTCAATCTGCCGTCCGGCCCCATCCATTAACCGTGCTCGGGCCATCTTGAGAAAAGATTCCATCAGCAATGCCAGACCGGCACCGGCGGCAAGCACCCAAAGCGTCGCCTCGGATTGATGGGGGATCACGCGGTCATAGACTTGCAAGGAAAACAGCGCGACGGCGACGGCCAGTAGGTTGGCCACAAATGACCCCATAGCGACTTCGATCAGCTGGCGGCGAAAACGGGGGAACTGCCCCCAGAACCAATGCGCTTTGATGCTGTCGGTTTTGTGGGTCTTCGCCACGGTCTTGAGCGACGCCTCGGCGCGGACAATCAAACCGGCAAAGAAGGGTTTAAAATCGGAGATCGGGACCATTGCGCGGTTGTCAGTGCAGGTGGTGTCAAACAAGATCAGATCGCCGCGCGATTGCCCCATGACCAGCAGCACCTGACCGGAGGTCATATAGGCAAGTGCGGGCCACAAATCCTTGGACAGCCCATCGACGCGGCTGACCTGCGTCAGCAAACCAACGCTTTGCATGCCTTTGGCAATTGCGTCCGCCTCTTGATCGGCTTGGGCCCCTTCGGTGGAATTGGCGGCAATTGTTTCGAACACATCGCGGGCTGTGGTTTCGACGCCCAACAACCCTGCATAGGTCGCTGCCAATGACGCGCGCGCCATCAGACGGTCTTCTAGGCGGTTAACGTTTTCCGCCTTGGGTCGCGGGGCATTCGCTGCATTCAGGCGACCCCGATTGCCGTTCGTGATGGTCAGCGTAAAGGTCGGCTTTTGGGTCAAATCGCGCTCCCGTCGGCGAGAACACCCTGGATTTGGGCCATCTCGATACGCAGGCGCACAACGTCATATTTCAGCACGACCTGCGACTGCTGCTGGCGGGCATAGGTTTCATATACGCCGACGACATCCATCACCTGACGTTGGCCCGCATCATACTGTTCCTGAAAGATATCCAGGTTTCGCTTGGCCTGCGCGGCAAGGGTTGCCGCCTCGGCGGCTTGGCGAGTTTTGGCGCTGATCTGCTTTTCTAGACGGCGCAAGTTGCGGTTTGAATCTTCGACCGCTTGGCGCACCTTGCGGGTCGATGTTTCCTCGGCCATTGCGCTCGCTTCAAGCGATGCTTTGGTGCCGAACCCCAGAAGTTGATCAGACCCAACATTTAGCCCCAAATTGCTGCCTTCGCCAATGGTGCCACCAGCGGAAAGGCCGGGCAACTTGCCGGCGCGTTCAACTTTGGCGGCGGCGATGGCGCGGGTTTTTTCCGCCTCTGCACGCACCACGATCAGGGGTTCACCCGCGAAGGCATCGACCGGAATAACAGGGACGCCGCGCAAATCTGTCAGCGGCTTGATCGACATGGCGTTCAGTTCGGAAAGCGACGTCGCCTCACGCTCAACCGCGGCCTCATAGGTGGCGCGGATTTCAGAGAGCTTCTGGCGCAGAATGGTGAGGTCGGACATGTCTGACACACCTCCCTTTACCCGCTCCTGCATGACCCATTCGAAATGGGTCATGTCCTTGAGCGTCGCCTTTCCAAGTGTCGCGTTTTCGCGGGCTTGGGCGGCGGCTGTATAAAGCGTAAGCGCGGTTGCCACGCGATTGTTGGTGTCTTGCGCCAGCGAAACAGCGGCCACTTCGACGTCGGCAACGGCAAATTCGCGTTCACCTTTGCGGCGGCCATTGTCGAACAACACTTGGTCCACAACCAGATTTGCCGCCAAAGATCCTAGGGATGTCAGGCTGATCTGCGGGCCAATTTTAGGAAGCCAGTTCTTGCTTGCCGCCTCTGACCGAAGGGTCGCGGCGCGCAATTCTGCTTCGGCGGTACGGCTGTTGGCGGCCAGAACGGACGACGCAACCATGTCTGAGACATCGCCTTTCGGCAGAACCGAAAACCGCAGGGCCAGCCCTTGGATGATCTGGCTGTCTGCGGTCACTTTTTCTGCGTATGTCGGTTTGACGGCTTGCGAAGCATCGGGCGTCTTGAACCGCGCAACCATATCGGCCGGGGCAAATCGGCCCCCGATGTCTGACATGCAGCCAGACAAGGCCAGCGCCGCTGCGCACATGCCCCCTGCCCCTATTAATTTCTGCCCCATTCGCCTGCCCTTAACGTGCCGGTTTAATTTTTATTCGGCGCGGGATGGTCGTTGCCCCCCGCGCCGTAGCCTTGTGCCGGCTTTAGATTACCACGGTAATGTCGTCGTCGATCAACAACGTGCCTTCGCTGCCTAGCGAATAGATGTCATAGTTCTGGCCGTCTTTGACCTCGGACCCGTTTCGCGTTGCACCCGTGATGGTGACCGTATCATCGTTGTGACCGTTCACGACCAAGGTGTTGGTGTTGCTTGACAGATTGACCAATGCTGCCTCGGTTATGGTCAGTTGCGCTTCTTCCGCGAACTGGAGATCGACCGTTTCGATGTTGTAGTTGCCAAGGTTCGGATTGGTCAGAACAAGCTGCGTGTTTGCGCTTTCGTCATCCAGTGCCAAATAAGTGCCGGAAGAGTTTCCTGCCGCATCTGTCGCTGTCACGATCAGGTCAGACCCGTCTGGAACATCCGAGCTGAAGTAAAAGTTTGTCTCGTTGAGGAAGTCATTGTCCTGCGTGCTGGCCGCAACCTCCGAGATCGACTTATTAGCATGGATCTGGTGAACCGCCAACATATCATCGCTTTGCTCGGTCGAAATGGCGCGGATGCCGTCGCCATCGCGGGTGTAGGATTCAATCACCGGACCATCTGGCGCATATGTATCGATTGCCAGCGTGTCGCTGACGGAATCAACGTTGCCCACGTGATCTGTCGCCGTGACCGAGATGGCGGCATCATAGGTGCCGGGGCGGATGTCGGATGCCGGGATAGTCACGCTCCAGTTGCCTGCAGCGTCGACATTGGCGGTATAGTTCGTACCGTCAAAGTTCACCACAACAGTCGAGCCGACTTCGACCTGACCGTCCAGATCAATGCCAATCGCCGCTTCGCGAGCGCTGACAACATTGTCGCTGCCGCCCGCCGCATTCATGTTCAACGGATCAACAACCGTGTCGATCAGCACAGCATGGCTGACCGTGGCAGAGTTGCCCGCAAGGTCGATCGCCTTGACAGAAACCGTGGTGTTGATTGTGCCCTCAGGCACCTGACCCGGTGCAAAGGTCACTGCCCAGTTTCCGTTTGAATCGACCGTGCCATTTGCCGATGCGTTGCCAAGCGTTATCACAACGGACGACCCGAGTTCGGATGTGCCGGTTACAAGAACGCCGCCATTTGCCAAACGCTCTGCGCCGCTGACGATATCGTCGCCTTCAACCACATTCAGCGACAGGTTGTCGACGCGGGTGTCTACCTGCACACTGTCGGTGGCCGAACGGCTGTTGCCTGCTGCATCAGTGGTTGTCGCAGTGATATCAGCAGTATAGACGCCCTGCGCGACTTCGGATGCGGCATAGTATGTTGTCCACTGACCGTTGCCGTCTGCGCTTACGGTGTGTGAAACACCTGCAAGGGTAACGGTCACAATCGCGCCTGCATCTGCGGTGCCTGAAATTGCCACGCCATCGCTGGCTTCATCGTAGTTAACAATGTCGTCGCCCTCGACTGGTGTCGGGCTGATCGTCAAAACGCCTGCTTCGGTGTCAACCGACACAGATTGCGTAACGCTGCGGGTATTGCCCGCCATGTCAGTCGCGGTTGCCACCATCGAGCTGGAATAGTTGCCCGATTGAATGTCGCCGGGCGCGAAAGTCACGGACCAGTTGCCGTTCTGATCGACAGTTGCCGCGTGCGATACGTTGCCCATTTTAACTGAAACAGTCGAACCGGCCTCGACCGTACCGCTCATAACGATACCTTGGGCAGCTTCGGCTGCGTTGATGATCGCGTCGGACCCGCCTGCCTGATTGGTAAAGGCAAGGTTATTAACGAGCGTGTCGATTTCGATCTGGCCTGTCGCGGTCGAGCTGTTGCCCGCTGAGTCAGTTGCAACGGCAGTGACAGTTGCTGTTGTCTCGCCTGTCGGAATTTCGTTGGAGGCGAATTGCGCCGTCCAGCTGCCATCAGCCGCGACCGTCGCAGGATGCGTGGCCGAGCCAAAGGTTACCTGAACAGTCGAACCGGGCTGCGTAGTGCCTGTGAGGGTTACACCACCGTCACGCTCTGCCGCGTTGATTGTGCCGTCGGTTGCGGCGCTGTCATCTGCGACCGAGACTTCGGACACGGTATCAACGACCAGCTTTTCAGTGGACGTCGTCGCGTTGCCATATTTGTCGGTCGTGATAATCGTGACATCGGCGATGTATTCGCCACCCTGCAATGTGCCGGACTGCCATGTTGCAGACCACGCGCCGTTGTCACCAACTGTAGCTGTGCGAGTGACGCCGCCGATGGTCAGCTCGACCGTGGAACCGGGTTCGCCTGTGCCGCTAAGGGTCACACCATTGCCAAAGGACGCCGCGTTGAAGCTGTCGCCAGCGCCTTGCGTACCGGATGTCACAACAGCGGTTGGTGCCACAGTGTCGACAACCAGCGTTTCGGTTGTGGTGGCAGAGTTGCCGTATTGATCAGTTGATTTGATTGTGACTTCGGATTCGTATTCGCCACCCTGAAGCGCACCGTCTTCATAGGTCACAGACCATGAACCGTCTTCGCCGACAGTGGTGGACCGTGTCACGTCGCCAATGGTGACGTCGATGGTGGACCCTGCTTCGCCGGTGCCGTTGAGGGTCACACCTTGGGCAAAGCTTTCCCCGTTAAAGAAGTCAGACGTGCTTTGTGTGCCTTCGGAAACGTTTGTGATGGGGGCTGTCGTGTCGATCACGAATGTCGGGCCGTCCAACGTGATGGTTGCCCCACCTGTGGTTACTTCGACAACCGCCTCGTAATCGCCATCAGCTGGGAAGTTATCCCCGGTGAAAACAGTTTCGAATTTGCCGTCGTCATCGATTGTGGTTTCGATTTCCTTGTCGCCGATTTTGACGACAACGTCTGAACCCGGCTCGCCGCCGCCTGTAACTGTCACTGTCTTATCAGCGCCGTCCCCGCCAACGGTGGCCGAAGACTCCGCCTCGTTCACAAACGGGGCCGCAGCCGAGCGGCCACCGCCGCCGCCGCTGCTAGCGCCAACACCGCCCAAAACAGCTGCGCCACCGACTACCGCCGCTGCAGTTACAGCACCACCACCGCCAAGCAAGCCCGCGCCCAGCAATGGGGCTGCAAGCATAGAAACTTCGTCGTCGCCGCCAGTGATAGCACCGGGGGCCGAAGCTACATCGGTTCGTCCAAGATAAATCAGATCGTCAGACGGGCTCCATTTGCCCCACTGTTCGGTCGGGCCGTACTGCGCGTACAGGCTGCCACTCTCGCCTTCGATAAAGGCGACCTCGTTCAGATATCCATCTGAGGAGATGAACAGGCGATTTGCGGTGCCTGTTTCATTAAAGTAATTCTCGATTGTGATGACGGACCCGTTGGCCAGCGTCAGAACCAGATCATTTCCAGTGCGCTGCTGAGACAAAAAGTCTGTCTGACGCAGATTAAGGGAAATTTCTTGGCCGGCTTGTGCCTGAATAACGTGGAAGTTGGAGCCATCGGCCACCGCACCACGTTGCAATGCGCCCGCTTGATCGCGAACGACGAAATCTATCGTCTTCATATTACCACCGCTCTACCTCGATGCCCGTTCTATGCGGATCACCTGGTCATTGAATTTACCACCGGCTCGTTAAATCGAACCGTGTAGTCGCCTGTCTTCGCTCGCGTTAATCGCGAACATATTATTGATCGTGAAACTACCTTTACTAGACGGAAATTGCCAACTTTAAATTCCCACCGCCTTATTGCTGCCATGGTTTTATGTGCATCAAGGCCACAGTTTCCCCCTTCAAGGGAAGGTGCGGGCTTTCTGATCGCCTTTATTACCGCGCTCTGCGCTTGGGCAGAAACTTTACACGTGTAAAAAAAGCTGTCTTTTCGTTAAGCATTCTGTTGACAACCTGCGGCCCCGCAGCAACGCTCGTCAAATGACATCTAGCACAAACGCCCCGCTCGCCTTGATCGAAGATCCTGATTTAGGGATCACAATGTCGGATGGCTGCAGGCTGTCCGCTCGCATTTGGCGACCCGAAAACTCCGAAGGGGCACCCGTACCCGTCATCCTTGAATACCTTCCCTATCGCAAACGCGACGGTACCACGGGACGGGATGCGCTGACCCATCCGTGGTTTGCCGAACGCGGTTACGCCTGTGTGCGCGTCGACATGCGCGGCAATGGCGACAGCCAAGGGATCATGGAAGACGAATATACCCCGCTCGAGCAAACCGACTGCATCGAGGTGATTAACTGGCTTGCCGCCCAAGATTGGTGCAACGGCAGCGTTGGCATGATGGGGATCAGCTGGGGTGGCTTCAACGGACTGCAAGTTGCGGCGCATGCGCCCGAACCTCTCAAGGCAGTCATCACGCTATGTTCAACCGTGGACCGATTTGCCGACGACATTCATTACAAGGGCGGTTGCCTGCTGAATGAGAACCTTGGCTGGGGTGCTACAATGTGGGCATATTCCAGCCGTGCGCCTGATCCGGCATTGCGGGCGGACTGGCGCGAGATGTGGCTGGAACGCCTGAAGGCCGAGCCATTTCTTCCATCCCTGTGGCTGCGCCATCAATCCCGCGATGCCTATTGGAAGCAAGGGTCGGTGATCGAAGACTATTCCACGATCAAAGCCAAAGTTCTCGCCGTGGGAGGATGGGGCGACGCCTACAAAAACGCAGTTCCCCAACTGGTCGAGGCATTGCCCGGTGCCAAAGGGATCGTCGGCCCGTGGGTACACAAATACCCCCATTTTGCGATCCCCGAGCCGCGCATTGGTTTCCTTCAAGAGGCGCTGCGCTGGTGGGATCGTTGGCTAAAAGACATCGACACTGGCGTCGAGGACGACCCCGATTACCGCGCGTACCTGATGGACGGTATGCGCCCCGCGACATGGGTGCTGGAACGCCCCGGACGCTGGATCGCCGAAGACACAGGTGCAACATCACATTTGCCAGTCCAGTCGCTTTATCTGACCGACAAGGGCCTTGCCCACGAACCGGCTGACCTGAACGCGACAATCGCATCGCCAGCCCACTGCGGTGCCAGTACAGGTGAATACTGCGCGATCTGGCTGGGGCCTGAAATGCCCGGCGACCAGCGGCAAGACGATGCTCTGTCGACGTGCTTTGACACTGCCCCCCTGATCGAAAACATGGATATAGTCGGCGCGCCGCGTATTACTTTGCGGCTCTCTTGCGACAAGCCCCAAGGGCAGATCGCAGTCCGGTTGAATCATGTCCATCCTGACGGGGCCAGCGCACGCATTACCTATGGCGTGCTGAACCTAAGCCACCGCAACAACGCCGAAGACCCCGCGTCGATGGAACCGGGCACGGCCGAGGACATCAGCTTTGATCTAGACCACATCGCTTATCGCGTCCCCGCAGGCCACAGTTTGCGGGTCTCGATCTCAACCGCCTATTGGCCTCTGATCTGGCCCTCCCCCGACGCGGCAACATTGGCCCTGACGGCGGGTGAGATCGCCCTGCCCCAGCGGCCCACTACGGGAGGTGATGAATATACCTTTCCGCCCCCCACCGCTGCGGCCCCATGGGAAACGGAAACTTTGCGCCCCGAAAGCCACGTTCGGCGGCAGGAAACCGATATGGTCACCGGCGATGTATCCCTGATAATCGAAGACGACTTTGGCAAAGTAAAAGACGCCGATCACGGATTGATTGCAGGCTCGATCGCGCGCGAACGCTGGACGATCAATCCCGCTGATCCACTCAGCGCCAATGGCACCTGCCACTGGTCCGAAGAACTTGAGCGCGACGGCATCATGCTGCGCACTGAAACCCACTCCAAAATGTGGTCTGACGCCACGACCTTTTATCTAACGGCACGGCTCGAAGCCTATGAAGGCGATAGGCTGGTTTATGAACGCGACCTTGAGGATAGCATTAAGCGACACTTCATGTAATAAACCCGCCACATGGATCAAGGTATTAACCCTTGCGACACAAAGGAAAATGCGCAAACGTAACGTGGGAAAACAAAAAAGCCTCAACGTAGGCGCATATAACAAAAGCACCAAAACAGGGAGATATGATCATGAATGATCAACTGAAATATATGACCGGCCAAGTGGCCAAAGGCACAATGACGCGCCGTGAGTTCGTAGGCCGCGCCGCTGCCTTGGGTGTGACGGCTGCAGTCGCAAACACAATGCTGGCCGACAATGCCCAAGCCGCTGCACACGAGGCCCCGATTCGGGGTGGCTCGCTTAAGATCGGCTCGTCGGGCGGTGAATCCACCAACACGCTTGATCCGGCTCTGACCGCGTCCGAAGTGCCGCTTGATAACCTGCGTCACCTTTATGAAACACTTGTTGACGTGTCGCCAGACGGCACCGTCGAAGGGCGCATGGCCGAAAGCTATGAAGCGTCTGCCGATGCGAAGACATGGGCGTTTAAAATCCGTAAGGGCATTCAGTTCCATAACGGCAAAGTCATGACCCCCGATGACGTGCTGAAGACAATGCAGCGCCACTCGAACGAAGACAGCCAGTCAGGTGCCTTGGGCATCATGCGCGGCATCGAGAATATGAAGGTTGATGGCGATAACTTCATCGTTGAACTGGGTGTCGGCAACGCTGACCTTCCCTATCTGATGGCCGACTATCACCTTATGATCCAGCCCGATGGCGGCATGGACAACCCCGGTGCCGGTATCGGTACGGGCCCCTACACGCTGGAAGTTGACGAGCCCGGCGTTCGCCACGGCTTTACCCGCAACGAAAACTACTGGGATGCCGACAACCGCGGCTTTACCGACTATAACGAAGTGCTGGTGCTGAACGATGCGACAGCGCGTACAGCGGCGTTGCAGTCCGGTCAGGTCAACATGATCAACCGCGTTGACCCCAAAGTTGCCGCCCTGCTGGACCGCGCACCGAACCTGAGCGTTAAATCAGTGTCCGGTCGTGGCCACTATGTATTCATCGCGCATATCGATACAGCGCCGTTCGACAACAACGAACTGCGACTGGCGCTGAAATACGCCATCAACCGCGAAGAAATGGTTGATAAAATCCTGCGCGGTTACGGCTCAATCGGGAACGACATGCCGATCAACGCATCCTATCCGTTGTTCGACGCGTCCATCCCACAGCGCGAACATTCCATCGAAAAAGCCAAAGAGCATTACGCCGCTTCCGGTCACGATGGCAGCCCGATCATCCTGCGCGTTGCTGATGGTGCCTTCCCTGGTGCTGTTGATGCCGCATCGCTGTTCCAGCAATCAGCGCAAGCCGCTGGCATTCCACTGGAAATCAAGCGCGAGCCCAATGATGGTTACTGGTCCGAAGTTTGGAACAAGCAGCCGTTCTGTGCATCCTACTGGGGCGGCCGCCCTGTACAGGACCAGATGTATTCGACAGCCTACCTGTCGACTGCAGACTGGAACGACACCCGTTGGAAGCGCCCCGAATTCGACGCGATGCTGCTTGAGGCACGTGCCGAGTTGGACGAAGGCAAGCGCAAGGAAATCTATTCCAAGATGGGCATGATGGTCCGCGACGAAGGCGGTCTGATCCTGCCAATGTTCAACGACTTTGTTGACGGTGTTGCAAACAATGTCGGCGGCTGGATCGAAGATCCGAACTCTGAGCTGATGAACAACAAAGCGCCGATCAAATGCTGGGTCAAAGACGCATAAGGGTTCATTAGATGCACCCAATACTGAAACTGATCGCCCAACGCTTAGCGTTGGGTCTTCTGCTCCTCCTTGCCGCGTCGATCCTGATCTTCGTTGGCACTTCGATTTTGCCCGGCGACGTGGCACAATCCATCCTCGGCCAATCCGCCACGCCCGAAGCGTTGGCGAATATGCGCCGCGAACTTGGCCTGAATGAACCCGCCGTCACCCGCTATTTCGCATGGCTTGGTGGTGTTTTGCAGGGCGATCTGGGCACAGCATTAACCAATGGCCGCGACATCGCGGAAAGCCTTGGCAGCCGTCTGAAAAATACTCTTTTCCTTGCCTTCTGGGCCGCCGCGATTTCGGTGCCGCTCGCTATATTTCTGGGTCTATTGGCCGTCCGCTATAAAGACCGTTGGCCGGACAAGCTGATTTCGGCAGTGACGTTGACGACAATCTCCATTCCCGAATTCATGATCGGCTATCTGTTGATGTTCTTTTTGGCCATCCAGTTGCCCGCGTGGATCAACCAAGCCGAATTTCTGCCCGATGCCGTTCAAGGCTGGATGCTGACAAACCTGCGCTTTTCATCTGTGGCGCTGATCAATGACAGCATGACGTTGATCGAAAAGATCAAGTCAATCACGTTGCCCATCATGGTGCTGACGCTTGTTGTTCTGGCCCATATGATGCGGATGACCCGCGCCGCGATCCTGAACGTGATGCAGTCTGCGTATATCGAGACTGCTGAGCTTAAAGGTTTGGGCATGCTCAAGATCATTCGCAAGCACGCGTTCCCGAATGCCATAGCACCGATCGTCAACGTGGTCATGCTGAACCTTGCCTATCTCGTTGTAGGTGTCGTCGTGGTCGAGGTGGTTTTTGCCTATCCCGGAATGGGCCAATACCTTGTGGACCACGTCAGCAAACGCGATGTGCCTGTGGTGCAGGCGTGCGGTCTGATCTTTGCAGCCGTGTATATCGGCCTAAATCTGGTGGCTGACATTGTGTCGATCCTTGCCAATCCAAGGCTGAGGCATCCCAAATGAATTTGCCCCTATTGAAATTCATTTCTTGTGACCAAGCGTTTTCGCAAAGCAAAGGCGCGATGACGCGCTCAGTTGCTGCATCGCTACTGTCCATTAAAACCCTGCCATCGAAAGGGTTTCGCCCGTGAAAAACATTCCCATCTCGGCCATGATTGGCCTGTTCTTCACCGGTCTCTATTTCCTCATGGCAATTTTTGCCCCTTGGATCGCCCCCTACGGTATGGCCGAAATCGTCGGCGACGTGTGGGAGCCTTCATCCAGTGAGTTCCTTCTTGGGACCGACAGCATTGGCCGCGACCTGCTGAGCCGGATGATCTATGGCGGACAAACCACGATCTTTATCGCCACCGCTGCCACGATCCTTAGCTTTACGCTGGGTTCCGTTATGGGGTTCTTCGCAGCGGTGTCCGGCGGCTGGGTCGATCAAGCCCTCTCGCGCTTTGTCGATCTTATCATGTCGATCCCGTCGCTGATCTTTGCGCTTGTTGTCTTGTCGGTGATGCCGACAACCGTCCCGATCCTGATCATCCTGATGGGTTTGCTCGACAGCACTCGCGTTTACCGTCTGGCCCGCGCAGTTGCGGTCGACATTACAGTGATGGACTACGTCGAAGCAGCCCGTCTGCGTGGCGAGAAGATCGGTTGGATCATCTTTCGTGAAACGCTGCCAAACGCGCTGTCACCGCTGGTCGCTGAAATGGGTCTGCGCTTTATCTTTGCGGTGCTGTTTGTCTCTACCCTTTCGTTCCTTGGATTGGGTGTCCAACCGCCACAAGCTGACTGGGGCGGGATCGTGAAAGAGAACAAGGAAGGCATCAACTATGGCATTCAGGCGGCGCTTTATCCCGCCTATGCGATTGCCACCTTGTGTATCTCGATCAATCTTGTTGCGGATTGGATCCTGAACCGCACTACATCGCTGAAGGGGGGCCGGGGATGACCGAACCACTGCTTAAGGTACGCGGCCTGAAAATCGGCGCGACGGCCTATCCCCCCGGCGAAAAACCTGTCGCGATCAAAATCGTGCATGGCGTGGACTTTGATTTGCAAGCCGGCAAAGTGCTGGGCCTGATCGGTGAATCCGGTGCAGGCAAATCCACTATCGGGCTGGCCGCGATGGCCTATGGCCGCGGCGGCGTAGAGATCACAGGCGGTGAAGTCTGGGTAAACGGGCGCGACATCCTGAAATCTGGCCTGCGCGATGTGCGCCGGTTGCGCGGTGCCGAAGTAACCTATGTTTCGCAATCAGCAGCGGCATCCTTTAATCCTGCCAAAAAGATCATGGAACAGGTCACCGAGGCCGCCATTTTCCAGAACAAGTTTTCAAAGTCCGAGGCCGAAGCCCGCGCGGTTGAGTTGTTCGCCAAGCTTGGCCTGCCCGATCCTGAAACCATCGGTGACCGATATCCTCATCAGGTGTCGGGTGGTCAGTTGCAACGTTGTATGACGGCGCTGGCATTGTGCCCCGAACCCGATCTTGTGGTGTTTGACGAGCCGACAACAGCGCTGGACGTGACCACTCAAATCGACGTGCTGGCGGCGATCAAAGAAGCGATTGCAGCGACGGGTGTGGCGGCATTGTATATCACCCATGACCTTGCCGTCGTGGCACAGGTCAGCGATCATATCATGGTGCTGCAACAGGGCGACATGGTCGAATACGGCACCGTTGACCAGATCATCAACAACCCAAAGGAAGAGTACACCAAGGCGCTGGTGTCTGTTCGGTCGATCAACCACGAAGAAAAGACCCCGACAGACAATCCGTTGCTGCGGGTCGAGAACGTGACTGCCCGCTATCGGGGCACCAATTTCGACGTACTGAAAAATATCAGCGTTGAAATTCACCCAGGTCAGACGTTGGCCGTTGTTGGTGAATCCGGTTCTGGAAAGTCGACATTGGCCCGTGTGATCACCGGCTTGTTGCCACCCAGCGATGGTCAAATCATCTTTGACGGGCGGGTACTGAATCCTGAATTGGCAACGCGCCCCATCGATGACCTGCGCGAAATGCAGATGATCTATCAGATGGCCGACACCGCGATGAACCCCCGCCAGACGGTCGGCACAATCATCGGACGTCCGTTGGAATTTTATTTTGGGCTGAAAGGCAAAGCCAAACAGAAGCGCATTCAGGAATTGCTGGACGAAATCGAACTGGGTGACGGCTTCCAAGATCGCTATCCAGCCGAGCTTTCGGGCGGTCAGAAGCAGCGCGTTTGTATCGCACGCGCCCTTGCCGCAAAACCCAAGCTGATCATTTGCGACGAGGTCACATCGGCGCTTGATCCGCTGGTGGCGGATGGCATCCTCAAACTGCTGCTGAACCTGCAAAAGATCGAAGATGTCGCCTATCTGTTCATCACGCACGATCTGGCGACGGTGCGCGCCATCGCGGACAGCATCGCAGTGATGTATCAAGGCGAAGTTGTGCGGTATGGGCCGAAAAGTCAGGTGCTGTCACCGCCCTTTGATGATTACACTGATTTGCTTCTTAGCTCAGTCCCCGAGATGAAAATTGGCTGGCTGGAAGAAACGATCGAACACCGCCGCATGGAAAGCGCCGGTAACTAGGTTCGCCGGATTATTTCGAAAAATCCGGACCGGAAAATTTGAATTTTCCGTCCCACCCTGCCGATGTAGGATCAAGCTATGAAAAACAAACTGTTATTGATCATCCTTGACGGTGTCCCTTACCGCAACTTCCGGCGCTTGTTCGGCAATCTGGAAGGCTGGGTCGACAGTGGCGATGCCCGTGTGTGGAAACAGCGCGCTGTACTGCCCTCGATCTCGGCCTCGTGCTATGCATCCATACATACGGGGGTGGCCCCGGCCGAACACGGGTGCACCGGCAATGGCAATGTCTTTCGACTTAAGCATAGCGATGTCTTTGCCCAAACACGCGCTGCAGGTGGCGTCACCGGTGCAGTGGCGCACTCATTCTGGTCCGAGTTTTTCAACCGCCATCCCTTCGACTATGTCCGCGACATCGAATATGATGAACCCGAAAGTGACACGATTAACCACGGGCGCTTTCATACGATGACCGGCTATGGTCTGATAAACCAGATGACACCGTCTGATGTGGATCTGTTCGGCACGCTGACCAATCTGGCAAGCAGGTTCGGCCTGAACTACGGAATGCTGCACACCTGCACGCTCGACAGTATGGGTCACCGGTTCTTCCATGATTGTCAGGAAATGGACCATGCCTGCGCTGTCATGGACGAAATGTTGGCCCCTTTCATTCCACAGTGGCGCGCCATGGGCTATGAGGTCATCGTGACGGCTGATCATGGTCAGGATGAGCGCGGCCATCACGGAGGGCGCAGCCCACTGCAGCAGGAAACCGCGCTTTATTATTTTGGTGATGCCGAAGGCCCGTCAGCAGATACCGTGATCGACCAGTTGCAGCTTGCGCCGACCATTCTTGGTCGGCTTGGGGCCCCTGTCGCCGACACAATGAAAGCAAAGTCGTTTTTAAGTTAGGGCAAAACCCTTCCTAAGCTAGGGTCGTGTCGCAGGCCATTCCCCTGCGCCCAGTTTGCCAATCGCATCGACGACCCGATCAAAGAACGCTGCCGCCCGGTGTGACATCACGCGCGCGCGTAGGCAGCCATGGACCAACCCCGACTCTTCGACCCAGATCGCCTGCCCGCCAGCCCCTAGAATGGCATCGCGGTAGGCTTTACCGTCGCTGGACAGCGGATCGCATTCAGCAGTGATCATAACGCTGGGCGGCAAGCCCGTGAAATCTGTATCATGTAAAGGGGCGTACTTCGGGTCAGCCTTGGGCGGCTCCCCACCGGAACGAACCTGCTGATAAAAGTCCATATCCGCGACAGTCAATTGGGGCGCGTTGGCATGGCGGACATAGCTGCCTTGCTCCCGATCGCCCCCAAGCCCAGGATAGATCAGCACCTGCCCTTTGATGCGCCCATCAACGCGGCCACGAGCATGATGTGCAACCGCCGCCGCAAGGTTTCCGCCGGCGCTGTCCCCTGCCAATACAATGCCACCTGCGCAGCCAGCAGAGATGGCTTCGAATGCCCCGTAAGCGTCGTTGAAGCAGCCCGGAAAGGTGACCTCTGGGGCCAATCCATAATCGACTGAGATGACGCGATAGCCGGTGCGTGCGCAGATCTCGGCGCAGACATCATCGTGGCTGTCCAACCCACCGACCACGAACCCGCCTCCATGGTAATAAACGACTGTAATTTCCGACGGGCCAACCTCATAACGGCGACATGGGACGCCACCATATGGTGCGTCCCATGTTTTCACCCCTTCAGGGTGGGCTTGGTGAAAAGCAGCGCACATCTTGTTATAGACTGCGCGCTGATCTTCGATTGTTAGCCCGACCGCGTCTGGTGGATAGAATTCGTCGGACCGTTTCATGTAGGCCCAGATTTCATCGTCCAATAGAACGCGATAGTCGGGTTGGCTCATGCAGTTTGCCAGCCGAAGGTATACACATCCAGCGTCTTGCCGACTTCGGCCTCGGACGCGCCGTTCATGGTGACCTGTGCCAGCAGACCGCGTTTCTTGTCATCGATCACCGACGTCACACGCGCGGCGCAGTTTGCATTCTCCAGCGCCTCGTTAAAGATGCGGGTGATTGCCATTTTGCGCAGTTCAGGTTTGAAAATTTTGCCAACAGCCGTCTTGGGCAGCTCGGACATAATCGTCATATGCTTGGGCTGAGCCGCGCGCTCATGAACCTTTTCCTTGCAGAAATCGAGCAACTCTTTTTCAGTCACGGACGCGCCGCCGACCAATTCGACAAAGGCGCATGGTACTTCGCCTGCGTGGGCATCCGGCTGACCAATCGCACCGGCAAAGGCAACGGCCTCGTGACCCAGCAACGCTTCTTCGATCTCGGCGGGGTCGATGTTGTGACCACCGCGGATGATCAAGTCTTTGGCGCGGCCTGTGATCCAAAGATATTTGTCTGAATCCACGCGGCCCAGATCGCCTGTGCGCAGGTATTTGTCAAAATAGTATAGGTCTTTGTTCTTGTCGGCCTCGGTATAGGTGTGGCCGGGATAGACGCCGGGGTTCGAAATGCAAATTTCGCCGATCTCGTCAACGGCGGCTTCTACGGGGCCGTTACTCGTCTCCTTAATGATCTTTACATCAGTATAGGGGAAAGTGATCCCGATACTGCCAACCTTGCGTAGGCCATCGGTCGGGTTCGACGACACAAGACAGGTCGCCTCGGTCAGACCATAACCTTCGATCAGGGTGATGCCGGTTGCTTTCTCAAAGCGGCGGAACAGTTCCAGTGGCAAAGGTGCCGACCCAGAGAACGCAGTTTTTACTGTCGAGATGTCAGCATCAATCGGGCGCTGCATCTTGGCCGAAATTGCCGTAGGCACAGTAATGATAAAGGTGATCTTCCACCGTTCGACCAGCTTCCAGAAGTTATCGAACACGCCTTCGCCACGATACCCTTGGGGCGTCGGGAATACGACATGCGCACCGGATGTCACGGCCGCCATCAAGATCACGTGGCAGGCAAAGACGTGGAACAACGGCAACGGACACATGATGTTGTCGTTTTCAGTGTACAGCAGCGTGTGACCCAGCCAGCCGTTATAGACCATACCTGAGTATTTGTGCTGCGCGACCTTGGGCATGCCCGTGGTACCGCCCGTGTGGAAATAGAATGCCACGCGGTCTTCCTGAGGGTCATCAAAGGTTAGCTCGACGGGTTGCTTGGAAATCTCGGTGTTAAAATTGTGATAGGTGGCGTGGTTGCTGACCGTCTGTTTGGGGCGAACCAACGGAACGATCCACGATTTTGGCGCTGTCAGATAGCGACACAAATCCACTTCAAGAACGTGCTTCACATTCGGGGCCAACGCGACAGCCGCAGCTGTTTTCTGCGCCACATCTGTTTTGGGGAACGGACGCAAGGTCACGACAACCTTGGCATTGGTTTCCCGTAGGATCGACCCGATCTGTTCTGCATCGAGCAACGGGTTGATGGGGTTCGCGATGCCTGCAACCGAGCCGCCTAGCAACGTAATGACGGTTTCATTACAATTCGGCAGGACATAGGCAACAACATCCGTTGGCCCCACACCCAGCGAGCGGAAAAGGTTCGCCGACCGCCCGACTTGTCCGCGCAATTGTGACCATGTCAGCGTCTCGGCGTGGTCTTTTGGACCGGAAAACAGTTGATAGCTGATTGCTTTGTGATTTGGGAATTTGCCAGCCGTATTGCTAAGCAAGCTCCACATTGTTTTGGCGACGTCGCGGTCTTCCCACGGCATCTCTGCCTCGATTGCATTACGGTCTTCGATCCCGGCAAATGACATTGTAGTCCTCCCTATGGTGCGGTTTGCCCGCATCCAGTTATTCCCTAAAACCAAGGATGATGGCTAAATTCGAAATCCGCAAGCGCCTGACGGGGTTTGAACGTTGCGTCAGCCGTATTTCTGGCGTGGAAAATGCAAAAAGAGCGGCAGAAAACTTCTGCCGCTCTTGTTACTTGTCCGATATGGCGATCCCGATCGGGAACGTTGCCAGGTTACTTTGCCGGGATACGCAGCATTTGACCCGGATAGATTTTGTCAGGGTGCTTCAGCATCGGCTTGTTAGCTTCAAAAATCTCTTCGTAGCGTGCGCCATTGCCAAGGGTCTTTGCCGAGATGGCCCAAAGTGTGTCGCCCTTTTCAACGGTGTGGAACGTACCGTCGCCGTCACCACCGCTGATGTCTTCTTCGACGGCTGCAACACCTTCGACGTTGCCGACTGCCAAAATGACTTTTTCTTTCATCTCTTGGCTTACAGCCTTGCCTTTGACGGTGACTTTGTCGCCATCAACCTGAATGTCCAGACCCTCGGCATCAAGGCCCAGATCTTTCAGTTCATCCTGCAGGGCCGAGCCTGTGACTTCCTTGTCATCGCCGCCAAACACTTTTTTGCCCGCGTCTTTTACGAAACTCCACAAACCCATGTTGATCTCCCTTTGGATACAAATTCGCGTGATTGTTTCCACTTTCGACTAAGATAAACAAGTGTTTTATTCAGCGGCGATGCCATCCGTGAATTGTAATCTGGCCAAACGCGCGTAGAGCCCGCCTTTGCCGACCAGTTCGTCATGGGTTCCCATGTCGACAATCCGACCCGCTTCCAACACCACGATGCGATCCGCCTTTTTGACGGTCGCCAGACGGTGCGCAACAATCAGCGTCGTGCGGTCTGCACTTAGCTTGTCCACTGCTGCCTGCACCGCGCGTTCGCTTTCGGCGTCCAAGGCGCTGGTGGCCTCGTCCAGCAGCAGCACAGGTGCGTCCCGCAAGATTGCTCGGGCAATCGCGATACGCTGCTTTTGACCTCCCGATAGCATCACACCGCGCTCCCCCAGATATGCGTCATAGCCGTCGGGCAAAGCGCTGATGAACTGGTGGGCAGCCGCAGCTTCGGCGGCAGCAATGATTTCGGCATCGGTCGCGTCAGGACGGCCAAAACGGATGTTTTCACGCGCGGACGCGGCAAAGATGACCGGGTCTTGCGGAACAAGTGCGACCGAACGGCGGAACGTATCGCGTGCCACATCCCGCAGGTCGACGCCGTCCAAGGTGATCCGGCCCGATTGTGGATCATAAAACCGCAGGATCATCTGGATGATCGTCGTTTTGCCCGCTCCGGACGGCCCGACAAAAGCAACGGTTTCACCAGCATTGATGGTGAGGTTCACGCCTTCAAGCGCCTGCGCGCCGGGGCGCGCGGGATAGGAAAAATGCACGTTCTCAAATGCGATGCGCCCTGAAACAGGAGTTGGCAAAGTGGTTGATGCCGCAGGGTCACGCACATCATCATTTGTTTGCAACAGTTCAACCAGACGTTCCGTGGCCCCTGCAGCACGCTGCAGTTCGCCCCAGATTTCAGACAGCGCGGCCACGCCGCCTGCCACCATCACAGCATAGATCACGAATTGCACCAACGCACCGGGGGTCATATCACCCGCCCGCACATCGCGTGCACCCATCCACAAAACTCCGACAACGCCGGCAAAAACCAAAAAGATTACGATGACCGTCATCAAGGCCCGCGTCTTGATCCGGCGGCGTGCTGCGTCATAAGATGCTTCGGTCATTTGCGCAAATTGTGCGCGGCTGGCGGCCTCGTGGGTAAAGGCCTGCACGGTCTGCACCGCACTCAGGCTCTCGGATGCATTACCCGAACTTGCCGCAATCCAATCTTGATTTTCACGACTGATCACCCGCAGTTTGCGGCCCAAAACGAGAATTGGCACAACCACAGCCGGAACCAGCAATAACACCATTGCTGTCAGCTTGGCCGAGGTGAACAACATCAGGACCAAGCCGCCACTAAAAATCAGAACATTGCGCAGGGCGATGGAAACCGATGATCCGATGACGGATAGGATCAGCGTGGTATCGGTGGTAATCCTGCTTAGAACCTCTCCGGTCATGATGCGTTCGTAGAAGGACGGGCTCATCCCGATGACGCGATCAAACACGGCCTTACGAATGTCGGCAACAACCCGTTCGCCAAAGCGCGTAACCAAAGCATAACGCAGCCCCGTTCCGACCGCCAAAAGTGCTGCAATCGCCAAGGCCGCAACAAAATACTGGTCTAGCAACTGTTCCCCGCTGCCGAAGTTATCAATCACCCGACGCACCGCCAGTGGCAACATAAGCGAGATCATCGCCGTGCCGATCAAGGCCAATATCGCCGCAACCATCAATCCACGATAAGGAAGCACAAAGGGGGCAAGTGCACGCAGGGCCCCCAGTTCGCGGGATTTTTCACGCTCTTCTTTCGCGGGGGCGGGTGTGGGTGTGCGGGCCATCGGCATTCCTTTTTCAAGCTGTTGTGTCATCGCCCGCAAGGCGGATGGGGTCAAGGCCCGACGCGGGTGGCACCCATGCGGCAAACCACAGCAGTTATGACTATCGATACGGGATGTTAAGCGAGCGGAGGGGACCGAACCCTCATCACCTGATTGGGAAGCTTGTAGTCAAAATCCAATAAATTCTATAAATTCATATACTTGAATTATACGTAATCTCAGGATTGCAGTTGAAAGTCGGGAAGGAATTTTTGGAGCGGGCGGAGGGAATCGAACCCTCATCTTCAGTTTGGAAA
>CBDTUA010000012.1:0-71505 GCA_965363735.1 uncultured Sulfitobacter sp. | reverse complement strand
AAACTACAAATCGCAGCTTACGTCAGTGTCCGATGTTCGGGGGGTAGCTCAAGTCACAGGAAGAGTTTAAATACACTGGTAGTGCACTGACTTCAGCAGTAATAGGAGTAGCTAGTCGCCTGGCCGGTAGCAAGGCTGAATGATCGGATTTTTTGCCATCCCCGCTTGATCTGAGGTCCCCCATGACATGCCCCCTTTGCACAATAGATGCCCCGCTCGTCTCCGTCCCCGTCTCTGGCGGCCCCGCTGATGCGAGCATCGACATTTGCGCCCTCTGCGCTGATCCCGAAACGCCCGACGATCACTTTCGCCCCATCGCGTCGACGATGTGGTCCGAGGACGCAGCGCTTCAGGTATACGCCGCGCGGACGCTCAAGCGGCTCGACACCGATTGGTCGCGCGATTTGCTCGAACAGCTGTACCTTGATGACGAAACCCAAAGCTGGGCCGACAATGTGGCCGCACCGACCGATCACAAAGACAGCAATGGGGTGCCGCTTAGCCAAGGTGATACCGTTGTGTTGATCAAGGACCTGCCCGTCAAAGGCGGTGGGTTCACGGCCAAGCGCGGCACGGCGGTACACAAGATATCATTGGTGGAAGACAACGCAGCCCATATCGAAGGGCGCGTCGAAGGGCAGCGGATCGTCATTCTGACCGAGTTCGTTAAAAAGCGCTAAGCGCAGTCGTTTGATCGCGTGGGGTGTCCGGTTCAAGCTACGTCAATATAGCCGTCAAATCAGCGGGCGTTGCCCCTCCGTCTAAAAGCGTCGCTAGGCAGCTTTCAGTGAAGTTCCAGATGTCTTGATCATGCACCAGATGGTGGGTCAGAAAACCCATCGGTTCGGTCGCGTCGGTGATGCCATTCCGCCGGTCCTGTAGCAATTGCACGATATGCGCGATCAGGTCATCCGGCGGGACAACTCCGCGCCGGCCGCGCCAGAAAATCGGATCGATATGAGTGTTGATCTGCATAAGGCCGGGCGCTGCCCATTTGGATTTGCGCGGCAGGTAGGTCGACACCCCGACATAGCCCAGTCTTGCAAGTTCGGGCATTAGCGCGCCGTCCAACCGGTTCCAAGGTGGCACAAAAACGGGCAAGAAACGATCCGCAAACAGCGCCTTCATCCGGGCGATAGCTTGGTCTGCGTCGCCAAGGGCCGTATCGCGGGGATGGCCGAATTCGGCCTTCTTTTGCCCTTCGGGTGCGTGGCTAACGTGCTGCCAGCCGTGAGCTAGCGGGATTAAATGATCATGGTCCGCGCAAAATACCGGCAAGGTCACTTGCGCCAGTTTTGGGATGACAGCGATATGGATCGGCAAGCCAAGCGCGCTTGCCATTTCGGTCAGTCGGTCCAGCGCTGGGGTCGGTTCAACGGCGTCATCGTCGCGCCACCATATCGGTAGGGGGCGCTGCTCTGCGCGCCAGATCGACAGTTCCTTTGCCAGAGGGCTCCAGTCGATTTTCATGGCAGGGCCTCGCGCATGTGCTGGGTGATCCGCACGGTTTGGGCAGCGCCATCAAATCCGTCAGTGCGCGGTGCCCGCTTGGGCGCGTCCAGCACGGCAGTCACGGCATCCAGCAATGTTTCCGCAGACATGTCAGCATTCCGCAGGACACCGATGCCGTCCAATTGGGCCAAGGCATCTGCGCGCAACCCCTGTTCGACCTCGCTTCCCGCGTCGAAGGGGATAAAAACAGCGCGAACAACGCTTTGCAAAACGTCGAGGGCGGTGTTGTAGCCACATAGCGAGACAGATGCAGCGGCATGGTACAGCATCTGCCGGAACTCAGGCCGGGCTGGTTCGATTATGACGTTTTCGGGGGCGTTGCGCATCAAATCACGGCTGCGCGTTGCGCCGTCTTGTCCCCCCAACAACAGCCGCCATTGGCGTTTTTCGGGGTCTTGTCGGGCGGCATTTAGGGCGGTTTCAAACACATGTTGACCAACATCGCCCCCGCCCGCGCTGACGATGATTTCCCCTGCACCCAGCCCATCGGGGTGGGCCACAGCGGGTGGCGGGGCCACATAACCAGTATAGCGAAGCTTGTGTGCTAAGGCATCAGACACAGGCCAGCTGAGCGAAAGGGGGGCAACCTCCGCGTCTGAATGGACCAGCACGGCGTCATAGAACTGCGCGACCAAATCATCAGCAAGGGTGGCTTTGGCGGGCTTTGAAGGAGGGGCGAGAATATCACGCACCGATGCACAGATCAGTGGCCGGTTGGGCAAGGACTTTGCGGTATTTAGCAGCGCAGTAAACTCGGCCTTTAAGATCCGCCTGCCAAAGGGGAAGAGCTCGGTGATCAAAACATCGGGCTGCTGCGATTCAACGGTCTCGGTCAGCTTCCTGATCCGAGCGTCAAACAGGGGAGCCTCCGCCTCGTTGTCATTTGCATCTAATAGCCGCGTAAAATCCACGCCATCTGACCGAAGGGGAGGAAGCTGCACCATTTTGATGCCATCGCTGGTCAGTTGGGCTGCCGCCATTCCGCCGGTGACAACAATTGGGTCATGCCCTGCGTCCTTATAGGCCCGCGCCAGCGTCAGGGCGCGGGCCAAATGGCCGGTCCCAAGAAGATGCGTAACAACGATGCAAATTTTCATATGCGTTGGTCCAGCCGGATTTGGTCAGGGGATGCCCGCCATCCGGTTGGGTCGATCTGTAAAAGATATAGGCGGTTGCGTTTGACCTGAAAGGGGGGGGCACCCTTGAAATCCCAGCCCATTGCGTGGGCCAGCAGGACCCGCATCACCCCGATATGGCACACAGCGACCGTATCGTGGGCCAACCCGTTGGCCCAAGGCACCAGCCGGTCGCGCAATCCAGCCGGGCTTTCGCCGCCAGGGGGCGTGTAATCCCAGCCCCAGTGTTCAATGTCGCGAAAACCGCTGGACGGGTCTGCTTTCAAGTCGACGCCGCGTTGGCCCTCCCATTCTCCCCAGTCCATTTCCATCAGGGCGGGGTTGGTTCGGGGCGGTCTGCCAGCGACCAGTTCAGCGGTCTGCACTGCACGGCCCAGAGAGCTTGAGACCAGTTCGGCACTATCCCAAGGTGCTGGCAGGGCAAGACCCGCAAGCTGTTCGCGTGCGTCGCTGTCCAGCGGAATATCCGTGCGCCCCTGGATACGGCCTGCGCGGTTCCAATCCGTGTGGCCATGGCGCAAAAGGGCAAGCTGGATCATCGGTGGACTCCACATAAAGCAAGGGCAGAAAACAAGGTTTCAGACGCGGCAGGTAGCAGGTGGTGCGCAGCGACATGGGCCTGCGCATTGGTGCCAAGGCGCTGCCTAAGCGCAGGATCGGACAGCAACCCTTGCAGACGCGCAGCGAGGGGGGCAATGCCGTCTTCTGGCTTTGGGTAATTGCCGGAGGCCAGCACGTCGCGGACGCCGGGTCTGTCTTGGGCCACAACAGGCAAACCCGCCGCCTGTCCTTCCAGATAGGCAAGGCCAAAGGCTTCGTTCACACCGGGCCAGAACAGCATCGAGGACGACCGATAGACGTCTTCCATAGCCGGTGCATCCAGCTGCCCCAGAAATTGAACCGCTGGCCCGAATGGTGCCATCAGGGCTTCAACCTTGGCGCGGGCCCGCCCGCCGCCCGCAATTCGCAGGGACCAGCCCTTGGCTGGCAGGTGCGCCAGTGTTTCGGCGATGATCTGATAAGACGCCAGCTTATCCCCGTCGCGCAACATCCCAACGGCCAGCATTGGGCCATGCGGGGCAGGTGGACGACCCACGCTTTCGCGCAGCAGGAATGGTGGCAGGTGGATCAACTGTTGGCTACTAGCACGGTCCCGCTCAAGCGTTTCAGCATCGCGACGGGTAAAGTAAAATATGGCATCTGCGGCATCACTCGCGTCTTCGGCAGCTTGGGCGAACGCGGCCCAGGGGCCGTCCAACCGTTTTCGGGCGCGGGTCGCCTCAATCAACAGATAGGGAATACCCAAGGCCCGTGCCACCGAGGGGCCAATCAGATCGGGTGCTTTGTAGTAATTGTGATATGTGACCCACCCCCGCCAGCCTTCAGTGCGGCCCAGCACGCTGAGGCGTTCGATTTCGATGTGCGCTTGTGCCAACAAATCGCGTTGCAGGGCCAAGTCGCCTACGCCATCACGGGACCGAAGGGTGCTGGCCATTGTCACCGACGCCCCCCCGTATTCCAACGCCGCAATCAGCGCGCGTGCCATAGCACGGTCACCCGACGGGTTTGGATGATCGGGGGGCTTTAGAGGTGCGTAGAACCCTATATGCATCAGGCCGCCGTGGACAGCATCGCCCCAAGACGCTGTTTAAGCTGGCGAATACCGGGGGCCATTGTGAATTCTGCCTGCAGGCGCGTATGCGCGGCCTCGGCCAGTCGGGGGCCCAGTTCCGGGTCAGCTGCGAACCCTAGCATCGCCTCTGCCAGTGCGGCGGGGGCATCATCGCTCAGAATACCGCTGACACCGTTGTCGATAAATTCTGGGATCGCGGAAATGGGGGTGCTTAGGATGGGAAGCTTTTGGCTTGCGGCCTCCATCAAAACATTGGGCAATCCGTCACGGTCACCATCCTTGGCAATCCGCGAGGGCAGGACGAACAGATCAGCGTTGCGCATTTCGGCAATCACCTCTGGCTGATCACAAGCACCGCGCCAGCTAATGCGATCATTGATGCCATGATCCTGGGCGCGTTTTTTCATCTCGTTCGACAACGTGCCACCACCAATATGTGTCCAGCGCCAGTCCAGCTCCTTTGGCAGCAATGCCAAGGCGTCGATCAGATTATCGAACCCCTTCTTCTCTACCATGCGGCCAACAGACATCATTTGAAACACGTCGGATGCCCCGCGCAATTCGCGCGCTGGTGCGTCAGGGAAACGTGACAGGTCCAGCCCATGATAGACCAGATCAACCCGGCTGGGATCAGCGGCAAGATCGCGCAGGTGTTCCGCACCAAATCTGGTACAGGTCGCACCGAACGCAGCGCCATGCGTCGCAGGATTCAATTTCTCGCGCAATTCCCATTCAGGCGATGTCCAGATGTCCTTGGCATGGGCAGAAAAGCTCCATGGGAGGCCGCGCAGGATGGCCGCATAGCGCGCAACCGACGAGGGAGTGTGCAGGAAATGAGCATAAATACCACGTGTATCTGCGGGTAGTTCATGGGCCATCACACATGCCTGCCCAAAACGGCGGCGGCGGTTTGGGGTGTCATCTCGGGCTAGATCGCGCTCGAATGTCTCAAGTGTTTGGGCATATCCCGGCATGGATTGCGCGGCCTCGCGGGCCGCTGAAACGCGGGCCGGATCATCACGCAGATATTCGGGCAGATACCGCACATTTGCTTGAAGACGATCATGAAGAGGATGGTTTTTTATATCGGTCGGATGACGCAGAGACCAGATGTCGAACCGCAGCCCAGCCTCTTCGAGTGCGACAAGTTCCTGGGCGATAAATGTCTCGGACAGGCGCGGCCAGCCTTTGACCACAACAGCTAGGGGCGGTTGGACCATTATGCGCGATCCATCAGCGCTGTGGCGCGTTCCATCACAACCTTTAGCCCGTCTAGAATGCCGTCGGCACCAGCTTCGGAGGGTTTGCTTTGGTGTGGCAAACGGCGGATCGCAGTAATCATTGCATCTGCTGTCATGCCGTCACGGTTTTCATCCAGCATGCGCACAAGCCCCAACTCTTCGGCGCGGCTGGCCCTGATCCATTGTTCCAGACGCGGCACAGTGCGCGGTACGATCACGGCACGTTTGTCAAAGGAAAGGACTTCACAAAAGGTGTTATACCCACCCATGCAAACGACGCCCTCGGCCCCGACGAACAAAGCCTCGATGCGGCTGTCAAATCCGACCGCAGTCACCCGTCCGTTCAGCTTTTCAACACGCACATCAAACGCATCGCGCACATCGCCAGACAGGAACGGGCCATAGATCAAAACCGCCTTGGGTGATAAACCGGGGTCTTTTTCATAGGCTTCCAACACTAGCGATACCATCGCGGCACCATCGCCACCGCCGCCGGGCGTTATCAAAATATAGGGGTGCTCCGGCAGATCAACCTCGTCTTTTGTTTCGCGGCGCAAATATCCGGTCCAATGCATCCGCTCGCGGGCCGCGTCCGAAAGGGGCAACCCCTTGGTCGGATCATAAATTTCGCGATCCCCATAAACCCAGATTTCGTCATAGAATTTTTCGGTCGCCTCAATCGCATTCTTGCGTGCCCATTCGGCGGCTAACACCTTGGGTTCATCCAGAACGTCGCGCAGGCCAAGAACTGTTTTGGCTGTCCCGTGATCGCGCAACCATTCAAGACTGGGAAGCAGCTCACCGCGAAACCCGGACGGTTCCTTGTCGACGATCAGCAGATCGGGATCGTATCTCTCGATGGCTGTTTTGATCAGGCCAGACCGCAGGGATGTTATCTCGTCTATATCAAGGCCCAAGGTCTGCGAGATATAACTGCCATCGGCCAGCTTGGTTACACCGGGCAGGCGAATATGGTCGACACCCTTGGGAAAGGTAAACCGCCCGGCGACAGGCGACCCAGTCAGGATGATCGCAGATGCTGTTTCGTCATGTTCGGTCAAGGCAGCAGCCAAAGCACGGGACCGGCGCAGATGGCCAAGTCCAAAGGTGTCATGGCTATAGAACATTATCCGGTGCGAAGGCATTCCCTTGCGGCGTGGTCTCGTGGGCAATTGGCTCATGCGCCGATCCTAACTTGGTCTGGAAGCCTTAAGTCACAGGTCACACCCTGTTTTTCGAAAGAACCGTTGAATGTCAAAAACAACTTGCCGCTCAGGACAAGACTAAGTGGACTGTGGGGCCTAAATGTTCAGCCTTACCCAATGTGCAAATAACGCCGGTCAGTGTTGCGACACCGGTGTTTGATGCGCGGCTCGTCATTTTGCAATCCTTTCTCAGGCATTGCGACGCCACAGCGCCACCTTAATATATCTGGATTTCACCGATCTGATACAAATCAATCGTTGCACAAATGACCCGCCGGTAGGTTGGGCAATTAGGCTTTGATCGCGCGATTGCAATGAGGATAGGGCTGGCATAGCGTCTTTTGAGCCATTTTTAGCAAAGCGAGACTCCATGCGGCACCTGTTCTTATCGTTTGTTGTTTCGCTGATGTTGGTCACTTGGGTCGACCTTGGCCACGCGCAGGGGCTGCAATCGCTTTTCCCGACGGGGCAATCCGCCAGCAACGCAAATGACGCCCGCGTGCAAGAGATCATGAAGCAAGCCGCCGAAAACGGGGTTGGCGTGGTGGTGATCGACAGCAATGGGAAGTTGCTAAATCAACTGGATAGTTCCGCAACACCGTCCCAAGCAGATGCGCTTGATAATACGGATGCTGACCAGGAACATTCCGCGCTCATGAAGCTTCAAGAGCGCACTATCGGGTTTCGCACCGCCTTATTCGAACGCATCGTGCAATTGCCGGATGCGCTTAACGAAGTACTGTATATCCTGCGCGCAGCCAGCCCAGACGGCACGCTTTGGACCTTTGGTAAGGCGTTGCTGACTTCGCTGGGGCTGTTCGGTGCCGGGGTGATTGTCGAACGCGAAGTTTTTGGCAAGCGTATCGCACGAAGATTTGTCACAGCGCGCGTCTTGGTCAATCCGGTCGGATATGCCGAGAAGATGCCGTTTCTGGTGTTCCGCTTTTTTATGGGCGTCATAGGTATCTTGGTATCGATGGCTGTTGCCTATCTGCTGGGTTGGATCATCTTCGGCGGGTTGGAAGACTCTGCCATGCAGTTCACTGTAACACTGATCAACATCGGCTATTTCGTTTGCCGTGTGTTTGCTGGGCTTTCGCGGATGATCCTATCGCCGTTTCTGGCGCAATACCGCATTCCGGTATTCAACGACTGCGATGCCAAACGCTTGCACAATTGGCTGTGGATTTTGGCCAGCCTTGACACCTGTGCCATCTTGTTCGGCATTTGGATTGGTGAGCTGGGCCTGAACTATGACGTCTATGCGTTCATCGCATCATTATTGTCCGCCATGATTGTCTTGGCCAACATCTTGATGGTTTTGGTGAACCGACGCGCGATTTCAAATGCACTGCGCCACGGTCAGCCCGCAGAAGAGGTGAGCTTTATCGCCCGTATCCTGTCCAGAATCTGGGCACCCGTAATTATTTTCTATGTGCTGTTTGCATGGGTCGAACTGACCTACGATCTGGTGCTGGCGAACCCTAGTTCTATCCCGCTAATCGCCGGGGCCTATGGCATCATCGTCTCGATCATCGTGGTCTACGGCGTCATCAACTTTGCCATCGAGCGTAGCTTTGCACGTGCCCGCAATATCCGCCGCCTTAACGAGATACGAGACGAACAAGCAGCAGCACGCGACGCAGCCGACGAAAGCGCGGGAACCGGCGACATCCATGAAGTGATCGCCGACAACGAAGAGGCAGAGCATCTTGCCTTGGCCGAAGAGCACGCCCGCGCCTTGGTGATGCCGCGCCGGACGCTGAACACTTTCGAGGCGCTGGCCAGACGGGTTGCTGCCATTCTGGCGTTCGTGGCGGGTGCCTATGCGTTCTTTTTCATCTGGGACAATGAAAGTACCCAAATGGTGGAAAGTCTGGCCGACCGGCTGCTGGACATTATGGTCATCATCTTTATCGGTTATGTTGTGTACCATGCCTTTCGGATCTGGATCGATACCAAAATCGAAGCCGAAGTCGGCGACCAGCCAGAAGCCGAATTGGGCGACGAGGGCAGCGGTGCCTCATCTGCCAGCCGCCTTGCGACGCTGCTTCCGTTGTTCCGTAATTTCATTTTGATCGTCGTTGTTGTCACGATTATTCTGATCGTCCTGATGGAGTTCGGTATTAATGTCGGCCCCTTGTTTGCCGGTGCCGGGATCGTGGGCGTTGCAGTCGGGTTCGGGTCACAGGCGCTGGTGCGCGATATTTTCGCCGGTGCGTTTTTCCTGTTCGATGACGCGTTTCGAAAAGGCGAATATTTGGATGTCGGCGGGGTCAAAGGCACCGTTGAAAAGATCTCTGTACGGTCCTTCCAACTGCGCCACCATCTGGGGGCGCTCCATACCATTCCCTTTGGCGAATTGCAGGTCATGACGAACTATTCGCGCGACTGGGTGATCATGAAGCTGCCATTGCGGGTGACCTATGACACCGATGTGGAAAAGGTCCGCAAGTTGATCAAAAAACTGGGGGTCGAGCTGCTGGATGATCCGGTGATCGGCAATGACTTTATCCAGCCATTGAAATCGCAGGGCGTAATTGAAATGCAGGATTCAGCGATGATAATCCGGGTCAAGTTCATGACCAAACCCGGCGATCAGTGGCTGGTTCGCAAGAAGGTTTACGAGGAAATACGATCCCTGTTTGAACGCGAAGGCATCCGTTTCGCCCATCGCGAGGTCACCGTGCGTCTGGCCGATGGCAAGGTTGATAACTTGAGCGAACAAGAGCGAAAGGCCGTTACAGCTGCAGCGCAGGGGTCCATTGAGGAAGACATGATGGATGCGCCTGAAACAAACGGGGACGACCGCTAGCGCATCTGATATTGAAATGGGTTTGGCGCGTGCTATCTGGCAAATCAGAGTTAACAGGAGAGTAATATGACCCAGTCCAGACGCCAATTCCTTGCGACTTCCGCCGCTGCTGCCGGTGTGATTACAATGCTGCCCTATGCTGCCCATGCGGCCGCGCACGGTGGCGACATGTTCCCGATTGAGGGGGGCGAAATCAAAGTGCATCCAGTCGACCACGCATCCTTTGTAATGGAGACTCCAATTGGGGTGATCTACTGTGATCCAGTGGGTGATGCTGCAAACTATGCCGATTTCGCGACCCCTGATTTGGTGCTGATCACCCATGAACATGGCGATCACTATAACGCGGACACTCTTGCAGCTGTTGTTGGTGAAAACACGCAAATCATTACGAACCCTGCCGTCTACGATATGCTGCCCGACGCGTTGAAGGCAAAGGCGAGCAAGGTCATGAACGGCGCAACAGCGATGTTCAATGATGTGAGTATCGAGGCGATCCCGGCGTATAACACCACAGAAGAGCGCAAGAACTTTCACCCGGTGGGCCGCGACAATGGCTATGTCGTGAACCTGCCAGGTTTCAGAGTTTATATTTCTGGCGACACCGAAGGCACGCCGGAAATGCGCGCATTGGAGAACATCGATCTCGCGTTTGTCTGCATGAACTTGCCCTTTACCATGGACGCAGAAGCAGCAGCCGCCGCAGTTTCCGAGTTCAAGCCATCCTATGTGTATCCCTACCACTTCCGCGGTCGTGACGGTGGCACACAGGATCCGGCTGAATTCGCCAAGATGGTAGCGACTGGCACAGAAGTTAAGATTGCTGATTGGTACTAAGACCTAGGTCCGGTTGCCTTGAGGCAACCGGACCGAAGTGGGTGGCCATCCCATCCCGCATCCTCCCAGGTATTTCCAAGGCAGAGAATTTAGGTTTTGTATGGGTCCAAGCAGGCCCGCAACCCGTCGCCGAGGAAGTTGAAGGCCAAAACCACCACGATGATCGGTAGCATCGGAATGGCAGTCCACCAGTAGATTTCAATGCTTGCCAGATTTTGCGCATCGTTCAGCATGACGCCCCAACTGACAGCTGGCGCGCGCAGGCCGAGGCCCAAGAAACTGAGGGCTGTTTCGCCAAGGATCATTGCAGGGATGGACAAGGTCGCGCTGGCGATCAGGTGCGACATGAAATTTGGAAGCAAATGTTTACGAATTACGCGCGAGGGCGAAGCCCCCATCATTTCGGCCGCTTTCACATACTCCTCTTCGCGTAGGCTCAGGAACTTGGAGCGGACTGCGCGGGCAAGGCCGGGCCAGTCCAAGATGCCTAGAATGATCGAAATGATAAAGAAGACCGAGACCGGACCCCAATTGGACGGCACGGCTGCTGAAAGGGCAAGCCAGAGGGGGAGTTCGGGGAGCGAGCGCAGAACTTCGATCATGCGGTTAACGATCCAGTCGGTCTTGCCGCCAAAATACCCCGCCAGCGACCCAAAGAAAATTCCGAGCACGAATGAAACGGTGATCCCGATCAGGCCAACGGTAAGGGAAAGTTGCGCACCGAACAAAATCCGGCTGAACACATCGCGCCCCAAACGGTCGGACCCCCACAGGAACACGGTTGCCCCTTCAGGCGCACAGAACAGGTGGGTGTCAGAGGGGATCAGCGCGAAGATGTGATAGGTCTCGCCTTTGCAGAAAAACTCAAGCTGGCGGGGCTTTGTTTCGTCCGTCTCGAAGACCCAGCGAAAGTTGACCAGATCAGCGGTGCCGGTCGTTTCATAGACATAAGGGCCGATGAAGTTGCCCTCGTGCCAGAGGTTGATGCTTTGGGGTGGTGAATACAGATGTTCTGCATTGCGTTCGTTAGGGGTGTAGGGCGCGACGAAACCGGCAATCGGTAGGATCAGATAGGAAAAGGCCAAGAATAGCCCCGAGACCAGCGCCAGTTTGTGGTGCCGGAATTTGCGCCACATCAGCCGTGCGACTGAAGCATCCATATCCGAGCGTTCAGGCGCAGAGAGATCAACTACATCCGTCCAAGGCGTTGTGTCGACAAAGCGGTTATCCGGTTGAGTTCCCATTATCCACGCGCCCCATAGCGAATGCGCGGATCAAGCAGGACCAGCAGCATGTCAGAAATCATCGTCCCAATTAGCGTCAGCAGGGCCACGAACATCAGGATAAAGGCTGCGAGGAACTGGTCTTGGGATTTGAGCGCGATGAGCAGCGATGGGCCGATGGTTTGCAGGCCCAGCACAACGGATACCAGAACCGAGCCCGAGATCATCGCGGGCAGCAGATTACCAATGTCGGCAACAAACGGGTTGAACGCCATGCGCAGTGGATATTTGGTGAGCAGTCGGGCCGGGCCCAGCCCCTTTGCCTTGGCCGTATCGACATAGGGTTTGCCCAACTCGTCCAGCATGTTTGCGCGCAACCGCTGCATCATTGCGGCAGCGCCGGCAGTACCGATTACAAAGGTCGGGACGATCAGATGTAGCAGGATCGACTGGACCTTGGCCCAAGACATCGGTTCGCCTTCCAACTCGGGGGCCATAAGCCCACCGATGGGCAGGTCGAAATAACGATGCCCGTAGTAAAAAAGGATCAACGCCAGCAGAAAGTTGGGCGTAGCAAGCCCCAAATAGCCTATAAAACCTGCGGTGTAATCGACCCATGTTTCAGACTTGGCCGCTGCTAAAACACCCAAGGGCAAGGCGATGAGATACACAAACAAGACGGCAGCAAGGTTGACCAACACAGTCATCCACAGCGCATCGCCCACGATTTCACCGACTGGGCGGTCAAATTCAAACGACCAGCCAAAATTGCCCTGCACCAGCCCTGCGTATCCCTGCGGACCGGGGGCCGCACCTGCCCAGATCAAATACTGCTTCCAGATTGGCTGATCGAGAGAGTATTCCTTGCGCAAAAATTCGGCCTTGGCGACGCCTTCGGCCTGACCGGTTGCGCGCAGCTCGGCGATCTGGTTCGATAAATAGTCACCCGGGGGCAGGTTGATGATGATAAAGACCAGCACGGATACAACCGCAAGAGTCAGTAACATGGTGATGAAACGCCAGACTGCGTATCTGAGAAAGATCATCGGCTTACCTGTACTAGTGGGTCTTCGAAATAAAACTCGTCAATGCGGTGGATGCCAAAATGTGCACCGGGGTCATAGGCCCAAACGCCTTCCTTTGGCACATTCTTTAACCGGTTGGACACGACAACGGGTTGGGGCGCTTCTGAGAGTATGCCAATGGCGAACTGTTGTTCCGCATGGATTTTAAGCATCTTTCCCCAAATTTCCATCCGTTCTTGCGTGACATCTGTGTGGCTCCAGTCCTTTGCCAGATCCATCAGCTCTTGGGCGGGTTGCATATCGGGGGCTTCGCCGGATTGTCCCAATGTCTGATAATATTGTCCCCACATGGGCCAAGAAAAGAATTCCTGATTAGTCGGGGCCAGATATTTTGGGGATGTTGCGGGACCGGGAATGCCGTTGTCCCAACCAAACCAGACAGCGGACATTGTTCTGCCTGCGTAGATCCGATTGCGCAGGATGTCGCGGTCTAGCGGGCGCATGATCAGACGAATGCCAATGTCGCGCCACGTGTCGGTGATGATAGCCAGCGCGCTTACTTCCTCGCTGCGTTCACCTGCGGTTTCCACAACGAATTCCATCGGCCTGCCATCAGGCAGTTTACGCAGTCCAGATGGCATGCGTTCGGTCAAACCCATATCATCCAGCAGCGCATTTGCACCTTCGATGTCGAAGGCAGCCCATGCATGTAAATCAGCCTCGTTATACAGCGGGCTTTGGGACAGCGCGGTCATTCCACCCTCTTTCGCGAGGCCAAAATACAATGCGCGGTTTATCATCCGTCGGTCAATGCCAAGGCTGAGTGCACGGCGGAAACGCACATCGCGCATTACCTCGCGCCAGACCGGGTCGGCAAAATTCAGGTTCGGATAAATCGCAATCTGGCTTGCAGCGCCATTGGCCCACAAAAACACTTTGTATTTGCCGCCGTCGACTTCGCCCTTTTTCAGGATCGAAATGTCGGGAAAGTCCAAACCGCGAGATTGAAGATCAACTTCGCCTGCGTTGGCCTTGGCCGCGATCAGGCCGCCGCCCACGACATCCATATTCACCACGTCGATATAAGGCAGCTGGGTGCCGTGGCTGTCGATGCGATGGTAGAACGGGTTTTTAACAAACAGCTGGCGTGACTCGTCACTATCGCTGGTGTTTATCCATGGTTGCAGTGTCGGCAGTTGCGGGTTGTCGAATTTATACATGTTATCGCGCTTGTTGTGCAGCGCAGCCCAGCTTTTCACTCGCGCACTACGGACCTCTGCCTTAAGTTTTTCCGGGTCGGCGAAATCGGCGTGAAACTGTTTCAAATAATGGGCAGGGCGATAAATAAACGGTGGACTGGCCTGCGCAAGAAGCGGCAGGAAATCTGGGTTAGGATCATCCCATTCAAAAATGACCGTTAGCGGATCAGGGAATGTGACTCGGACCAGCTTGTCCTCGACAAACATGAATTTGGGTGGGCCGCTTGGCGAGATTTCGGCGTTGTTAACGACGTTCTCCCACCAATATTTGAAATCATCCGACGTAAGGGGCGCGCCGTCAGACCAGCGATGACCTTCACGCAGGTGCAACGTGTATTTTCGGCCCCGCTCGACATCCACGGATCTCAGAATATCAGGTGCCAGTGAATAGTCCGGTTGATACCCGACCAGCCGCGCATAGCCATAGACAACCATCTGCCGCACGTCTTTTGACCGCGAGACAAGGGTTCGCAAGGTGCCACCTTGCTTGCCAAAACTGCGTCCCTTTGCTGCCAGATCAACGATCAGCGGCTCTTTGGGCAGGCGATCTTCAACGGGGGGCAGGCTGCCGCTTTTAACCTCTTGTGCCCAGAACGAGCTTTCTTGCAGCGGCGGCAGCGATGTTTGCGACCACAGCGGGGTGGCGATCAAGGAAAGGGCGAGGGCGAGCTTACGCATGACATCTGACCTTGTGACCGGGTTCCAGTTCACGCAAATCCGGGACCTGCATGCCTTCAAAGCGGTATTGTTCCGGCCACAGCCGTGGGGAACCGGCCCCCTTGGCGACCAGATCCAGATCGATCGGGCGGTTGATGTCAGGCTCTGGCTGGGCCGCGATCAGCGCTTTGGTGTAGGGGTGTTGCGGGTTGTAGAATAACGTGTCGGGGGCGGCCTGTTCAACGATGACGCCCGCGCGCATGACCGCGACTTCGTCGGCAATCCGAGCGACAACGGCCAAATCATGGCTGATGAACAGATAACTCAGGTTTGCGCGTTCGCGTATATCTTCGAGCAGCGACAGGATTTGATCCTGCACGGATACATCCAGCGCCGACGTCGGTTCGTCACAAATCAACAACCTTGGGTTCAGTGTCAAAGCGCGCGCAATCGACAAACGTTGTCGTTGTCCGCCTGAAAAGGCGTGGGGAAAGCGGCGCATTATATTGGCGTCCAACCCGACCCAGCTTAACATCTCGGCCGCCTTGTCGCGTTGGTCAGAGGCCGATCCGATTCCGTGAATTTCCATCGGTTCAGTCAGGGCTTCCTGAACGCGCATCCGCGGGCTGAGCGATGAATAGGGGTCTTGGAACACCATCTGCGCCTGACATTGGAACAACTTGCGCTCTGTGCTGTCCATTGTGTGAACCGCCATAGGGTCCGCGCCCTTGTCCGGACGAAAAAGTACTTCGCCACCCTCGTCAGGCGTTTCCGCCCCCATTGCGATCCGGGCGCAGGTCGTTTTGCCAGACCCGCTTTCACCGACGATGGCCAGAGTTTTGCCCCGCTGAAGCTGCAAGTCGACGTTCTGACAGGCGGTAACGGTGACGGGTTTGCTCCACCCGCCGGCCCGCATGGTATAGGTTTTGGATACGTTGCGCAGATCAAGGATGACATCATCATGGCTGGGGGCGCGGGCCGGGGTGGCGACAAGCGGGATCATCGGTGCTGCTGCAAACAACTTGGCCGTATAGGGATGTGCGGGGGCACCCAGAATGTCTTTGGCAAGGCCACTTTCCATAACCCGGCCCTTGTTCATCACAACAACCTGCTGAGCCATGTTGGCAACAACACCCAAATCATGCGTCACAAGGATCACGCCCATGCCGGTCTCTTTTTGCAGGCTGCGTATCAGCCCCAAAACCTGCGCTTGCGTCGTCACGTCCAGCGCAGTGGTCGGTTCATCAGCGATCAACAACTCGGGTTTGGCGACCATGGCCATGGCGATCATCGCGCGTTGGCGCATTCCGCCTGACATCTCGAAAGGATAGCTGCGCCAAGCCCGCACAGGATCAGCAAACCCCACATGTTCGAACTGCTCGAGCACATTGCGCTTGGCCTCGGCACGGCCCATGTTGCGGTGCAGCCGTAATACTTCGGCAACTTGATCGCCCAAACGGTGCAGCGGAGAAAGCGAGCGCATCGGCTCTTGAAAGATCATCGAAATCCGGTCGCCCCGGATGTCGCGCATTGCCCGTTCCGACAACGACATCAGTTCGGCTGATGTGCTCGACCCGTGAAATTCTATGGAACCGCTGCGCAGTTGTGCGGCATCTGGCAGAATACGCAGGACCGACCGGCAAGTCAGTGTCTTGCCTGACCCGCTCTCCCCGACCAATGCCAGTGTTTCTCCAGCGTTTACGCAAAAGCTAACACCATCCACAACCGGTGCGGCATCGCCAAATCCGATTGTAAGGTCATTTACTTCCAAAAGGGGAGTCATCACGGTCCAAACGCATTAAGACTTAACACTACAACTTCGAGTGAAACCGATTAAACCTTCGGCGTCTAGGGGCCTTGGCCAATGATTTAAGGATGCTACTCTAACGAAGTAGTGTGATTCATACGCAGTGAGCTGAAAATGAAAGTGATCGAAAAATGAGCCGTCTGGATGTATTTATCGATCGGATGCTGTCGCAGCGTGCCTGCCTAAACCACGCGGTTGAATTGACCAAAGGCCAACACGGCCCGGTATTCGAACTTGGCTTGGGAAACGGCCGTACCTTTCACCACATGCGAGAGATCATGCCAGAGCGTGAGATTTTCGTTTTTGAGCGCGCCATCGCATCGAACCCAGACAGTACACCCGCAGAAGATATGGTCTTTTTGGGCGACGTCTATGAAACTCTTCCCGCTGCTTTGAAACGGTTTGGTCCTACCGTACGGTTGATCCACGCAGATTTGGGCGGGCACGATTTGGCGAAAAACGATGTATTTGCCAAAGCCCTGTCGCCCTATGTCGAACCCTTGTTGGATGATGGCGGAATCATGGTTTCCAGCGACAAAATGTATTTTGATCACCTGAAAGAGATTCCTTTACCGCAAGGTGCCGTGCCGGGACGTTGTTATATTTATCAGCGCGGATAAACATTTCGACTGTCCGATAACCTTATGAAAAATAACAACCTAACTTACCTCAGCTGCGCATTATCGTGGTCGGCTCAATATCCGCTTGCGCGTTTCCATCTCCGCCCCTAGGTTCCGTTATGACATAGTGAAACCAAGTTTCGCATAGTGAAACTAATTCTTGGGAGGGAAATTCATGTCCTTTATCAAAAACCTATCCTTTGCCGCTGTTATGGGCTTTGCCGCCTCGGTTGCGGGTGCTGAAACCGTTTTGATCCACGGTGAAGCAGGACCAAACCGTGGCGCACGCGCAAACGCACTGCAGTGGTTCGCCGATCAAGTTGCCGAACGCTCGGCTGGCGATTTGCGCATGGATATTCAATGGGGTGGCGCGCTGTTCAAAGCGAACGCAGCCGTACAGTCCATCGCCGATGGTGTTGCCGACACAGGGTCGGTCATCGCGGTCTACTATCCGCAAGAGATGGCCGCCTATGGCATCGCGGATCTGCCCGTAAACAACCCTGATGCATGGGTCGGTATGCGCGCCACGGATGAGCTGATGCGCTCTAACCCGGCGATTGCTGACAACTTGGCCGACAAGAACCTTGTGTACATCGGTACATGGACCACCAGCCAGGTCAACATCGGCTGCAAAGGTGATGCAATCCGGACGGTCGCTGACATTGCGGGCAAAAAAGTGCGCGGCGTTGGGGCATATGGCAAAGTCTTCGGTGAAGAAGGTGCCAACATGGTTAACATGTCGATCTATGACGCGTACCAAGGGCTCGATACGGGCTTGATCGATTGCAGCCAGGGTTATTCCTATGCTGTTGCCGCGCTGAAGCAGGCCGAAGTGATGGACAACTACACCTTGTTGAACTGGGGTCAGGTCGGCGGTGTGGGGATCTTTATGAACAAGGACATGTTCGATTCATTGACGGCGGAACAGCAGGGCGTGCTAACCACAACCGGTGCTGACATGGCCGACGAATTTGGTCGCATGATCACGACGGCCAATGAAAACGCCATTACGTCGATGAAGGAACAAGGCGTCGAAATCATCGAGCTGTCTGCAGAAGAGCGTGCAAAGCTGGTTGAAGGTGGTCAAAAATATCTGGGCGAATGGGCCGAGACCGCAAAGGCGTCCGGCTTGCCTGCCGACACGATGCTGGAAAACTACGCCGCGTTGATCGCCAAATACACGCAAGAGCGTGACACCATTGGCTATCCTTGGGCAAAATCCAGCAACTAAACACATTGCCTTGAGGGGAGGGGACGGGACCATGTTGGTACCACTAGAGAAAATCCTGCTGGGGTTGGGCGCGATTGCGGTCATCCTGCTGGGGGTCTTGATTACAACCAATGTGGTCGCGCGCGCTGTCTTTTCCTCAAGCGTGCCTGACAGCGTCACCATGGTGCGGGAATTGATGGTCGCGGCCATCCTTCTGCCCCTTGGTGCCGCTACGGCCAACCGCGCGCATATCAGCGTCGCGTTTGTGTCTGACCGGTTCGGGCCGCGTTTGCGGTCCTGGCTGATTGTTTTGGGGTCGGTGATGGGGCTGATCGCCCTGGCCGCCCTGATATACGCTGGCACCCGCGAATTTCTAAGCGTCTGGGAAAAGGGCAGCTTTTTCTATGGCGATTTGAACCTGCCGAAATGGCCGGGACGTCTGCTGTTCATCATCGGTATCGGGGCCTGTTGGCTGCGTCTGGCCGAATTGGCGATCCGCGATACCCGCACCATCCTGTCAGGCGGCATCGTGTCGGACGAACAGAACCACACCATTGAAGCACTCGCCGAAACGGAGGCGCTGTAATGGACGCATCAACCATTGGTCTGATCGCATTTGGCGCGGTCTTGTTTTTGCTCGCCATGCGCGTGCCGATTGCCTTTGCTTTGGCATCGGTCGCGACAATCGGCACCTTCTTTATCTTTGCGTTTCGCACCGGCATCTTCATGCCCGAACGCGCCTTCCGTGCCACCACGTCGATGGTGTTCTCGAATTCCTTCGATCTGATCCATTCCTATGATCTGTCGATGATCCCGCTGTTTGTGGCGCTGGGCCATATCGCATACCGCGCCGACATTACGACCAAGATTTACCACGCCGCCAAGGTTTGGCTGACCCGTTTGCCCGGTGGTGTTGCAATGGCGTCCGTTATGGGCTGCGGTGGCTTCTCAGCCATCACCGGCAGCTCGATCGCCTGCGCATCGACGATGGGTAGGATATGTACACCTGAGATGCTGCGCATGGGATATGACCCGCGTTTGGCAACGGCATCGGTGGCGGCAGGCGGCACATTGGGGTCACTGATCCCGCCATCCGTTCTGTTCATCATCTATGGCATCTTTACCGAAACCTCGATCTCTTCCCTATTTCTTGCGGGTGTATTGCCGGGCCTGCTGACATTGGCAGGGTTCATCCTCGTTATCGCCGTTTGGGTTTGGTATTCACCCGAAATCGCACCGCCAACCGATGTGCGTTATTCCTCAAGAGAGCGCTTTCAGGCCGCGATCGATAGCTGGCCTGCGGTCATGTTGTTCGTCCTGATCATCGGCGGTATCTATGGCGGTATCTTTACCGCGACCGAAGCAGCTGCCGTTTGCGTGGTCGCCGCCACATTGATCGGCTTTGCCCAAGGCAAGCTGAACCTGCAAGGGTTGTGGGACGCAGTCAAGGAAACCTGCATTCAGACCTCAGCCATCTTTTTCATTGCGGCAGGGGCCAAGATTTTCGTGGCATTCATCGCGCTGACCAATGTTGCCCCGATGATCGTGAATGTCGTGTCTGATGCCGAGCTTTCCGTGGTGGCTTTGCTGATCGCGATTGCAGTGATCTATCTGGTTCTGGGCATGTTCCTTGATCCAATCGGTATTATGGTTCTGACCCTGCCGCTGATGATCCCGTTGGTCGAAAGTTATGACCTGAACCTGATCTGGTTCGGTGTTGTTGTGATCAAGCTGCTTGAGATCGGCCTGATTACACCGCCCGTTGGCCTCAACGTGTTTGTCATCGCCAACGTCGTGGGCAAAGACGCCCCGATCGACAAGATATTTGCAGGGATCACGCGGTTCCTGAGCGTGGACTTTATCGTGCTGATCCTGATTATGTCTTTCCCGATGATATCCCTGCTGATCCCCTTGGGTGCGCGATGAAAACAGACGGAACAGATCGCAAGTTTGCAAACACGCTTGCCCGTGGACTGGCCGTATTGCGCGCCTTTCGGGCAAGCGACAGCGGCCTGACCCATGCGCAAATTGCCGAACGGACGGGCCTGCCAAAGCCGACCGTTTCGCGACTGACATATACATTGTGCGAACTAGGCTACCTTAGCCATGGCGGGCGCAATGACAGGTTCCGCTTGGGGCCTTCGGCCATCGCCTTGGGGTCTGTTGCCTCGGTTGCGGTCAATTTCCTTGATCTGGCGTCCAAGGCGATGCAGCAATTGGCCGATGACACTGGCACTTTAGCACTGGTGGCCGTGCGGGACGATTCTAAGATGCTGCTGGTGCGCACATGGCGTCCGCGAAATGCATCAACCATCTGGCTAGAGCCGGGGCACCGGATTCCGGTGTTTGGGTCATCCTCTGGCATGGCCGTCGTGGCGTCACTAGGCGAAGAACGCTTTGGGCAGTTGACGCCCGAAGCGGATATGCGAGAGTTCCGATCGGAGGGATATTCGCAATTGATCGGGCAAGGTTTTACCTACGCACCCAAGGGTACGCGCTATGCCAGCACCATAAATGCCGTAAGCGTTCCCTATTTCGCCGAAGAATTCGGCGAACCGGTGGCGTTTACCTGCGGGGCAATGCCAAGTGATTTGTCCGACGAACGGATCCGGGCCGAAGTCGGCCCCGCGCTGCGCGAACTTGTACGCGCGCTTGAACAACGCACAGGTCGCACGCCGGCACTAAGCCGCCGCGACTAACGTGAATAGACAGGAATTTGACAGATGAGCGATAAGATCAATTACACACGCAAGGGCGACGTCGCCGTGCTGCGCATTCAGAACCCACCGGTAAATGCCTTATCACATGCCGTGCGCGAGGGTCTGGTTGCGGGTATGGCCCAAGCCGAGGCTGATACAGGTGTCAAAGCGGTGCTTATCGTTGGCGAAGGCCGCGCCTTTATCGCCGGTGCTGACATCACCGAATTTGGCAAAACCCCGCTGGAACCGTACTTGCCTGATGTCTGCAAACGGATCGAAGCATCACCGCTGATCGTGGTCGCGTCGATGCATGGTGTGTCCTTGGGCGGGGGGCTTGAGATTGCGCTGTCCGCGCATTACCGCATTGCCCAGCCGACTGCCCGCGTTGGCCTGCCCGAAGTTCACCTTGGCCTGATCCCCGGTGCCGGTGCGACCCAGCGTCTGCCGCGCCTGATCGGTGTCGATGCATCGCTTGATCTGATCACCACGGGCCGTCAGCTCAAAGCTGACGAAGCCTTGAAGTTGGGCATCATCGACGAAATCGTCGAAGGCGACCCCGAAGAGATCGGCTTGGCCTATGCCGAAAGCTTGGTGGCCAACGCGGCACCACGCCGTGCGGTCAGCGAAATGCGTGCACCCGATGCAATCGACTGGGATGCCGCCTATAATGGCGCGTTGAAAAAAGCCCGTGGTCAGGTATCGCCAGCGCATGCGGTTCGCGCTGTTCAAGCCAGCAGCGAATTGCCCTTTGATCAAGGCATGCGGGCCGAGCGCGATATATTCATGGACCTGATGAAGACCGATCAACGCCAAGGGATGATCCATGCGTTCTTCTCCGAACGCGCTGTGAGTAACCTGCCAGAGCTTAAAAAGGTCGCGCCCCGCGCCCTGCAATCCATCGGCATCATCGGCGGCGGCACAATGGGCGCAGGCATTGCAACCGCGGCACTGTTGGCCGGTTTCAACGTCGTGCTGATCGAGATGAAGCTTGAGGCCGCCGAAGCCGCACGCGGTCGTATCGCGGGCAACCTGTCGGGTGCGCTGAAGCGTGGCAAAATCAGCCAAATGAAATACGACGCTTTGACCACCACCGCGCTTGAGGTGTCGATCAACTACCACAGCCTTGCGTCCGTTGATCTGGTGATCGAAGCAGTATTTGAAGACATGGACGTTAAGAAAGAGGTGTTCGGAAAGCTGGACGCCGTTTGCAAGCCCGGTGCGATCCTGGCGTCGAATACATCCTATCTGGACATTGATGAAATCGCTGCCAGCACCTCGCGCCCCGCTGACGTGATAGGGCTGCACTTTTTCTCGCCTGCGCATATCATGAAACTGCTCGAAGTGGTCGTGGCCGAAAAGACAGCGCCAGACGTCGTTGCAACAGGCTTGGCCCTTGGCAAGGCGTTGGGCAAGATTTCGGTGCGCGCAGGTGTTTGTGACGGCTTTATCGGCAACCGTATTCTGGCGACCTACCGTACTGCCGCCGACCATATGGTGCTGGACGGCGCGTCGCCCTATCAAATCGACAAAGCGTTGGTTGATTTCGGCTTTGCAATGGGCCCTTTCGCGGTGGGCGATTTGGCTGGTCTTGATATTGGTTGGGCCACACGCAAACGCAAAGCGGCTGGCCGCCATGCGGCAGAACGTGTGCCGACATATCCCGACAAAATCTGCGAGGCCGGTAACTTTGGCCAGAAAACCGGCAAGGGTTTCTACGTCTACGAAACAGGCACCCGCGGCGGTATCCCGAACCTCGAAGTGCCAGTGCTGATCGAGGCCGAGCGCGAAGAGCTTGGTATCACCCCGCGAGATTTCACAGACGCCGAAATCGTGCGCCGCTATATGGCCGCGATGGTGAATGAGGCCGCGAAATTGCTGGGTGAGGGCATCGCGAAACGCCCTCTCGACGTGGATATGGTACTGCTGTTTGGCTACGGCTTCCCGCGCTATTGGGGTGGCCCGATGAAATGGGCCGACCTGCAAGGGTTGCCCGCGTTGCTGGCCGATATCGAAACCTACGCCAAGGACGACGCATGGTTCTGGGAACCCGCGCCGCTGCTGAAACAACTGGTGGCAGAGGGTCGCACATTTGATGACCTGAACAAAGCCATCGCAAAGTAAATGAACAAGGGTGCCACGCCCGACCGACATCAACCGGAGGAAAGATTAATGGATCTGAGCTATAGCGACGAAGAAAAGGCATTCCGCGCCGAAGTGCGCGCCTTTCTAGAGGAAAAGCTTCCCAAGGAAATGAGCGATAAAATTCGCAAGGGCGAAGAGTTGGGCAAAGCCGGTCAGGAAGAATGGCATGCCATTCTGAACGCTCAGGGCTGGTTGGCCCCGAACTGGCCGAAAAAGTTCGGTGGTGCCGAATGGGACGCCGTTCAGCGCCACATTTTTGAAGAAGAAGCCGCCGCGCATTACGCTCCGCGCATTGTGCCGTTCGGTCTGTCGATGTTGGCCCCTGTGCTGCAAAAGTTTGGCTCCCAAGAGCAGAACGATTACTGGCTGCCCCGCATCCTGTCGGGCGAAGACTGGTGGTGCCAAGGGTATTCCGAGCCGGGCGCCGGTTCCGACCTTGCCTCGCTCAAGACCGAGGCCGTGCTGAACGAAGAAGGCACGCACTACATCGTCAATGGTCAGAAAACCTGGACGACCCTTGGCCAGCACGCCAACATGATCTTCTGCCTTGTGCGCACCGACAAGAAGGTAAAGCAGCAGGAAGGTATCTCGTTCCTGCTGATCGACATGGACACTCCCGGCGTCGAAGTGCGCCCGATTATCCTGCTCGACGGTACCCACGAGGTAAACGAAGTCTGGTTCACCGATTGCAAAGTGCCGGTCGAAAATCTGGTTGGCAAGGAAAACGAAGGCTGGACCTATGCCAAGTACCTGCTGACCCACGAACGCACGAACATTGCGGGCGTCGGGTTCTCGCAAGCCGGTTTGACGGCCGTCAAGCGGATCGCACGGGCCGAAATGTCAGGCGGCAAGCCGTTGATGGAAAACCCGCACTTTGCAGCGCGTGTTGCACGGGTTGAAATCGATCTGATGGCAATGAGCACGACAAACCTGCGCATCGTCTCAAAGGCGGCGGCAGGGGCGGCACCGGGCGTTGAATCGTCCATGCTCAAGGTCAAGGGCACGATTATCCGTCAGGAAATCAACGATCTGGCGCGTCGCGCTGCAGGTGCTTACGCGATGCCATTCGCATCCGAGGCGATCGAAGGGTCGAACCTTGCCCTGCCTGATCCGTTGAATGCAGGCCCCGTGGCCGCGCAATATTTCAACAACCGTAAACTGTCGATCTTTGGCGGCTCGAACGAAATCCAGCGCCAGATCATTGCCAAAACAACGATGGGAGGTGGAGCATGAACTTCGACCTGACAGAAGAACGCCAAATGCTGCAAGACAGCCTGCGTCGTTTCTTGCGCGATAAATACGATACCGCGACACGCAACAAAATCCTTGAAAGCGACACCGGGTTTTCTGGCGATATCTGGAACGCATTGGCTGAACTGGGTGTCATTGGCGCGTTGTTCACCGAAGATCAGGGCGGCTTTGGCGGCGCTGGCTTTGACATCGCCGTTGTCTTCGAAGAACTGGGCCGAGCAGGCGTGGTCGAACCATTCTTGGATACGGCTGTTCTGGGCGGTGGTCTGATTGCGGAATTGGGCAATGACGACCAAAAGGCCCATGTCGAAGAAGTCATCGGCGGCACGTTGCAACTGGCGTTTGCCCACGGCGAACCGACCAGCCGTTATGACATGAACCGCGTTGGCACCACGGCCAAGCCCGATGGCGATAACGTCGTTCTGAATGGCCGCAAGGCTGTTGTCGTGAACGCTGAAAACGCTGACATGCTGGTGGTTTCCGCCCGCGAAAGCGGTGACGTGGCGGATGAGGACGGCATCTCGTTGTTTCTTGTTCCTGCGGATGCCAAAGGCGTCACGCTGCAAGGCTATGCCCTGCTGGCCGGTGGCCGCGCGGCCGAGGTCACGCTGGATGATGTGACTGTGCCTGCTTCTGCCCGTCTGGGGGGCGCTGGCAAAGCATATCCCGCAATCGAGGCACGCATCGCTGCCGCTAACGTCGCGATCTGTGCCGAAACGCTGGGCGCGATGGAAACCGCTTGCCGCCTGACGCGCGACTACCTGATGACGCGCAAACAGTTTGGCAAGCCGATCGGCACGTTCCAAGCGCTTGCACATCGCATGTCCGACCTGCTGATCGAGATGGAACAAGCACGCTCTGCCGTGATCGTCGCAGCGGGCCACCTTGAGCATCCGCACAAGGCCCGCGAAAGCCATGTTTCTGCTGCCAAGAATTTGTTGGGCCGCGCTGGCCGTCTGGTTGCCGAAGACAGCATCCAGATGCACGGCGGAATTGCGATGACACAAGAATACGAACTGGCTCACATCGCCAAGCGTATCATCATGTCAGACCACCGCTTTGGCGATACGGACCACCATCTGGAGCGCTACATTGCCATCGCAGCAGCCTGATGAAAGCTTGCTGATCCGGGACGAGACCGGCACCCAAACGCTGGTCGGGTATGTTGTAGACATATCCGATCCGCCCCACGGGCGCTGTTTTCTCGACCTGGGTCCGCAACACCTGAACCGGCACGGCGTTTTGCATGGCGGTATCGCGGCCACATTGCTTGATAACGCTTGTGGCATGACCGGATCGCTTAGCGTTGATCCGACGGGCATGAACCCGTTTTTGACGATCTCGCTGACCACGCAATTTCTCGCGGCAGGCAAACCCGGGCGGGTCACCGCAACGGGCCGGATCAAGGGCGGCGGACGCAGCCTGCTTTATATCGACGCTGAGCTGGTCCACGAAGATGGCTCCGTCATCGCCACATCGACAGGCGTTTTCAAACGCGTCCCACAGGAGAAACTGACATGAGCGCACGGATTGAGGACAAGGGCGACCGGATCATCGTCTGGAACGGCAATGCCCACAAGCGCGGCGCGCTGTCGCCTGCACTGTATGCATGTATCCATCAAGCAATTGAATTGGCCGCCGAACCCCGTGTTCGCGCCGTCATTCTAACGTCCGAGGGTGATTTTTTCTGCGCCGGAGGTGATCTGAATGTATTGATCGCGCGGCGTGATCTAGCCGAAGATGAACGCCGCAACAAAATTGATGAACTCCACAATGTGGTCCGCGCGATCCGCGACTGCCCGGTCCCTGTGATAGCCGCTGTTGAGGGCGGCGCGGCTGGCGCTGGCCTGTCCTTCGCGCTGGCCTGCGATCTGATTGTTGCCGCCAAAGGCGCGAAATTCACGGCGGCCTATGTCAAAGCAGGGCTGGTCCCCGATGGTGGGTTGACCGCATCGCTGGCGCGAAGCCTTCCACGGCAGCTGTCGATGGAGATGTGCCTGTTGGCACTGCCCGTCACGGTCGACCGGATGCATGAGCTGGGCGTCGTGAATGCGCTGTCCGAACCAGGGGCTGCGATGGACCTTGCGATGGCTTACGCCGACCGTTTGGCACAAGGCCCGCGTCAGGCGCAGTCTGTCATTCGTGGTTTGGTCGCCCAAGGGTACGACGTGACCGAGGCAGCGCAACTGGATGCGGAACGCGACGCTATGGCACATGCCGCTGGCGCGGACGAGGCGGCCGAGGGCATTGCGGCCTTTCTGGAAAAACGCAAACCGAATTACGGCGGCTGAACAGCGGCCAAACTAAGTATGCACTTTGAGGCTCTAGTAGACCCAAAGCGGAAAATACCTGCGAGGAGGCAGAGCTATTATGGCGCGCGTAGAACAATATCTTGAACAACAGGTCATGTCCCGGGGTGATGCGCCGGCGCTGAGCGATAGCGTAGGGACCAGCTGGACATTCAATGACCTTGGCAAGGCGGCAGATGCCGTGGCCGACCAGTTGAAAGCGGCTGGTGTGAAACCGAACGACCGCGTTTTGCTGCTGTCTGAAAACTGCGCTGCTGCCGTCGCCACCATCTATGGCACATGGAAGGCGGGCGCTGTGATCATTCCGGTTAACGCTCGGCAGACCGAGGGCGAGGTGAAACGCATTCTGGATCACGCCGCACCCGCAGCCGTTCTGATGACCACCGGTGCATCGCCCGACGCGGTCAAGCACGCCGAAAGCATGGGCGCACAGGAAATCACGGGTGCCTTCGGGGCGCTACACTTGGCCACGCCAACCGCCAGCAATCCCGATGCCGACCTAAGCGACGTTGCTGTTTTACTGTATACAACCGGCACGACAGGCGACCCCAAAGGCGTGATGCTGACCCACGCCAATGTGCGCTTTGGCGGTATGACTTCGGCCAACCTACGCGGGATGACACCGGGGGATGTTGTCTATGGCGTGTTGCCCTTGACCCATGTGTTCGGTCTGTGCTCGGTTCTGACCGCGTCCTGTTATATCGGGGCCGAAGTCCGGCTCGAGGCGCGTTTTTCGGCTGAAAAGCTGTATAATGCATTGACGTCCGGGGTGAATTTCCTGTCCGCCGTGCCGCAGATGCACGCGCTGTTGATGCAATACACCAAGGAAAAGGGCCTGACCAAGCTCAACTCAAAAACCCTGCGCTATGTGTCTTCTGGTGCCGCGCCGTTGGATCCCGCATGGAAGCGCAAAGCCGAAGGTTTCTATGGCGTGGCCATTCAGAACGGCTATGGCATGACCGAAACCACGGCAGGGACATCAGCGACCTCCAACCCTATCGGATCGCCCGATGTGTCCGTCGGCCCGCCGTTGGCAGGGATCGAGGTCAAGATTGATGACACTGTTGAAGGCGGTAGCCCCGGCACAGGCGAAGTGCTGACCCGTGGCCCCCAGATCATGAAGGGCTATTACAAGAACCCGACCGAGACCGCGAAAGTGGTCGACGCCGATGGATGGCTGCGCACCGGCGACTTGGGCAAGCTGGATGAAGACGGGTTTCTGCACATCCTTGGCCGATCAAAGGAACTGATCATTCATGGCGGATTTAATGTCTATCCACCGGAGGTCGAAGCCGCGATCAACGACCACCCGCAGGTGATCCAGTCTGCTGTGATCGGACGCAGCAAGGATGGCGACGAGGAAGTGTTGGCTTTTGTCCAAATTGCTGAAGGTGACAGTCTGGACGCAGACGAACTGCGTGCATTCGTGAAAGAGCGGCTGACCGGCTACAAGCGTCCCAAGCACATCATTATCGGCACTGCCTTACCGGCGGCGCCCACCGGCAAAATCCTCAAGCACAAGCTGATCGAGACGTTCAGAGATCAACTGGCTTAAAGCTAGATACTACTAAAAAATGGCCGGTCCCCTCGACGGAGGACCGGCCGCTACCTGCGCATCGCTGAATTCGAATATTTGTTTAGACGTAAACGCCTGATGCCGCTGCGCGGATCGCACGGATGTTGTCGCCGTAAGGGGATGGATTGCTGACCGAACCGCCCCGGAAAACCGCAGAACCCGCAACCAAAACATCCGCACCTGCCTGTACAACGCCGGAGGCTGTGTTCACATCGACGCCGCCATCAATTTCGATATGGATCGGGCGATCGCCAATCATAGCGCGCAAGGTTTTGATCTTGTCTGTCATGTCGATGAATTTCTGACCTCCGAAACCGGGGTTCACAGTCATCACACACACCAGATCCGTGATGTCGAGCAGGTGTTCAACCGCCGAGGCTGGCGTGCCGGGGTTCAGTGCCACACCGGCTTTTGCCCCTGCGCCACGGATCGCTTGCAAGGTGCGGTGGATATGGGGGCCAGCTTCGACATGGGCGGTAATGAAATCGGCACCAGCTTGCGCGAAAGCGTCGATATAAGGGTCCACGGGGGATATCATCAGATGCACGTCCATGATGCCCTTAATATGGGGGCGTATCGCGGCGCAGGTCGTGGGGCCAAAGCTGATGTTGGGCACAAAATGGCCATCCATCACATCGACATGGACCCAATCAGCGCCCTGTGCCTCGACGGCGGAGCATTCGGCACCGAAATTTCCGAAATCGGCTGCAAGAATTGAAGGGGCGATTTTAATAGAACGGTCGAAGGTCATTTTTGTGGGCCTTATTGGGAGGGTTGGACGCGATATAAGCGTTGGTAGTGCCGGTGGCAATCGGCGGAGCCTTCGGCGAGGATTTTAGACCATTTGGAAATCAGGGGTCAGATCTTATAATAGTCGCGGTACCAGTCGACAAAGTTCTGCAACCCGGTTTCAATCGGCGTGACAGGGCGTTGGCCCGTTAGGTTTTGCAACAAGGTTGCATCAGCCCAGGTGGCGGGCACATCGCCGGGTTGCATGTCATGGTAGGTTTTGATGGCCTCGCGACCACATGCTTTCTCGATCGCGGCGATGAAATCCATCAGCGACACCGGACTGTCATTGCCAATGTTCACGACGCGAAACGGCGCAACGTTTGAAAGGCTGTCGTTTTCAACAGGGGTATCACCCGGCACCGTGTCGATCAGCGCAAGGATCGAGGCTGTCAGGTCGTCGATATAGGTGAAGTCGCGTTTCATATCGCCGTGATTGTAGATGTCGATGGGATCACCGTTCAGGATCGCTTTGGTGAACTTGAAATGCGCCATGTCAGGGCGACCCCATGGACCATAAACCGTAAAGAACCGGAACATGGTGATCGGCAGGCCATAGAGATGCGCATAACTGTGCGACATGTTCTCGGTCGCCTTTTTGGTGGCGGCATAGAACGACATTTGCGTGTCAACTTTATGCGTCTCGGCGTAAGGCATTTCGGTGTTGGAGCCGTAGACCGAGGAGGTTGAGGCCAGCAACATATGGGCTGGCGGATAGGCGCGGGCCGCTTCGAGTAGTTCAAATGTGCCAATCAGGTTCGCTTCGACATAGTCGCGGGGCGCATCAATGGAATGGCGCACGCCTGCTTGAGCGGCAAGGTGGACCACCGCGTCGGGGCGGTGCTTTTCGAACAGCGCCATCAGCGTGCCAGACGTTTCCAAGCGGTCGTTGATCACGCTGAATCCTGCATGCTGGTTCAGCATCGCTTGCCGGCGTTCTTTGAGGGCGACATCGTAATAGTCTGACAGGCAATCCAGCCCTATCACTTTCCAGCCAGCTTCCAGTAGTGCGACGCTGGTAAAATAGCCGATAAATCCTGAAAACCAGTGACAAGGGCCGTGTGCGTCATAGCTCAATCTCCAATACGCCATTCGGGTCTGCCGCGCGGGACTGGCACAGGATGAGTTCGGTCTCTCGCTGTTGAGCAGAAAGGACGAAATCGCGATGCTCTGCCTTGCCCGACAGCAATTTGCATTTGCAGACCCCGCATATGCCATCGGCGCATTTGATGTCCACTTTGATATCTGCCGCAATCAGCGCATCGCTTGCGCTTTGGTCAGCAGCCACCAAAATGTCGCGGCCGTCCTTGAGGCGAAGGGTGAAGGGGTGATTGACATACTCCGGCTGCGCGGGTGGTGCGAAATATTCCAGATGCAGCGCCTCATCGGGCAGGCCGCTTGCCGCCCCTGCATCCATGACCGCTTGCATATAGGCGTCAGGTCCACAGGTGTAGACATGGGTGCCCTTCGCCGCGCGTGCGATCAGCGCAGTCATATTGGCACGGGTGTGTTCCGCGCTTAGATGTATGTGAACTCGATCAGACCACGGGGTCTGCGTCAAAAGGTTGATGAAGGGGGCGGCTGCACGCGATGGTGCTGAGTAATGCAGATCAAATGGCCTGCCGATTGCATGCAACCGATGGGCAAAGGCGATCATTGGCGTGATACCAATCCCGCCGCCAAACAGAATGCTGTGGGGGGCGTCTTGGACCAGTGGAAAATGGTTTGTTGGGGTCGAGACGAAAACACGCCGCCCCTTGGTAAAGATGCGATGCAGCAGGGCTGAGCCACCGCGGCCCGTATCCTCGCGCAGAACCGCGATCGTGTAACGGCTGCGATCGGCAGGATCACCGAGCAGGGAATAGGGGCGCAGGTATTCGGGGGCCACGACCAAATCAAGATGTGCGCCGGCCGTCCAAAGTGGCAGATCAGCGCCATCTGGATGTGCGAACTCATACAAGGTCACGGCGTCGGTCAAGGGCTGGACCGTCACAATACGCAGGTCAAGCACGGGCGTATCTGTTCCGGCATCATAGAGGTGCAAATGCGCGGTCTCGCCTGCCGCTGTGCGGGCACGGTGTTCGTCGGCGGTGATCAGGGCGGCGTGCGCCTTGATCCCGGCCTCGCGGTTCATCGGGTCTGGATAAGGCCAGGGATGCGGGGCAAGCGGGGCAGGATAAACGGCCAAGGTCTGATCCTCGGCCCGCAGCTTGAGATCGGGTTGAAGGTCGCGGGCATTGACCGGGTGCGTGGGCGACGTGACCGTGCCGTCGCGCTGTTGCTCTATGTCCCACCACCATTTTTTCACTGGGTTCAGACCACCGCGACCCAAGGCATCGTCAAGTTTTGCCAGCAGCGGGGCGGCGCTTGGGATGGTGCTGGCTACCCAGCGGAAAGGGGCTTCGGCAAAAAGTCCTTCAAGGTTCCACGGGCAGGTTTTCATACAGCGCCCGCACATTGATCCGCCTTTGTTGGTAATCCGGTAGGTGGCGCATTTTTGACTGTCAGATTTCCAGATCTCGTAGCCGTTGAACATTTTTTTGGGGCCCGCCGTTATCGCGCCAGACGGGCATTCGCGGGCACATTTATTACAGGCTTCGCAGAATTTTTGCAGGCCAAAGTCGATGGGCTTGTCATGTGCGACAGGCATCGTATGGGTTACAACGCCGGACTTCAGGCGGGGCCCGAGAAACGGGTTCAGGATCACCTCTCCGATCCGACTGACTTCGCCAAGGCCCGACAGTAACAACAGGGGCGGCTGCAAGACATCGCCATCCATGACCGTATGCGCCTTTGCGTCAAAGCCAAGATTGCGCAGGTGCTGCGCCAGAATTCCGCCCAGAACCGAGAACCGCAAATAGGCGCGCATGGATTGAGAGGTGCTGATCCAGTCATCGCCGGAGGCTCCCTCCATCGTGTCAAACCCCTGATCAATCACCACGCTCAGCGCTTGGTCATGGGGTGGGGTGATCGGGGTGCCGGTCGGATCATGGCTGTACCATGTCCAGTCCGGGCAAGCGGATATCCCTGCAGCATCGACACCAAGAAAATAAGCCGCCGCTTTCATGTTTGCAGCGTTTCGTGCGCCACCTGCATCTTGGATGGTCGGGGCCACAGCGCCCTTTTGCAGCAGGATCAGTGCGCCCAGTAACCTGCGCTGCGCCGACGCAGGGGCGGATTTAACGATATGTTGGCCGCCTTTCATGGCGTCCTGAACTTTTGGCCCCATGTCGCCAAATTGCCCCCGTGCGAACATATCGGTGCGCTTTGGAATACGCGGAACATTGGCCGCATCAATATAGGTGGTGGGGTTGTCGACCCGCTTCAGCGTCTCAAAAGGGTGAGGGCCGTCGACAAAGTTGCGCTTGGCATAGGGGTCATGGGTCCGGGCGCTGGCCCCGCCGTGAGTGCCAAGCTGCCAGACATACCCGCGTAAGACGGATGCGGGTTGCTGTTCCAAGGGGCACAGTGGCAGGTCGGCCGCCATCGGCATATCAGTAGTGATCGCGGCGAGGCCGTAGCGCGGACCAAGCCACGGTGCACAAGGTGCATCGTCCTGCATCACTGTCAGGCCAGCCGCCAGCGCCAGTTTGGACAGATGCACGTCACTGCATGTTGCCGAATGGGCGCGGGCATCAAAGCCAAGGATACGAGTGTATTCAGCCAGTACAGTCGCATTTTCCGCGGCGCGCAGGGATGCCCGTTGGGCCTGGGCACCTGCGATCCAATCGCACCCCGCTTCGTTCGGCAAGGGATCACGTGGATAAGCAATCAATACAACAATTGCATGGGTGTGGTGCGTTATCGCGGCGGCGTCTGCGCCGGCAGTATCACGAAGGTCTGCCATGATTGCATCGATGCCAGTAGCAAGCGTTGTAGTTTGGCGGTTCTTCAAGTCATCAACAAGTGACGCAACATCGGGATTCTTGCGAGGCGCAGTCAAGACCGACCCCTTGGGAAGGGCGCAGATCCCCATCATCGACGCGTCGTTGTAATAGCCAAATGCCTTTAGGTGCTGTGCCCGCTCGACGGGATCCTCTGGAATTTGGGCTTTGGTCCCGTTGACCGCACCCGAGCGCAGCGCATCCATCATTGCCTGAAACGGACCCATCGCATTGATAATGTTTTCAACTTGGTCCGGTGCCGAAAACGGTACGGTTGGAAATCCAATTTCGGGTAGTGAAGTCAATGGCTTGCCGTATCTGACCAGCCGCTCAAGCGGGTAGGGGCCAAGATGAAAAGGACGGGATTTGCCGGAAAATATCTTCATGGTCCAGATCGTGCCATCGGGGCCGCAGAAAGGACAGGGCAAAGATTGCATGATATTTTGCGGTGCCAAGCCGGGAACCGATCCGGACGCAGAAAGGTTATTGTGACAATCGCGAGAGAGGAAGCAATCATGGCGCAGATATCAGAAGGCACTAAGGTGAAATGGGACTGGGGTCAGGGCACAGCCAGCGGTACAGTCCAAAAAACGTTTACCAAAAGCGTAACCCGTACCCTTAAGGGATCAGAGGTTACGCGCAACGGTTCAGATGACGATCCTGCGCTGCTGATTGAACAGGACGACGGTGACGAAGTGCTTAAGCTTTTCTCCGAAGTTGAGGCGGGCTGATAAATGGTCCCTTCCGAACTGGTTTATTACGGCGATGATCAACCGGGCATAGTCCGGATCAAGAGGGGCCGCGGCTTCAGCTATTAATCAGTTGACGGTACGATGATTGAGCGCGGATCCGAGCGTAAACGGCTTGAGCAGATGGCCATTCCCCCGGCCTATGAAGATGTGTGGATGTCGCCCCTTGCCAATGGTCATCTGTTGGCGACCGGACGGGATACAAAAGCGCGCAAGCAATATCGGTATCACAATAAATGGGCGCAAGCGCAGTCCGAGACAAAGTTCAACCGCCTGATCGATTTCGGTCATGCACTGCCTAAATTACGGCGCACCGTCCTGCGTGATCTTGAGGCCGAGGCCGGCGAGCGACTGTTCGCGCTGGCCAGTGCGGTGACCCTGATCGACCGCGCAGCGTTGCGTGTTGGCAATTCTGAATACACCCGCGAGAATGGCAGCTATGGCACAGTGACGTTGCGGAACAAACACGTCAAACTGTCGGGGAACATGATCCGGCTGCGCTATACGGCCAAGGGCGGCAAGAAAGTGCGCCGCCAAATCAATGATCGCACGCTGGCCAAGACGTTGGGTAAGATCAACGATTTGCCCGGGGCCGAGCTGTTTTCATGGGTCGATGAAGGCGGCGAGGCACGTGTTTTAAACTCCACTGCTTTGAACAATTATATCGCCGACGCTGCTGGAAGCGATGAAATCACAGCGAAAACCTTTCGGACTTGGGCAGGCACAGTTGCCGCATTCGAGGTCGCCGAGAAAGGCGATGCAACCATCAAGGCAATGGCTGAAGCGGCATCTGTACAGTTAAGCAATACCCCTACCGTGGCGCGCAACAGCTATATTCATCCTAGCGTTATCGACCTTGCCGGCGCTGAACCGTTGACGATTGAAAAGGTTCGCAAGTCAGGTCTTTTCGCAGTCGAAGCGCGGTTGCTAAGCTTTTTAGAAACCGTCTAGGGGGTCTGATCAGTGAGGGTTACTTCAAGATCAAAAGGCATTCGGTGTGCAGAAAGGCGGCGCGCGTTGGCCATATCGTTGCCATCAGCGCGGGTTTCGGCCTGAACCTGTGTATGGTCATGGACCAACCAGCGGTCAACGAGACGCGTGCGCAGAACATCTGAAGGCACATTCAGGAATATCCGGAAATCCCAAAGATCGTATAGATCGCGCCAGCCTTTGTCGTCGAACAAAAGATAATTGCCTTCGACGATTACGATTTCCACCCCATGGGAAAGCACGCCGCCATCTGGGACGGCCCTGTCATGGCTGCGGTCAAAGGTTGGAAAGTGCACCTCATCCTCCGTGCCAAGTCGCCTGATTAAATCGGTCAGGCCAGCGATATCAAAGGTTTCCGGCGCGCCCTTTCGACTGCGCAATCCGCGCAAATCTAGTTCGGCGTTGTCCAGATGAAACCCGTCCATCGGTACGACTTGGGCGCTGTTGCCTTGGGCGGTCAGATGATTGGCGATCTGGTTGGCGAACGTCGATTTTCCGCTGGCGGGGGCACCGGCCAAGGCGACCAACCTTCTCTTGCCCTTTATTGGGGCCGCGTGGATTGCGGCGCAGATGTCGGGCAAGCTTGGATCGATATCGGTCATAGTTGGCATTTCATTTGGAGGTTGCACTAACCGATACGGCTAAAACCCTCGACCAATTGACGCAAGCCGATCACGGCCCCCAGAACAATGCATGCCAATGTCACCGGTGCGCTGTAAGCCAAGACGGAAAATGCCGACAGCCCCTGACCGACGCTGCATCCCACGGCAACAACTGCACCGAACCCCATCAGGACCGCACCACCAATCTGGCGGCGTAATTCGCGGGGGTCTTCGCATGCTTCCCACCGCATGTGACCCTTGATCATGCACCCGGCCAGCGCACCCAGAATGACGCCCACCACAGACCCGGTGCCAAAGCTGATAGTGTTGCCCGACGATGTCATTAGGTACAGCAACGTTTCGCCCACGGGGGCAATGAAAGTGTGCGAAATGACGATGGATCGGTCAAAACCGTTTGCGGTGATCCATTGGGTTGCAGCCCAACCCGAAAGCACCGCAATGCCCACAACCACACCCCACAGGATTGAAGAGGGGCTATCACGCAAGCCTTTGTGAAATAAGGTAAAAAATATCAGTAAGGCACCAACCGTGACGCCGACAACATGCAGATCAACAGGAAGATAGCTGGCAATTAGATGGGCGATGCCAGGCGGTACCGTACCCGCATCAGACACCGGGAACAGCGACAGTCGCAAAGCAGAGAGCGGGCCCCCAAGCGCGACGTACCCCGATATCCCCATCACGATCACAATCATGAACGACCTCAAGTCCCCGCAGCCCATACGGGCCAATGCGCCATAGCCACAGTTGCCTGCAATCGCCATGCCATATCCAAAGGTCAGGCCGCCGATGATGCTGGCCAAGGGGTTCCACGCAAGTGATAGATACAAGGTGTCGTCTAGGTTCAGCAGACCGCCGCTCGACAGTGCGAATGTCCCAATCAGTGCGACGCCAAGGGCAATGCCCCACATCGCAAAGCGGGTCGAGGTTGCGCCGTAATAAAGGTCTTCGATGGCACCCAAGGTGCAAAAGCGGCCAAGCCGCGCCGCAAGACCCAATAAAATACCGCCAAACAAACCGGCAAAAGCCATCAGCGTGGGTTCGGAAAACCGATCTAGCAGCAGCGCGCCTAATGCGTCCACGTCAGATCAATCAGCGCGACAGAAAAGATCATAGACAACTTCCATAATCTGTTTCGGGCGGTCATCGGCAAGCCGGTAATAGATCGTCTTGCCGTCCCTCCGGGGGATCACTAATCCTTCAAGTCGCAAACGCGAGAGTTGCTGGGAAACGGCCGCTTGCCGTGCGGACAACAACTCTTCCAATTCGGTTACAGATTTTTCGCCCGACGCCAGATGGCACAGGATCATCAATCTTCCCTCGTGGCTGATCGCCTTGAGGAAATTGGATGCTTGCACCGCATTCGACGCCATTTTGTCGAGGTCGGATGCACACATATTCTTGTCAAAAACAGGTAGGCCCACGGGACGGTTTCCTTAGTACATTAGTCAAAGTCAAAAATGCTTTGCTCAATCAATTACAGCGTTCGGGGCCTCAGCTTCCGTTTGGCGGTAGCATCAGTTTGGCATCAAACATCATTTTTTCCAATACGCCCCAAAAAAAATCTTCCCCCGGGTAGCCTTCGATACGGGAAATCTCTTGCCCGCCGACCATCAGCACAAAGGTCGGTGTGAACCGCAGACTTTGCACAAATGTCAGATCTGCAGGTGTGTCGGCGCGAATATCAATGCGGCGCAAGGGGGCTGTTCTTCCGGCTTCGGTCTTGGGATATATCGGCGCGATCTGGTCATCCCAGCGGGCGCACCATACACAGCCTTTTTCCTCGACCATGACCAATGACGCCTCGGCCAAGGCTTGCCCAGATGTCACTGCCAGAGTCAAAAAAGCGAAAAGAACTGCGCGGATGCGTTTCATGAAAACACCTGTTGATTTCGTATAACATAATGCGAATATGTGCATGACACAAGATAAAGGGCCCCGCTATGCTTGAAATTACGTTCATCGGTGCGGCCGTTGCTGGGTTATTATCCTTTCTGTCGCCCTGCATTCTGCCGATCGTTCCGTTCTATCTAAGCTATCTGGCAGGCGTCGGGATGAACCAGATCACTGCCGACGGACCCGTTGATGCGGCCGTGCGCCGCCGTGCGGTGCTGGCGTCGCTGTTCTTTGCTGCAGGTGTGATTACCATCTTCATGGGGCTGGGGGCCGCGGCGTCCAGCTTTGGCCAAGTGGTCCGCGAGTATTTTGATTATTTGCGATGGATCGCGGCTGCGATCATCATCGCCATGGGTTTGCACTTTCTGGGTGTGATCCGCATCGGCATCTTGTATCGCCAGTTTCGCGCCGATGCCGGGGATACCGGATCGACCAGCTTGATCGGTGCCTATGTGATCGGCCTTGCTTTTGCCTTTGGGTGGACGCCCTGCGTGGGGCCCGTGCTGGCCGCAATCCTGTTCACAGCCGCCGGCACGGACACGGCAACCAATGGTGCGTTGCTGCTGTTCACTTATGGTGTGGGCATGACGGCCCCGTTTGTATTGGCGGCAATGTTCATTGGGCCGTTCATGCGGTGGATGGCGCGGTTTCGCCACCATTTGGGCAAAGTCGAAAAGGTTATGGGCGCTTTGCTGATCATCTTTGGTTTGCTGATCGCTACAAATTCAATGAATTATATTGCGCAATGGATGCTTGAGACCTTTCCGGTTTTCAGCGGCCTCGGATAAATACGAGACACAAAGGAGTGCCTGACATGAAGCTTTTGAAAACTTGCCTAACCGTTGTTTCCTTGGCTATTTGTGGGCCGGCATTTGCCGCTGAATTAGGCGATGACGGTCTGCATAAAACCGAATGGATGCGCGACACCTTCAAGGACCTCAACGAGGATCTGGCCGAGGCCAACGCTGAGGGAAAGCGCCTGATGCTTACGGTTGAACAGCGGGGCTGCATCTATTGCGCCAAGATGCACGAAGAGGTGTTTCCGCTTCCTAAAATTGACGCCTATCTGAAAGAGCATTTCTTTGTCGTGCAGATCAACATGTTCGGCGATGTCGAAGTGACAGATTTTGACGGCGAATCCCTGCCTGAGAAAGAAATGGTGCGCAAATGGGGCATGATGTTCACCCCGACGCTGGTGTTTTTGCCGGAAGAGGTCGCCGAAGGCCAGACAGCAGCCCAAGCGGCAGTGGCGACTGTGCCAGGGGCGTTTGGGCCGGGTACGACATTCAACATGTTGCAATGGGTCGTCGACAAGGAATACGAGGGCGACGAGCCTTTCCAAAAGTATCTTGCACGAAAATTGGCCGAACAGAACAATTGAAGGGCAGACCGCAAAAGCCAGGTCCGCATTAATTTAAAATTCACAAAAGCGAATTTATAGTTGCGTCAATTTGGTGCTGCGTCTACGCTGGTATACAAATATGACTCTTTGGGAGGACAAATGAAAATTTCAGTTTACGCCTTGGTTGCGTCCGTTGGTGTTGCCACCAGCGCATTCGCCGCAGAAGTCGAACCGACCGCCGTTAACTATACTGATGGCGCAGTGGAGATGTCTTTGACCGGCATGGCCGGCAACCCTGAAGAAGGCGCAAAAGTTGTTGGCAGCAAAAAGCTGGGCAACTGCGTGGCCTGCCACGAAGTCAGTGCTTTGCCAGACATCGCATTCCAAGGTTTGATCGGCCCATCACTTGACGGTGCCGGTGACCGCTGGAGCGAAGCAGAGCTGCGCGGGATCGTGGCAAATGCCAAGATGATGTTCGAAGGCACAATGATGCCGTCCTTTTACAAGGACACGGGCTATATCCGTCCGGGCAAGGGCTATACCGGTAAGGCTGCCGATGAAACACTGGGGCCGCTTTTGTCGGCACAGCAAATTGAAGATGTGGTGGCGTATCTCGCCACACTCAAAGATTAAAAGCCCCGCAAAAGGGGTTTGTTCAGGAGTATGACAATGGAATTCACAAGACGTAACGCAATCGTCATGGGTGCAAGCGCGTTCGCGGCGCTGGCGCTGCCAAAGCTGGCCATCGCGGCCGCAGGCGAAGATGCAATTGCTGCCTTTACCGGTGGTGCAGAAATGGCTGACACGGGCGTAACGCTTACCGCGCCCGAAATTGCTGAAAACGGAAACACCGTGCCAATCGAAGTCGACGCCCCCGGCGCGACCGAAATTTTGGTTCTGGCCATGGGCAACCCGACACCGGGCGTGGCGACATTTAGCTTTGGTCCGCTTGCCGGATCGCAGCACGCGTCCACACGCATCCGTCTTGCAGGTACGCAAGACGTGGTGGCAATCGCCAAACTGGCTGACGGCTCATTTGCGAAAGCATCTAGCACGGTAAAAGTGACAATCGGCGGCTGCGGCGGCTAAGGCTTTATAAGGAATTAATGAAATGGCATCTGGTGTAAAACCCCGCGTCAAAGTACCGAAAACGGCAGCAGCAGGTGAAACAATCACCATCAAGACGCTGATCAGCCACAAAATGGAATCCGGCCAGCGCAAAGACGGCGACGGCAACCTGATCCCACGCTCTATCATCAATCGCTTTACTTGCGATTTTAACGGTCAGAATGTTGTGGATTTCACATTGCAGCCGGCGATCTCGACCAACCCATACCTTGAATTTGACGCCACCGTGCCAGAGGCCGGGACGTTCACCTTTACTTGGTATGACGATGATGGCGACGTCTATGAAGACACCAAAGACATCGCAATCGGTTAAGCGTCTGCATTCTCGGGAGGAATAAGAATGAATAAATTCACCAAAGGTTTAGGTGCCTGCATGACCGTGATTTTCGTGGCGTCAGGTGCAATGGCCGAACCAGCAGACGACAAACTGGTCATCAATGGCGAAATCGAAATTGTGACACGCACGGCCGCGCCTGCGCATCTTTCCGATGCAATGGACGAAGTGATGTCGGGCTGGCTGTTTCGTGGTACGGAAACCCGCGCCATGGAGATGGACGATTTCGACAACGCTGGCATGATATTTGTCGAAAAGGCCGAGGACACTTGGAACACGGCTGATGGCACCGAAGGTAAATCTTGCGCGGATTGCCACGGTGCATCAAGTGACATGGCAGGCGTGCGCCCTGTGTATCCAAAATACGTCGAATCCGCTGGCGAAGTACGTACATTGGAAATGTCGATCAACGATTGCCGTGAAAACCGCATGGGTGCCGAAAAGTGGAAGTACACTGGCAGTGACATGGTTAATATGACGGCGCTTCTAGCGTCTGTTTCCCGTGGCATGCCTGTGAATGTAGCCATCGATGGCCCTGCGCAATCGACTTGGGAACAGGGTAAGGAAATCTACTACACCCGGTTTGGTCAGCTCGAGCTGTCCTGCGCTAATTGCCACGAAGATAACTATGGCAACATGATCCGTGCAGACCACCTGAGCCAAGGCCAGATCAACGGTTTCCCCGCCTACCGTCTGAAAAACTCCAAGCTCAACTCAGCGCAAGCCCGTTTCAAAGGGTGTGTACGTGATACACGCGCCGAGACATTCAACCCCGGTAGCCCAGAGTTCGTGGCGCTGGAACTGTATGTCGGTTCTCGTGGCAACGGCCTTTCCGTCGAAGGTCCGTCCGTCCGCAACTAAACGATCAAGTCCCCGCCCTACTTTTCGTAGGGTGGGGTTTTCCGTCCGATACCCATTCAAACATGCGCATGTGAATGCGTAAGATTAAGGCCAGTCGCATGATCTCTCGTCGTGATTTTCTTCAAGCCAGCATGGCAGCAACCGCCCTCTACGGGGCATCGTCTTTTGGAAATTGGGGCAAACTGGCCGCACAGCAGGCGCTGACCCAAGACAAGCTGCTTGAATTTGGTACATTCGGCAATGTCAGCCTGATCCACATCACCGACATTCACGCGCAACTAAAACCAATCTACTTTCGCGAACCATCGATCAATATCGGTGTGGGTGGCAACAAAGGGGCAGTGCCCCACGTCACCGGAGCTGATTTCCGCAAGCTCTATGGGATCGATGACGGTAGCCATTCTGCCTATGCACTGACCTATAATGATTTCGCATCCTTGGCCCAGGGGTATGGCAAGATGGGCGGCCTTGATCGCGTATCCACGGTGATTAACCAAATCCGCGCCGACCGCCCTGATGCATTGCTGCTGGATGGCGGCGATACATGGCATGGCAGCTATACCTGCTACCAGACCCAAGGTCAGGATATGGTCAATGTGATGAACGCGCTAAAGCCTGATGCGATGACATTCCACTGGGAATTCACGCTCGGCTCTGACCGCGTGAATGAAATAGTCGAGGGGCTGCCCTTTGCCGCCCTTGGTCAGAACATTTTTGACGCTGAATGGGACGAACCGACCGAACTGTTCCCGCCCTACAAGTTCTTTGAAACCGGCGGCGTTAAGGTCGCTGTGATCGGTCAGGCGTTCCCCTATATGCCTATCGCCAACCCGGGTTGGATGTTCCCAGAATACACCTTTGGAATTCGCGACGAGCGGATGCAGGAAATGGTCGATGAGGTTCGCGCCAAGGGCGCTGAACTGGTTGTGTGCCTCAGCCACAATGGTTTCGACGTTGATAAACAGATGGCAGGCGTTGTCACAGGAATTGACGTGATCCTGTCGGGCCACACCCATGATGCGCTGCCCGAACCCGTATTGGTGGGTGAGACGATTATCGTTGCATCGGGATCGAATGGTAAATTTGTCAGCCGCGTTGATCTGGACGTGCAGAATGGCCGCATGATGGGCTTCCGTCACAAGCTGATCCCGATCTTTTCGGATGTGATCGAACCGGATCAGGCAATTACTGCGCTGATCGACGAACAGCGCGCGCCCTATGCGGATCAACTAAGCGAAGTTATTGGCAAGACGGCTGACGACACGCTGCTTTACCGCCGCGGCAATTTTAACGGCTCGTGGGATGATCTGATCTGCGACGCGCTATTGTCTGAACGCGAGGCTGACATCGCGTTGAGCCCGGGCGTCCGTTGGGGGCCGTCGATCCTGCCCGGTCAGGAAATCACCCGCGAAGACATCTGGAACGTCACTTCGATGACATACCCCGAAGCGTACCGTACTGAAATGACAGGTGACTTCCTGCATGTGGTGCTGGAAGACGTCGCGGATAACCTGTTCAACCCTGATCCTTATTACCAGCAAGGCGGCGACATGGTACGTACCGGCGGCCTTGGATATCGGATCGACATAACCAAGCCGCAAGGCAGCCGGATCACTGAAATGACCCTGCTGAAAACTGGCGAGCTGATTGACCCGGCTAAGTCATACCAGGTTGCTGGCTGGGCTAGCGTTAACCAAGGCACCGAAGGCCCCCCAATCTGGGACGTGGTAGAAAACCATATCCGCAAACTGGGCACCGTGTCGCTTGCCGAAAATACCAGTGTAACCGTCGACGGCGTCTAGCGCCGACATTCAACCAAGGGAAGGTTTTGTCATGTCAGGCACCTTTGAAGGCAAAAAAACAAACAGGCGTGCGTTTCTGCGCGGGGCCGCAACCGCTGGGGTCGGCGCAATTGCCGCTGGCACTGCGCGCGCTGAAACGCCCGATCCGCTGATCACTGAGACGCAGGAATGGGCACAGTCTTTTGGCGATGGCGTTGATGCCTCGCCGTACGGCCTGCCGATCAAGTTCGAAGGCGATGTGATCCGCCGTAATGTGGAATGGCTGACCGCGGATACAGTAAGCTCGATCAACTTTACGCCGATCCACGCGCTGGACGGCACGATCACGCCACAAGGCTGCGCATTCGAGCGGCACCATTCGGGCGCGATCGAGCTGAAGAAAGAAGACTACCGTCTGATGATCAACGGGTTGGTCGATCGACCACTTGTGTTCACTTACGCTGATCTTGAGCGTTTCCCGCGCGAAAACCACACGTATTTTCTGGAATGTGCTGCCAACACTGGCATGGAATGGGCCGGCGCGCAGTTGAATGGCGCGCAGTTCACCCACGGCATGATCCACAACATGGAATATACCGGCGTTCCCTTGCGTACCCTGCTGGAGGAAGCGGGCTATGACACCGCGGGCAAATGGGTATTCGTCGAAGGCGCTGATGCGTCGTCGAACGGGCGCTCAATCCCGATGGAGAAAGCGCTGGACGATGTTCTGGTCGCATTTAAAGCCAACGGAGAAGCGCTTCGCAAAGAGCATGGCTATCCTGTGCGTCTTGTCGTCCCCGGTTGGGAGGGCAACATGTGGGTCAAATGGATCCGCCGTATCGAGGTAACTGACGCCCCGGTCGAGAGCCGCGAAGAAACCAGCAAATACACAGACACGCTTGAGAACGGCATCAGCCGCAAATGGACATGGGCGATGGACGCAAAATCGGTCGTCACCTCGCCCAGCCCGCAATCGCCGATCACCCATGGCAAGGGGCCGCTGGTCATTAGCGGTCTGGCATGGTCCGGACGTGGCGCGATCACCCGCGTAGATGTGTCAAAGGACGGCGGAAAGACATGGGAAACCGCCCGTCTTGCCAAACCCGGCGAGAAAATGGCGCTGACCCGATTTTATCTCGACACAGATTGGGACGGCGAGGACATGTATCTGCAAAGCCGTGCCATGGATGAAACCGGCTATGTCCAGCCGACTAAAACACAATTGCGCGAAGTGCGCGGGCTGAACTCAATCTATCACAACAACTGTATTCAAACCTGGTGGGTTCGCCCCAATGGGGAGGCTGAAAATGTCGAAGTTTCTTAAATCAATCTCCATCGGTGCGGTTGCCACCTTATTAGCCATGCCCGCAGCTGCGCAAACATTTGGTTTGGGCCGTGCTGCATTGCCCGAAGAAATCGCGGCCTGGAATCTGGATGTCCATCCCGATGGCACTGGCCTGCCAGACGGCCAAGGAAATGCGATTGACGGCGAAGTAATTTTCGCTGCCAAGTGCGCATCCTGTCATGGGGAATTTGCCGAAGGCATTGGTAACTGGCCGAAACTCGCGGGCGGGATGGACACGCTTGCCCACGAAGACCCCCTGAAAACGGTCGGATCATATTGGCCTTATTTGTCCACCAGCTTTGACTACATCCGCCGCTCAATGCCGTATGGCGATGCAGGCACGCTTACGGCAGACGAGACTTATGCGATTGTCGCGTACATCCTGTATTCCAATTACCTGATCGAGGATGATTTCGTTCTGTCCAAGGACACGTTCCTAGATGTTGAAATGCCAAACGCGGACGGATTCATTGTGGACGATCGCATGGAGACCGAAGTCGCGAAATGGTCCGGCGAACCTTGCATGACCGACTGCAAGGACAGCGTCGAAGTCACCATGCGCGCGCTGGTATTGGACGTCACCCCAGAAGAGGAAACAACCGAAGCTGCAGCCGTAGAACCTGCCACCACAGTGGAGCCAGTTGCGGCCCAAGACGAAGCCGCGCCAGAGCCGCAAGTTGCTTCCGTGGACCCGGCTTTGATTGCTGACGGTGAAAAGGTGTTCCGTAAGTGCAAGGCCTGCCATCAGGTTGGCGACGGTGCCAAAAACCGGTCCGGCCCGGTCCTGAATGGTTTGATCGGTGCCTCTGCCGGTCACATCGAAGGGTTCAAATACTCCAAGGCGCTGATGGGAAAGGCCGAAGAAGGTCTGGTCTGGAACGACGAAACTCTTGCAGAGTTCCTTGCTAGCCCCAAAGCCTTTATCAAAGGTACCAAGATGGGTTTTGCAGGCCTGAAGAAAGAGGCTGATATCGACGCCGTCATTGCCTATTTGTCGACCTTTTCGGGAGAATAGTCACACCTGACTATGCCAGGCCTGACAACCGCCTCGGCTGTTGTTTAAATCGTCGCATGATTGATGGTTTGAGCGACCTTATAGATGAACTGAACAGGCCGCCGAGCCTGTTCAGTCCTCAGAACGGCCAAATCGGTGAACCGCGCAAATTTAACAGCACCAAATCTAGTGCTTGGTAGTTGGGCGGTGTCACTGATAGGCTTAACGAAAGGGACAAGCTGGACCATACTGGCCCAGCGATCCCTAAAACCCGAAAGGATGCATAAGATGAAACTTCCCCTTGGTGCCCTTTTACTTTCCCTAGTTGCAGCCCCGTTGATGGCCCAAGATCACTCGGTCACATACCCTTTTGATGGTAGTTTTGAAGACGCGACATTCGCCGTCGAAAACGCAATCATCGGCAAGGGGCTAGTCATTGACTACGTTAGTCACACCGGTGCGATGATGAACCGCACGGGCGCTGACGTTGGCAGTGAAGTCGAAATTTTCAAAGCCGCCGATGTGTTCTTGTTCTGCTCTGCCATCCTGTCACGTAAGGTGATGGAAGCAGATCCGTCGAACATCGCTCATTGCCCCTATGGCATCTTTGTCACTGATACGAAGGGCGATGTCGCCGTTGGCTATCGCACCTACCCCGAAGGGCCGATGCAAGAGGTTCAGGCTCTTTTGGATGACATCGTCAAGACTGCGGTCGACTGACATTAAGCTTTATTCGAATTCCATTTGCTCGAACACACGGCCCGCGTTTTTGGTGGCCAGTTCCTCAAATGTATCTAGATGGGCATAGGGCGTTTGGTCGACGTAATACGCGTCGGCCAACGATCCGCCTGCATCCAGATGATCCCCGATCTTGGCACGCAGATATTCCAGATACCCTTTGGTATAACGGCGCACCTGCGCCATATTTGTTGGATGGCCGTGGCCGGGAATGACATAGGTAGCCCCTAGCGCTTCGAACGGGCCATCCCAGGTTTCTAGCCATTCATCCGTTAACGTATCTGGAAAGATCGGCAGCATGCGTTCGTGAAAGGCCATGTCGCCCGCGATCACAAGGCTTTGTTCGGGCAGCCAGATCACAATATCACCGGGGCTGTGCGAGGGGCCAAGATGCAGCGCTTCAATATGAAAATCGCCCATATCGACGATATATTCATCGTCAAAGGTTTCCGTGGGCGGGGTCAGTTCTGTTCCGTCAGCACGTTCCTTCAACCGACTCTGGGCTGCGCGCAGTGATCCGGCACCGTCCTCCTCGAACGCTTCTGCGCCCTCGGTCTGAGCAATAGTCTTGACGCCTTGTTCGGCCCAATAGGTGTTGCCCAGCATTGCATGGCCTTGGCCGTTCTCGTTGAAAACCAGTTTGACGGGTTGATCGGTCACGGCCTTGATCTCGTCATGTAAGGCTTTGGCCAGCTGATAGGACCCACCACTATTTATTACGACCACGCCGTCACCCGTGACGATGAAACTCAGGTTATTGTTGTGCCCTGCGTTCTCATAGGTGGGCGGCGCGGTTGCCCCAATGGCGGAAAAGACATGGGGGATTACTTCGACCGGTTTGGAATAGAGAACCGAGTTAGGGTATTGGTCCGCGATATCTTCGCTGGCCCAAGCGGGCAGGGCAATAAGGGCAAGGAATAGGGATAGGCCGCGCATCTTCATAACTCCGTCACAAAGGTAAATCCGTCGGCGGATCTTTCGATCCGGCCCAGACCGCCATGACCAAGGTGAAACCCGACGATCGGCATTTGCGATGTTGCGAGATCATTGATCAGGCCCACCCGCGTTTTTGCCCCTAACACGCGGTCTTGATCTGACCCGGATTCCCACGCGGGGCGGGCCAAGGCGACGTGGTCGTTGCCAATGCTGTCACCCACTATCATCACAGAATTGTTGCCTGCGCGGATTTCGAAAGCCATGTGGCCAGGGGTGTGACCGGGGGTCAGGCGCGCGCCGACACCGGGCAATACCTCGTCACCGTCATTAAAGAATGTCATCTGTTCGGCCACGACACCCAAGCGCCGCTCGGCCCCGATTGCAAAGGCCTGACGGCCGCTGTCGATTGTGCTGACAGTGTTAGGGTCGGTCCAATAGTCCCATTCGGCCTGTCCGATATAATGGGTCGCATTGGTGAACATCAGATCCCCAAAATCATCCAGCACGCCCCACAGATGATCCGGATGGCCGTGGGTAAACACCAAATCGGTGATTTCTTCTGGTGCGACCCCCAATGCCTCCAGTGCCTCCAGCATTTTTCCGGCGGTGGGCATGAATTCCGAACCTGAGCCCGCGTCGAACAGCACCACGCGCCCGTCTCCGCGCAGCAGGCTTAGGTTGCAAGGCGGCGTCAACTGGTCGTAATCCTGACCTACACGGTCGAGGATCGGCATCAGTTCGTCCTTGGGCATACCGTCAAAAATAAAGCTACCGGGCAGCGTAAGGTGGCCGTCACTGACCACGTCCAAGGTCATATCGCCGATGGGCAATTGGGCGTGCAGCAAGCCGGGCAGACCCATTAATGCACTGGCTGCGACACCTTGCAGCATGAAGTCACGTCTCGTCGTCACCATAATCCACTTCCCAAATCAAAAATTCCATAGTATGAATATGTCTGAAGAAACGCCTTCGTGCAAGCTTTGTTCGTGGCGCGTTTGAATGTCTGAAAAGGAACATATAGCGATGTCAGACTATCCTGTTGATATGAGCGTAACCCCTGAAGTTTCAGGCCATTTTGACCCTGCAACCAACACGATCAGCTATATTGTGCGCGATCCCAATTCGACATCTTGTGCCATTGTCGACTCGGTTATGGATATCGATTATGCCGCAGGTCGCATCACCTATGACCATGCCGACACCCTGATAGCCGAGATCCAGAACAAGGGTTTGAAGCTGGAGTGGATTATCGAAACCCATGTGCATGCCGATCACCTGTCTGCCGCGCCCTACATCCAACAAAAATTGGGCGGCAAAATCGGCGTTGGTGAGAAGATCATGGTTGTGCAGGAAACATTCGGCAAAATCTTTAACGAGGGTACCGAGTTCGAGCGGGACGGGTCGCAGTTTGATGCACTTTTCAAGGATGGCGACACCTATCAGATCGGCGGGATGAACTGCTTTGCCATGTACACCCCCGGCCACACGCCGGCATGTATGGTGCACGTGGTGGGCAATGCGACTTTCACCGGTGACACGCTGTTCATGCCCGATGGCGGATCGGCGCGCGCGGACTTCCCCGGCGGCGACGCGGGAGAGCTGTATGACAGCATCCAGAAAGTGCTTTCGCTTCCCGATGATATGCGCCTGTTCATGTGCCACGACTATGGTCCGAACGGCCGCGATATTCAGTGGGAAACCACAGTGGGCGAGGAAAAAGCCCATAACATTCATGTCGGCGGCGGCAAAACCCGCGAGGAGTTCATCACCTTCCGCACTGAACGGGATGCGCAACTGGATATGCCCAAGCTGATTATCCCGTCGCTTCAGGTCAACATGCGGGCAGGACACATGCCAAAAGACAAAGATGGCAACGTTGTTCTCAAAGTGCCCGTTAACGGCCTATAGAAAAGAGCGGAAGCCGTGAAAATCAAGAAACTCACCGAACGCTCGTCGGTCAGCCGTCAGGTGCTGGCCGACGACACCGCCACGCGCAAGGCACAGGGTTTTCGCGCCATATTCTGCAACCGCCCAGACGGCGAAGGTACCGATCAGCCGACCTTTACCGAGATCGAGCAAGCCGCGCGAAAGCACGGGCTTGAAACGGTGTGTATTTCCGTCGTGGCCGACAATATTATAGCTGACATGGCCGGAAACACCGTGAAAAACCAATATGACGGCCTGCTTTCCCCAGCTTACCGAAGAAGATCATTGATCGCGCAAACCCAAGTCGGGCAGCGGGGTTCCTCAGAGAACGAGTGTTGCTGCCAATGAATTGGCAGGGGATTCAGAAAGGGCGCGAATGGATGCCAAAGCCCGAGGCCAAGTCCGCGAAGGTTGACTAATATCAAGCGCTACAGGCCCCGATCAGGGGACAAGCTTAACAGGTTGAGGTTCTAAACCCTGCCTGCCACCTAATAACGAAAGCCGGCGTGACAATGCTCCAGAACCTGTCCAAATACCTGCCAATCCTCGATTGGGGGCGCAGCTACAACAAATCATCGCTGTCCAATGACTTGATGGCCGCAGTGATCGTAACGATAATGTTGATCCCCCAATCCTTAGCCTATGCGCTCTTGGCAGGGTTGCCGCCCGAAGCAGGGCTTTATGCGTCGATCGTCCCCATTTTGCTGTATGCCATCTTTGGTACTAGCCGTGCTTTGGCCGTCGGGCCGGTTGCGGTCGTGTCGCTGATGACGGCTGCGGCGTTGGGTAGTATCGCGGATCAGGGCACGATAGGCTATGCCGTGGCCGCCCTGACGCTGGCGTTCTTGTCCGGGGCTATCTTGCTGACAATGGGCGTATTTAAACTGGGATTTCTGGCTAATTTCCTGTCTCATCCGGTGATTGCAGGTTTTATTACGGCATCCGGTGTCATTATCGCAGCAAGCCAGATCAAGCATATTCTGGGCATCAATGCGTCGGGCGAGAACCTGATCGAACTTGTCCATTCGATCCTTACCCATCTGACTGAGACGAATTGGATCACGCTGATCATCGGCGTGTCAGCTACGGCCTTTCTGTTCTGGGTCCGCAAGGGGCTAAAGCCACTTTTGAAATCCAAAGGGTTCAGCGCAGGAACGGCAGATATCATTACCAAAGCCGGACCAGTGGCGGCTGTCGTTCTTACAACCGTAATCGTCTGGCTGTTCGGCTTGTCTGATCAAGGTGTGCGCATCGTTGGCGCTGTCCCCCAAAGCCTGCCGCCGCTTACTTTGCCCGATTTTTCATTCGATTTGATGGGCGCGCTTTTGTTGCCTGCCATCTTGATCTCGGTCATCGGATTTGTTGAATCAATTTCGGTCGCACAAACCCTAGCCGCGAAAAAGCGCCAACGGATTAATCCGGATCAGGAGTTGATCGGCTTGGGCACGGCCAACCTTGGCGCGGCTTTCACTGGCGGATTTCCTGTAACTGGTGGGTTCTCGCGCTCTGTTGTGAACTTTGACGCGGGTGCCGAGACACCTGCCGCTGGTGCATTTACGGCGGTCGGTCTGGCGATTGCAGCACTTGCATTGACTCCGTTGGTGTTCTTCCTACCGCAAGCCACGCTTGCGGCCACGATCATCGTGGCTGTTTTGACGCTGGTAGATTTCAGTATCCTTAAAAAGTCCTGGAGCTATTCTAAAGCCGATTTCGCGGCAGTTCTTGCCACGATGTTGGTCACTTTGGGCAGTGGTGTCGAACTGGGTGTGACCTGTGGAGTTGTGCTGTCAATTTTCTTGCATCTCTACAAAACCACCAAACCACACATTGCCGAAGTGGGGCTGGTTCCGGGAACTCAGCACTTCCGCAACATACTTCGGCACAGCGTGGAAACTGACCCCACAATCCTGACACTGCGCATCGACGAAAGCCTGTATTTTGCCAATGCACGCTTCCTAGAGGATTATATCTATGACCGGCTTGCCGGCGATAAGGCCATCCAGCATGTAGTTCTTATGTGTTCAGCCATCAACGAAATCGACTTTAGCGCGCTGGAATCGCTAGAGGCAATCAATGCGCGGCTCAAAGATATGGGGATCAAGCTGCACCTGTCCGAGGTCAAAGGTCCAGTCATGGACAAGCTGCAAAAACAGCATTTCATTGCGGATCTAACGGGCAAGGTGTTCCTGTCCCAGCATGCAGCCTTTGACACGCTGAGAAAATCCGCCGCCTAAGATACATCCATTTGCAAGTTTATTTCTGATCGCTACAACTGGTCCCAAGATCGTCCGCGCAACAATGTTTCGCGGGCGATAAACGAACCAGATCAGGAATAGTCGATGATACCGATCAATCCACCCGCGCCCGCGAACAAGCCTACCAAGACGATTGTCGAGGTCGTGCGCGCCAACGCACTAGCCCACCCGGATAACTTGGCGCTGGTGTGCGAAGGGCAGCAGGTGACATGGCGCGCGTTCAATACGCGGATCAACAAAATCGCCAATTTGGTGCTGTCGATGGGCGTGAAAAAGGGCGATAACATCGCGATTATTTCGCCAAACTCGATCCCCTATGCCGAGCTGTTCATGGGTATACTGCGGGCTGGAGCCTGCGTGACACCCCTGTCGACAATGGCGTCGCCAGATGCGCTCGAAAAGATGCTGACCGATTGCGGCGCACGCGCGATTTTTGTGGCAAAGCAGTATCTTGATCTGGTTGAGGGGTTCGTGACCGATCTGGACATCGCCCGTTTTGCGATTGATTTTGACCATCCCGCGTTTGATGACTTTGACGTGGCGGTCGAGGCGGCGGAGGATACCGACCCGAACATCCCGCTGGATATGTCGGATGCGTTCAACCTGATCTATTCATCAGGCACGACTGGCACGCCCAAAGGCATCTTGCACAATCACTTGATGCGGGCCGCGCAGATGGACCGCGTGACGCCAAACGGCTATGATGACAACGCGCGCACGCTGCTGTCGACACCGTTGTATTCAAACACAACAATCGTGTCGTTCCTGCCAACGCTATATGGCGGGTCGACCGTTTATTTGATGCCGAAATTTGACGCGCGCGGTTACCTTGAGATCGTGCAGCGTGAAAAAATCACCCACACAATGCTGGTGCCGGTCCAATATAAACGCATCATGGAAGTGTCTGATTTCGATAGCTTTGATCTGTCTTCCATGCGGGTCAAGTTCTCGACCTCGGCACCGTTACGGGCGGAAGTGAAAGCAGACGTATTGGCGCGTTTCCCCGGCAAGCTGCTGGAATATTACGGCCTGACCGAAGGGGGCGGCGTCACGGTTCTGAATTCTGCCGAGCATCCGGACAAGTTGCACACCGTCGGACAACCAGCGCCGGGCAATGAAATCCGCCTTATCGACGAGGTCGGGAATGAAGTGCCAAAGGGCCAAGTCGGAGAGATTTGTGGCCGCGGCCCTACCATGATGGCGGGCTATTTCGGGCGGGATGATTTGACCGCCGATTACATATGGCGCGATGCAGACGGACAGGTGTTTTTCCGGTCCGGTGATATGGGCCGATTTGATGAGGACGGGTTTCTGATCCTGTCGGACCGCAAGAAAGACATGATCATCTCGGGCGGGCTGAACATCTATGCCGATGACCTTGAACTGGTGTTGTTGGCCGATCCCGACGTAAACGATGCAGCCGTCATCGGTGTGCCATCTGACGCGTGGGGCGAGACGCCGTATGGCTTGGTCGTCCTGCGCAAGGGGGCATCCCGCAGTCCCGAACAAATCTGCGCTGATGCGAACGCAAAGCTGGGCAAAAGCCAGCGTTTGTCAGCGGTCGAGGCGCGCGAAGTCCTGCCGCGCAGTTCCATCGGGAAGATCCTGAAAAAAGAACTACGCATCCCGTTTTGGGAAAATGCGAAAACCTGATCCAAAGGAAAATAACGTGAGCACCTCAGACAATATGCCGATGAACGGCGCTGAAAGCCTTGTGAAAACCTTGCTCGATAGCGGGCTTGATACTTGCTTTACCAACCCTGGCACCTCCGAGATGCACTTTGTTGCCGCGCTTGACCATGTGCCCGGCATGCGGTCAATCCTTGTGCTTCAGGAAGGGGTCGCAACCGGTGCGGCGGACGGTTATTTTCGGCTGACAGGCAAACCGGCCTGCACACTGCTGCATCTTGGGCCAGGTCTGGCCAATGGTTTGTCCAACCTGCACAACGCAAAAAAGGCCGGTTCCGGCGTGGTGAACATTGTTGGCGAACATGCGGTTAGCCACATCGAACTTGACGCACCCCTGACGTCGGATATCGAAGGCATCGCCAGCCCCGTCTCCCATTGGGTGCACACCTCGCTTTCGGCCACTGAAATCGGTGCGGATGCGGCCAAAGCCGTGCATGCCGCAAATGTAGCACCCGGTCAGGTCGCCACCTTGATGCTGCCCAGCGATACCGCCTGGAATGAAGGTGGCATAGTTGCACCGCCGATCCCGGCTGAGCCTAGACCGGCCTATGACGAAGCTGCATTGGAAAGCGCCATCGCGGCACTGTCCGGAGCAGACAGTTTGTTGTTGTTAGGCGGCGACGCACTTGACGAGGCGTCATTAGAGACAGCCGGACGTATCGCTGCGAAAACGGGCTGCGCGTTGCTGTGTGAATGGTCTAATTCCAAACTCGAACGCGGGGCAGGGCGGGTCATCATCAACCGCGTACCCTATCCGATTGATCAGGCGCTCAAGACGCTAGAGCCTTTCAAACGGATCGTTCTTGTTGGTGCCCGCGCGCCCATCGGGTTCTTTGCTTACCCAGGCAAACCCGCGATATTGACGGCACCGGGAACTGAAATCATTGATCTGTGCAAAGCATCTCAAGACATCACGGGCGCGCTTGCTGGGCTGTGCGACGGGGCAGATGCCAAAGGTACAGCGCCGGCCAATATCGCTGACGCTGTCGTGCCAGACAAGCCCACTGGCCCGCTTGATCCTGATGGCATCGCAGCGGTATTGGGGCGCACAATTCCTGAGAACGCCATTGTTGTGGACGAGGCGATTACCACAGGTCGGGCGTTCTTTCCCGTCACAGCAGGCGCGCCTAAACACACGTGGTTAAACAACTGCGGTGGCTCCATCGGCTATGGGTTGCCTGTTTCAATCGGTGCGGCGGTGGCGTGCCCTGATCGCAAGGTCTTGGCCTTAGTCGGGGACGGCAGTGCAATGTACACCATTCAGGCGTTGTGGACGATGGCGCGGGAACAGCTGGATGTGACGATCGTCATATTCGCCAACCGCGTTTACAAGATTCTGCGCGGAGAACTGACCAATGTTGGTGTCAGTAACGCAGGCCCCAAGGCGATGGACATGCTGTCGCTGGATCGGCCCACATTGAAGTTTGTTGAGATGGCCCGGTCGATGGGCGTCGAAGCAACACAAGTCACCGATTGCGAGGAGCTGGAATTGGCAATTGAGACCGGTCTGGCGACCCAAGGCCCTTACCTTATCGAAGCAGTGCTGTAATCAAGGCTGATAGAAAACGAAAAAGCCCCCCGTTCCGATTTGGAACGGGGGGCTTTTTTGTCGTTTTGGGGGTTAGCGTTCTGCACCACCCTCTGCATCATCGGCATCATCACTGTCTGGCACATCATCGCTTTCGATCTGTTTCGTCTCGTCCTTTTCGCCTGACGAAGTCCTCTGTTTTTCAGCGCCTTCGATCTTGAACGGCTGCGTATTTCCGTCCTTGTTCTCGCCCAGCCAGATGGTTTGTTGCGGGAACGGTATTTCAATGCCGCGCTCGTCAAACACAGTCTTGAGATAGCCGTTAAACATGCGGCCAATGCCCCATTGTTTGCCCGGCTCAGTCTTCATCCGCGTGCGCAGAACAACGGCGCTGTCGCCCAATGATTGCACGCCGAACCATTCCAGTTCGCCCATGATATTCTCGGCGATTTCGGGTTCGTTTTCCGTCATCCGCTCGAATGCGTCGAACATGGCTTGCTTGGCCTCTTCGACGTTCTCGCGGTAAGCGATGCCCATGTCCGTTACCGTGTAGGCAAAGCCGCGCATATAGTTGCTGACCATGTCCACAGTGGAAAAAGGGATCATGTGGAACGCACCTTGCACATCGCGCAGGGACACCGACCGCACGGACAGTTTCTCGACCGTGCCTGTGGTGCCGCCAACGGTGATGACGTCGCCCACGTTGATGACATTCTCAAACTGGATAAACACGCCGGTAATGATATCCTGCACCATCTTTTGTGCACCAAAACCAATGGCGAGACCCAGCACCCCGGCTGATGCCAGAAGGGGCCCGATATCCAGACCAATTTCGCTAAGGACGAACATCAGCGTCAGTATGACTAGTGCAATCGTTGCCGCGTTGCGCATCAAGGTCAGCAATGTCATTTCGCGCGATGTCGGGACAGCGCCATATTCCGGGTTCAGTTTGTAATCGACAAAGGATGTCAGTGCGAGCCAGACGCCAAAGGAAACCGTCAGGATGATACCGACCGAAATCAGGGCAGTCGTCATGGCAAGGCCGATCTGGCTTTCTAGCCAGCCTTTGATGTCAAGCATGCCAATGACATCCAGCGTGAACACCAACACACAGATCAGCAAAATCAGACGCAATAAGCTAAAGGCGCGCGGCACAAACGTGTTGATACGACGCTCAAGCAGGGGCAGTTTTTCGTTGATGTCTCGGGGCAATGAAATGCCGCGATGCACCGCACGGGCCAGCAACCCTGAAAGCAGCGCGGCCACGATGATCGCGGCCAAAATCTTGCCCGATCCGATAAGAGCGTTCAACGTCACATCAGCTGGCTGGGTCATCACCACAATGAACATCGCGGCGATATACCCCAGAACCGCCCAATGCCACAACGCGGCGAGCCCGCGCAACAGACGCATGGTCACGCCATGTTTGCGGTCGTCTATTATGGGCTGTTCTGCAGGGCTGACGGCCAATTGCGGCTCTGCCTCGTCTTGCAGCCATCGGGTCACATCCGCGCGGCGGCGCAGCACGATATAGACCAGATACAGCAGCACCAAAACTGACAGCAACGCAGACACACCAGACCCGGCAGCGGTGTTCACACTTTGATTGATGATGGGCACGATCAGAAGCTGGCCGTAACCCAGAACGCTGACGACAATGCTAAGATACTTGGTCAAGATCCGGGCGGCAAAGTCGCTGACGGGTACGATCCGCAAGCCAGATGCAACAGGGGACAGAAACGCGCGGATAATGACCTTGGTCATCTCGACCAGCAGAAATGCGTTAAGGTACATAGACTGCCGGATGCCGATTTGCCCGAACTCGCCAACCGCAAAAATGGTAATCAGATAGCCCGCAGCCCATGCAAAGATTACAAGAAAAACGTCCAGCAGGTTGGACCCGATGAACAGCCCGATTGACCCAAGAATGCCCACATTTTCGGCTTTTCGGCCCATGCCTGCATAGAAGTGGCGGGCAAAGCGGCGTAAAACCACGAATAAAATGATGGTAATCGCGATGACGGTCAAAAGGCCCGGTATAGCGTCCCAAAGTACCGATAGCTCTGCCCCGCTTAGGCCTGAAAACACGCCGCCGCCACCCTTAAGGGATGTCCAGAATGCCGTAACAGTGCCAACAGCGTCTTGCCCGATTTTTTGAGTAATCATCGCGATTTGCCGGCCAATGGAAATGCCTTGTTCGTCCGCTGTCTCAAGGATGGATTCAGCTGTAACCGGTTCCTTTGGTGTGGCTTCTGGCGCTACGGTTTTTTCCAGATCCGCGATCAGTTCGGCGCGGGCGGTGTCATCTTTGAGAACCTCAAGCAGTGTCGCCAATGGCGTCTGATCAGCCTCGGCTGAGGTGTCAGAACTTGTGTCACTTGGCGTTGACTTAACACCACCAGTGAACAGCGATTGCGCCTGTGTCGAAACTGGAAAGAGGAAAAGCAGGCTGAGTATAAGAACCGCCCCGATAAGCTGCAGAAAGTTGCCAGATGAAACAGCAGCTTTGGAAACGTTCTTCATAGTTACTCTCTTTTTAACAACAATTGGCCCAGGGGCTTGCGCATGTCGTCCCTTGCTTTAGCGGACTGACACCTTATGGGGGCTGTTTATGCCAAAGAAAAGTAAGTTGTTTTATGTGAAAGCCGCTCAATGGCGCCAATAACGGAAACTGAATTGCGCGCGCACTGCAATTCACAGGGTAGTCAGATGCTTCTAAAAGTGGGGAGTGTCAGACAATCGGCGTAGAAGAACAGGTGCCCGGTTTCCCGGACACCTGATGTAGTTCTAAGCTTTGATCGCCGCTAGAACGTCATCTGGCCGGATCGGCAATTGCCGCATCCGCACACCGACGGCATTAAAAATCGCGTTTGCAATCGCTGGGGCGATAACGGTTGTGCCGGGTTCACCCAACCCGACAGGCACCTCGGTGCTATCAACGAATGCGATTTCCATGTCAGGCGTGTCGATCATGCGCAGCGGGGTGTATGTGCTAAGGTTGCGATCAACGACGTTGCCTTTGTCAATGGTTGTAGCCTCGTACAGCGCCATTGAAAGGCCCCAAAGGGCAGCGCCTTCGCTCTGGGCGCGGGCACTGTCGGGATCAACGACCGTCCCGCAATCAAAGGCCAGCCACATCTTTTGCACATCGATATTGCCGGTTTCCCGGTCGATGTGAACCTGTACGGCACCCGCCGTCCATGTCGGCATGCTGCGCGATTGGCCGAATGTTGTCGCAATTCCGATCGCCGTATCCGCAGGCAGCCCGGCAGAGCCATATCCAGACATCTCGGCCACTTTTTTCAGCACAGCCGCCTGACGGGATGCGCCGCCCACAGAGTTTGGCGAAGACCCAGCATTGTACCCTTCAGCCTTTAGGTGCTGAAGCCGGAAGTCCAATGGATCGTCTTTGATCTGGTGAGCGGCCTCGTCCATAAAGCTTTCCAGGGCAAAGTTGGTCCAGCCCGGTCCGACAGACCGCAGCCAACCGGGGCGGAATGTCTGGTTTGCCAGATCGTTCGAAATCGCCCGCACCTTATGCGCGCCCACTGAATACCAATGATCCGCACCGTCGATCGCAAAGGGATCATAGGGCTCGCCGTTCACGCCTTTGGGCATAAACGATGGCACCAGAACACCTGTGGGCCAACCAGCTGCAGCGTGGTGTTCCATGCCGACGACCTGTTGATCGCCATCAAAGGCCATGCGCAGTTTTTGAACACTGGGTGAGCGGGGGCTGTCGAACTGGGCGTCGTCCTCGCGGAAGAACACCAGTTTCACGGGCTTGCCGCCAACCGCCTTGGATGCCAGCGCAGCAGGCACCGCATAATCCCCGTTCAGACGGCGGCCAAAGCCGCCCCCCAACATATAGGTACGCATCACGATCTTATCTGCCGGCGCGTCCAATGCTGCGGAAAGCGTCGGCAGAATAAGCGACTGCCACTGGTTTCCAGTGTGGATTTCCCAAACACCGTCATCGTTCTGGAATGCGGTCGCATTCACGGGTTCCAGCTGAAAGTGGAGTACAGTCTGAGTGACATATTCGGCCTCGATCACATTTACCGCGTCTTGAAAGGCGGCGGTGGTATCAGGGGTTTCGGTGGCGAGAATTGCCCCCGATGTACCGTCCGCGATCAATTCGCGGGACCGCGCGTTGATGTCGGCCTCTGATACATTGGCCGTTTCCCCTGCGGCCCATTCAACCTTGATCGCTTGCGACGCCCATTTGGCAGCCATGAGTGTTTCGCCCAAAACAACAACCCAACCCGGCACGGTGCCCGATGGATCGTCCAGTGTGAGCGTCTGCAAATACCCTTTGACGTCCTTTGCACCGCTGTCATCGACAGATGAAACAGACGACCCAAGACGGGTGGGCGGCAACAGCGGCACGCCATAGACCATGCCGTCAATCTTGGCATCCAGACCATAGATCGCCTGGCCGTTCGTCTTAGTTTCGATATCAAGGGCAGTAACGTCCTTGCCCACCAGACGCAGTTCGGAATGGGGCTTGAGCGGCAAGGCTTTCAGCTCGTCTTCGGTGAAGCTGCGGGTCAAACCGCCGCTGACCAGTTCTGCATAGGTAATGGTGTTTGTGCCATCGGTGATGGAGCCGTCGCGTGCTTGGCAGGTACCAGCATCAACGCCCCATTTTTCGGCAGCGGCCTCGATTAATGCGGTGCGTCCGGCTGCACCGGCTTGGCGGTAAACCGGCCAGCTTTGCCAGATCGACCAACTTCCGCCGGTGACCATTGTGCCCCATTTTTCGGCCGTATCGACATGGGTAATGTTGACATCTTCCCACGCGACTTCAAGCTCGTCCGCAAGGATACGCGCGATGGCAGTGCCGACATGTTGGCCCATTTCAGCGCGAATAATGTTGACGTTCACCTTGCCCTTGGTGTCGATCCAGTACCACAAGGTTGGCTCGAACGTGTCGCCCGTGGCGGTGACCGGCACCCCATCAGCGGCGGCAGGGTTCATTGCGGCAACCGACGCGCGCGGAAAGCCGAATGCAACCCCGGCAGCAGTCATCGAGACAAGGAAACCCCGGCGGCTAAGCGCAACCGGTTTGGCGGAATTGGTCATGCGTGAAAGTAATTTATTACCCATTGTCTTGCGCTCCTGTCATTGCGGTTGCAGCTTCGCGAACCGCTTGGCGAATGCGCGGATATGTCATGCAGCGGCAAAGATTGCCTGTCATAACGGCGTCGATGTCAGCGTCGGTTGGCTGGGGGATGTCTTGCAGCAGGGCCGCGGCTTGCATGATCTGACCCGACTGACAGTATCCACACTGCGGCACACGCAAATTGCGCCATGCTTCTTGGACTGGGTGGTTAGATTGTTCGTCCAGCCCTTCAATGGTGGTGACTTTAGTGCCTGCAACATTTGATAAAGGGGTGATGCACGACCGCGTGGCACGGCCACCGACATGAACGGTACAAGCCCCGCACATTCCAATACCGCAGCCGAATTTAGTACCGGTCAGGCCGACTTCGTCACGGATAGCCCACAGCAGTGGCGTTTCAGGATCTGCGTCAACGCTCACGCTGCGCCCGTTAATCTCAAATTCTATCATAGTAGTTCCTTTAACTTAATGTGCGGTGGGGCCGTTAACACGGATGTCGGCAACCGTATCGGCCAGGTTTGGCCAGTCAGGTTTGCGCGCGCGGTTGCTGCGCAGATAGGTTGCAATTGCGGTGATTTCCTCGTCGTTAAATGCGCCACGAAAACCCGGCATGACCACGCCTGCGATGCCTTCGGGGCCATTGACGCCGTCCAGAATGACGTGAATCAAGTTGTTCGGCTCATCAAGATTTGTTGCCGAGTTGATGCCTAGATCAGGGCGACCCTTACGGATTTGTTCAACATTATAGTGGCACGATGCGCAGGCGGTCGCATAAAGCCGTTCACCCAAGTCACGGCGATACAGCGGATCGGGCTGGTTACTCCGCAAGCTGGCCAAGACGACCTCGCTCTGCGCCGGATCGTCTTTGGTCGCACCCACCTTGTCGGCTAGGTACACGGCCAGCGCGTCCATGTCGCTATCGGGCAGTTTGCGTACGCCATCATGCACCACGGGGCCCATGGGCCCTGCGGCGACACCGTGATAGGTCGATGTGCCATTGATCAAGTAGGATTTGAATTCTGCGGCGCTCCAAGGGACAGATGACGCATTTGCGGCCGTCAAGGCAGGCGCGCTCCAGCGGTCGATCTCGGCACCAGCGTATTGCTCAGATGCTTTCTCAGCCCCAAGCGCATTGCGCGGGGTATGGCAGGCACCGCAATGTGTCAGCCCTTCGGCTAGATAGGCACCGCGGTTCCACGCGTCAGAGTGGCTAGTGTCAGGTTCGTAGCGCCCAAAATCAGCGAACAGCAGCTTCCAGCCTGCCTGCAGGAACCGTTGGTCCAACGGGAAAGGCAGCTCATTTTCTTTCTGAACGCTTCTAACCGGTTCGATCTCTGTCATGATAAAGGCATAAATCGCATCGACGTCTTCGTCGGTCATTTTCGTAAAGTGGTCATACGGAAAGGCTGGGAACAGATGGCGGCCTTCGCGATCTACGCCTTCGTGCATGGCGCGGCGGAACGCAGCTTGGGAATACGCCCCGATGCCGGTTTCCATGTCGGGAGTTAGATTGGTGGAATATAGCGTCCCAAACTCCGTCTCCATCGCATAGTTGCCCGCGTATGCTGGGCGATTGGCAGCGGTGTGGCATGTCGCACAATACCCTGCGGCAGCAAGAACGCGGCCCTTTTCGATGACATCTGCATCAAACTGACCCTGCTGATTGGCGGCAATCGGGGCAATCGGTGATTTATAGGCATAGATGCCAAAACCCAATGCGCCTATCACCCCCAAGACGACAGTTCCGAGGAAGATTTTTTTCAACATGGGGGTATCCTTGATCAGTACGCGCGTGTTTGACACGATGGGTGCCAAGAAGTTGGCACATGCCTACCCAACGAAAGGATCGCCCAAAACGTTCCAAAGCTTACCGCTAAGTAAGCCCAGGTTTCCTAGGGTTGGATCAAGGTTCCCGAAGGAAAAACCATTCTCCCTCGGCTATAGGAGGGCAGAAAGGATAGTATTTTTAAGATGGTAGTTTGTGATTTTAGGCCGACCGCATGACTTAATTGGTGGTCCAAATTCAAAAGCGGACCTTTCAACAAGGTCCGCTTTGATCCGTTGGTAACGAGTTATCGTACGAAATCTTAGGCGTGCTTTTCAGCTTTGGCGTCGATCAGATAAGCATAGATCTGATCCTTGAGCCGCATCCGTTCCTTGCGCAATTCAGTCAGATGAGCGTCCGAAGTTGGCTTTACGTTCGTTTCGGCCGCATGCACGGCGCGATTGGCAACGTGATAGGCGTCATACATTTTTACAAAATGCGTGTCAGAGGAACAAAGCTCCTGCATACGGCTGATATATTTGGGGAATTCGGCTGCCAATTCATGGGGAGTATTCGACATTATCTAACCTTTACTTAGGGATTAAGGCGCACCAGGAGAATCCAAGGTCACGCGGGGAACACAGTATTCAAATGCAAATGGTGAGGGACGGCGGCCAAGCACAAACCATTGCTGGTCTTTCGACCTTGGGTAATGCGTTGTCTTTGGGGGATGAATGCCACGCGTCCACATACCTTCTTTGCTATCGATAAGGTGTCACGGTTCGGGGCAGCTCACGTTGACCTAAATCAACTTTGATGGATTAGGCTGGAAAAGGTAGCATAAGCCCAATGGGTGCCCTTGTAGTCGACATGAATAATGAGCAATCCCATCGCAAATAGTGCATCACTCTGTCTTGCCGTTCTAGCATTTGCGACACCGACTCTGGCGGTGGATAAAACCGAGTTGCTGAACACGTATGTCGCGATCGCGGCTGCCAACCCCTAGGACTGTTTAGTCACAGCTAGACGCCTGCAAACAGCCGTGAACGCGTTGGTCGATACCGCATGGGCTGAAAACTTGACCGCCGCCCGCACGGCTTGGTTGGCGGCGCGCGTTCCCTATCAGCGAACCCTAGTTTACCGCTTTGGGAACCCACTGTGTGTGAAAAGTGGACGCTTGGACCCTGGACGCGTCTTATGGCGGAGTGTCGGACGAGAATGAATTGGCGGCACTCAACGTCGCAGCGAGCCCTAAGTTCACCTTGTTCGGTTCGGAGATTGATGCAACTGATATCATCCCTGAATTGCCGTCAGACAAATTGCACGAGGCTGACGGCGTCGAATCCAACGTGGCGACAGGCTATCACGCGATTGAATGCATGCTGTGGGGCAAGGTTTGAATGGTACCAACCGCGGCACATGAATCGCCACTGGACGGATTACGCCACGAATGATGACTGTACGAAAGACAATTGCGACCGCAGCGGTGTATACCTTGCTGCCGCGTCCGATTTGTTGCTGTCCGATCTGGAATAAATGGTCGCGCAGTGGGCAGATGACGGTACCGAGCCTACCACGATTTTGGCCGATACAGATGCAGTTCTGGCGGCGATGCTAACCGGCATGGGGGCGCGTTGTTGTTTGGTACGTCCACATGGGCCACGCCCGCTTTGGCGAATTTGAAGACGACGGGGTGGGACCAGGTGAGATCAAACTTCTTCCCGGATCGGATATTCTGATTGTTGATAATGGCGGGATCAACACGCCCCCCCGATTCAGGGCGCGTAAAACTGAACATCGTCACGATGCAGCCGAACCTGACCTTTCAGTATCAATGTAAAATTCTTGAGGCCGCCAAACTGCCAAACAAGATGCACGAACACTCGATCCGTCATTTGGCGATCGAGCCAAGCGGGCAGGTGGCTTCCGAGGTGCAATGGCAAGGTTAAGGTTAAGCCATGGACCTGGTCGGGCAGCATCGGCAGGGGCGGCGATATTGGCCGCCTTGGAAGTGATGGCATGGCCCTTGTGCATTCGGATGAGCTGCGGTGGGACAATCATCTGGTCGAGGTTTAATCGGTCACTAGAGGCTGGTCGGTCCAAGAAAATGGCGGGGCGATATGAAGCCCCGCCAGATGGGTCTTACTTCAGAAGTTCAGTCCAGATCGCAGTGTATAGATCGATCGCGGATTGTGGACATGTCGGCAGAAATTTTCCGCCCTCTGCGAATTCCGCTGGCGTGACGATTTCGGGCGCGGTCTTCATGTCTTCCGGCATGAACTCCTCGGATCCGGCAACGCCGTTGGCGTAGCGTGCAAAGCTGGAAATCATCGCCGCGTTTTCTGGTTCGAGGATGAAGTTAATAAACTGATAAGCCTCATCCACGTTCTTGGCGTCTGACAGCAAGGCAACCGAATCCATGAACAACGGATATCCTTCCTTGGGATAACCATAGACGATGTCGGGGTTGTTGATCCGAGCGCGCATGGTGGAGCCGTTCCAGTTTACCGACGCCGCATAGTCGCCCGAAGACAGCTTGTCCGTGGTGCCATAGTCCATCGAGAGCCACTTTGGTTTGGCGGCCATCATCTTGTCGCGGACCTTTTTGAGCAGCTCAAGGTCTTCGGTGCAGGCTTCGCCACCCAGGTTAAAGATCGCCATATTAATAACATCGGTCATCTCGGGAACGACGTTGATCTTGCCAACCAGTTCCTCGGGTGGGTCCATGAACAATTCAGATGTGTTCACGTCGCCGCTATAGACGGAAGTGTTTACCGCGATGCCAACAGACCCCCACTGCCAAGGCACTGAGTGCGCGCGGCCCGGATCCCACGGTACGTCTTTCCATTCGGCAGCGATGTTGCCGATGTTCGGTATCTTGGAATGGTCCAACTCGGCGATCAAACCTTTGCGGACATAGACCGGAATGTAGTTGGCCGAGGGTACGACCAGATCAAAACCCGAACCGCCTGCCTCGACCTTGGTGAGGGCGGTCGTGTTGCTGTCATAATCCGTGATCGTGACGGAAATGCCGGTCTGTTCTGTGAACTTTTCGATCATTTCAGGGCTAGTGTAGTTACCCCAGTTAAACAGGTTGAGTTCGCCTTCGGCAAAGGCACCTATGGTGCTACTTAATAAGGCTGTGGTCGCGAATAGAATGGTTCTCATTTGGCTCTCCATTGTTGATGATGCACGGGTTAGTCCCGCTTTTTGGTTACGAAAACGAATACCGTCAGGATCAGGACGGTCAGGGCCAGCAACGCTGTTGATATCGCGTTTACTTCTGGCGTCAGCGCACGGCGCAATTGGCCCAGCATATAGGTCGGCAGTGTATCTTGACCTGCCGATTTTACAAATTCGGTGATGATGACGTTATCAAGCGAGATGATAAATGCCAGCATTGCGCCCGCGATGACCCCTGGCAACAATAGTGGCAGCGTGACGTATCGGAACGTCTGCCATGGTGTTGCGTACAGATCGGCGGCAGCGGTTTCCATTGTGGTATCCATCCCCTCAAGCCGCGCTTTGATCGGCAGGTAAGCAAAGGGAATGCAAAAGGCCGAATGCGCCAAGATCAGATAGCCCAGCCCGCTATATCCCGTCGCGACCTTGACCGTGGAAAAGAAAATCAGCAGGGCAACGGCCGTCACGATTTCTGGCACCATCAGGGGTTGATTGATGATCAAATATATTACCGTTTTCCCCGTGAACTTGCCGCGCCGTGTGGTGCCCAAAGCGGCCATCGTCGCCACGGTAGTCGAAATCACAGAAGCCCAAACCGCAATAATTAGTGACCGTGCGGTGGCGTCTTGCACCGCTTCGTTTTTGGCGGCAACGGCGTACCATTCCAGCGAAAATCCGCCCCATTGGTTGACTGAATTGCCGCCGTTGAAGGAATAGAACACCAGCGTAATGATCGGCGCATACAGCAACACAAACGCAAGGATCGCGATAAAGGTAAAGCCGGGCAGGGTGGTGACATCAAAAGCGCGAGGTTTAGCCATTGGTGTCATCCCGTGATGAGACCCGTGTGTAGATGATCAGCGACACGAGAACGACCAGCAGCAACAGGCTGGAAAGCGCCGCGCCAAGGGGCCAATTCTGACCTTGGCCAAATTGCAATTCGATAAAATTGCCGATCATCATGTTCTTGCCACCGCCCAGAACACGGGGCGTTACATAGGCACCAAGGCTGGGAATAAACACCAGAATGGACCCTGCAATAATACCCGGTTTGATGATGGGCAGGATCACCCCGCGCAGGACCTGCCACCGCGAGGCATACAGATCATACCCTGCCTCAATCAGGCGAAAATCAAATCGGTCGATAGCAGCGTAAAGGGGCAGCACCATCAGGGGCAGATAGACATAGGTCATGCCGATCAGCACGGCCGTGTCGGTGTACAAGATCTGGATCGGCTCGGAGATCAGATTAAAGTGCATCAAGAAAGTGTTGAGGATACCTTGGTTTCGGATCACCTCCATGATCGCAAAGGTGCGGATCAGCAGGTTTGTCCAAAACGGAATGGTAATCAGAAATAGCCAGAATGCGCGCGACTTTGCGGGGCGAGTGGCGATGAACCACGCTGTGGGCAGGCCAAAGCCAAAGGTGATTACCGTCGTCGCGATGGACAGTTTGACCGACCGCCAAAAGATCGACAGGTTCGCGTCGGCAAGGGTGACTGTCTGGTCGAAAATGTCTCGCTCAAATAGAACGCGGAACCATCCTTCGCCTGACAAAACCCACCGGACGCCAGAATAGTCGCCTTTTTCTAGAAAGGAATATAGTGCGACGATCAACAACGGGCCGCTTGCTGCCAGCACCAGCAGGATTAGCGCGGGCGCTGACAAAAGCCATCCATCAACACCTTTGCTGCGACGGGCTTTGCGCGGGCTCATGATTTCAAGACCTGTACCGCCTGCGCATCGATCGCGATACCGACCATGTCGCCAACCCCGAATGCTCCGGTTGAATTTGACTGAATGCGGGCGACCAATGGGCTGCCGTCTTTCAGTTCAATTGTATAGTGGGTGTCAGTTCCCATATAGGTTGCTTCGGTGACCTTGCCGCTCATGTCGCCATTGGCCGATGTGATGCTGACCTGCTCGGGCCGGACTGCCAAAGTTACAGCACCCGTTTCGCCATTCGGTGGTACGGCCAACAGATCGCCTGTTCCGATCCGAACCTGATTGCCCTCGACAGTTCCATCCAGAAAGTTGGTCTCGCCGATGAAATCTGCAACGAAACGGTTTACGGGACGGTCATAGATATCGTGCGGTGTGCCGACCTGAAAAAGCGCGCCCGCTGACATGACGCCGATCCTGTCCGACATGGTCAGTGCTTCTTCTTGGTCATGGGTTACGAATACAAAGGTGATCCCGGTCTCGGATTGCAGCCGCTTTAGCTCGCTTTGCATTTCCTTGCGCAGCTTCAGATCCAACGCCGACAGCGGTTCGTCCAGCAAAAGAACCTGTGGTTCGGGGGCCAATGCGCGGGCAAGGGCCACTCGCTGCTGTTGCCCGCCAGACAGTTGCTGCGGCAGGCGGTTTGCAAAAGCCTCAAGCTTGACCAAGGCAAGCACGCGGTCCACCGCCTTGGCCACATCCGCCGATGACGCCCCACGCATTTTCAGGCCAAATCCGACATTCTGGGCGACCGTCAAATGGGGGAACAAAGCATAGGACTGGAAAACGGTATTGACCGGGCGCTGATGGGGCGGGTCATATGTGATGTCCGTGCCAGACAGATGAATTGAGCCACTTGTGGGCGTCTCGAACCCGGCAATACAACGCAGCAACGTGGTCTTGCCGCACCCGGACGGGCCGAGCAACGTAAAGAATTCACCCTTTTTGATGCTGATCGAAACATCGCCAAGCGCAGTAACAGCGCTTGCACCCGTCCCATAGATTTTTCCGACGTTTCGTGCATCGATTGCGATATCTGTGTCCACGCATAGTTCCCCTGCTTCGACTTTCACTTTGCGGTGCGGGTCGGCACTAAGCAAGGAAATCTGCAAGCATTTTCGGCCGTTGATGAGCCCAAGGCGCTGCCTGCTCAAGTTCTGCACAAAGTGCTATCAGTGTCGCGTCATCGCCAAAGGGTGCTGCGAGGTGGACGCCGACAGGCAGGCCGTCGTCTGTCCAATGCAGCGGTACCGTTGCGGCGGGTTGACCGCTTGCATTGAAAGCAGCACAGAACGGTGAATATTCGAACACGCCCCCTGCGCCGACGCGGTAATTTTCATAGTCGTCGCGGTCATGCGTGAACCGTCCGACAAAGGCAGGGGGTTCAGCCAAGGTCGCGGAAAGGATAATATCAACGTTGTCAAATGCCGCTGCCATCTGGCGGCCATAGGCGTGGATTTTATTGACGGCCCCCAGATATGCGGAACCTGAAATCTCGGATGCATAAGCCAAAGCGCTGCGCGCAACGCCCTGAACATCGCCCTGGCGCAGATCGCGCCCCTTGGTCTTGAGGGTATTTTCGATCCAAAGCGCGGTTCCGCAAGCGACGATCTTGGTCCAGGCGTGCATCATCCCTTCGTGGTCTGCTTGGGGGCAACCGGGTGTCACATGATGGCCAAGGTCTTCTAATATCTGGGCTGTCTTTTGCACGGCCTCCACGCAAGCGGGGTCAATGGCACCGCCGGTAAACGTGGTGTCGCACAGTGCGATGCGCAGGCGGCGCGGCGGGCGGGTGATGGCTTGGCGATACGACATCTCCATCGCGGGGGCCGCATAGGGGGCACCGGCGTCGGGGCCGGCGCAAGCATCCATCATCGTGGCATTGTCGCGCACCGAGCGGGACAGGAAACCGTCGATAGCCATGCCACCCCAGCCTTCGCCCGAGGCTGGACCGTCAGGAAAACGGGCGCGCGTCGCCTTGAAGCCGAACAATCCGCAGCTTGAGGCGGGGATGCGTACCGAACCGCCCCCGTCGGACCCGTGCGCCATGGGCACAATGCCTGCCGCCACCGCAGCACCTGATCCGCCGGATGATCCGCCTGACGTATGAGACAGGTTCCAAGGATTTCGGGTCGGCCCGCCGTAAACGCTGGATTCGGTGACAGGGCCGATACCGCCCTCGGGCGACGTGGTACGCCCGAAGGTGACTACGCCCGTGCTGCGCATGCGGTCGTAAATAGCGCTGTCATAGGAATAAACAGTATCCCTAAGCAGGTTCGATCCGCTGTGAGAGGGGAAATCCTTGGCCTCGGCCCCGAGGTCTTTCATCAAGAATGGCACGCCCTTGAATGGCCCGTCCGGCAAACCCGTCTTGATCGCTTGGCGTGCCGTTTCTTCTTGCAACAAGACAACGGCATTGAGGTGCGGATTAAACGCGGCAACCCGTGCCAAAGCATCGTCCAGCAATTCATCGGGGGACGCGGCACCTGATGCGACTTGTTGCGCCAGAAATGTTGCGTCTTCTTGATCATAGGTTTCCATATGCTGCATCCTTTGCGGTCCAATTCAGCAGATGGGCACAGCCATCGCCGGATAACTAAGGCTACCTTAGGATGATGCCGCACGAACGCAATACGCGTTTTAGGACACTGATAGCGACGCCGCCTGACGCACATGGTGCGGTTCAAAGTTTCGGATTAGAGAAGATCATTCTATTGCAGCTATCTTGAAAATGATGATGAATGAGGCTCCGTGATGCAGACATCTCGACGCGGACCTTCGGAGACACGGATGGATCAATTTGACTATGTGATCGTAGGGGCAGGGTCGGCAGGGTCTGTTTTAGCCAACCGGCTGACCAGCTGCGGCAAGTTCAGCGTTCTGCTGCTTGAAGCGGGGGGGTCGGATTTGAATCCTTGGGTTCAGATGCCCATCGGCTATGGCAAGGTCTATTACGACAAACGGGTCAATTGGAAATACACGACTGAGCCGGTTTCGGGGCTGAATGGTCAGCGGTCCTATTGGCCGCGCGGCAAGGTTTTGGGCGGATCAAGTTCGATAAATGCGATGGTATATGTACGGGGGCATAAACAAGATTACGCCGAATGGAACGATGCGGCCCCCGGCTGGGGTTGGGAAGACATCGAACCCGTATTTCGCCGCATGGAAGATTGGGATGGCCCGCCAAGCGATGCGCGTGGGGTCGGTGGCCCCTTGGCCGTGCACGATGTCACCGGCGAAGTTCATCCGCTGACGCGTACCTATCTTGAAGGGGCAGCGCAGGCTGGCATCCCGACCAACCGCGACTACAACGGCCCCGAAATGGAGGGAGCCGCGTGCTATCAGATTACCACAAAAGGCGGCTATCGCGCCTCTGCGTCGCGCAGTTATCTGAAACCGGCCAAAAAACGCGCCAATCTTGAGGTGCGTACAAAATCCCATGTCACGCGTGTATTGCTAGAGGGCACGCGCGCAACGGGCGTCGAATACCGACGCGGCGATCAAATCCATAAGGTACAGGCAAGGGCCGAAGTTATCCTGTGCGGCGGCGCAATCAATTCGCCACAACTGTTGCAATTGTCAGGCATCGGGCCGGGGGCTGTGTTGCAACAGCACGGCATTGATGTGGTGTCGGACGCGTCACAAGTTGGGCGAAACCTACAGGATCATCTGGGCAGCGATAATTTATATGTGTCACGTGTGCCGAGCTTAAACCAGGAATTGCGCCCCTTGTTCGGCAAAGTGAAAGCTGCCTTGCACTATGCGATATCGCGTAAGGGGCCGTTGTCGCTTAGCCTTAATCAGGGAGGCGGGTTTGTCCGTGTTTCTGATGCGTCAGAAGGGCCGGATTTGCAGCTGTACTTCTCGCCCGTCAGCTATACCCGTGCGCCTGTCGGGGTGCGCCCCTTAATGAACCCAGACCCGTTTGCGGGCTTTCTGATGGGATTCAATCCTTGCAAGCCGACCAGTGTCGGGCATTTGCAAATTCGGTCGCCCGACCCGATGGATGCCCCCGAAATGCACCCGAACTACCTGGATACAGAACATGACCGCGAGATGATGCTGGCAGGCACCAAACTGATGCGCCAGATCGCGGGTACCCCCGCCATGCAAGCGGTCATCGAAAGCGAACTGTATCCCGGCCCTGACATTGTCAGCGACGCTGACATCGTTGCCTACAATCGGCAAAAAGCGTGGACAGTGTTCCACCAGTGTTCAACCTGCCGCATGGGCAGAGATCCGTCCACATCAGTTGTTGATCCACGGTTAAGAGTTCATGGTGTGCAGGGGCTGCGGGTTGCGGATGCGTCGATCTTTCCGACCATTCCCACGGGCAACACAAATGCACCGGCGATCATGGTAGGTGAAAAGGCCTCCGACATAATCTTGGCCGACGCAAAGCGCTGAAAAAGGACACCAGATGAAGCTGAAATCGATTGAGACATTTACCACCCCCGATGTCGGCTTTGTGCGCGTCACAGCCCAAGACGGATCGCAAGGCTGGGGGCAGGTGTCTACCTATCATTCCGACATCACTTGCCAGGTCCTGCACCGACAGGTCGCGCCGCACACACTGGGTCGGGACACCACAGATCTGGATGATTTGCTGGATATCGTGGCCGAGCGCGAGCATAAATTCCCCGGCTCGTACCTGCGCCGCGCAATGGCCGGGCTGGATACGGCAATCTGGGACATGCGCGGGAAGCAGCAGGGCAAACCCGTGACCGAATTGCTCGGCGGCACGCCTGGTTTAATCCGCGCCTATGCGTCCTCGATGAAGCGCGACATCACCCCCAAAGACGAGGCTGCCCGCCTCATGCATCTGCGTGACACGCAAGGGTTCGACGCATTCAAAGTGCGCGCAGGTGCCGAAGTCGGCCGCAACAAGGACGAATGGCCGGGCCGCACCGAAGAAATAATACCTGCAATGCGCCGTGCGCTGGGCGACGGTGTTGATCTGCTGATCGATGCCAACAGCTGCTACTCCCCCGACCGCGCGATCGAGGTCGGGCACATTCTGCAAGATAACGGGTTTTCACATTTCGAGGAACCATGCCCCTATTGGGAGCTGGAACAAACCAAGCAAGTCACCGACGCGCTTGATATCGACGTGACCGGTGGAGAGCAGGACTGCGACCTGCCCACTTGGAAACGGATGATTGACATGCGGGCTGTCGATATCGTGCAGCCTGACGTCCTGTATCTGGGCGGGATCTGCCGCACATTGAGGGTCGCCAAGATGGCGGCGGCTGCTGGCTTGCCTGTCACTCCGCACTGCGCAAACTGGTCGCTGGTTACCCTTTTCACAATGCATTTGCTGCGGGCCCTTCCGAATGCCGGAAAATATTTGGAATTCTCGATCGAGGGGCCGGATTATTACCCATGGCAGTACGACCTGTTTGTCGAGAACCCCTATGAAATCGAGAACGGTCAGGCCCGTGTTACTGATGCACCGGGCTGGGGTATAGAAATCTCGCCAGAGTGGCTGGCCCGGTCGGCATATCACATAAGCGAATTGGACTAGGGCCATCCCACAACGACTTAAAGGCGTCCAAAGGGTGTCAGATGAGGCCGCTAAAATCGTAAACTTCCGGTGGCAGGGCCGCCTGGATGCAGATCTAAATGAAGTTTTCAAATTTAATGTACCGATTCTGCAAAAAACCGCGAAAACTGCCTTGCAGCCCCCGTTCAAGACAGGTAGCACGGCCCTGCGGGATGGAGCAGTCCGGTAGCTCGTCAGGCTCATAACCTGAAGGTCGTAGGTT
>CBDTUA010000011.1:0-81688 GCA_965363735.1 uncultured Sulfitobacter sp. | reverse complement strand
CCCTTGACCGCATTGGGCCAGTTCCAATCGGTGAGCAGAACCAAGTCATATAACGGGTCAGGCCGGCGAAGCTGTTCGTGACTGTAGGAGTGGGGCGCGCGGACCATCATGTTATATTCGTCGTCGCGGGTATCATCCGACCACAAATCCAGCGGGCCAATCGGTCTCGCCCAATCCGTGGGCCGCGCAATGCGGTCGGGGCGATATAACATCCCTACAATCCGATGAATGCCCTTTGGCGTGCCACCGTCGCCTTCCTTTTTGCGCGACGTAATGCCCGTTTTCCCAATCGTGCAAGGATAGGTTCGCCCTTGAAATCGCAGCCCTTTTGGGGTCAGCACCAAATCGTCAGGCGTCACAAAAGATGCCCTGATTTTGCCGCCTTGGTCGCAAGGTATTCGGTGTTATGGCGGTTTTCGCCGACTTTCAGGGCCACCCGCTCGGTGACCTTGATGCCGCTTGCCTCCATCATCTCGACTTTACGAGGGTTGTTGGTCAGCAGGCGAACGGCTGAGAATCCCATTGATTTTAGGATGTCTGACCCCAGCCGAAAATCGCGCTCATCATCTTCGAACCCTAAGCGATGGTTGGCTTCGACAGTATCAAACCCTTGATCTTGAAGGGAATAAGCGCGCATCTTGTTCGCCAGGCCGATGCCGCGCCCTTCCTGGTTCAGGTACAGCAAGACGCCGTGCCCTTCGGCCCCCATTTGGGCTAGTGCGGCGTGCAACTGTGGCCCACAATCACATTTCAGGCTGCCCATAAGATCGCCAGTAAAGCAGGCGGAATGGAGCCTTGCCAGCACAGGTTTACTGCGGTCCGGCCGACCGATTTCGATGGCATAATGTTCTTCTCCGCCGTCATCTGGCCGGAAAATATGCAGCCGACCTGCCTCTGACACCTCCATGGGAAGGCGTGCGTTTACCACAGGATGCAGCGGGCTGCGGGTTGCTAGCACTGGCAAGGCTGCTGTCAGATCGAGGGCTGTAAGACCGTGTTCGGCCGCAAAACCAACCGCGTTTAGCAGATCAAGAACAATCGCAGCGGGCAGCAGTCGCGCTGATTTTACCAACTGCAAAGCAGCGCCATGGGCAGACGCATCGCCGCCACGGGCGCATTTCAGCGGCCCTTTCATTGGGCTGCGCAGGTCGTCAGCGGGGTCTGCAATTGATTGCACCCATCTTGGTGTTGCATCTTGGGGCAACAGAACTCGGGCCAGATTACCATCATAGGCCCGCGCCTTAAGGGTTTCGGCGCGGCGTGAAGTGATTGCCAGAACAGGATCGCCGCCAAGGGTCAGGAGGTCGGTCAAACGTTGCGCGGTTAATGTCTCGGCCGCGATGACCAAAACAGGGGTATCGCCCAGGAAAACGACAGGCACGCCCATCCGCAGATCCGCGCGCGCCCGGGCCAGTTGTTCAGTGATGTCGGGGCCAAATGCCATCTTCTTGAAATCTTTCACATCAGTTGTGACAGAATACTTAAGTCAGTTGCGCTGGAAATGAAACATTTGCCGTGTTTTGTGCACGGTCCTGTGAAAAGAATGCGGCACCCCTTGTCCGCACGGCATTGTGAACACACCTTTAGATGAGTTTAAGAGGATGAGTTAATATGGCCCAGTTGAAGAAAATCTTGCTTGTGGATGACGACGACGACCTGCGCGACGCGCTGAGCGAGCAGTTGCTGCTGACTGAAGACTTCGATGTTTTCGAGGCAGCCAATGGCGCTGACGCCAAAACCCGCGCGGCTGAGGCGCTGTACGATCTTGTGATTCTCGACGTGGGACTGCCCGATATTGATGGACGCGATCTTTGTCGCGACTTGCGTACTCAAGGTGTGAAAAGTCCGATTCTTATGCTGACCGGACATGACAGCGACGCGGACACGATCATGGGGTTGGACGCAGGTGCCAACGACTATGTAACCAAACCATTTAAATTTCCGGTATTGTTGGCGCGTATTCGTGCCCAACTGCGCCAACACGAGCAATCCGAAGAAGCGATTTTTCAGCTTGGCCCCTATACGTTCAAACCATCTGCGAAACTGTTGGTGACCGAAGACGACAAGAAAATCCGTCTGACCGAAAAAGAAACCAACATCCTGAAATTTTTGTATCGTTCGGCGGCAGGGGTCGTCCCTCGAGACACTTTGTTGCATGAGGTTTGGGGATATAATGCAGGCGTGACCACCCACACGCTGGAAACCCATATTTACCGCCTGCGCCAAAAGATCGAACCCGACCCCTCGAATGCAAGAATTTTGGTGACTGAATCAGGCGGTTACAGATTAATTTCCTAGTTTTGGAACTTAATTTATCCTGACCGGTTATATTTCTGAGCGGCGGGGTTTTCATGACCCGCCAATCGGTTTGAAGCCCGACGCATGTATCCGGGTGATGATACATACCTCCCTGTTGGACTGGGCCGGACCATTGCGTCCGGCCCCCTTTTTTTGTCTAGCGGAATCCGGAATTCGCCATGGCAGCCACGGCCCCTTTCGCGTTAGGGTGCGCACGATCATATTTGGGGGATTATCCATTGCCATTTACGCTTGCGACTTGGAACATCAACTCGGTTCGTTTGCGCGAACCGCTTGTGCTGAAATTGCTGCAAGAGCATGGGCCTGACGTTCTGTGTTTGCAGGAATGCAAAAGCCCAATCGATAAAATTCCGACCGAAGCGTTTCACGCAGCCGGATACACCCACATGGTTGCTCGCGGCCAAAAAGGCTACAACGGCGTTGCGATCCTTTCGCGTTTGCCCCTTGAGGATGCCGGCGATCAGGATTTTGCGACACTAGGCCATGCGCGTCACATCGCGGCCAAGCTAGAAAACGGCGTCACCATCCACAACTTTTACGTTCCCGCAGGTGGGGATTTGCCGGATCGTGACGTGAACGAGAAATTTGGCCAAAAACTAGACTATCTTGCCGATATGCGCGATTGGTTCCACAGCGACAAACCGCAGAAATCGATCCTTGTCGGCGATCTGAACATCGCCCCGCGCGAGGACGATGTATGGGGCCACAAACAGCTTCTCAAGGTCGTCAGCCACACCCCGATCGAGGTGGAAAAACTGGCCGAAACCCAAGATGCAGGCGGTTTTGTCGACATCACGCGCCAAGACATCCCCAAGGGTAATCTGTACAGTTGGTGGTCCTACCGCGCCAAAGATTGGGATGCCGCAGACAAGGGTCGCCGGCTTGATCATGTGTGGGCAACGCCGGACATTTCAAACGCAGCGCATTCCAGCAAAATCCTGCGCGATGTGCGCGGTTGGGAAAAACCCAGCGACCATGTGCCAGTCTTTGCGACTTTTGACCTTTGAAATAACGGGGCCTGCCCACATATAAAGGGCAACCCCAAGTGAGGATATTGATATGATGGATTTGAACCTTTCGCCCGCCCAAGACGCCAACCTGATCAAGGACACGACCGAGGCGACGTTCATGGCCGATGTGGTCGAGGCATCGCAAGACGTTCCAGTAATCGTAGATTTCTGGGCACCGTGGTGCGGCCCCTGCAAAACTTTGGGCCCTATGCTGGAAGACGCCGTGAATGCAGCCAAGGGCGCGGTCAAGATGGTCAAGATCAACGCAGACGAGGCGCAACAGATAGTCGGCCAAATGCAGATCCAATCCCTGCCGACGGTATTTGCCTTTTTCAAAGGTCAGCCGGTTGATGGCTTTCAAGGTGCGCAACCGCAATCCGAGATCAAGGCGTTCATCGACCGTGTGATCAAAGCGGCCGGTGGTGAGGCCCCCGGCGAAGCGTTGAGCGAGGCCGTTGCCGCCGCCGATGATATGCTGGCCGAGGGGGCTGCACAGGATGCGGCAGACACCTTTGCCGCCATTTTGGGAGAAGACCCGAACCACGCGGGTGCCTATGGCGGGATGGTGCGCGCCTATATCGCCCTCGACCGCCTGGACGAGGCCGAAGCGCATCTGAATGGTGCCCCAATTGAAATCTCGAAATCACCCGAGCTTGAAGCAGCGCATGCCCAGTTAGAACTGGCCCGTCAGGCCGCGGACGCGGGCCCTGTGGCAGAGCTGCAAACGGCTGTAGACGCCAATCCCGATGATCTTCAAGCGCGGCTTGATCTTGCCAAGGCGCTTTATGCCCATGGTGAAATTCAGGGTGCTGTTGACCAATTGCTCACATCGTTTGGCAAGGACCGTGAATGGAATGACGGGGCCGCCAAGACACAGCTTTTCACTATATTTGATGCGCTAAAGGCCAATGATCCAATCGCGTTGAATGGACGTCGGAAACTTAGCTCGATGATATTTGCTTAAGGTGTTTCGCGCACTAGATAGACCCTCATGATAAAGCAATCAGAGCTACCAGACACTATCGCAATTTTCCCCCTCGGGGGGGCCCTGCTGCTCCCCCGTTCGCGGCTTCCATTGCATATATTTGAACCCCGTTATCTTCAGATGATCGAGGATAGTCTAAAAACGACAGGACGTTTGATCGGGATGATCCAACCCAATGTTGTGCCTGGTCGTGAAGGGCCGGGTCTGCAAACGATCGGGTGCGCAGGTCGCATTACCCAATTTTCGGAAACGGAAGACGGCCGGTACATGATCACGCTGGGTGGTGTCTCGCGGTTCCGTGTCGTCCAAGAAGTCGAAGGTTTTACCCCCTATCGTCGCTGCGAAGTGAACTGGGACGGTTTCGAACGCGATCTGGGCAAAGACGAGGAAGACAGCGATTTTGACCGGGACAAGTTTTTGGATACGCTTGGCCGGTATTTCGACGCACGCAATCTGTCGGCGGATTGGGACACTTTGCAAGAGGCCGATAATGAACTGCTGATTAATTCGTTGTCGATGATGCTGGACCTCGATTCCGAGGACAAGCAAGCACTGCTGGAAGCTCCATCGCTCTCGACACGTCGCGAAACGCTGCTGACATTGATTGAATACACCCTACGGGGTGGCCAAGAAGGGGAGATGATGAATTGAGCAGTGATGAAATCCAGTTCGACCGCCGCATGCTTGAGGCATTGGTTTGCCCGCGGACCCAGACCACCCTCAGCTATGATGCCGTGAAACAAGAGTTGGTATCAAAAGCGGCTGGTCTTGCCTATCCGATCCGCAACGGTATTCCCGTAATGCTGGTCGACGAAGCGCGGGTACTGGACTGACCGCTTATAGCGGTTCACCTTGCATTAGGCGTGGAAGATCACCGGTCAAACCAGCTGCTTCGCGGATAAATCCGCGGCGTGCCCCGGGCATAGCGTTAATCGCAGCCATTCCAACATCTCGCGCGATGCGCAGCAGCGGGTTATCATTTGAAAACAGTCTGTTAAAGCCGTCAGTCGCGAGCGCCAGCGCGGTGTTATCAAAGCGCCTCCAAATCTGATACTGATCCAAAGCAGTCACGCTGCCGATGTCCTGACCGCGGCGCAGGGCATCTGCGATCACTTCGGCCAAAGCCGCAACATCGCGCATCCCTGCATTCAACCCTTGGCCTGCAATCGGATGAACCCCATGCGCCGCGTCACCCAGTAACGCCACGCGATCGGCCACCATCGAATGGGCCAATGACAAGCTGAGCGGATAGGTGTACCGCGCCCCAGCTAACGAGATTTCACCAAGAAAATCGCCAAAGCGGGGACGCAAAACGTCCAGATAGGCATCATCTGGCAGCGCGTTGATCCGCGCTGCATTTTCGGATGTTTCGCTCCAGACTATCGAAGATCTGTTTTCTGTCAGGGGTAATATCGCGAGCGGGCCGGGCGGCATAAAAAACTGATGGGCCACCCCTCCGTGGGGCTTTTCGTGCGAGATCGCGCAAACCAAAGCTGTTTGCGCGTATCCCCAGCCGATACGTTTGATCCCTGCGCGCATGGCAGTCTCTGACCCTCGCCCATCCGCGCCGACCAGCAGTTTTGCCCGCACAGTCTTGCCCCTTGCCAAGCTCAGCGTGACACCGGACGCATCTACGTCTTGAGCGATGACCTCTTCGCCATTCATCAGCGTGATGCCATCTGCAGCTTTGGTTGCGTTCATCAATGCGAGGCGCAAGTGCCGGTCCTCGACCATGTGACCCATCGGGCCTTCCTCGATCTCCGTATGGTCGAAATGCATGAAAAACGGTGATGGCCCTTCGCCGGCGCGCCCGTCGGTTACTTTGATTTCAAGCATCGGTTGGGCGTTTTCTGCCACGTCGTCCCACACACCGATACCATCCAACAATCGAGTCGTGGTTAGTGCCAATGCATAGGACCGCCCGTCGAAACCGGCGTCACCGCGCACGTCGCTTTCCAGCCGGTCAATGATGGTCACCCGCAGCCCGATCTGGGACAGTGCCAAACCCAAGGCGGGGCCGTTCAGCCCGCCGCCCACGATCGCGATATCTGTGTCAAATTCCATGTGACTAAATATGGTCTTGCGTCAGGGATTGTCCATGCGTGCAACCGCCGCTACCGTCCGTTTCAGCAGATTAACGGGGGAATGACATGCAAGACTGGCTGACAATGACGGCGGCAGATTTGGGACGAGGCATTGAAGAGGGCCAGATTGATCCGGTTGGTTTGTGCAAAACATATCTGGATGCAATCGATGCGCATCCATTGCGTGACCAGATCTATGCCCGCGTAACAGCTGACCGCGCCATGTCAGAAGCCCGCGCCGCGTCTGTTCGCGCAAAGATAGGGCAGCGGCTGTCCCCATTGGATGGCGTGCCCATTAGCTGGAAAGATTTGTTTGACACAGCCGATGTGGCAACCGAAGCGGGGTCTTTGCTGTTGAAAGACCGGGTTCCACTCAACGACGCCCAAGTCTTGCAGAATGCCACGGCTATGGGGCTGGTTTGCCTTGGTAAAACCCACATGAGCGAGCTGGCTTTTTCCGGCTTGGGTCACAACCCCTCAACGGCAACACCCCCATGCGTAAACGATCGAGGCGCGGTTTCGGGTGGGTCATCCTCGGGGGCGGCGGCATCGGTTGCTTTTGGTCTGGCTGCAGCGGCTATTGGCTCTGATACGGGCGGTTCCGTGCGTATTCCGTCGGCTTGGAATGATCTGGTCGGGCTTAAAACTACGGCAGGCCGTTTGTCTTTGGAGGGCGTTGTACCTCTTGCCAAGCAATTTGATACTGTCGGCCCGCTATGCCGCTCGGTTGAAGATGCGGGCCTTTTGCTGGCCGCCCTCGAGGGGGCCAAGCCAGCTGATTTGACCAGCGCTGGCCTTGAGGGGCGCCGCCTTGCGATTTTGCGAACAGTAGCGATGGATGATCTTGCAGATATACCCGCAGCAGCCTTTACATCAGCGGTCGAAAAACTGCGTGATGCTGGCGCTATCGTTGAGGACCTGAATTTTAGGGATCTGGAAAACGCGATGCCGCTAAGTGGGTGTTTGTTCACCGCCGAAGCCTACGGTTTGTGGCGCGATGTGATCGAGGCCAATCCAGACGCAATGTATGCAGAAATCCTTGAGAGGTTCCGGCTGGGCAAAAGCCATTCCGGCCCTGATTATGTGGCCGCTTGGGCAAAGCTGCAGGGCATACGCGAGCTTTATGCCCGTGCAACTGCAGGCTTTGACGCAGTGATCTTGCCCACGGCCCCGATCATGCCGCCTAAGTTAGAAAGGCTGGAAGGTGACCACGACTATTATGTGTCGTCCAACCTGCTTGCATTGCGCAACACACGTATCGGCAATCTGATGGGTGTGTGCGCAATGACGTTGCCAACCGGCACTGCGTCTTGCGGTCTGATGCTGATGGCAGCACCTGGCAGCGAAGAACGCCTGCTCCGCCTAGCTGCAGCCGCAGAAGAGGCACTGGCCTAAAAGACACAAAAGCAGCCTGATGTCCTAGATTCTCTGGACGTGAGGCAAGCCCTTGGGTAGTTTGGAAGAAACGGGGCGCTTATGATCCCGAACCCGAGGCAGTTGTGATGTTATACCCCGAGCGGTTTTCGAACCTTCCGGCCCACGCGTGGCCGCGTCTGCGTGCATTGCTTGACGTGCACGAAGGTGGCGGTGTGCCTATTCATATGACAATAGGCGAGCCGAAACATGCGTTTCCGGCGTGGGTTACTGATGTCATTGTCCAAAACGCTGCTGGCTTTAACAGCTATCCGCCCAATGACGGATCGCCCGAATTGCGTGGTGCCATCGCCGATTGGATCAAGCGCCGCTACGATGTAACGGTGGATTCCGATACGCAGGTTATGGTCCTGAACGGCACCCGCGAAGGGTTGTACAATGCAGTGATGGCAGTTTGCCCCGAAACAAAAAACGGCCAAAAGCCGGCGATTTTGATGCCGAACCCGTTTTATCAGGTCTATATGATCGCTGCGATCTCCGGTGCTGCTGATCCTATCATGGTGCCTGCAACGCTGGAAACTGGTCATTTACCTGACTTTGCCAGCCTGCCAGAAGACGTGCTGAACCGGACGACTGCCGCCTATATTTGTTCGCCCGCAAACCCGCAGGGTGCCGTGGCAAGCCGTGAATACTGGACCGACCTGCTGGCGCTGGCCGAAAAATACGATTTCAAGATTTTCGCCGATGAATGCTATTCCGAGATTTACCGCGATACGCCGCCCGTCGGTGCGTTGCAGGTCGCTAACGAAGTCGGGGCTGACCCGGACCGCGTTGTGATTTTTCATTCGCTGTCTAAACGGTCGAACCTTCCGGGTCTGCGGTCAGGCTTTGTCGCGAGCGGCCCTAATACCATGCGCGAGATCAAGCAGTTGCGCAATTATGCAGGGGCACCTTTACCGTTGCCGTTGCAGGCCGCTGCCGCAGCCGTTTGGGCAGACGAGGATCACGTGGCAGAAAGCCGTGCGCTTTACGTCGAGAAATACAAAGTGGCAGACCGCATTTTGGGGAATGTGCCCGGATACGTCAGCCCCGAAGCGGGGTTCTTTTTGTGGCTGCCAGTCAAGGATGACGAAGCCGTGGCGCTGAAACTATGGCGCGAAACCGGTGTGCGGGTGCTGCCCGGCGGCTATTTGGCGCAAACTGTGAATGGGGAAAACCCCGGCAAGACATATATACGGGTGGCCATGGTCGCCCCAATAGATGAGACAACGCGCGGGATCCAAGCGATCCGTGACTGTCTCTATCCAGAATAAGACGAAGGATCAGAGCAATGGCATATCAGACACGCGGACGCGACCCACTGCTAGACAGCAAGATGGCCGAGGCGATTGAAAAGCGCGGCAAGGAATTGCTGGGCGTGGGGCTGATTGTCTTGGGCCTGATGGCTGCAATGATGATTGGCAGCTATACGCCGGATGATCCCAACTGGATGGTTTCCACCGACGCACCTGCGCAAAACTGGCTGGGCCGCATGGGCGCATCGCTGGCTGCACCTTTGTTCATGATTGTGGGCTGGGGCGCTTGGGCCGTAGCAGCGATCCTGCTTGCGTGGGGCGCGCGGTTTGCGCTGCACCGTGGTGCTGATCGTGCGATGGGCCGCCTGATATTTGCGCCGATCGCAGTTGCACTTTGCGCGATCTACGGCGCGACACTGACGCCCGATGCGCAGTGGCTGCAAACGCATAGCTTCGGCTTGGGTGGGCTTTTCGGCGATACGGTGATGGGGGCGATCCTGACGATCTTGCCCATCGGGTCAACCTTTACGATCAAGATGATGTCGCTGTTGATGGGCGGTGCGATCCTTGCCCTTGGTGCCTTTGTCATGGGATTTACCAAGATCGAACTGACCCGCATTTTCCGCTTTATGCTGGTGGGTGTCATCATGGTATATGCGGGCATTATGAACCTGCTGGGTCGGGGTGCATCTGGTGCGGTAATGGCCGCACAAGGTTTGCAAGCCCGCCAGTCCGAGCGCCGCGAGCGCAATCGTGTCGAGGCGGAAGAGAACGCACATTTTGCAGCGTCTCAGGCATATTATGACGACGAGATCCCCGGACATAACCCTGTTGCAGCGCCGAAAATCGGCCTCCTGGCAAAAATGCCTGCGTTGGTGAAACGGATCGACCCGATGCCCGAACCAGAGCTTGTCGAAGATTGGTCTGAAGTTGAAATCGACCAAGCTCCGAGCGACGACCGGATAAGATCCAAGATCGCAGACGTCATCAAGAATCGCGTGCGGACGGCCAATGCCGTGCATACGCCCGTCACGGCACCTTTGACCCGTGGTCGCGGACGCGGTCCTGATGCGCTTGTCCTTGATGCGACCCCGCGCACCCATTTGCGCGAGGAGCCGCCCCTGACTGGTGCGGCCCGCGCAGAACCACCGTTAACCGCACCGCGTCTGTCGGTCGGTTCGATGAAATCGTCTCAGCGCGTGCCACAACCGGAACCCGAAATGGAATCGGACAATATCTTTGCCGAAAACGATGTTTTGCCGCTGGAGGATGCCGCAGTAGATGACACCATGCAGATCCCGGTCGCAGCACCGCGCAAAGTCGTGCAGCAACCGATCCGCAAGGCCATCCTGCCCAGCAAAAAAGCGCAGGCAGAGGCGCAGCCCGGCCTGACGTTCGAAGACACACATCCCGGTTTCGAACTGCCGCCGTTAAACCTGCTTGAAAGCCCCGATGTCGTAGAGCGTCTGCACTTGAGCGACGAAGCTTTGGAAGAAAATGCACGCATGTTGGAAAACGTGCTGGATGACTATGGTGTGAAGGGTGAAATCGTTGCTGTACGTCCGGGCCCTGTTGTCACGATGTACGAGCTCGAGCCAGCACCCGGTTTGAAAGCCAGTCGTGTGATCGGTTTGGCGGATGACATAGCTCGGTCTATGGCCGCATTGTCAGCGCGTGTTTCGACAGTTCCGGGCCGCAGCGTCATTGGTATCGAATTGCCGAATGAAAACCGAGAGAAAGTTGTCCTGCGCGAAATTCTGGCCGCCCGTGATTTTGGCGACAGCACCATGCGCCTGCCGCTTGCCTTGGGTAAAGATATCGGCGGCGATCCTGTGGTCGCGAACCTTGCCAAGATGCCTCACCTGTTGATTGCGGGTACAACGGGGTCAGGTAAATCGGTGGCGATCAACACGATGATCCTGTCGCTGCTGTACAAACTGACGCCTCAAGAATGCCGGATGATCATGATCGACCCCAAGATGCTGGAATTGTCAGTTTATGACGGCATTCCGCACCTGTTGTCCCCCGTTGTGACCGACCCGAAAAAGGCGGTCGTCGCGCTGAAGTGGACAGTGGGCGAGATGGAGGAACGCTATCGCAAGATGTCCAAGATGGGCGTGCGCAACATCGAAGGGTACAATGGACGCGTCCGCGAGGCGCTTTCCAAAGACGAGTTGTTTAGCCGTACGGTCCAGACCGGATTTGACGAAGATACGGGCGAACCGATCTTTGAGACGGATGAATTCAAGCCCGAAACATTGCCCTATATTGTCGTCATCGTGGACGAAATGGCCGACCTGATGATGGTCGCTGGAAAAGAAATAGAAGCGTGTATTCAACGGCTTGCGCAGATGGCCCGTGCGTCGGGCATCCACCTGATCATGGCGACGCAACGCCCATCGGTTGACGTTATCACAGGTACGATCAAGGCGAACTTCCCAACGCGTATTTCGTTTCAGGTGACGTCGAAAATCGACTCGCGGACTATTCTTGGTGAAATGGGTGCTGAACAGCTGTTGGGTATGGGTGACATGCTTTACATGGCGGGCGGGTCCAAAATCGTCCGTTGTCACGGGCCGTTCGTTTCCGACGAAGAAGTCGAGGAAATTGTGAACCACCTTAAGGCGTATGGCGAACCTGACTATATCTCGGGTGTGGTCGAAGGCCCGTCCGACGACCAAGAAGGCAGCATTGATGCCGTTCTGGGCCTTGGCGGCAATACCGAAGGGGAAGACGCGCAATATGACACGGCCGTCGCAATCGTGATCAAAGATCGCAAATGTTCGACCTCATATATCCAGCGTAAACTGGCCATCGGCTATAACAAAGCGGCGCGGCTGGTGGAGCAGATGGAGGAGCAGGGCCTTGTATCCCCTGCCAACCATGTTGGTAAACGTGAAATTCTGGTGCCGGAACAAGGTTAATCGGAACGAATAACGAGGATGCGGGGTTGGCTTGGGAACATGCCAGCCCCGTTTCATTTTGTGCGTTGCTAAGCGATATCATGCCGCGTGATATCGCATATCATCAGACGAAACCCTATGTTGAGGGTGAGGCACCTGAATAACGATAGGAATACTTAAATGCGTTTTGTGACCACCACTGTATTGGCTTTTGGCCTTGGCTTGGCAGCTACGTTGCCCGCTGCCGCCGATAAGCTGCCGCTGAATGCGATTTCCAGCTATCTGAACGCGATGAAAACCGCGCAGGGTGACTTTACCCAAATCAACGATGATGGATCAATCAGCACAGGTACAATTTATATCAAACGCCCCGGAAAGGTGCGTTTTGAATACAATGCTCCTGACACAGGTATCGTAATTGCAGGCAGCAATACTGTTGTAATATATGACAAAAAATCGAACCAACCGGCAGAGACCTATCCGCTGTCCAAAACGCCGCTGTCGATTATTCTGGCCGCCAATGTGAATTTGGGTCAGGCAAAAATGGTCACCGGCCACAGCTATGACGGGACATCGACCACTGTTCAGGCACAGGATCCCCAGCACCCCGAGTACGGAAACATTGAGCTGAAGTTTACGGAAAACCCGGTCGAGCTGCGCCAATGGATCATTAATGACGGGAACGGTAGTCAGACAACAGTTGTTCTGGGTGACCTGAAAAAGGGCGGGCAGCTGGCCAACAGCATTTTCGATGTGAGTGGCAATGCGCCGTCAATAAATCGCTAATAAAAGAGGCCCAAGGTTAATCGCCTTGGGCCTTTTCTTTTACCAGCGCCGCAGACGACAGCCGGCGATCTGGCCTTCGTACATCTCAGCGCGCGTTTTTACCTTGCGTGCTACGCCAACCAACCATGGTTTCGAATTATAGCTCTGGCGCGCAAAGCCGGTATTGCCTTCGTGATAGGCAAGGTACTGATTTTCAGCGTCATGCAGTTGGATGCCGTTTTTTGCCCGGCTTTTGGTCATGTACCATCCCATGAAATCAGCAGCGTCATCAATGCGATCACGCTTGGCGAAACGGGTGCCGGTTTCAGATAGGTATTCATCCCATGTGGCATCCAGGGCTTGGCTGTACCCAAAGGCACTAGACTGACGGCCCATCGGAATCACGCCGATGACATAGCGGAACGGGGTCCGCGCGTCGGCGATGAATTTGCTTTCCTGATGGATCGTGGCCATCTGGACATGCACAGGCACACCCCAACGGCGTTCGCTTGCTTTAAAAGCTTTGTAGTATTCTGGGCGCTCCTTAAGAATCGCACAGGCGTTATCCAGCTCTCGTGGGGCGTTGGAAGGGGCACTCCCTCCGCCGCAAGATGCCAAAAACACTGCAATTATTAGGGCGCAAAAGGTTCTGCTCATTTGCCTCTCGCTCTATCGTTTTTTTATTATCGCTAGCTTACCAGATTTCGCAGGATGCGCCCACCGAAAATTTATAACAAAAACGCTAGCAAAACGGGCAACGCCGCGACCGACATTAATGTCGATACCACCACCAGCCCCGCCACCGATTGCGCATCGGCACCGTATTTTTCAGCCAGCAGATAGGATGTGACGGCGACAGGGGTGGCCACCTGCAATACCAAAACACCCATGGCCGTGCGGTCGAGTTCGAAATATAGCCCCGCCGTCCATGCGATTGCGACGCAAATGACCAGCTTGATCGCTGACAGAAGCACAGCACGGCCAACACCACCGGGCGTCAAACGCGCCACTGCAACCCCAAGTGTGATGAGCATCATCGGGATCGCCATTTGCCCCAAAAGGCTCAGCGTGTTTGTCAGAAACTTGGGCGTTTGCCAGCCCTGCATCAGAAACAGCGCGCCTACAAGCGTGCCCCAAACCAGCGGTTCGCGCACGACTTTGCCAAAAGAACCAGCACCGGCGACCAGCCAAATGCCAAAAGTAAAAGACCAGATTGCCATGACTGCGAAGACCACAACGGCATAGCTAAGCCCCGCATCGCCGAAGGCGAACAAGGCGAGGGGCAGGCCCAGATTGCCGGTATTGCCAAAGATCAGCGGTGCCAGATAGGTGCGCCGGTTCAACCCCATCGACCAGACAATTGCCGCTGCCACCACGGTCACAGCCCCATAGGCAGCCACCGTTGCCAGCGACAAAGCGGTCAGCGCGGCCGGGTCAATCTGCGTGTTCATCAAGGACACAAAGATCAGACAGGGGACGGACAAGGTCATCGCCAATTGGGTCACAAATTGAATGCGATATTCAAATCCCAGTTTCACCCAGGTGAATCCGATCCCAGCAAGCAGGAATACCGGGGCGACGATCTCAAGCACTGTCAGTGTCAGGTTCACACACTGTTTCCTTATCTTTGGGTTCTGTGATTGGACAAATGCCCCTTGAAGGGACTACTAACGAAAGGTAGGTGCATCAATGTTATGATTAGAACTCGCGCAAAATATCATCTTGGCCAGATCGTCCGGCACAAAAAACATCCGTTTCGCGGTGTAATTTTTGACGTGGACCCGGAATTTGCCAATACCGATGAATGGTACGAAGCGATTCCCGAAGACAGTCGCCCGATCAAAGACCAGCCCTACTATCATTTACTGGCTGAAAACGACCAAAGCTACTACGTGGCTTATGTGTCTGAACAGAACCTTGTTGCGGATTATTCAGGCGAACCTGTCGACCATCCAGATATTCCCGATCTGTTCGGGCCGCTGACCGATGGCGCATATCCCCTGCATTTCCAGCTAAACTAAGCGGGAAGGCGCGTTTCCACGCCCTCCCTTTCTGATCAATAGCCCAAAGCGCAACCGTCTTTGCGCGGGTCGCTTGCACCTTCCAACACACCATTGGCGCGCAGTTTGATCGCCTGTGCCCCGCCAATAGCGGTCTTGGGAATTTCGACTTTATGGCCCATGTCCGACAGCTTTGCGCGGACTTCGTCGGAATACCCGCGCTCGACATTCAGCACACCTTTGTCCGTGAACGCGCGTGGGGCATCAATTGCGGTCTGCGGATCCATGTCAAAGTCGGTCAAGTTCGAAACAAACCGTGCATGACCGTTTGGCTGATAGGCCCCGCCCATGACGCCGAAAGGCATTACGACTTTGCCGTTTTGGCGAATCATGCCTGGAATAATCGTGTGCATCGGGCGCTTGCCGCCTTGCAGTTCGTTCACGTGCCCTTCTTCTAGGGTGAATCCGGCACCGCGATTTTGCAGCAGGATACCAAATTTGTCCGACGCGATGCCGGACCCAAAGCCGTGGAATATGGAATAGATAAGTGAAACCGCCATGCCATCCTTGTCGACCACGGTGATATAAATCGTGTCTTTATGCACGGCTTCTGACAGGGGCTTGGGGTCTGCCATCGCCTTGGAAGGATTAATCAACGCTGCCAGTTTCTGCGCGGTTGCCGGGTCCAGCATGTGCTCCAGCCGCGAGGTATGATCGGGATCAGCAAGGAACCGGTTGCGCGCGTCATAGCCCAGTTTTGCTGCCTCCGCTTCGATGTGCACACGTTCCGCGCCAAGCGGGTCCATCGACGCGATATCGAAATGGCCCAGCATATTCATCATCAAAAGCGCCGTCGCACCTTGGCCATTGGGGGCATGCTCCAACACTTCGAGGTCTTTGTAGGTGGCCGCAATCGGGTCACCATATGAGCAGGCGGTGTTTGCGAAATCTTCGGCGGTGTGCAGCCCGCCTAGTTTGCCGAGCGCTGCAACCATGTCATCCGCAATTTCGCCGGTGTAGAATGCCTCGCGTCCATCTTTGGCCACGCGCCGCAGCACTTCAGCTTGGCCGGGTGCCCGGAAAATTGCACCAGATTTGGGGGCTTCGCCATCCATCAGGTACACATCACGCGCCTTGCCCTGCAACGTGCCTGCATCGTTGGCCCAGTCGAATGCCACGCGAGCGGCAACGGGGACCCCGTTTTCGGCATAGTGGATTGCTGGTGCCAAAAGCGTATCAAGGCCAAGCTTGCCAATGTCGTTGGACAACGTGCAGAACGCATCCATTGCGCCGGGTACCGATACGGCATGGGCGCTGGTCAAAGGGACGACGGTTTCGCCCGCATCGCGCAGAATGCCTGCGTTCAAGGCCTTTGGTGCACGACCCGATCCGTTTAACGCATGCACTTCATCACTGCCTGCGGGGGAATACAGCACAAAGCAATCACCGCCGATCCCTGTCATTTGTGGCTCGCAAATCCCCAGCAAGACAGCACCGGCAATTGCAGCGTCCATTGCGTTACCGCCCTGCTCAAGAATGTTAATTGCAGTCTTGGCAGCCAAAGGGTGGGATGTGGCACACATGCCGTTTGTCGCCAGAACCGGGGACCGCCCGGGAAGTTGAAAGTCGCGCATGATGAAAGTTTTCCTGTTGCGATAGTGATTTGCGCCGAACCTAGCGCGGCACTGGCCGGAAAACCAATTATTTTGTGGGGGAGAAGAACCTCAACGTCGCGCACTGGGTGGGGGCTATTAGACACGACGCTGAGGGAAGCATTTTGCAGCTACGTCTTAGGGTATGACGACTAAGCGGGGCAAAACTGTGATGCGGCTGCGGCGCTTTTGAGGTCAAACCAAGAAGCATCATCACAAGTTGCATCGGCTTCCTTCCTAAAATGGGGCGCAACCAGTGTTTGCGCGACTTTCAGCGCGCAGTGGCATGCGCTGATATGCGGGTGTCCATCACAATGGTCAGCAGATTTCGATGATTTGCCCGGACATATGAAATGTCTTTAGCCAAAAGGTGGATCAGACCCCACCCAAACCCCCCTTCGGGAAGCCCCCGCGCCTGCGCCCCCGCGCTTCGGGGTTCGGGGCAGGGAAGATCTTTATCTGCATACGGGGTGCCGGGATCGTTGAACACAATCGACACAAAGCCGCCGGATATCCTGCAAGATATATGAATGGACTCAGTTGTCGGTTTGCCTGCCAATGCATGCTCAACAATATTGTTGAGGATCTCTGCCATAACCAACTCAATCTCATCCAGCTTTTGCGGATGAACGCGCATCAAAGAAAACTGTGCCCTACATGCGGCCAGCGCATCCCTGACTGCGTGGGCAGTCCCCGCTAGCGACACTTCAAATTCTTTCGTATGTGGGCAGGTCCGGTCTGCCATACCGATTTGGTTTCGCGCAGCCATGGCTAGGATTGATCTTGCAACGCATGATCTAGCGTAGGGTAAAGCGAAAATACGCTATCCATACGCGTTAATCGAAAGACCCGATCCACAGGTCCGGTGAGGCCTGCTAACGCCAGTGACCGCTCAGGTGCGAGGTGTTTCATGGTCGCGACGATTGCGCCCAGTCCACTAGAATCGATGAATACCACCGCGCTTAAATCAAGGATGACCTTTGCAGGTGCATTTTCGGTCATTTGCCGCATATCTTCCTTGAACTCCAACGCGACAGCAGCATCAATCCGGTCATCAATGACGGTCACGATTTGCAGTAGCTCTTCTGTTCTGGCCGAGAGTTTCATATGCTGGTCCCAAAGATATTGCGATACTGCAACGGGATACGGCACATATCTTACGATTCGGTTTTCAGGTCCTTGGGAGGGATTCAAAAATGCAAAAAGTTGTCATCGCAGGTGCGTCTCGCACGCCAATGGGCGGGTTTCAGGGCATTTTCGCAGATATGACCGCCGCTGACCTTGGTGGGCATGCGATCAAGGCCGCGTTGAAGGGGGCTGGTGCCAAAACCGTGGACGAGGTTTTGATGGGCTGCGTCTTGCCTGCCGGTCAAGGTCAGGCACCTGCACGTCAGGCCGGGTTCAAGGCAGGCCTAGGCGAGGAAGTGCCGGCCACAACCCTTAACAAGATGTGCGGATCCGGGATGAAAGCTGCGATGATCGCCTTTGACCAAATTGCATTGGGGCATACCAATGTGATGGTCGCGGGGGGCATGGAAAGCATGACAAACGCGCCTTATGTCCTCCCCAAGATGCGTAGCGGAGCCCGCTTAGGCCACGCACAGGTGATCGACCATATGTTCCTTGATGGCCTTGAGGATGCATATGACAAAGGCCGCCTGATGGGCACGTTCGCAGAGGATTGTGCCGAGACATATCAGTTTACCCGCGCCATTCAGGACGATTATGCGCTGGCGTCTCTTTCGCGCGCCCTCAACGCACAATCTTCGGGTGCTTTCGAGGATGAAATCGCCCAGATGGAACTTGTCTCTCGCAAGGGCAGCACAGTCGTCAGCGCCGATGAACAACCCGCAAATGCACGGCCTGAGAAGATACCGAACCTCAAGCCCGCCTTTCGCGACGGGGGCACAGTCACTGCGGCAAACTCTTCGTCGATATCTGACGGTGCTGCGGCTTTGGTCCTCGCCTCAGAACAAGCGGCAATTGACCAAGGGCTGACCATTCGCGCCCATATCATGGGCCATGCCAGTCACGCCCAGGCCCCCGGTCTTTTCACCACGGCACCCGTTCCGGCAGCGCAAAAGCTGCTCGACCGGTTGGGGTGGCAAAAAGAAGACGTCGATCTGTGGGAGGTTAACGAAGCCTTCGCGGTCGTCCCGCTTGCCTTCATGCATGAGATGGGCCTGTCCCATGACATCGTTAACGTGAACGGCGGTGCTTGCGCGCTAGGCCATCCTATAGGCGCATCAGGTGCGCGCATTATTGTCACGCTTCTAAATGCATTGGAAAAACGTGGTCTGAAACGTGGCATCGCCGCGATTTGTATTGGCGGCGGCGAAGGCACTGCCATCGCAATCGAACGCGCCTGACTTCCAAATAGAAAAAATCTTCGGGGGGATAGGGGGCAGACATCCCCCTTCAACCGCTGTTTCAAAAGGTCACCTATGAAAATCGACTACGCTACCCTCGCCGAAACGCTGCAATCGCTGACGCATGGCGAAACCGATGCGGTTGCTTTGATGGCCACAGTAACTTGCGAGGTCCACCATTCCGACGACCGGTTTGATTGGACCGGGTTTTACCGCGTGACCGAGCCTGAATTGCTGAAGATCGGGCCTTATCAGGGCGGACATGGCTGCTTGGTGATACCGTTTTCCCGTGGTGTTTGCGGTGCTGCAGCGCGCACCGGGCAGATCCAACTGGTCGCAGACGTCGATGCATTTCCGGGCCATATCGCTTGTACAAGCTCAACCCGTTCAGAACTGGTTTTGCCAGTATGGAGCGGCTCAGGTGAGTTAATCGGTGTGTTCGATATTGATAGCAATCAACCCGATGCCTTCTCTCAGGAAGACGCAGATAAATTTCAAGCGATCCTGAAAGACTGTTTCGCAGCGGTGAAATAGTTCTGGATTTTTTCACAAAGCTGGGGCACCGTGAAATTACAGATGATAATTTCACGGTGATCCAACGGTGCAACATACCCATCTTTCCACGTCTCAAACGCTTGGCGCTGATTTGCGCGCTTTGCGAAAAGCGCGTGGGCTGACGCTGCAGGATCTTTCTGAGACTTTGAACAGGTCAGTAGGATGGCTGAGTCAGGTCGAACGTGATTTGTCCGACCCCTCTATCACCGATCTGCGCCACATTGCAAAAGCGCTAGGGGTGTCCGTGTCGATGCTATTCCGGCACGCCGCAGCACCGGCACATGAGGCGGGGTTCATTGTGCGCAAGGGCGCGCGCCGTCCAATTGGATCGTCAGTCGCGGGGCTGGTAGAGGAACTACTTTCCCCTGACCTGACCGATGATTTCGAGGTAGTCCACTCCACGTTCCAGCCTCATAGCTGGATCAAAGATCCTGTAGTACGCCCCACCCAAGAGGTCGGATACCTCATCTCGGGCAGCCTCGAGGTTGAGATCAACACGACTACGCACACCCTAAATCCCGGCGATAGTTTCCGCGTGCGCGGAGAGCCGTTTCGCTGGTCAAATCCAAACCCCGACCCCGCTGTTGCGATATGGGTCATTGCCCCCCCGGTATATTGATGAGCTTTGAGGCATGGATCATATTTGCGTTGTTCTGGGTGGTGTTCGTAACCACGCCGGGACCGAACGCTGTTAATTGCATTAACAACGGTATGAACTTGGGGTTCCGGCGGGCAATGATCGGAGTCTTGGGGATACTGACACAAGCCGCATTGTTTCTTATTCTGTCGGCCTTTGGCATCACAGCCCTGATAGCGGCGTCCGAGGCCGCGTTTAACGTGGCGAAATTGATTGGCGCGGGGTTTCTGATTTATCTTGGCATCCGCGGATGGATGAATGCGAAAACTGCTGTCAGCATTACTGAGCGGCCCACACGGTCAATCTACCTTCGGGCCTTTGCCATTGCCACGATCAACCCCAAATCGGTTGCAGGGTACTTGGCAGCGTTCAGTCAATTCGTGCAGCCGGGCGTTCCGATCTGGGAACAAATGGTGGTGATTGTACCCACGGCGCTCACGCTCACTGCACTTAGCTATACCGGCTTTACGGCCCTTGGTGCGGGTCTGGGACGCGCTGCGATGGGGGCGGTACTTAACGTCTGGGTGCGCCGCGTGATGGCCGGCAGCTTTATCCTCTATGGGATCTTGCTTGGGGCGGCCTCGGCACCGGCGGGAAGGGGGTGATCATGCTCTACAATAGCTGTCCACGTGCTGCAGATAACAGCCCTTCAGGGTCGCTCCAGACGCGGCCAATCTTTGTCTCGAACAAGGGTGATTATTACGACATCACCGACAGCGTCCCCCAAAAGGAGAAGAAAGATGGCTGAGTTTCCAACCACAGCACGGGTTGTCATCATCGGGGGGGGCGTCGTGGGCGTCTCGTCACTGTATCATCTGGCGAAAATGGGCTGGACCGATTGCGTTTTGCTGGAAAAGAACGAACTGACCGCCGGATCGACGTGGCATGCCGCGGGGAACTGCCCCAGTTTCAGCACATCATGGGCCGTCATGAACATGCAGCGCTATTCGTTGGAACTGTACAAAGGGCTGGCGGAAAAAGTCGATTATCCGATGAATTACCACGTCACCGGGTCGGTCCGGTTAGCCCATGGTAAAAACCGTATGATGGAGTTTGAGCGCGCCTGTTCTATGGGCAATTATCAGGGTCTCAACCTTGAGATGATGGACCTTGCCGCGATCAAGGAAAAATACCCCTTTATCGAAACGCATGATCTGGCGGGCGGTCTTTATGATCCAGATGATGGCGATATTGACCCCGCACAGTTGACCCAAGCGCTAGCCAAAGGTGCCCGCGATATGGGCGCAAGGATCGAACGGTTTTGCCCCGCAACGGGTGTGAGCCGCGAGAATGGCGAATGGATTGTGCACACAGCCAAGGGCGATATCCGGTGTGAAAAGGTAGTCAACGCAGCCGGATACTATGCGCAGCGCGTTGGCGAATGGTTCAAACCTTTTGGCGGGCGCACCGTGCCGATGGCGACGATGAGCCATCAGTATTTCCTGACCGATGACATCCCCGAGCTGAAGGAGTGGACGCAGGCCCAAGGCCACAAAGTGCCGTTGCTGCGCGACGTCGACAGTTCTTACTACCTGCGGCAAGACAAGTATGGGCTAAACCTTGGCCCCTACGAGCGGAACTGCAAGGGCCATTGGATGCGACCCGATGACCCGATGCCCGATGACTTTTCATTCCAGCTATACCCCGACGATCTAGAGCGGCTGGAATGGTACATTGAAGACGCGATGGCGCGCGTGCCGATCCTTGGCACCGCAGGCGTCGGACGGGTAATCAACGGCCCGATCCCCTATGCGCCTGATGGGCTGCCGCTGCTAGGCCCCATGCCCGGTGTCCCCAATGCGTTCGAAGCTTGCGTCTTTACCTTTGGCATCACCCAAGGCGGTGGCGCGGGAAAGGTGCTGGCCGAATGGGTTATTGAGGGCCAGACCGAATGGGACATGTGGGCGACCGACCCACGACGTTATACCGATTACACCGATCAGGATTACGCGAACCAAAAAGCGATAGAAGTGTACGGCCACGAATACGCCATGCATTTTCCGCGCCACGCCTGGCCCGCAGGCCGAAACAAAAAACTGTCGCCTGTGCATGACCGGATTGTCGCACAAGGCGGGCAGATGGGGGTGTATAACGGTTGGGAACGGGCTAATTGGTTCGCACAACCGGGCGATGATGTGTCGGAAGAGGCGACACAAACATGGGACCGCAACGGCCCCTGGGCACAGCGCATCCGCGAGGAATGCGAAGCAGTGCGCGACCATGTCGGCGTGCTGGACCTGCCGGGGTTCTCGCGGTTCAATTTGTCTGGTGCGGGGGCTGCTGACTGGCTACGTGGGCGCATTACAGGTGGGCTGCCCAAGATCGGGCGGATGAACCTTGCCTATTTCGCAGATGACCGCGGGCGGATCGTGACAGAGATGTCTTGTCTGGGTCACGGCGAAGATTTCTTTACCTTAATCACCGCCGCAACAGCTCAATGGCATGATTTCGACGTGCTCCGCCCCGCGCAGGAGGCGGGTTTGATATTGACGGACCACACACGTGAATTTTCGACGTTGATCGTGACAGGCCCAAAGTCACGCGATCTGTTTGAGGCGTTGAACACGCAGGCTGATTTATCTGCATCGTGGTTGTCGCATCAGGCCGCTGTTGTCGCGGGCGTGGATTGCGCTTTGGCGCGAGTCAGCTTCGCGGGGGAACTTGGCTGGGAAATCCACGCAGCCATTGCCGATATGCCTGCGCTCTACGAGGCGGTGATTGGTGCCGGCGCAAAGCCGTTTGGCATGTGGGCGCTGAATTCAATGCGGATGGAAAAAGGGTATCGCACTTGGAAAGGCGATCTTTCAACCGATTATACCATGCTGCAAGGCGGGTTGGATCGGTTCGTCAGGTTGGACAAGCCGCAGAACTTTCCGGGAAAAGCCGCGTTGCAAAACGAGCATCAGCAAGGGGTGTCAAAACGCTTTGTTACGCTGGTCGTGGAGGCGGGTGACCAAGACGCGCCCTATATGTCGACGCTTTGGCATGAGGGCACGGTGGTCGGCGAAACAACGTCGGGTGATTGGGGATACCGTGTAAACAAATCAATCGCATTCGGAATGCTGCGGGCTGACCTAGCGAAAGCAGGAACAGAGGTCTATGTGGACATCTTCGGTAGCAAATGCCGCGCAATCGTGCAGGCAGATCAACCGCTTTGGGATCCGGAAAACGAACGCCTGCGGGCGTAGATATTTCCTTTGAAAGAAAACGGGTCGGAGTTCTTGAAGAACGTCGGCTTAACAGGAGACGTTATGACAGAAATCACCCTTCTTGATGGCGGCATGGGGCAGGAATTGGTCCACCGTGCTGGTGACAAGGCAACGCCGCTTTGGGGCACGCAAGTCATGATCGACCACCCTGGGATGGTCGAGGCAGTGCATCGCGACTATTTTGATGCGGGTGCCACGATCGCGACTTCCAACACCTACGCGATCTTTCGCGACCGGTTGGAAGGCACCCCGTACGAGAGCCGCTTTGTCGAGTTGAACGATGCGGCAATGGCCGAGGCTAAGGCCGCTGCGGCAGATTTTGAAGGTGCGAGGGTGGCGGGTGCTATCGGGCCTATCAAGGCCAGCTACCGCCCGGATCTGCACCCGGATTATGATGAAGCGGTCAAGATTTACCGCGAAAAGGCACAGATGACCGCCCCGATGTCGGACTTGATATTGTGTGAAACGGTTGTGTCGGTCTTGCATGCGCGCAGCATTCTGGATGCATCGCTTGAAACGGGTCTGCCGGTTTGGGTGGCGCTGTCGGTGGATGACCAAGACGGAACGCGTCTGCGCTCGGGCGAACCTTTAGCCGATGTGCTGCCCCATGTGGGCAAGGCCGCCGCGCTGCTGATCAACTGTTCATCACCCGAAGCGATCAAACCTGCCCTGGATATCTTGAAAACAGCCGGTTTGCCTTTTGGGGCCTATGCCAACGGATTCGAAAAGATCACGCAAGAATTCTTGGGCGACAAACCCACGGTCGATTCCCTTAGCGCACGGCGCGATCTGACGCCGGCGGCCTATGCCGATCACGTCATGGGCTGGATTGGACAAGGGGCCACGATTGTTGGTGGCTGCTGTGAAGTCGGCCCCGCCCACATCAAAAAAATCGCCGAGCGGCTGCGCGCGGCGGGTCACACCATCGTCTAAGGAACAAATCTTATGGCACTCCCCTCTCAAGCGCGCGTTGTCATCATCGGGGGGGGGGTCATCGGATGCTCTGTCGCCTACCACTTAACCAAGCTAGGGTGGAAAGACGTGGTGTTGCTGGAACGAAAGCAGCTCACGTCTGGCACGACATGGCACGCAGCCGGTCTAATCGCGCAATTGCGTGCGACGGCCAATATGACGCGGTTGGCAAAGTACAGCCAAGAGCTCTATGGCGGCTTGGAGGCCGAAACCGGCGTCGCCACAGGGTTTAAGCGCTGTGGGTCGATCACCGTGGCGCTGACGAACGAGCGGCGCGAGGAAATCTTTCGCTCGGCCGCCATGGCGCGGGCCTTTGGTGTCGATATCGAAGAGATTGGACCAGAGGAGGTAAAAACCCGCTATCCCCATCTCAACACGGACAGTGTTACGGGTGGTGTTTACCTTGATAAGGACGGGCAGGGCGATCCGGGCAATATTGCCCTGGCGCTGGCCAAAGGCGCGCGACAGCGCGGTGCGCAGATATGCGAACGGGTCAAAGCGACCAAGGCGCTGCGTGACGGACGGCGCGTGACGGGCGTGGAATACGTATCCGAAGATGGCAGCCAAGGTCAGATCACCTGCGATCATGTGGTCAATTGTGCTGGCATGTGGGGGCACGAAGTAGGTCATATGCTTGGCACGAGCATCCCGCTGCAAGCCTGCGAACACTTTTATATTGTCTCAGAACCGATCAAGGGGCTGGAACAGTTGCCTGTGCTTCGGGTCCCTGATGAATGTGCCTATTACAAATACGACGCGGGCAAGATCATGCTGGGCGCGTTTGAGCCCGTCTCAAAACCGTGGGGGATGCAGGGCATTCCCGACAGTTTCGAATTCGACCAGTTGCCCGAGGATTTCGACCATTTCGAGCCGATCCTTGAGGCTGCCGTCAACCGCATGCCAATGCTGGCAGAGGCGGGGATTCACACTTTCTTTAACGGACCAGAAAGCTTTACCCCCGACGATGCCTATCACCTTGGGCTGGCCCCCGAGATGGACAATGTCTGGGTCGCTGCTGGTTTCAACTCGATCGGTATTCAATCGGCGGGCGGCGCTGGTATGGCGCTGGCGCAATGGATGGACGATGGCGCGAAACCCTTTGATCTGGGCGATGTAGATATTGGACGAATGCAGCCGTTTCAGGGCAATAAAACCTATCTGGTGGAACGGTCAAAAGAAACGTTGGGTCTGCTCTATGCCGACCACTATCCCTTCCGGCAAAAGGCAACGGCGCGCGGGATCAGGCGGACACCGTTTCATGCACAATTGTTGGACCACGGTGCGGTGATGGGGGAGCTTGCTGGCTGGGAACGTGCCAACTGGTTCGCCAACCCCGGTCAGACCCCTGCGTATGAGTATAGCTGGAAACGTCAAAACTTCTTTGGCAATGTTGCCGCCGAACTGGCCGCTGTGCGCAGCAATGTTGGCATGTACGACATGTCATCCTTTGGGAAAATTCGCGTTGAGGGCCGAGATGCGACCGCGTTCATGAACCACATTGGAGGCGGCCAGTACGACGTACCCGTGGGCAAAATCGTCTATACGCAGTTCCTGAATGATAGCGGGGGTATCGAGGCTGATGTTACTGTCACGCGGCTTTCGGAAACCGCCTATCTGGTGGTAACACCTGCGGCGACCCGTCTCGCGGATCAGACATGGATGCGCCGACATCAGGGTGATTTCAACGTAGTGATCACGGACACAACCGCGGGCGAGGCCGTGCTGGCCGTGATGGGGCCGAATGCCCGCGAACTGATGCAAAAGGTGTCGCCGAACGATTTTTCCAATGCAGTAAACCCTTTTGGCACCGCGCAGGAAATCGAAATTGGCATGGGCATGGCCCGCGTGCACCGCGTGACCTATGTGGGCGAACTAGGCTGGGAGGTTTACGTAAGCACGGACATGGCCGCCCACGCGTTCGAGACACTAATGGAGGCAGGGCACGATTTGAATCTTAGCCTGTGTGGCATGCACATGATGGACAGTGGGCGGATCGAAAAAGGATTTCGCCACTTCGGCCACGATATTACCAGCGAGGATCACGTGCTTGAGGCCGGTCTTGGCTTTGCCGTCAAAACCGACAAATCCACATTCATCGGGCGCGACGCGGTTTTGCGAAAGAAGGAAACGGGGCTGGCACGGCGCTTGGTGCAGTTCAAGCTGACCGACCCTGAACCGCAGCTATATCATAACGAACCGATAATGCGCGACGGGCAGATTGTTGGCCATCTTTCATCAGGGGCATACGGGCATCATCTGGGGGCAGCAATCGGCATGGGGTACGTGCCCTGCGAGGGTGAAACCGCAGCAGATGTGTTGGCGTCATCATTTGAAATCGACATCGCGGGATCGCGGGTAAAGGCCGATGCGTCGTTGAAACCGATGTACGACCCTTCTGCAGAACGTGTGAAGGTTTGATGCTGGCAGTCCGGCTGTCCCGCGCGTAAGCAGGGCAGCAAGGAGACCATCATGCGCAATCCAGACACCCTATCAGCCGATTACCAGCCAAAGTCCGAAGACACGCCACAAGGGCTGGGTTTTGCGATTGGTGCCTATGTTTTATGGGGGTTTTTGCCGCTGTACATGAAGGCGATTGCGCATATTCCGGCGGCCGAGATTGTTGTGCACCGGATCATCTGGTCTGTGCCCGTCGGCGCACTGGTTCTGATCTTGCTGGGCCGCACCGCCACCCTGCGCGAGGCATTCAGATCGCCCAGAACCCTGCTGATGGGATGCGTGACGGCAACGCTGATTTCGCTGAATTGGGGTATCTATATCTGGGCGGTCAATTCGGGTCACGCGCTGGACGCGTCATTGGGTTATTACATCAACCCGCTGTTCAGCATTTTGCTAGCATCTGTATTGCTGGGCGAACGTCTTTCCAAAATGCAGATGGCCGCGATTGCCCTGGCTGGGGTCGCTGTCGCGATTTTGACGGTGGAATCAGGGAAATTTCCTTGGGTTGCGCTTAGCCTGACAGTGACCTTTGGCTTGTATGCTTTGGCCAAGAAACGTCTTCCGATAGGCCCGAACCAAGGGTTCCTGCTTGAAGTGTTGATCCTGCTGATCCCAGCATTGATCTATTTGGGGTACCTTAGCGCCACGGGTCAAACGCATTTCTTCCAAGGTACGCCGTTTAACACATGGATGCTTTTTGGGTGCGGTGTGGTAACTGCTGTTCCGTTGATCCTGTACGCCAACGGGGCAAAGCGGCTGCGCCTGTCCACCATTGGTATCCTGCAATACATCGCTCCAACGATGATTTTTCTATGCGCCGTGCTGGTGTTCGACGAACCCTTTGGCCGCGCGCGGATGATCGCGTTTCCGCTGATCTGGGCGGCCTTGGTGATCTATTCGATCTCGCTTTTTCGACAGATGCGGCACAAGTAAGAGGGCGGTTGACGCCCCCTTTGCGACCTAAGACAGCGCGTCTTTGAAAGCCAAAAAGCTAGGGTCTTTCATCACCCGGGCGTTCATCGCATCGCGCAGGGCACCGATGGATTTGTGTGGACGCATTGCGACCTCGAATTTGGCGATCAACCCGTCGTCGCCCAGTGTGATCAGATCAACGCCCACTGCATCCAGTTCACCGATCTTGCATTGAAATTCCAACGCCCAGTCATTGCCGTCGCCCATAATGCGGCGATATTTAAAGTCGCTAAAGACTTGCCCCACATGGCCCAAAACTGCAGCGACTGGTGCGCGGCCTGTCCATGTCTTGTAGTAGGTCGGCGGCATGAATGTGACACCCTCGGCTAGCAATGGCGCGATTTGGTCGGCCTCGCCTTTGGCGACGACGTCGATCATTCTCGAAATTGTTGGATGCATTGAGGGCCCTTTGTGACTGGTGGGTTGAAAATCCATCCTACATCTGAGACGGACAGATATGGAAACAGATTATACCCCCCCCCAAGACCCTTTGGTGGTTTTGCATGAAGACGCCGAAGTGTTGTTGGTCGATAAACCCGCCGGGTTGCTGTCGGTCCCCGGCAAGGGCCCGCATCTGGCCGATTGCCTGATCGCACGGGTGCAGGCGGCATTTCCGGACGCCTTGCTGGTACACAGGTTGGACCGCGACACATCCGGCGTGATAATCTTTGCGCTGACGCCCTATGCGCAGCGGCATCTGGGATTACAGTTTGAAAAGCGTATGACCCGCAAGACCTATGTCGCGCGCGTCTGGGGCGTGCCCGAGGAAAAGTCAGGCACCATTGACCTGCCGCTGATCGTGGATTGGCCGAACCGGCCCCTTCAGATGGTGTGCCATGAAACTGGAAAGTCCGCGCAAACGGATTGGCGGCTTTTAAAAGACGAAGGGACGACCGCGCGCGTCCGGTTGGCGCCCAAAACAGGCCGCAGCCATCAGTTGCGTGTCCATATGCTTAGCGTGGGACATCCGATTTTGGGTGACCCGTTTTATGCAACCGGCGCGGCGTTAGATTTCCCGCGCATGATGCTGCATTCCGAAGAGCTGCGGTTTAACCATCCGCAGGGGGGGCATTCGACCAAAGTCAGGTCAAAGGCACCGTTCTAAAAACGGCTTTGCGATCACACCTTGATCCAGCGGGGGGGCAGGATGTCGGGGTTGTTCAGCTTTGGGTCGTTGAACCATTTCACAGGTCCTGCGACCCGTTTGTCCGGGTTCGTGTTCAGCCAGGCACCCCACCAGCTAAATGAAGAATTTGCGATGACATTGTGTTGGCACAGCGACATCAGCCGCAGGTCTTCATAATCGGTGTCGGGGCCGTTGAAATCGACGACCACCTTTTCAAACGGCAGCGGTAGGTTATCTTTGGCCCATTGCGGGTCATCAGAAAAAACATAGACCGTCGGCGATTGCAGACCGCTGGTGACAGCCGCGAGGGCCGCCTCGTAGTATGCCTGATCGCAAACGCCATGCGCGCCCAAAGCTAGATAGTCACCTCGCCGCACGTGAAGCGAAACGGACGGGCCCGAGGCAATCCGCTGCGCCATCTCGGCATTCTGCGATGACATAGGGTGGCGCGGTACAAAGGCCGCACGGAGATCGTCAGCGATGGCATCAAAGTAACGTTCACATTGCCAGTAGCCGTGCAAATAAGTGCCATCGGGCAAGGTCTCAAAGGCTGGGTTATAGCCCAGCCCTTTTTCCCGGTAAATTTTGGGCGGGCGGCCAAGGCCACGCCAGATGAAATAGGCCAAGGGCCGTTCATGCTGTGCGGGTGGCAGGTTTTCCGGTGGAGTCAGGTCCAGATCAAATACGCGGGTCAATACGCCTTCGCCCTTGTGGACAGCGCGGCGGGTATCCAGTGCAAATGGCACATCAAGGCGCGCTGCCAATCCACGGGCAGCGGCATATTGAAACATCTGATTTCCCAGTCTGCCATGCAGTCGCGCGTAGATCATTGCTGTCCCCGAATATGATGTGTTTTTCTCATACCAAAAGGCGACGCGATAGAAAATCGCCCGCCATTGAAGAGGCCTACAAAAGAAATGGGCCACCCGATAAAGGTAGCCCATTTGCTAAAAGTTTTATTACTCGGCCGCCCAACCCGAGACGGCCTTGATTTCGGTGAAATCCTCGATCCCGTACAGGCCGCCCTCGCGACCGTTACCGGACTGTTTCATCCCACCAAATGGCGACCCTGCTGCACGGCCCTGGCCGTTCATCTCGACCATGCCGGACCGCAACTGGCGTGCCAGACGCTTGCGACGTTCGCCGTCTTGGCTTTGAACATAGTTGGTAAGGCCGTAAACGGTGTCATTTGCGATTTGAACGGCTTGTTCTTCGGTGTCGAATTTCATGATCGACAGAACCGGACCAAAGATCTCTTCGCGGGCGATGGTCATGTCTGGCGTCACATCGGCGAAAACAGTGGGCTTAACAAAGAAGCCACGGTTCAAGCCATCAGGACGACCCGTGCCACCGGCAACCAAACGCGCACCTTCGTCGATGCCTTTTTGGATCAGGTCCTGAATCTTGTTGAACTGGCTTTCGTTGACGACAGGGCCGATGTGGCGGCCTTCTTGGGATGCGGGGCCAACGGTGACTTGTGCTGCCACTTTGCCCGCTTCTTCGACGGCTTTTTCATAGACATCGGACTGCACCAACATACGGCTGGGTGCGTTGCACGACTGGCCGGTGTTATTCATCATATGCAGAACGCCGCGTTTGACGGCCTTGTCATCCGCATCGTTGAAGATGAGGTTTGCGCCTTTGCCACCCAGTTCCAGATGCACTTTCTTAAGCGTATCTGCAGCAGCTTTTGAGATCAGCGTGCCCGCGCGTGTAGAGCCGGTAAAGCTGATCATGTCGACATCTTTGTGGCAGGACAATTGGCTGCCGACGCCGACGCCGTTACCGTTCACTAGGTTGAACACCCCTTTCGGGAAACCGGCCTCGTCCATCAACTCAGCAAAAATCATCGCGTCCAGCGGGCTTTCCTCGGATGGTTTCAGGACCATGGTGCAACCTGCAACAACGGCGGCACCGACCTTGAGGGTGACTTGGTTCATCGGCCAGTTCCAAGGGGTAATCAACGCGGCAACGCCAACCGCTTCGCGGATGATGCGATCGTTCGGGGCGTGATCGCCAAGCGGCTGTTCGAATTTGAACTCTTTCGCGGCCTTGATAAAGTTGCTGAGGTGCCATGCGCCAGCGCCAACCTGCGATGTGCGGGCCAACTCCAGCGGCGCACCCATTTCAGTGCTCATGGCTGTGGCCAAATCTTCGGCGCGGGCTTGATATACCTCAAGCAGCTTTTCCAGAAGGGCGATACGATCAGCGGGCGGGGTGGCCATCCAACCCGGCAGCGCGGCCTTGGCGGCAGCAACTGCAGCATCCGTATCTGCCTGATCGCCAAGGGAAATAACCGCACATGGTTCTTCAGTGGATGGGTCGATCACATGGTAATCATTCGGCTTTGCAGGCGAAACCCATTCGCCGTTGATATAGAATTCGCGTTTCTCTAGCATTGGAAAGCTCCTTTTATGATAACGTAGCGCGGGGTTGCCCTTGCCATTTGCGGACACCATGTCACCACTGTGTCGCACCTGCAAGTGAGGCCTTTCACAGGTCCAAAAAAGGCATAAATAGAATACCGAACATGAAGTTTAGAAACGACAGGAGACTACAAAATGTCCTTACGCATAAATGATACTATCCCGGATATGACCGTCGAAACGGATCAGGGCACGATCAATCTGCACGAGTGGATCGGCGATAGCTGGGCGATCCTTTTCTCGCACCCCAAGGACTTTACGCCAGTCTGCACAACCGAATTTGGTGCCGTGGCGCAACTGGCCGATGAATGGGCCAAGCGGGGCACGAAAGTGATGGGTATTTCCGTGGACAGTGCCGAAGAGCACAAGAAATGGAAGACTGACATCGAAGGTTTTGCCAAAGCCAAAGCCGGTTTTCCGATTATTGCTGACGAAGATTTGAAGGTGGCCAAGGCGTTCGACATGCTGCCAGCCGAAGCTTACTTGCCCGATGGCCGCACGCCAAACGACAGCGCGACTGTGCGTGCTGTATTCATCGTCGGACCAGATAAGCAGCTGAAGCTGTCCATGACCTATCCGATGTCGGTTGGCCGGAACTTTGCCGAAGTTCTGCGGGCCTTGGATGGTTTGCAGATGTCGTCTGGCAAAGGTGTCGCGACACCAGCAAACTGGAATGTGGGTGATGACGTGATCATCCCGACAACGGTTTCTGACGCAGATGCCAAGGCCAAGTTTGGCGAATTCACAACTGTGCTTCCTTATCTGCGCACAACCAAAGCGCCTAACTGAGGTCGACCCGGGGCCGTTGTGGCCGCATTCTGACCTGCGCGCGATACCATACGCGTTTGAATTCCCGCATCAGCTTTTCGCTGGTGCGGGTTTTTTGTTGAATGGTAGATCCGCCGATTTGCCCAGCAATTTCGCCTAACCCGCTGGGCAACAAGGTATGGATCGGCTGTCCGGTGATCCAGTGCATTTGTAGCCACGTATCGATTGGCCGGTCGATCTGTTCCGATTTCGCGAGCAGCCGTTTTGCAGCCTCGCGGCCCACGACCTGACACCCTGTTTGCAGGCCGATTTTTTGCGGCAGCAGCAGCCGTGTATCGCCATCAACTGCAACGACAGTGCCCTTCCGCTCCCGGTTCTTAAACGGCAGCCGGATAAACATGTCAGGGCTCATATGGGCGGCTATCATCGACAGGCTGCGGGCCAGATCAGGCAGAGAAACTGCAACGTCATCCTCGGCCACGATCGCGTAGTCCCAATTGTTATCTACGATCATCTGCCAGCATTTGCGGTGGCTGGCAAAACATCCCACTTCGCCGCCCCTCATTGCAAAGGGATATGTTGGCCTGTGCAGGTTCCCCGGAAAAACCTGCAAATCCGCCACTTGGCTCGGATCACGGCCATCAATAGCATCGACAAGCTGTGCATCGGGGAGATCTTGTAGCAGCTTTTCAGCATTGAGGTGCCGTTCAGTGCTGCTGGGCATGTGGATAATAAGTGTGTTCATTGCAGTGGAATAGACCGTTTAAGGGCGCATTCAAAGTCATGATATCATTGGCCAGCATGCTTGCGCCAAAAGCGCGAAAGCAAAATGCCCCGGTGTTTCCACCGGGGCCTTTCAGTCTTTGAAAGCGTCGCGAGGTTTACTCCTCGGCGGCAGCTTCTTCTTTTTTCAGTTCTTCGCCAGTTTCCTGATCAACAACTTTCATCGACAGGCGTACCTTGCCGCGATCGTCAAAGCCCAGAAGTTTGACTTTCACTTCCTGACCTTCCTTCAGAACATCCGAAGGGTGGTTCAGGCGGCGGTTTTCGATCTGGGATACGTGGACCAGACCGTCGCGCTTGCCAAAGAAGTTCACGAATGCACCGAAATCAACGATCTTGACGACGGTACCGGTGTAAACCGCACCTTCTTCAGGCTCGGCAACGATGGACCAGATCATGTCATAGGCTTTCTTGATCGAGTCGCCATTTGGCGATGCAATCTTGATGATGCCTTCGTCGTTGATGTCGACTTTTGCGCCAGACACTTCAACGATTTCGCGGATCACTTTACCGCCGGAACCGATAACTTCACGGATTTTGTCGGTTGGGATCTGCATCGTTTCAATGCGTGGTGCGTGAACCGAGAATTCACCCGCGCCGGACAGTGCTTTGTTCATTTCACCAAGGATATGAACGCGGCCAACTTTGGCTTGAGCCAAGGCTTTTTCCATGATCTCGGGCGTGATGCCTGCGATCTTGATGTCCATTTGCAGCGACGTGATACCTGCTTCGGTACCGGCCACTTTAAAGTCCATGTCGCCAAGGTGGTCTTCGTCACCCAAGATGTCGGACAGAATCGCATAGGAGCCGTCTTCTTCGAGGATCAGACCCATTGCAACGCCAGCAACTGGCGCTTTCAACGGTACACCCGCGTCCATCATGGACAAGGAGCCACCACAAACCGACGCCATCGAGGAAGAGCCGTTCGATTCAGTGATCTCGGACACAACACGGATGGTGTATGGGAAATCAGTGGAGGCCGGCAGAACTGCCTGCAACGCACGCCAAGCCAGCTTGCCGTGACCGATTTCGCGACGGCCAGGGCCGGAGACGCGACCAACTTCACCAACCGAGTAGGGAGGGAAGTTATAGTGCAGCAGGAAGTTGGATTTGAAGTTGCCGTGCAATGCGTCGATGAACTGCTCATCGTCGCCGGTGCCCAACGTGGTCACAACCAGACCTTGGGTTTCGCCACGTGTGAACAAGGCCGAACCGTGGGTGCGCGACAGGATGCCTGTCTCGGACACGATTTCACGAATTTCGTCAGTCTTGCGACCGTCGATACGTGTGCCAGTCTTAACAACGTCACCGCGCAGGATGGACGCTTCAAGCTTTTTCAATGCGGAGCCAAGGTTCGCATCGTCTTTTTGCTCGTCGGTCAGGGCTGCTTTGATGGTGTCGCGTGCGGCTGAAACGGCGGCAGTGCGCTCTTGCTTGTCAGCAATTGCAAAGGCTGCGCGCATTGCGTCTTCGCCAGCAGCTTTGACAGCAGCGGACAGGTCCGAATAGTCAACGGGCTGGAAATCAAACGGCTCTTTCGCGGTGTCTTCGGCCAGATCGATGATCAGGTCGATAACGGGCTGGATCTGCTCGTGAGCGAACTTAACCGCACCCAGCATTTCTTCTTCCGACAGCTCATAGGCTTCGGATTCAACCATCATAACGGCGTCTTTCGTGCCGGCAACAACCAGATCAAGACGCTGTTCAGGCTTCAAGCGAAGGTCCTGCATGTCGTCAACGGTCGGGTTCAAGATGTAATCGCCACCTTCAAAACCAACGCGACACGCGGCAATCGGGCCACGGAACGGTGCGCCAGAAATGGTAAGTGCAGCGGATGCGGCGATCATCGCGACCATATCGGGGTCGTTAACCAGATCGTGCGACAGAACGGTACACATCACCAGAACTTCGTTTTTGAAGCCGGGAACGAACAGCGGGCGGATCGGACGGTCGATCAAACGAGCTGTCAGTGTTTCTTTCTCGGTGGGGCGGGCCTCACGCTTGAAGAAGCCACCCGGTACTTTACCGGCGGCATAGTATTTTTCTTGGTAGTGAACGGTCAGCGGGAAAAAGTCCTGACCGGGCTTTTGCTGACGCGCAAAAGTGACGTTGGCCATAACGCTGGTTTCGCCAAGTGTCGCGATAACCGAGCCGTCTGCCTGACGGGCCACTTTGCCAGTTTCCAGTGTCAGCGTTTCTTCGCCCCACTGCATGGATTTTGTCGTTACATTAAACATCTACGTTTCCTGTTTCGGTCCGCACGGGACCATTTGCGTAGGGGGCATATTCCCCCTGACTCCGGTATCTTCTTTGTCGGGCGCTGGAGTCCGGGCGCCGGCTTTCAGATTGTGCGGCCATACAGGAGTTTGCGTGCGATGGGAAGAGATGCGTTGACGCGCGGGCGATGTGGCATCATGCGCAATTTTATACAGTCCCTGTCGCACGTTGTTGCGAACACGATAGCAGCAAGCCGATTTTGCTCGTTCAAACGGTGCGAAGGGGCAGGGGATAAATCAGTATTATGGACATTCGCGCAATTCGTCAGTGCGACATCCGCTTTTCAACAGGTTGCACGCGATCTGTCGATCGTCTCAAGCGTTCAAAATGTGGCTATGTCTTGTTGCTGGCGTCGGCACATAGCACCTTCATACCCAATTTTCGCGAGGTATATTCGACGGCCTCATAAATGAAAAAACCGCCCCCTGTTTCCAAGGCGCGGTTCAATTCGTAATGGAAATGCAGTGCTAAATTAGCGGCGCAGGCCCAGACGTTTGATCAGGTCTTGATAACGTGCGTCATCTTTACCTTTGACGTAATCCAAAAGCTTCCGGCGTGTCGCAACCATTTTCAACAGACCACGGCGACCGTGGTTGTCTTTTTTGTGGGTTTTGAAGTGCTCGGTCAGCGTTGCAATGCGCGAGGACAGAATGGCAACCTGTACTTCGGGCGAACCTGTGTCGCCTTCTTTGGTGCCAAATTCTTTCATGACGCGTGCTTTTTCTTCTAGCGTAATCGACATCGGGGTCTCCTTTTCAAAAGGTTAAAGTGATGGCGCAGGCCGGGATGTCGTCCAGCGCAGGCCCATGGAGCATCACCCCCTGCTTTGAAACAGTGGGCGATGGGCGCGTATAGGAAAGTTTCAGGTGGTTGGCAAAGACTTTATTGCCTTTGCTTGGGTTTGCCGTTTGCCGTTTGCCACGGGCAGCGCTGGATTAGAAACGGCAATTAACCCAAGGCCAGTCCGGCTGCGAGTGCGGCGCTCAACGGAACGACTGACACATCTGCTGCCGTCAAACCATCCGTGCTTTTCACGGATGCCACGATCACACCGTTCATTCGAATCAGATTCTGATTTGTGTGGTCCGGGTCGGATTCGATGGTAACCTCAGGCTCCTCATCATCTGATTTGGCATCGTCCCAAATCACTAAAAGGCTATCACTTTCGGCCTCGAAATCTTCGATTACAGTAGCATTGCCGTCGGTTATCCAATCCCCGATAATTATTTTGTCTGCGCCGTCGCCCGAAGTAACCACATCGTTTTGACCCGCAACAATCGTATCGTCACCACCGCCACCATTCAGAAAATCAGCCGAATCACTATCAGTAACCCCGTCAGCGTCAGGGTCATCTTCGACACCGATGATCAAGTCGTTGCCCCAGCCACCGAACATTGCGTCTGAACCTTGTCCGCCCGTCAGGACATCGTTGCCCAACCCACCTAGCAACGCATCATCGCCATCGTCACCAAATAGGGCGTCATCGCCAGCGGAACCGGTGAGCGAATCACTTCCGAAACCACCGCGCAGCACGTCATTTCCATTGTGGCCCGTCAGGCTGTCATTGTCGCTGCCACCTTCAAGCAGGTCATTGCCGTCGTTGCCATGCAGATCGTCATTGCCTGCGTCACCAGCGACGGTATCATTTCCTGCATCGCCACGGGCAAAGTCATCGCCGCCCTGACCCGAAATGAGATCATCGCCGTCATTTCCGCTTATTTGATCGTCGCTTTCACCGCCGGTTAGCAGATCAGGCTGACTGGTCCCCGCAATAATCTGACCGTCTGTCGAACGCGCATCATCAGGCAAAAGTTCGTCTTCGTCTTCCTCGACGCCGATATCGACAAAGGCCACCGCCCCCACCGCCATCAAACCCATCAAACCCGCTAAGAACAGCATTGCAGAATTCCAAAATTTTTGATCCGCACAAGACGCATCACCCCAAGTGAAGGTGCCCATACTTCGGTACTCAGGTCAAAACCGTATCTGCTTTACGGTTAACCCTGTCCTAATGAAGCCACGCCATAGGATGTTGGGCATAGGGTATGTATAGCGGGTGTTTCGGATGGCCGGCTTTGGACAGGCCAAGATGGAACATTGGAATTTGCTGATTTTGCAGCAAAGACTTTACGGCATCCCCGCGGCCTAGATGTGCACCATGCGTGCCCCAGGCCGCAATCACCGTATCAGCCCAAGCCGCGCCTTGCAGCAGTATCGCGTCATTGTCTGGCCCCACCGGATCGATGGCCTTGCGCATCAGATGGGGACTGGTTTCACGCCAAGCGAAAATATTTGCGACCTGAAATGCGCCACAGCCCAAGGCGCGTGCACGGCGTTCGCATCGTTCGACAGTCGGATCGTTCTGGATCTCGGTTGCTTTCGACGGGTTCAACATCACAAACAAGACCTTGGGCCCTGACGGCTCCCAAGTCCGGCTTAGACTGTAGCGGTATCTTTCACAGTCTGAGTACACGGCAGTCGAGGGCGCATCGCCTTTGGTGTGATGGCGCGTGATCACGCGTCTTTTTGCTGGTTGAAAACCCGCGAAGGATGCAGCTCGCCTGCTTTGAATATGCCAACTGCTACGGCATGCCCTTCGTAGGACGCCCAAACCTCGTCGCCATATTCTACGTCATATGCAATCACCATGCCGGGGTTCCCGTTGCGCAGACGCACGGCCCCTTCGGCGGTCGCCTTTACCTCGGGCAAATCCTGCAATCCTTGCTCTAGGGGCAACAGGTATTCATCCAATGCATCTGTGCGGGCCATCTCTTCGATTTGTGCCATGGTCAGGCCGTCATTGGCCTCGAACGGGCCAGACCAAGTGCGGCGCAATTCGCGAACATGGCCAAGACAACCCAAAGTCTGGCCCAAATCGCGTGCGATGGAACGCACATATCCACCTTTGCCGCATACCATTTCCAATGTCACATGGTCCGCGTCAGGGCGGTCTGTCAGCAAAAGGCTTTCCACCCATAGGGGCCGCGCAGCAAGTTCCATGGCCTCGCCCTCACGTGCACGCTTGTACGCGCGTTGCCCATCTACCTTTACGGCTGAAAATTGGGGAGGAACCTGCTGGATGTCTCCGATAAAACGGGTCAATGCCGCTTTGATCGTTTCGTCATCCGGGCGCAGGTCGCTGGTCTCTAACACTTCACCTTCGGCATCATCGGTGTTTGTCGATACCCCAAGGCGCACTGTGAACTCATATGCCTTTAACGCGTCGGTAATAAAGGGAACGGTTTTTGTCGCTTCACCCAATGCGATGGCCAAAACACCTGTGGCATCCGGATCAAGAGTACCCGCATGTCCTGCCTTGTTGGCATTCAGCGCCCAGCGCACCTTGTTGACCACAGTGGTCGAGGTCGGCCCGGCAGGTTTATCCACCACCAGCCAACCTGAAATATCCCGTCCCTTGCGTCTGCGCGCCATGTTCTGAACCCTAACTGATTTGGCTGCGTCCTATCAAAGCAATGACGCATTTGCCCAGACCGACTTCTTCCAAATGGAAAAAAATCGTCACCAAAGGCATAAAAACTCTTATTCGTAGAACCTATTCGTCTTTTACAACGCCAATTATGGGTCCCAAAGGGCTGAACCCAAGGTCGTTACGGCCCAATTCGGGTGCGCGCAACCGCGATACATTCCCATCAAAGTAAAGTGCGTTGGGCAGCTTCAGGTGATCGCGAAAGAGCACACCGAAATCGTGAAAATTCACCGCTTGGTTCGAAATTGCGAAATACGCTTTCTTGCCATCCGCGCTTGTACCGACACCATTGCGAACATAGCGCGAGGTGCCGTTCTTCAGGAATTTCGGATGCAGTTTACCATCGATAACCAGCATCGGGCCGGACTGAGTCGCGCTTCTGCACTCCGGTGCCTCGCTTAGAAATCGATTGGTTTCGATCACATCAGAACGTCCGTCGCGCAGACACAATATGCCATTGGGAAGCAGGCCAAAGTTGCCCGGACCATCACTGCTGATCACGCGCTGCAATTCCTTGCCATCTTCAAGATAATGTCCAACTGGCGCACGGTCCTCGTGATACATCCCGGCATTCATCGCAAAGCCTAGCGTTTTCCCCTGTTCCCCAAGCGCTTTGTCCAGCGTGTTGAAATAACCATACGGCGTGCCGTCTGGGGCGTAGAGAAACAAGGCAAGCTGCTCGCTTTCCAGATCGACTTCGCAGACGCTATAGTTGTTGCCGTTGTAGGCTTCATTGCGGCAGGTCTCAGCACCAGCTAGGCTTGCCGTCCATCCGAGCAGCACAGCAAAAGCCAGTAATCGCTTCATTCTTCTTCGGGATCCGAATCAGGGGCCTCTGCGTCACGGCGAACCACATCCTGGGCCAGCATACGGCGCGTGTCGTCCATCCGGTCAAACGTCTCATCTAGTTGAAACCGCAGATCGGGTGCAAATTTAAGCACAAGTTTCTTCGACAACTGACGCCGCAATTCACCCTTGTTGCGGGCGAGTAATTTCAACACGTCCTCACGCCCTTCGCCGCCCAATGGCAAAACGAATGCAGTGGCAATCTTTAGGTCCGAGGAAGCGCGTACCTCGCCCACTGTAATTGAAAGCCGGTTTAGTTCAGGGTCGTGGACATCGCCACGCGCTAAAACATCAGACAAGGCGCGGCGAATGGTTTCGCCGACGCGGAGTTGTCGTTGGGTGGGGCCCGAGCCCTCGTGTGTCTTGTTCTTTGCCATATGCTTCATCTAAGGGGTTGCTGAGGTTTTGCCAAGCAGGTCGCCACGCGCTAAACCAAGCATGAAAAAGGAGCACAGCATGAGCGATACACCGGGCATAGCGATTACAGGGGCTTCGGGCCGCATGGGTCAGATGTTGATTGGGCAGGTTTCTGCCAACGACCGCGTGCGTTTGGTTGGCGCGGTCGAGCGTGCAGGACACCCTTGGATTGGTAAAGACATTGGCGTTGCGATGGGTGGTTCTGCTTTGGGGGTGATCGTAACCGATGATCCGCTTGAGGCGATTGCACCTGCGCAGGCAGTCATCGACTTTACCGCGCCAGAGGCCACACTAAAATTTGCAGCGATCGCCGCGCAGGCCCGTGCAGTGCACGTGATCGGCACAACTGGCATGACCGATACGCAGATTGCCCAGCTAGAGCCAGCATCGCGTCATGCTGTGATCGTGCGCGCTGGCAACATGAGCCTTGGCGTTAACTTGCTGACGCAGCTGACAAAACGTGTGGCCGCAGCGCTAGACGAAGATTTCGATATAGAGATCATCGAGGCACATCATAATCAGAAGGTTGATGCCCCCTCTGGCACGGCATTGATGCTGGGCGAGGCGGCCGCCGAAGGTCGTGGCGTATCCCTTTCTGATGTGTCTGATCGGGGCCGTGACGGCATCACTGGCGCACGGCGACGTGGCGATATTGGATTTACTGCGATCAGGGGCGGCGACATTGTTGGCGAACATGATGTGCTTTTTGCCGCAGCTGGCGAACGGATCATACTTAGGCATGTTGCTTCGGACCGGGCCGTATTCGCGCGTGGTGCGATTAAAGCGGCGCTTTGGGGGCAGGGAAAATCCCCCGGACAGTATGACATGCTGGATGTTCTGGGGCTGAACGACTGATCTATTCTGCGTTTTTTAGGGCCAAATGAAACTATCTTAATGATTCCTGCGTATATTATTTAAGCAACGATGCAGGAGTTCATTATGAGAGACGTTTTTGTACTGGCCTGTGCAAGCATCTTTGTGCTTGCTACGACCGCCCACGCTGAATTTCAAAAGGTTGAGACGCAGGCAGATTTCGTATCAGCGGTGAAGGGAAAAACGCTAAAGCGACCTTTGGTCGAACTGAACGTGGCACCGACCGGTGCTATCTCGGGGAAAGGCGCGGTTTGGGACGTTTCAGGGAATTGGACGTGGAAAGACGGTTTTTTCTGCCGCAGTATTGTCTGGGGCGGGGATGACTTGGGCTACAACTGCCAAGAGGTGACGCTGAATGGACGCAAAATCCGTTTCACGTCTGACAAGGGCACCGGACAATCGGCAGATTTCACCATACGCTAAGGTCCGCGTCAGCTTTCTTCGGAAGAATTTTGCCACATCGATTTGCCAAATCGAAATGCTGTTGACTAAAAATCGACGGCAATTCCTTTCTTTTCCCAATCGCCATATCTTACAGGCTCCGGCCCGTCTCTGCCGCCCAGTTCTGGTGGCAATTCGATCTCTCGGGACTTTTTCCGCCGCTCGGCGGCTTCTGCCAAAGCACGCTGGGCGGCCGGGGGCAGGTCTTGGGCGATCATCGGGTGGGGACCCGGTGCCGGTTGCGGGGGCAAATCTGGGCCCGGTTCAGGCATAGGCTGGGGATCATGGGGTGGGCGTGGCATCGGTTTTGGGCCTGCTTCTGTCATCATCTCATCCTCTTGAGGCTACGGTCCCCTTGATATACGCCGTACGTGCGCTCAGACAACCCGAGCGATCCAAGCAAGAAAGCATTTCGCATGTCAGATACCGGCGTTCAGGCCCGCAGAAGTGCGGTTTATCTCCTCGATATGATTCTGGGGGAAGAAAGCCTGATGTCCGAACTCTTGGCTTCAGGTGCCCTCGACAAGCTGCCCCCTGATGATCGTGCCCGCGCCCAACGGTTGGCCCTGGATACGCTGCGCGGAATGGAACGCGCGGATCGGCTGTTGCAAAAGCACCTGTCGAAATATCCGCCGCTTACGGTGCGCAACGCATTGCGGGTCGGGACTGTTGAGCTTTGCCAGGGTGGTGCGGCACATGGCGTTGTGAATGCGATGGTTGAACTGGTCGCGAGCCATAATAAACTGGGTCACCTCAAGGGTCTGACCAACGCTGTTCTGCGAAAGATCGCAACCGAAGGACCCGAGGCATGGGACGCGCTGCGATCCCCCCGTTTGCCAAAATGGCTGCGCGGTCCACTGACCGAAGCCTGGGGTCCAGAGGCAATAACAGGAATTGAAGCCGCCCATTTCGCCGGTGCTCCGCTTGATTTGACGGCCAAGAAAGACCCCGCAGCCTTGGCAGAGGCCGTAGGCGGTGTGGTCTTGCCGACCGGGTCAGTGCGCATCAAGGACGCGGGGCAGGTGACAGCAATGCCCGGTTTTGCCGAAGGGGATTGGTGGGTACAGGATGCCGCCGCTGCGTTGCCTGTCAAAATACTGGCCCCCCAAAAAGGCGAGGCGGTATTGGACTTATGTGCAGCACCCGGGGGCAAAACAATGCAATTGGCCGCAGCAGGGGCGCAGGTCACGGCAGTCGACAGCTCAAAGCCACGGATGCAGCGCGTTCGTGAGAACCTTGCGCGGGTTCATTTGCCGGCAAAGGTTGTCGTGGTTGATGCGCGCAGGTTTGAGGGCCAGTTCGATGCAATCTTACTGGATGCACCTTGTTCTGCGACCGGAACGATTCGCCGCCATCCGGACTTGCCACATGCTAAAGACGGATCCGAATTCGGCGAACTGATCGAATTGCAGGCAGAGATGATTGATCACGCGTGGTCTTTGTTGAACCCCGGCGGGCGTTTGGTGTTTTGCACTTGCTCGCTTCTGCCTGACGAGGGCGAAGTACAGGTTGACGAAGCGCTTGAGCGGCACTCGGATATGTCCGTCGATCGCACAGCCCTTGATGTCGAGGGTATTGATCCGGCGTGGATTAGCTCCGAAGGTGGGCTGCGATTACGGCCGGATTATTGGGCAGTCCGTGGCGGAATGGACGGGTTTTATATTGCTTGTTTGCGCAAGGCGGGCTGAAAGTTTCACCTGAAACTGATGAGCGGCAATAACTGTCGGTCAAAATGCGGTGACTTGGGGGCAATCTGAGCGTATAGTTTCCCAAACGCCACCAGAGCGTACAAGGGCAGCAGCATGATCAGTACCAGTTTTCACGCGCGAAAGACGCGTTTCTTGAACCATTGGCACGCGCGCGCGGCCACCAAGACCCGTGCCTATGCCAAAGGGTTCGTGTCATCACCGGAGCCGCGCACGATTGGATCATTTGCGCGTGGCAGGCAGCTGATTGCAGGAAATTTGCTGTTTTCAGGCACATTGATTGAGGCACAGGACGCTAAAACCCTGTGGGATGTTGCATCGCCGGATCAGGAATTCACACAAGAATTGCAAGGTTTCGCTTGGATGGACGATCTGGCCGCTGTCGGTGACCTGAAAGCGCGTGAAACAGCACAAAGATGGCTTTGGGGCTGGATAGACCAGTTCGGAAAGGGCCGCGGGATCGGCTGGACCCCTGATCTGACGGGGCGACGTTTGATCCGATGGATCAACCATGCCTTGTTCGTCTTGCGCGGTACCGAGCAAGACCAAAGCGATGCCTTTTATCGGTCCTTGGTTAGTCAGACTTACTTTCTTTCCCGCCGGTGGCACGCAGCGGCCCCGGGGTTGCCCCGTTTTGAGGCGTTGACCGGATTGATCTATGCAGGACTTTCCCTTGAAGGGCTGGAAGCCCTGGCGGATCCGGCGGTCAAGGCGTTGGCGCGCGAGTGCGCTACCCAGATTGATGAGCAGGGCGGTTTGCCAACGCGCAACCCCGAAGAGCTGCTGCAAGTGTTTACTTTGCTGACCTGGGCCGCTGCCGCACTAAGCGATGCTGGGCGTGGCACACCCAAGGCGCATATGGCCGCGATCGAACGCATTGCGCCAACTCTGCGCACCTTGCGTCATTCAGATGGCGGTTTGGCACGATTTCATGGTGGCGGGCGCGGGGCCGAGGGGTGGCTGGACCACGCGTTGTCGACGGCCAAAATCAAAACTCGCCAACCCGATGGGCTCTCGATGGGATACGCGCGGCTGTCGGCGGGGCGGACCAGCGTGATTATCGACGCAAGTGCGCCACCGGACGGGGCAGAGTCGGTCAATGCCCATGCCTCAACCCTTGCATTCGAACTGACATCAGGGCGCAGACCATTGATTGTAAACTGCGGTTCAGGCGCGTCATTTGGGCCTGAATGGCGCAGGGCCGGGCGCGCGACGCCGTCCCACTCTGGTTTGTCGCTTGGCGGGTATTCAAGCGCGCGCCTAGCCGAGGCGGACCGTCATACCGGCCAAGAAGCGTTGATCGATGGTCCGACATATGTTCCGGTTGAAATCGGTTCCGTCAGCGACGGGACCAAATTCGAGGGGGCGCACAACGGCTATGTTGCGGGGTTCGGGTTGACCCACGCCCGCACAATTGAGTTGACCTTTGACGGGCGCGCTGTTGCGGGCGAAGACATGCTGCTGGCACTTGAAGATGCCGAAAGGCGCCAATTTGACCGTGAAATGGACGCCGTAAAGCTTAAGGGCATCCCGTTCGAGATCCGATTCCATCTACATCCTGACGTTGATGCGACGCTTGATCTGGGCGGGGCTGCAATTTCGATGGCACAAAAAAGCGGAGAGATTTGGGTGTTCCGTCATGATGGAACCCATAAATTGTCATTGGAACCAAGCGTTTACCTTGAACGTAATCGTTTAAGACCACGCGCATCCTTGCAAATTCTGCTTGCCGGACGCGCCACAACCGATGCCACGCGGGTTAGGTGGTCCTTGTCCAAAGCGCAGGAAACTGCGATTGGCGTGCGGGATCTGTCTTTAGACGATCCGTATGATGACCAAGACTGACCCAAGGAACCCCGTTATGCCCGATCTTCACCCCGTCTCCCGCGCGCTTCTTTCTGTTTCTGACAAGACCGGTTTGGTCGAACTTGGTCAGGCGTTGGCATTCCACGGGGTCGAATTGCTAAGCACCGGCGGAACCGCCAAGGCATTGCGCGATGCCGGGCTGGCTGTGAAAGACGTGTCCGAAGTGACGGGATTTCCTGAAATGATGGATGGTCGGGTCAAGACCCTGCACCCGGTGGTGCACGGCGGGTTACTGGCGCTGCGCGACAATGAAGAACATGTCGCGGCAATGGATAAGCACGGTATCGATGCTATCGATTTGGTGGTCGTCAATCTGTACCCGTTCGAGGAAACAGTTGCCAAAGGTGCAGAATACGCCGAAGTGATCGAAAACATCGATATCGGTGGTCCCGCGATGATCCGCTCTGCCGCGAAAAACCACGGCTTTGTAAACGTGATCGTCGATGTCGAAGACTATGCCGTGGTGATCAAGGAGCTAGGCGAAAACAACGGTCAGACGTCCTATGCCTTGCGCCAGCGACTGGCCCAAACAGCTTATGCACGCACAGCGGCCTATGACACAGCCGTTAGCACATGGATGGCCGCACAGGTTGGCGGCACGCCGCGACGTCGTACCGTTGGCGGCACATTGGCGCAGACTCTGCGTTATGGTGAAAACCCGCATCAGTCGGCAGCATTTTACACCGATGGCTCAAACCGCCCCGGCGTCGCCACTGCGACCCAGCATCAGGGCAAGGAACTGTCTTACAATAACATCAACGATACTGATGCAGCCTATGAACTGGTCAGCGAATTTGACCCAGCCAAAGGGCCCGCTTGCGCAATCATCAAGCACGCAAACCCTTGCGGCGTGGCACGTGGTACGTCGATGGTCGATGCCTATTCCCGTGCGTTTGACTGCGACCGGACGTCGGCCTTTGGCGGCATCATCGCATTGAACCAGACGCTGGACGGTGAAACAGCCGAAGCTATTAGCGAAATCTTTACCGAAGTTGTGATCGCCCCCGGTGCGACCGACGACGCCAAAGCGATATTTGCCAAGAAAAAGAACCTGCGCTTGCTGACGACCAACGGTCTGGCTGATCCGTCCGTGGCAGCACTAGCGTTTCGCCAAGTGTCTGGCGGCTATCTGGTTCAGGACAAAGACGTGGGCCGGATCACGATGGACGACCTCAAGGTGGTGACCAAGCGCCAGCCGTCGGATCAGGAACTTGCAGATATGATGTTCGCATGGACTGTCGCCAAGCACGTGAAATCCAACGCCATCATCTACGTCAAAGACGGTGCAACCGTAGGCGTTGGGGCCGGTCAAATGAGCCGCGTCGACAGCACCCGTATCGCGGCCCGTAAGGCGCAAGACATGGCCGAGGTCATGGGTCTGCCCGCGCCATTGACCCAAGGGTCTGTCGTTGCGTCTGATGCGTTCTTTCCCTTTGCTGATGGTCTGATCACTGCAGCCGAGGCCGGTGCGACGGCACTGATCCAACCGGGCGGGTCGATGCGTGACGACGAAGTGATTGCAGCGGCAGACGAGGCCGGGCTTGCAATGGTCTTTACCGGGATGCGCCATTTCCGGCATTAAGGTTCTAACGCGAAGCTAAGAAGGCTCATTATGCGTATCATTTTCTGGGCTAGCTTTGTGGCCTTCATTCTGGATCAGTTTAGCAAATACATCGTGATCCACGCGATGGAGCTAAGCCGCATCCGCACGATTGATGTTCTGCCGCCGCTTATCAATTTCCGGTACGGTGAAAACCGTGGCATCAACTTTGGCCTTTTCGGCGATGGAGCGGACGCAAGCCGGTGGATACTGATCGCATTGGCTTGCGCAATATGTGCGGGTGTTCTGTTTTGGGCCTATCGGCATGCTTTGGGCTATTGGGCCAAAGTCAGCGCAGGTTTGATGATCGGCGGTGCGTTCGCCAATGTCGTAGATCGGCTCTTGTATGGCTATGTCCTTGATTTCCTGAACATGTCCTGCTGCGGAATCAACAACCCTTTCGTCTTTAACATTGCGGATATTTTTATCTTCGCGGGGGCAATCGGATTGATATTCTTTACATCTGACCCAAAGAAGCCAACGAAAAAGCCCGTTAAAAAAGGTCAGTGACATTTGCCGCCTGCCTGCGTTAGGTATGTGCAGACCTGTAGGAGACCCGTCATGCGCTTTGTCGCCGCCCTTGTTCTGATCCCGCTTGCACTTGCTGGCTGCGCCAATGATGGCCTGCGTGACATCCGTGGGTCTGCCACTGGTCCCGATGAATTCATGGTCCGGCCTGTAAAGCCGCTTGCCGACCCGGTAAACTATACCAGCTTGCCAGCGCCGACCCCGGGGCAGGCAAATTTGACTGACCGTGATGCGATTGCCGAAGGCATCGAAGCATTTGGCGGTCGTCCACAAGCCACAGATGGCGGAATCCCGGCCAGCGATGGTGCCTTGGTTCAACAGGCCAGCCGCTTTGGTGTGGCATCCAATATCCGTCAGGAATTGGGCGAAACGGATGCTGCGTTCCGCAAACGCAAAGCGCGGTTTACCCAGTTCAAAGTCGTCCCGACCGATCGCTACAATCAGGCTTATAGCCGGCAATCTCTTGATGCTGGTGCCGAGGCGGAACGCTGGCGTCGTGCCGGTGCACGTACGCCGTCTGCCCCACCGTCGAACTAATCGATTCTCTGCTGTATTCCGCAGTCAAATCCGGTTGGCGTGATTACAAATCTGTTAGGTCCCTTGATCGCCCCGCGGGGTGGCGTAAGTAAGGTGTCACAGGACCCTGCTTAAAGGACCAACCATGATCAGATTACCGGCTTTCGCCGCCTTCGTTTCTCTTTTGCTGCCCGTGACATCTGTTAGCGCTGCCGAGAACGAGGCCGTAACCAATTTTATTTTGGATAACGGCATGGAGGTGGTGGTCGTCGAAGATCACCGTGCCCCTTCGGTACAACAGATGGTGTGGTACCGGGCGGGGTCAGCGGATGAACCAAAAGGATCATCCGGCGTGGCGCATTTCCTTGAGCATCTGTTGTTCAAAGCGACGGACAAAATGGAATCAGGCGAATTTTCGGCCACGGTTGCCAAGAACGGTGGGCGGGATAATGCGTTCACCAGTTATGATTACACGGCGTATTTTCAGCGGGTCGCTGCGGATCGGCTGGAGTTGATGATGCGAATGGAATCAGACAGGATGAAGAACATCCGCCTGACGCCCGAAAACATCGAGACAGAGCGTGATGTGATCATCGAAGAGCGCAATCAACGCACTGAAAATGACCCGGCTGCGCTGTTCCGCGAGCAAATGAGCGCGGCACAGTATTTGAACCACCGCTATGGCACGCCCGTGATCGGTTGGATGCATGAAATGCGCGAGCTTGATCTGGAAGACGCGCTTGATTTTTACGGTCTGTACTATTCCCCCAACAACGCGATCTTGGTGGTGTCCGGTGATGTCACACCCGACGAGGTTCGTCGCTTGGCCGAGCAATACTATGGTGTGATCCCCGCCAACCCTGACTTGCCAGAGCGACTGCGTACCCAAGAGCCGCCTCAGACCTCTGAGCGGCGCATGACGTTTCGGGACCCTCGGGTGGCGCAGGAGTATGTCAGCCGGTCATATCTGGCACAGGAGCGTGATCCGGGCGATCAGGAAACCGCAGCAGCTTTAACAATTCTGGCAGAAATTTTGGGCGGTGGAACAACATCCTATCTGGCAGAGAAACTGCAATTTGACGCGCCCGTTGCGACCTATTCTGCGGCTTTTTATAGCGGCCAGACCTTGGACGACACGACGTTTAATCTGGTTGTCTTGCCGCGTCCGGACGTGACGCTGCAAGAGGCCGAAGACGCAATGGATGCCGCGATTGCCAGCTTTTTGAAAGACGGCGTTGACGCGGAGCAGTTGGAGCGGATCAAAGCCCAAGTACGCGCTGAGCAAGTGTATTCCCGTGACAGTGCTGACAGTGTGGCGAACCGATACGGTAGCGCGTTGGCCATCGGCTTGTCCGTTCAAGACGTGCAAGACTGGCCAGATGTTCTGGAGGCAGTTACGCCTGATGATATCATGCAAGCAGCGAAAGAAGTGTTTAACCGCGAGGCATCCGTCACAGGTTGGTTGTTGCGTGAAGAGGTGACCCAATGAGACTGATTTACGCACTTGTCCTGACTGTGTTTGCCGTGGTCCCCGCGCGCGCAGAAGTCAATATTCAGGAAGTAACCTCGCCCGGTGGGCTGAAGGCATGGCTGGTCGAAGAGCCATCGATCCCGTTTGTGGCACTTGATCTGCGGTTTCGCGGCGGGGCGTCTCTTGAGGGGGCGGATAAACGCGGCGCGATTAATCTGATGACTGCACTGCTGGAAGAGGGCGCAGGCGATCTGGATTCGCGCGAATTTGCGCGGGCATCCGAAGGACTGGCATCCAGCTTTCGGTTCAGCGTCGATGACGATGCGCTGGCTGTGTCGGCGCGGTTTTTGACCGAAAACCAAGACGCATCTGTGGCACTTTTGAAAGAAGCGCTGCAAAATCCCCGCTTTGACGCAGAGGCGATCGATCGTGTGCGTGGTCAGGTTTTGTCAGGTATCAGTTCTAGTGAAAAAGACCCTAACGATATTGCCCGCAAAACGATGGATGGTTTGCTGTATGGCGATCACCCATATGGCTCGTCGCTCAGCGGGACAGCCGAGACTGTTACGGCACTGACCCGCGATGATCTGGTTGCGGCCCATGCCGATGTTCTGGCCCGCGATCGTGTATTTATCGGCGCTGTGGGGGACATTACACCGCAACAGTTGGGCCTATTGCTTGATGAATTGCTGGGCGGACTGCCGGAAAAAGGCGCGCCGATGCCTGCTGTAGCCGAAGTGACCATCCCGGCCGGGGTGACAGTTGTTGATTTTCCGACCCCGCAATCCGTGGCGATCCTCGCGCAAAAAGGGATCAAGCAGAAGGACGATGACTGGTTCGCGGCAACTGTGATGAACCAGGTGTTGGGTGGCGGATCGTTTGAAAGCCGGCTGATGGATGAGGTGCGCGAAAAGCGCGGACTGACCTACGGTGTCTATTCCTATCTGGTCCCGATGGATTTGGCCGAGACCTATCAAGGGTCGGTCAGTTCGGCCAACGATCGTATCGGCGAAGCTATTAGTGTGATCCGCGACGAATGGGTCAAGTTGGCAGAAAGCGGCGTGACGCAGCAAGAGTTGGACGACGCCAAGACCTATATCACCGGGTCATATCCCCTGCGCTTTGACGGCAACCAACGTATCGCGAGTATTTTGGTGGGTATGCAAATGCTGGACCTTCCCATCGACTACATCCCCACCCGCAATGACAAAGTCAAATCAGTGACCTTGGAAGACGTAAAACGGGTTGCGGGCGAGTTGCTGGATCCCGATGGTTTGGCTTTCGTCGTTGTGGGACAGCCTGAGGGCCTTGAAACGAGAGCGGGCAACTAAGCTGATTTGGAATTGTGGCGATTGCGCGCCACATGAAGTTTTACCGGACCCAATGGGTCCGGTGGGACTTCATCAAGGATATTTTCGAGCGAGAGATGAGATTTGGATCTATTCGCCGTAGGGGATCCAGATGTTTTTGACCTCGGTTGAGGCCTGAAGAAACGCGTGGCCTTCACCGTCTTTGGTGGGCCAATCCCGCGCGTTACCATTGTTAACCCAGGTGCGCTTTAGATTTTGGGCCGAGCCCTTTTCAATTAGCGGGCTTAGCGATTCGCTGCCAAAGCTCCACACGGCATCAACGTCCATATGACGTGCCAGCGTTTCTGCAAGGTCAGTATGCGGTCCGGTCAAAATGTTGACCACGCCGGAAGGCACATCAGAAGTCTCAAGCACTTGGACAAAGTCGGTTGCAGACAGCGGGAATGGCATGCTGGCAGCCAGAATGATGCGGTTTCCCATGGCGATGGCAGGGGCCATGCACGAAATTAGCCCCAACAAGGGGTATTCATCGGGGCAAATTGCGCCAATCACCCCAACCGGTTCATTCATGGCAAGAGCAGCGCCGCGCAGGGGGGCACCGTGGATTTTTCCGTCATATTTGTCGGCCCAAGCTGCGTAGGTGAACAAACGGCTGATTGACGCTGCGACTTCTTTCTCGCCGGTTTTCCCGCCTTGCATGGCATCAAGTCTGCCTGCGAACTCACCCGCGCGCGCGGCTAGATTCTCGGCAATATAATAAATGATCTGCGCACGCAGATGGCCGGTCGTCTTGCCCCACCCTTTGGCGGCATGAGCGGCTTCAACGGCGTTGCGCACATCCTTGCGACCTGCCAGTGAGATGTGGCCCAACAGGCCGCCTGACTTGCCATAGATCGGGGCGGACTGCCCCCCATCAGGACGCGCTTGCTTGCCACCGATATAAAGCTTTGCCGTGCGGTCGATCCCAACTTCCGGGCTGCCTTTCCCCCTCATCGACGCGGGGGTCTTGAGGGACTTGGGATCACCCTTCGGCTTGGTGTATGCAGCGAGGCCTTCCCAGCCCCCTTCTCGACCGAAACCGCTTTCGCGAACGCCACCAAATCCAACCGCCGCATCAAGCATATTGGTGCCGTTAATCCAGACAACGCCCGCCACCAACTTTGGTGCAATATCGAGGGCAAGATTGATATTCTCGGACCATATTGTTGCCGCAAGGCCGTAGCGGGTGTTGTTTGCAATTGCGACCGCTTCATCGGGGGTGCGGAAAGTCGTCGCAACCAGAACGGGGCCAAAGATTTCTTCTTGCATCAACGTGTCGGCGGGATGCAGGCCGGTGATAAGGGTGGGCGGATAAAAGCAACCGCTGTCTGGTATGTCGCCTGCGATAAACACATCGCCTGTGCTGTTTGACGCGACCATGTCCGTGACCCGTTGCACCTGCACAGGATCAACCATTGCACCAACATCAATTGACTTGTCCAAAGGGTTGCCAACGCGCAGCTTCTCCATACGGGCACGCAGTTTCGCATAAAAGCGGTCAGCAATAGGTTCGTGGACCAACAGCCGCGATCCTGCGCAACAAACCTGTCCCTGATTGAACCAGATCGCATCAACAAGGCCCTCAACAGCTGAATCCAAATCGGCATCATCGAAAACGATGTAAGGGGATTTCCCCCCTAGTTCGAGGGTCAGTGCCTTTCCGCTGCCTGCGGTTTCTTCGCGGATGCGTCGGCCCACGGCCGTTGACCCGGTAAAGGCAACCTTGTCTACATCGGCATTCACGATCATCTGGCCGACAGCCCCGTCACCAGTCACGATGTTGACAACGCCCTTTGGCAGTCCCGCTTGTTGACAGATATCCGCAAACATCAAAGCCGTCAGCGATGTGTATTCGGCGGGCTTCAAGACGACGGTGTTCCCCATGGCCAGCGCAGGTGCAACTTTCCACGCCAGCATCAGCAGAGGGAAATTCCACGGAATGATCTGCCCGCACACGCCCAAAGCGGTTGCGTCAGGCAGTTCGCTTTCCATTAGTTGTGCCATTCCGGCGTGGTAATAGAAATGCCGCTGCGCCAACGGGATGTCGACATCGCGGGCTTCGCGGATCGGCTTGCCGTTGTCCAAGGTTTCAAGCACGGCAAACAAGCGGCTGTGCTTTTGCAGCAGCCGTGCAATCGCATACAGGTATCGAGCGCGTTCGTGTCCCGTCAGTTTGGCCCATTTGGGCTGCGCTTTGCGTGCGGCACTGACGGCCGTATTGACCTCTGCTTCGGTCGCCTGCGTTAGGTTTGCCAGAACATTGCCATTTGCAGGATTGCGGCTCTCAAAGTCGTCCCGTGGCTCTGTAAATGCGCCGTCAATGAAATGGCCGAACCGGCTGCCTTGGTCGACCAGCCATGCCAAAGCATCCGCGGCGGATTCCGGGGCGACCCCATAGTCCATGGTCTTGTAAATTTCGGAAACGCTCATGGCTTCACCCTTTTATAAATACTCATATCCAAAGCCTGCTGCGCGTGGCTCAGCTAATGGCGTGACGATAGCTTGCGGAATAACTGCCGGTCACATGATGCTCTAGCTGGCGTTCGATGTCGCCCAGCAGGGATGACGCGCCAAATCGGAATAGGTCGGGCCGCAGCCAGCGATCCCCCAGTTCTTCTTTGATCATGGCCAGATAGGTGATTGCGTCCTTCGCCTTTGAAATCCCGCCGGCAGGCTTATAGCCGATGCGGATTCCGGTACGGTCAAAATAGTCGCGAATGGCACGGATCATAACCAATGTGACGGGCAAGGTGGCGTTCACGCTTTCCTTGCCGGTTGAGGTCTTGATGAAATCAGCCCCCGCCATCATGCAGACCAGCGATGCACGCGCGACATTCCGCAAGCTGCCCAGTTCGCCGGTCGCTAGAATTGCTTTCACATGTGCGTCGCCACAAGCCGCACGAAAGGCGCGCATTTCGTCGTAGAGGGCCTGCCAGTCACCTGTTAATACATGGCGACGTGAAATAACGATGTCGATCTCTTCGGCACCTTCTGCGACGCTCATTTCGATCTCTTTGATGCGCAGTTCTAACGGGGACAGGCCCGCCGGAAACCCAGTTGATACGGCCGCAATAGGGATGTTGGTCCCCTCAAGGGCCACTTTCGCCGGTGCAATCATTTCATGATAGACGCAGACAGCACCTACAGTGATAGGCTCCATACCCAAGGCTTTCATCAAATGGGGGGATACAGGTTGCCGGGCTTTTGCACATAACCGCTGGACCCGCCGTGCGGTGTCATCGCCGGACAATGTCGTCAGGTCGATGCAGGTGATGGCACGAAGCAGCCATGCCGCTTGATGATCCTTTTTAACCGACCGGCGTGCAGGCAAGCTTGCTGCGCGTCTCTCCACTGCAGATGTGTTGACCTGAACGGACCTTACCCAATCCATATCCAGCGCCATCCCCGGATTGCGTGGCTCTGTCACTTGGGGCAATTGGCTTTGCGCGATGTCTGTCGGGGTTGTCACATGTGTACACATGGGCGGTTTCCTGTTTCATCAGATGGGCAAAATGACATGGGCGTTCTTTTTTTGGCAACTGCAGTGCCGCCTTGGCATGCCTTTGTCAGCTGCCGCGATAGGTCGAATAACCAAAGGGGGAAAGTAAAAGCGGCACATGGTAATGTGCATCCGGGTCTGAAACGCCAAAGCGCAGGGGGATTTGATCCAAAAATCGTGGCGTTTCGGGAGGGGTGTCGATGGCATCCAGATAACTGCCCGCATCAAACACCAACTCATAGGTGCCTGTGGCGAATTGGTCCTTGGGCAAAATGGGTGCGTCTGTGCGCCCATCGGCATTGGTCACCATCTGCGCAAGGGTTTCGCGCGTGTCGCCTTCAATCCGGTAAAGTGTAATAGGCACCCCGCTGGCAGGTTGGCCGCGCGCTGTGTCCAGAACATGAGTGGTGAGATAGCCATTCGCCATGATGTCGGTCTTTCTTTGATCATTCCGTTTACAGGATACGGGTGACAAATACCGCGTCAATGCCCGTCGTGCGGTCATCACTCGCGCGAGAATCAAGAAAAGATGCAAACCGATTCGTTTTTACTTTGACCCGCGAATCATCCTCGGCCTATATGGTTGACACAAGTGATCAGAAGTATCGCCTGCCAGCGATGCACATAACTCTGACATTTGTACGCCGGGGTCAGATTTTTCGAAATTCGAGCACGCCATATCAAAATGGTGACTTAGGACAGGGGCCGGCAGGACTGAACATACCATGCGTATGGCCAGCGGCCCCTGACCAAATTTCACACAACTTTCCCCGATAGGTTTAAAAGTTTCAGATCGGCCAGCGCCCGAAAATACCCGGACAACAGGCGAGCAGGGCCACGATGCGCAGATCTGGCAACAGGCTGACCTTAAAAAACAGGTTGGCCTGTTGTGCATTTTGCAACTTGGATTGTTGCAATTGGTCGGGTTGGCAAGGCAGTGTTGCAGGCGTTGATCAAAGGACATGACAATGAACCGCTACCCTCGTAATTTTCAGGGCTATGGCCCCACACCCCCTGACGCGCAATGGCCCGGTGGGGCGCGGATCGCGGTACAGTTCGTGGTGAATTACGAAGAGGGCGGCGAAAATAATATCCTACACGGTGATGCCGCATCAGAGGCGTTCCTGTCCGAGATCGTCGGTGCCGCGCCGTGGCCCGGCCAGCGGCATTGGAATATGGAATCCATCTATGATTACGGCGCGCGGGCGGGTTTCTGGCGCTTGCACCGCTTGTTCACCGGTGCGGATATCCCGGTAACGGTATACGGTGTCGCCAGCGCCTTGGCGCGGTCGCCGCAGCAGGTAGAGGCGATGAAAGACGCCGATTGGGAAATCGCCAGCCACGGCCTCAAGTGGATCGACTACAAGGATCATAACGCCGAAGCCGAAAGCGCCGACATCACCGAAGCAATCCGTCTGCATACCGAAGTTGTGGGCGTGGCCCCCCGTGGGTGGTACACAGGGCGCAGTTCGATCAATACAGTCGCCTTGGCCGCCGAGACCGGTGCGTTCGATTACATCTCAGACACGTATGACGACGATTTGCCATATTGGATGCAGGTTAGAGGCGGGGACCAGCTGATCATTCCCTATACGCTGGATTGCAACGATATGCGGTTTGCCACACCTCAGGGGTTCAATTCCGGGGATCAGTTCTATGCCTATCTGCGCGATACCTTTGATGCGCTTTATGCAGAAGGGTGCGATGGGGTGCCCAAAATGATGTCGGTTGGGCTGCATTGCCGGCTTGTTGGTCGTCCGGGCCGCATTCAGGCGTTGAAACGGTTTATCGACTATATAAAAGCGTTCGAAGGCGTCTGGACGCCGCGCCGTATCGATATCGCGGACCATTGGCGCGCGACGCATCCGCCTAAGTATCCCTTGCGGCTCGACAAGATGTCACGCGCTAGCTTTGTAGAAAAGTTTGGTGGTGTGTTTGAACATTCTGCATGGATAGCCGAGCGTGCCTATGATCTTGAACTTGGCCCCGCGCACAACAGCGTCGCGGGCATTCACAACGCTTTGGCGCGCATGTTTCGGTCGGCCAGTGACGGTGAACGCTTGGGTGTGTTAACCGCGCACCCTGATCTGGCGGGCAAGCTGGCTGCGGCCAAGCGGCTCACGGCGGAAAGCACCGCCGAGCAAGGCAGCGCAGGACTAAACGCTTTGACCGATGCAGAACGTGCAAAGTTCACTGAATTGAACGAAGCGTATGTCTCCAAGCACGGCTTTCCATTCATCATTGCCGTTAAAGACCACAATAAAGACGGTATCTTGCGCCACTTTGAGGCGCGGATATCCAATGATACCCAAACCGAATTTGAAACCGCCTGTGCGCAGGTCGAACGCATCGCACGTTTGCGATTGGAAGCAATGCTATGACCTATGCCTTTCCCCCCGGCGGATTGCCGGACCAGTCGCAATCACCAGAAAGCACGGCAGTGTTTTCGGATGCCTATGCCGTGATCCCGGCATCGGTACAGCGCGATATAGTGACCAGCTTTCTGCCGGGTTGGACGAACACTCGTGTCTGGGTGTTGGCACGCCCGCTTAGTGGGTTTGCCGAAACGTTCGCGCAATACGCGCTTGAGCTTGCCCCCGGCGGCGGCAGCGACACGCCCGAGCCTGACATCAATGCCCAGGCGGTGCTGTTTGTGGCCCACGGCACGGCGCGTCTGACCATTGGTGACGATGCGTATGATTTGATCGCCGGGTCCTATGTCTATCTGCCGCCTGCTGCAATCTGGACCCTTTGGAACCCATCCGTCGCGCCTTGCGGAATTCACTGGATCCGGAAACGCTATGTCCCAGCCAAAGGCCTGCAGCCGCCGCAAGCTTTGGTCACCCACGAAGAGGACGTGCCCAAAACCGTAATGCCAGACACAGACGGCGCGTGGGCCACACAACGCTTTATCGATCCGCTGGATTTGCGCCACGACATGCATGTGAACATCGTGACGTTTCAGCCGGGCGGGGTCATTCCCTTTGCCGAAACCCACGTGATGGAGCATGGATTATACGTACTCCAAGGGACCGCGGACTATTTGCTGAACCGGGACTGGGTGCCGGTGGTGTCTGGCGATTTCATGTGGTTGCGCGCCTTTTGCCCGCAAGCCTGTGTCGCAACGGGAACCGAGCCTTTCCGCTATCTGCTGTACAAGGATGTGAACCGCCACATGCCGCTTGCCCTGTGACCCGCGTCATCAAGGTTGAGCCACTGACGCCAGATACCTTCGCGCCGTTTGGTGATATTCTGGATGCATCCGGCAGCCCGGACAAAATGATCAACGGTGGGCTATGCGGGCGGTACCATGATCTGGCTACGCTAGATTTCGGGTCCGATGGGCGCGCAGGGATCAGCATTTTTAACGCGCAAGCGCGCAGCTTGCCCTATACGCTGGACCTTCTTGAGCGCCACCTCGAGGGGTCGCAAGCATTTATGCCCATGACAGATGCCCCGTTTCTGGTCATTGCCGCCCCTGATATGAACGGCGTTCCGGGTGTACCCCGTGCCTTTCTGACCAAACCCTATCAGGGCATCAATTTCCATCGTGGCACATGGCACGGAGTGCTTACCCCGTTGGCCGAGCCCGGTCTTTTCGCTGTGGTTGACCGGATCGGTGCTTCGCCAAACCTTGACGAATTCATGATTGATCCGCCTTATACCATCACGACCTAAAAAATATGGATCGCGCAAAAAAAGCGGCCAGCCACCAACAAGGGACAGATACATGACCAGTAACTCTATCGGGACGCCAGAACAGCTGCGCGATCCAAATTTCACCCCGTCACTTAGCCGCGCCATTCCGCTGGGTATCCAGCATGTTCTGGCGATGTTTGTTTCAAACGTAACGCCAGCCATTATCGTGGCGGGGGCTGCTGGCTTTGGCTTTGGTTCCAATTCGCCTGACTTCCCCGAACTGCTGTATCTGATCCAGATGTCGATGCTGTTTGCCGGCGTCGCGACCTTGTTGCAGACCATCACCATCGGCCCTATCGGCGCTGGGCTGCCCATTGTCCAAGGCACATCATTCGCGTTTATCCCGATCATGATTCCGTTGGTGGCAGGAAAAGGTGTCGATGGTCTTGCCGCCTTATTCGGCGGCATCGTCATCGGTGGTATTTTTCACGCCTGCCTTGGCTTGTTCATCGGTAAAATCCGCTTTGCGTTACCGCCGCTGGTTACCGGGCTGGTTGTCACAATGATCGGTCTGGCACTTGTTAAGGTTGGCATTCAATACGCCGCGGGCGGTGTCCCAGCGATTGGTACGCCGGAATACGGCAGCCTCCTGAACTGGTCTGCGGCGCTGGTTGTGATTTTCGTTACCCTCGGCATCAAATTTTTCACGAGAGGTATGCTGTCCATCTCGGCGGTGCTGATTGGCCTGATCGTGGGTTACATCTACGCGCTTGGCATCGGCATGCTTACCTTCGATGCGATCGCCAGTTCATGGTCTCGCTCCGCTGCATTCGCCCTGCCAAATCCCTTCAAATACGGATTTGAATTCTCGGCCGCGGCAATCATCGGCTTTTGCCTGATGGCATTCATCTCGGCGATTGAAACCGTGGGCGACGTGTCAGGGATAACCAAAGGCGGCGCAGGACGCGAGGCGACGGACAAGGAAATTCAGGGTGCTACCTATGCTGACGGTATCGGCACGGCTATCGCGGGTGTATTCGGCGGCCTGCCCAACACATCGTTCAGCCAAAACGTTGGCTTGATCGCAATGACCGGAGTGATGAGCCGCCATGTCGTGACCATCGGGGCCATCTTTCTGATCATCTGTGGCCTTGTGCCCAAGGTCGGCGGCATCATCCGCACCATCCCGATCGAAGTGCTGGGTGGCGGCGTTATCGTGATGTTTGGCATGGTGGTCGCTGCAGGTATGTCGATGCTATCCGATGTGGATTGGAACCGTCGCAACATGGTGATTTTTGCAATCTCGATCTCCATCGGTCTGGGCCTACAACTGGAACCGGGTGCAGTTCAACACCTGCCGGCAACGTTGAAAATCCTGATGACCAGCGGTTTGCTTCCCGCAGCCCTGATCGCCATTGTCCTCAACCTTCTATTGCCCCAAGAACTGGCCGAGGAATCAACCGAAGAAGTCTCGGGCGGCATGTCCGGTCACTCCAAAGGCAGCCTGCCGCACAATTAAACCCCTGTCAGAGAGGCTCCCTGCCTCTCTGGCTTTCAAATACCCCCGCCGGAGGCACCCGCGCTGAAAACCAAGCGCGCCCTCGGCGGCCCCATCCCAAACGCGAAAACAAGGATTCCAACATGTACGATATGGCCGCTATGGGCGCTTGGATTGAATTAGCTGTCCGCTGGGTGCATGTCATTACGGCGATCGCATGGATCGGGTCATCATTCTATTTTATCGCGCTAGATCTGGGCCTGCACCGTGACCGCAACCTGAAATCCGGCGCGGATGGCGAAGAATGGCAGGTCCATGGTGGCGGGTTCTATCACGTTCAAAAATACCTCATCGCGCCTTCGCAGATGCCCGATGATCTGGTCTGGTTCAAATGGGAAAGCTATTCGACATGGCTGTCGGGCTTTGCGCTGCTGATCCTCGTTTATTACCTTGGTGCTGAATTCTATCTCGTTGATCCAGCGGTGGCGGATCTGGCAATATGGCAGGCGGTTGGCATTTCGGTGCTGTCGCTGGCTTTTGGCTGGATCGTCTATGACCTGATCTGCAAAAGCAAATTTGGCGATGACAACACCCGGCTGATGATCGGCCTGTATATAATCCTTGTTGCGATGGCTTATTTTTACACGTCGGTGTTTTCAGGCCGCGCAGCCCTGTTGCACCTTGGTGCGTTCACCGCGACGATCATGTCAGCCAACGTGTTTTTCATCATCATGCCGAACCAGCGTATTGTTGTGGCCGACCTCAAGGCCGGGCGTACGCCAGATGCGAAATACGGTAAAATCGCCAAGCAACGCAGCACGCATAACAACTATCTCACCTTGCCGGTGATCTTCTTGATGCTGTCCAACCACTACCCGCTGGCCTTTGCCTCTGAAATGAACTGGCTGATCGCGGCGCTGGTGTTTTTAATGGGTGTGACGATCCGGCACTACTTCAACAGCCTTCATTCGCGCGCTGGCAACCCGATATGGACCTGGCTGGCCACGGCACTTTTGTTCATCACGATTATCTGGCTGTCCACGGCCCCCATGTTCCGGACGGTCGAACCTAAGGAAGCGACCGGCCCGTCCTTGCGTTTCGCCCAGGCAGACGGTTTTGATCAGGTCCACGACATCGTGCTGGGCCGGTGCAGCATGTGCCACGCGGCCGAACCTGCCTGGGATGGCATTTTGTGGCCACCCAAAGGTGTGCGGCTTGAGACCGAGCACCAGATCGCAAAAGCGGCAAAACAGATCTATTTGCAAGCTGGCGTGACCCATGCGATGCCGCCCGCCAACCTAAGCTACATGCGCGCCGATGAACGTGCGCAGATCGTTGCATGGTATAAAGCGGCAATGCGTCAATAACGCAAAAACGCGCCGCTACCCCCGCCATTCAACCTTTCAGAATCGCGCAGAGTTATGCTAGCTCTAGCGTTATGGCACATCCAAACCCCAATATACGCGATTTAGCGCCGGTTATCCGTCAGCTTGACGACTCGGCTATCAACCGCATCGCAGCGGGCGAGGTTGTTGAACGCCCTGCCTCTGCCGTCAAGGAGCTGGTCGAGAACGCCATCGACGCAGGCGCGCGTCAGATCACCGTTGAATATGCCGATGGCGGAAAGACCTTGATCCGGGTGACCGATGATGGCTGCGGTATTCCTGCAAGCGATCTGGCGCTGGCCTTGTCGCGGCATGCGACCTCTAAAATCGACGGCTCTGATCTGCTGAACATCCACACATTCGGCTTTCGGGGCGAGGCGCTGCCATCGCTGGGTGCCGTGGGCCGTTTGACGATCACCAGCCGCGTTGCGGGTCAAGACGGTGGCGAGATCACCGTGAACGGTGGTCAAACCGGCCCCGTGCGACCAGCTGCCCTAAACGGCGGCACAGTAGTCACCTTGCGTGACTTGTTTTTCGCCACACCCGCGCGGCTGAAATTCTTGCGCACCGACCGCGCCGAGGCACAGGCAATTTCAGACATCATCAAACGTCTGGCCATGGCCGAGCCCTTTGTGCGCTTTACCTTGCGCGACGTATCGGGTGACGGACCGGGCCGCGAGGTGTTCCGCGCCGAGGCTGAACAGGGCGACATGTTCGCCGCCCTGCATGGTCGCTTGGCGCAGGTCTTGGGGCGCGAGTTTGCGGATAATTCCCTGCCCATCGATGCAGAGCGCGAGGGGTTGCACCTGACAGGTTTCGCGGCGCTGCCGACCTATTCGCGCGGCACAGCCGTGGCGCAGTACCTGTTCGTGAACGGGCGTCCGGTTCGGGACAAGCTGCTGGTTGGGGCCTTACGGGGCGCTTACTTTGATCTTCTCAGCCGCGACCGTCATCCAGCGGCTGCACTCTTCCTTGATTGTGACCCGACCTTGGTTGATGTGAACGTGCATCCCGCGAAATCAGAGGTCCGGTTTCGTGACCCAGGATTGGCGCGTGGCCTAATAGTATCGGGTTTGCGTCATGCCTTGGCAGATGCGGGGCATCGTGCATCGACCACTGTGGCTGATGCGACATTGGGGGCAATGCGCCCTGAACAAACGGGCGCACGGGTCTATCAGATGGACCGCCCCTCGCTGGGTGCGCGCACCGCAGCCTATCAGGGGCAGGCACCGGGATTTGCCGAAACCGCTGGCATGTGGGGCAGGGTGGAAACGCCGGCTGACCCTGTGATGGATGAACCGCAAGAGGTCCCCGATTATCCATTGGGCACAGCACGAGGCCAAGTCCACGAGAATTACATCATCGCGCAGACTGCGACAGGCATGGTCATCGTTGACCAGCACGCGGCGCATGAACGGCTGGTCTATGAGAAATTGAAACGCCAGATGGCGGAAAATGGAGTTGCCGCTCAGGCGTTGTTGATTCCCGAGATCGTCGACCTTTCCGCATCCGATTGCGCGCGATTGCTGGACGTGGCGGATGAACTGTCCAAGCTGGGCCTGACGATTGAAGCCTTTGGCGGCAGTGCCATCGCAGTACGCGAAACCCCTGCGATTCTAGGCACCGTGGATGCCAAGGCGATGATCCTTGATATTCTTGACGAACTGGCCGACCAGAACGAAAGCAATACCGTCCAAGCGCGGATCGAAGCGATCCTAAGCCGCGTGGCCTGTCACGGTTCGATCAGATCGGGCCGCTGGATGCGCGGCGAAGAAATGAACGCCCTGCTGCGCGAGATGGAGGCGACCCCCCATTCCGGACAATGTAACCACGGGCGGCCCACCTATGTTGAGCTGAAGCTCAGCGACATTGAACGGCTGTTCGGACGCACATGATTCAAATTGGCGGGCAAAGCTATGCGTTGGATGATCCGCGCGTTCTGATCGTACTTGGCGCGGCTGCACTGGTGCTGTTGGTCCTGATTTTGCTGGTCATGGCGGTGCGTGCCGCGGGCAGATCGGCACGGATGACCGAACCCTTGGCGCGGCAAATGCAGGTCATGGGCGGGCATGTGCAGCAACTAGGTATGGGGCAGGAACAGCTGCGTGGCGGCCTGCAGACGGTGTCTGATACCCAAGCAAATGCACAAGCGCAGATGATCCAAAGCATTGAGGCGCGGATGGCCCATGTGCAGCAGCAGATGCAGGACCGTCTGGCCAAAAACGCCGCGCGTACCACCCGCAATCTGGCCGAGATGCAGGAACGGATGACGACGACCTTGCACGGGTCCTCCAAGCAAACCACGACCAGCTTGACGCAGCTTCAGGAAAGGCTCGCGGCGATTGACCGCGCGCAGGATAATATCACCAAGCTGTCCGGCGATGTACTTTCCTTGCAGGATATCCTGAGCAACAAGCAAACGCGCGGCGCGTTCGGGGAGATCCAACTGAATGATATCGTGTCCAAAGCATTACCGAGCGACAGTTATACGATGCAGGCGACCCTGTCGTCTGGCAAACGGGCCGATTGCCTGATCCACCTTCCGAACCCTCCAGGCCCCATCGTGATCGACAGCAAGTTCCCTTTGGAAGCGTACGAAGCCCTGCGCAAAGCCAAGTCTGACTATGAGGTCAAAGACGCCGCCCGTGCCATGCGTGTCGCCGTCAAGGCGCACATCAATGCGATCAGCAGCAAGTACATCATCGAAGGTGAAACGGCAGATGGCGCGCTGATGTTTCTGCCATCCGAGGCTGTCTATGCCGAACTTCACGCCAATTTCCCTGAGCTGGTGCGCGAAGGGTTTGCTGCACGGGTGTGGATCGTATCACCCACCACCTGCATGGCGACACTGAACACCATGCGGGCCATTTTGAAGGACGCGCGGATGCGCGAACAGGCGGGGGCCATTCGCAAAACGTTGAAGATGCTGCACCGCGATGTCGAGATCGTTGTGGAGCGGGTGGGCAAGTTGAACACCCATTTCGGGCAGGCGCGTGCCGACCTGGAAGGGCTGGGAACAGCAGCAGAACGCGCAGGCAAGCGCGCGGCGCGGTTGGATAATTTCGACTTTGAAGAGATCTCCGAGCAAGACAGCAAAGTCGTGCCACTGACCAAGCCAACCCCGGACAGTTCTCGCTGACCCTGGTCAAAGAGACGCATCAAGCAAGAAATTGTTTAATGTAGTGCAACTTAATTACTTCTTGGCTCGTGTGTCTTCCGTATTATATCCACGACTACCTGACATATTGGAACTCGCCCCCTCATGCCATTTGAAGCCATCGACCCGCCAAAGCCCGACCTCATGACAGGACGACGTAAAATAGCCGTTATCGGCGCAGGAATTTCCGGGATGGGGGCCGCGCATATGCTGGCCGACGATCACCGCGTAACGATTTTCGAGTCTGAAGCACGGCTGGGGGGTCATGCACGCACCAAGATGGCTGGAAAGAATGGTGATCAACCGGTCGATACCGGTTTTATCGTGTTCAATTATGCCAATTATCCGCATCTCGCCGCCTTGTTCAAAGAGCTTGATGTGCCGGTGGTCAAATCCAACATGAGCTTTGGCGCGTCTATTGACGGTGGGCGGTTGGAATATGCATTGATGACAATGGACTCCATTTTTGCGCAGCGGCGCAATATGGCCAACCCAAAGTTCTTGCGAATGCTGAGCGACATTTTGCGGTTCAACAATAACGCTATCAAGATTTCCGAAGACCGGTCGCTGACCATCGGAGGATTTCTGATAAAATTGGGCGCAGGCGACTATTTCCGCAAATACTATCTTGCGCCGTTGTCGGGCGCGATCTGGTCCACACCGGTGGAGAAGATAATGGATTTTCCGGCCTATTCGATGATTGATTTCTTTGAGAACCACGCATTGCTTAGCCATACGGGTCAGCATCAATGGTACACGGTCGATGGCGGGTCGCAGGAGTATGTCAATCGTTTGGGTGCGTCTTTGTCCGCCAAAGGAGTCGATATTCGGCTAGGCGCGGCCGTGCAGTCGGTGCGGCGCACGCCCCTTGGCGTCGAAGTGAAGTCGAACGGGGCCGATTGGGAACACTTTGACGAGGTGGTGTTTGCCAGCCACTCCGACGACACGCTGGCGATGTTGTCCGATCCTAGCGCGCAGGAAAGCGCCGCCTTGGGTGCGGTTAAATACCAGCCGAATGATATCGTGCTGCATGCAGACACCAGCATCATGCCTAAACGCCGGAAGACATGGGCGTCTTGGGTCTATTGCGAGGACAAGGGCCATCAATCTGACCGGATTGACCTGACCTACTGGATGAATTCGCTGCAACCCATCCCTATGGATGATCTGCATTTCGTAACTTTGAATACCAAGCGCCCGATCCGCGAGGAACTGATTTATGATCAGGTCACACTGCGCCATCCGGTTTATGATATGGCAGCCCTAGACGCCCAAGATCAGGTGCGCAGGTTTAACGGGACCAACAACACATGGTTCTGCGGGGCATGGATGAAAAACGGTTTCCACGAAGACGGGCTTTCCAGTGCCGTGGATGTCGTGCGTGCGATCAGAGGCGAGGCTAAGGTGTCCTTGGCGGCAGAGTGACCGCTGGCATCGACCATATTGCTGGCGTCACCTATCACGGGCGCAAGGGCAGTGTTGAAAACGCGTTCCGCTATTCGGTGGACTATGTGTTGGTCGATGCCGAAGCTAAGCTGAACACGCCGTACCTATTCTCGCGCAACGGCGGCGGGGTAACGTCGCTACAAGATATTGATCACGGTGGCGACAAGGGGGCAGGGCGCGGCGCGGCGTGGGTGCACGATGTGTTGGCGCAACATCAGATCACCGGTGTCGCCAAGATCGAGTTAATGGCGCAGCCTCGTGTTCTGGGGCATGTGTTCAATCCCGTCGCCTTTTGGTTGTGCCGCAGGGCCGATGGCGCGCTGATCACCGTCATTGCCGAGGTGTCGAATACATTTGGCGATCGGCACAGTTATCTGTGCCACCATACGGATCTGTCAGAAATCAAACCCCAAGACCACTTGCACGCGACCAAGATTTTTCACGTCTCACCGTTTCAGCCGGTCGAGGGTACCTACGACTTTCGGTTTGATATCCGAGATGATCGCGTCGGCATCTGGATTGACTACACGCAGTCAGAGGGCGGCCTGATCGCGACCCTTACAGGCAAACGCAAGCCGCTGACCAACATGAGCATCGCGTGGTTCCTATTGCGCCGGCCCTTTGGCGCGCGGCGTGTTCTGGCGTTGATCCACTGGCAAGCTTTCAAGCTGTGGTGGAAAGGTGGCAGCTATAGATCCCGACCAGATCCACCCAAGCAAGATGTGTCGCGCTGATGACATCCGCATCGCAAAGTCTGCCAGCCTATGCTTTATTTGCAGCACTCTTGGCGTCAGCCGGGCTGCCGATCTACATTCATGCGCCTAAGTTCTTTGTAGATGAATACGGTGTCTCTCTGGCCGCACTGGGTTCCGTCTTGTTTGGCTTGCGTCTGTTGGATGTGGTTCAGGACCCGCTGCTGGGGCGTTTGTCCGAAAAGTTGCGCGATCAGCGCGCTTTGGCTGTTGGCATTGCAAGCGGCCTTATGGCGCTGTCGATGTTTGCGCTATTCGCAATACCCCCCCTTTTGCCGCCGCTTGTGTGGTTTGGCCTGACCCTGACTGGTGTTTTTTCAGCGTTCAGCTTTCTGACAATTTGTTTTTATGCCCAAGGCGTGGCCAAGGCTGGAACGTTACCGGGATCGGGTCATCTGTCATTGGCCCGCTGGCGGGAAACCGGCGCGTTGCTGGGGGTGTGCGCAGCCTCCGTTGCGCCAGTGGGTTTTGGGTTCTTCATTGGGGCCCCCTTTTCGGGGTTTGCGGTCGGATTTGGCGTTCTTGCCTTAGCTTCGGTAGTGGCGATGCGCGCAGAGTGGCGGAGCGTTGGCTTGCCTGCTGCAACGGGGTTTGGGACCGTTTTAAGGGATCCGATTGCGCGAAGGCTTTTGCTGATCGCGCTCTTGAATGCTGCCCCAGTTGCCGTGTCGTCCACATTGTTCCTGTTCTATGTCGAAGGCGCGCTTGAGGCACCTGGATGGGAGGGGCCATTGCTGCTGCTTTTCTTCCTGTCTGCCGCCGCCGCCGCACCCTTTTGGGGGTTTCTGGCCGAACGGCATGGGGCCAAACCGGTTCTGCTTGGCGCGATGGTACTTTCGATTGTGTCCTTTGGGGGCGCGCTGTTCCTTGGGGCGGGGGATGCATGGCTGTTTGCAATGGTGTGTGTCGGGTCGGGTGCTGCATTGGGTGCCGATTTAACTTTGCTGCCTGCCATGTTTGCCACACGCATGGCTGTGATTGCGCCATCTGCCGCCGAAGGGTTCGGACTTTGGTCACTTGTCTCAAAGTTCACACTTGCTTTTGCAGCTGTTACGCTACTTCCAACACTGCAGATGTCCGGTTTTGAAAGCGGCGCAACAAACAATCCTCCCTCGGCGGTCACAACGTTGATATGGCTTTATGCGGGGCTTCCTTGCATGCTCAAACTGCTTGCGATTGCGCTGTTGGTTGGAACCAGACTTGAAAAGGAGAAGACGTAGTGGATTTGGTGTTATTCTTGTTCGGGGCTGGTTTGGTCGGGGGGATTATGTTGGTGCGCCATTTGGTGGCAGACTTCCCGGCGCAACGCCCCGAGGATTACGCCGAAGACTTTATCGCCATCGACATGCAAAAAGATCTTGACGGCGAGATGGTCTGCGAAGGGGTCATCTTTGGGCCCATGGGGCGGGTGACCAGCACATTTGTCGCTGACTTTAACGTATCATGGGACGGTGACACAGCGACGATTAACGAACATTTTGTCTTTGACGACAGATCGACGCAAGACCGGGTTTGGACGCTTAAACTTGGCAAGGATCGCAATTTTACGGCGACAGCACCGGATGTCCCCGGTGTTGGCAAAGGGTGCCATTCGGGCGCTACGATACAGATGCGATACCCCATTAAATTGCCCGCGGACGTGGGCGGTCACACTTTGCAGACGGTGGACTGGATTTATCTGACGCCAGAAGGAACGCTGATCAACCGCAGCCAGTTTCGCAAGTTTGGCATCAAGGTCGCTGAGTTGGTCGCAACAATACGGAAGAAGGAAAAGCGATGAAATCTTGGCAGGGGAAACGGTATTGGTTGGTTGGTGCAAGTGCAGGCCTGGGCGAAGCTCTGGCGCATAAGCTAAGCCGAGCCGGCGTCGAAGTTGTTGTCTCTGCCAGATCAAAAGACAAACTTGCAGATTTGGTCGAGGCACTGCCGGGCAAAGCAAGCTATCAAACCATAGACGTGCAAGATATCGACAGTGTCCGGTCAGCGGTCGAAAAGGTAGGCGATGTCGACGGAATTGTTTATCTGGCGGGTGTTTACTGGCCATTCGGTGCAAAGAAATGGGAGGCAGATCACGCAACAGCGATGATCGACGTAAATTTGACCGGCCTCGTGCGTGTTTTAGGGGAAATTGTACCAGACATGGTCGAAAAGGACGCCGGGCACATTGTTATCACGTCAAGCCTAACCGCCTTTCGCGGGTTGCCCAATTCCATTGGGTATACGGCGTCCAAGGCGGGCACGATGTCTCTGGCAGAATGCATGTACGCCGATCTGCGGAAAACCAGTATCCAGGTTCAGGTGATCAACCCCGGATTTATCAAAACACAACTTACAGACAAGAACGATTTCAAGATGCCGTTCCTGATGGAGCCTGAGGATGCCGCGCAAGAAGTTTTTGATCACATGAACGGCGATAGCTTTAAAAAGAGCTTTCCCTTCGGGTTCTCGTTATTTTTTAGGATAGCCCAATTCCTACCTGATGGGCTGTATTATCGCCTATTCGGCTAGACCTATCGGATCCAAAGGTGTCGTCTTGCGACGACATTACATTTTTAAGAGCCAAAGGATGCGCTCAAACCTCGGATAGGTGTTGTTCGAAAAGTTGTTTCGCTCGCTTCCACACCGCGTTTTCATCCGACAAATCCTGCAGTGTTGGAAGAAGTTGGGCTGCATAGTCCTCGGAGCTTTCCAATGGCAGCATTGAGGGCAGATTATCGATCGCCACGACGTCCAAAGGTGGGTCGTCGTGGACCCGCAAAGCAGGTGCTTCCCAAGTTGTCGCTTTGCTATAAATAGGCACCGGATTGAAGGCACTATCGGGGTCGCAGGCGATGTCGCCTATTACACGTAACTTTCGTTTAGCCTTAAGGGCCGTTTTCGGGACGAATACGGGGGTCTTGGGGCCGGCAAGGATACAATTGAAGAACAGTGCGTGATCCAGAATCTCGGGAAAGGGTCCGCCACTGGCTGTCTCAGCCATGTCCCACCCAGTTACCCGAATGTTCAATCGCTTGCATAAATCGGACGCGCCGGTTCCGACACGGCCGAGAGCGCCGATTACAAGTGCATCCAGCTGATCAGTGTCGAACGGGTCAAGTTCGGACCGCAGTTGAGCGGTCAGTTCGGTTGCATTTGCTGAAGGCGTGATAGGTGCTGCAGTTGTGCCACCCATCTGAGCAGCCCAGCATTTGACAGCCACGGCTGCACCGGCGAAGCCCGCCCAATAGCCAAACGCGGCTACACGGCGGCCCGTCCCGTCAGTTAGGTATTCCAGATCATACAAAGTGCCGCCACCGGCCTTGAACCGTTCCAAAAGAGTGCGGCCTGAAGTTTGCCCTTTGAAGGCGTGACCGAACATAATGTGGCGATGTGTCAGGGGCGTGCCGTCAGAGGGCAGTTCCTTGAGCCCGAAGATGATGGCATCGGACGGAGCGTCAGGCCAACTGAACTGAGGTGCGATCGTGCAACCTGCCTGCGCGTAAGCATCGGTTGGGATCACACGGGTGTCTGATGCCTCTACGGTGACTTTGAAACCTTGGTTAATCAGGGTGGCGGCACCGTTCGGGGTGATGCCAACGCGTGTTTCATTATCGCGCTGTTCGGCACGGACCCAGAGATGAGTTTGTGTCATAGCATGGCCTTTTTCCGGATGTTAATGACGCTTTTGCGCGACTCCATCTGTGTCATGAATTTCTGAATCTTTGGATAGTCTGCGATGTTGACCCCGTCACCTTCAAGCCAGTTGCATATTACGAATAGATAGGGATCGGCGATGCTAAAGTCCTGCCGCAAGACGCTGGTGCCACGCAGCAGGTGCGTTTCCACGTGTGTTGCGCAGGCGGCCATTGTCTGGGGTACCATTGCGGCCATATCATCAAAGCTGGATTGCTGTTTTGCCCATCTGCTGCCACGCATTTTGTGGGCATGTGCGACATGCATGGTCGAGGCCAGATAATACATGGCACTGCGCATTTGCGCTGCCTGTGTGGGGTCGGCGGGTATAAGTTCTGCAGCGGGGGCTAAAGCCGCGATATACTCAAGCAGTGCACCGGTTTCGGTTAAAACAGTGCCGTCTTGCAAGCCTAGCGCTGGCACACGGCCTTTGGCATTTATGGCTAGGTAGTCCGGCAATGTTTGTTCGGCTGATCTAAAATCAACTTTCACAGCATCATAGGGCAGGCCTGCTTCTTCTAGAGTGATCGCAACGGCGATCGAAATCGTGCCGGGGGCATAATAGAGCTTGAGCATAGCCTTGCCTTTCAAATGTGGGTTTGGGCGGTGCGCCGTTCAGGGGTGTCGAGGTGGGGAACCGCGTTGAATAGCACCGGCGACCAGTGCCCTCCAATCGGAAACAGTCGGTGCATCGATGTGTTCATGATGGCCAATGCTATGCGCGACATGGCGGGGACGCCAAGCCCCATGGCCTGCGCCATCGCCATTGAGATCAGCCCGCCTGACGTCACCACAAGCGCTGGTCCTTGCCCGGCTGCGATTTCCTCTAAGACGGATTGAATGCGGGTTTCAAAACAGGCGTAACTTTCGGGTGGATTATCAAGCTTGTCGCTTTTCCACGTCTCGAACACCAATGGCAGGTGGGCACTGAACCCGTGTTGATCGTCGGGAAAAGGAACGCCGTGTTGTTGCTCCATCAGGGTCGCTAGGGTGAAATACTCAAGCTCGTTCAATCGCGCGTCGCGTGTCGGCTTCAATCCGGTATCCATGCCGTCTGCCGTTTCAATGTGGCGACGCAGGGTGCCGGTATACAGCCGGGTATGATGCGTTTGCGAGTGGCGCAGGTGATCGCCCAGCCATGCGGCTTGTTGGTGGCCAAGGGGGCTGAGCATATCATAGCTGGCTTCGTCTGTGGCACCTGAGTTTGCCTGGCCGTGGCGGATAAGGGTGATGTGGGACATGGGTGCGCCTTTTTCTGTTGGGTCTTTGATAGGCAAGCGCTGCGCGGGTTGGAAGGGCAGGAGCCGTTGGCGAGGATATTTTTTAGCCAGAGAAACGGTTGTATGCATATCGCGAACAGCGGTGGCGCAAAATCGGGGTGGGGTGTCGGGATTGTGACTGCCGCAGATTGGCGTTGCGCATTATGGTAGGGCGACGCTTTGCAGGAGGATCCCCCATGGCCGAGACAATTTCATTCACCCTAGACGGCGAAAAGGTTGAGGCCGAGGCTGGGATGACCATTTGGGAAGTCGCAAACGGGCGCGGCCTGAAAATACCATATCTGTGTTACACACCTGCGCCGGGTTATCGCCCCGATGGCAATTGTCGCGCCTGTATGGTCGAAATCGAGGGCGAGCGGGTTTTGGCGGCGTCGTGTTTGCGCGAGCCTGCCGAGGGGATGGTTGTGACCACCAACAATGCGCGCGCCGAGAACGCACGCAAGATGGTGATGGAGTTGCTTGTTACAGATCAGCCCCCGCAAGATGTCGCGCATGATAAGTCGAGCCATTTGTGGGATATGGCCGCAATGGAAGGCATTGACGTCAGCCGGTTTCCTAAGCTGGAAGAAGGGCGCATTCCGCTGCTTGATGACAGCCATGTGGCAATGCGTGTCAATCTGGATGCGTGTATTCAATGTGACCTTTGTGTTCGCGCCTGTCGCGAGGTTCAGGTAAACGATGTGATTGGCATGTCCGGGCGCGGGCGTGACAGTTATCCAACTTTTGATATGGCCGATCCGATGGGTGCGTCGTCTTGTGTGGCATGTGGCGAATGCGTGCAGGCCTGTCCGACGGGGGCCTTGATGGAGGCGACTGTTGTTGACGCCAATCAGGTTGGCGACCGCGCGGATTTTGACAGCGAAGTTGATAGCATTTGCCCGTTCTGTGGTGTGGGCTGTCAGGTGTCGCTCAAGGTCAAAGACGGCAAGATCAAATATGTCGACGGCATCAACGGCCCTGCGAACGAGGGACGGCTTTGCGTCAAAGGGCGCTTTGGGTTCGACTATATCCACCATCCGCACCGCCTGACAAAACCGTTGATCCGGCGGGACGATGCGCCCGCCAAAGGGTTGAATGTCGACCCAGGTAATTGGCAGACGCATTTCCGCGAGGCGTCATGGGACGAGGCACTGGATTTCGCAGCCAATGGCATGAAGAAGATCGGTGGGCGCGGCGTCGCTGGTTTTGGGTCGGCAAAATGCACCAACGAAGAGGCATATCTGTTTCAAAAGATCATCCGCCAGGGTTTTGGCCATAACAATGTCGATCACTGCACGCGGCTGTGCCACGCATCCTCAGTTGCGGCGCTAATGGAGAATGTCGGATCTGGGGCTGTAACGGCCACGTTTAACCAGATTGAAAATTCGGATGTGGCGATTGTGATTGGGGCGAACCCGACAGAAAACCACCCCGTAGCCGCGACATTTTTCAAGCAGTTTGCCAAGCGTGGCGGCAAATTAATTGTGATGGATCCACGCGGCCAGGCGCTCAAGCGTCATTCGTCGCATATGCTGCAATTCAGGCCCGGTACGGATGTGTCGATGTTGAACGCCATCATGCACGTGATCGTCGAGGAGAAGCTGTACGATCAGCAATATATCGAAGCCTATACCGAGAATTGGGAAATCGAAAAGGCACATCTCAAGACCTTTACCCCCGAAAAAATGGCCAAAATCTGCGGCATCGATGCCGAGACAATTCGCGATGTGGCGCGAACCTTTGCTGGGGCCAATGCGGCGATGATTTTCTGGGGCATGGGCGTGTCGCAGCATATTCACGGTACAGATAATGCGCGCTGCCTGATAAGTTTGGCGCTGATGACAGGGCAAATCGGGCGACCCGGCGCTGGTCTTCATCCGTTGCGCGGACAGAACAACGTGCAAGGCGCGTCTGACGCCGGCCTGATCCCGATGTTCCTGCCAGACTATCAACCAGTGTCTGATGACGGTGTCCGTTCTGCCTTTACCGAGGTGTGGGGAAGCGGCGATTTCAGCAGTCAAAAGGGCTTGACCGTGATCGAGATCATGGACGCGATTTATGATGGCGATATCCGCAGCCTTTATGTTTTGGGCGAAAACCCCGCGATGTCGGACCCTGATGTCGAACATGCCCGCGATGCTCTGGCAAAGTTGGAGCATTTGGTGGTGCAGGATATTTTCCTGACCGAGACAGCGAATTTCGCGGATGTGATTTTGCCTGCATCTGCGTTTGCTGAAAAGGCCGGCACAGTGACGAACACCAACCGTCAGGTTCAGATGGGACGCGCTGCAGTGGTGCCGCCGGGTGAGGCCAAAGAAGATTGGTGGATCGAGGTCGAGTTGGCCAAGCGATTGGGGCTGAACTGGGCTTATACACACCCGAGCGAAGTCTTTGCTGAAATGAAGCTCAACATGTCGTCGCTCAATAACATCACTTGGGACCGGCTTGAGGATGAAGGTGCGGTAACCTATCCTTCGACAAGCCCGACTGATCCTGGACAAGCGATTGTTTTTGGTGACGGTTTCCCGCGCCAAGACGGCCGCGCGCGGTTTACGCCGGCCAGCATTGTTGCCCCTGATGACGTGCCGGACGAGGATTATCCGATGATCCTGACGACCGGGCGGCAGTTGGAACATTGGCATACGGGTTCGATGACACGTCGGTCGCTTGTGTTGGACGGGCTGGAGCCCGAGGCGAATTGTTCGCTGCATCCATCAACTTTGCGCAAGCTTGGCGTGGCTGCCGGAGAGCATGTTCGACTGTCCACCAAGCGCGGGTCGATCGAGATCATGGCGCGCGAAGATCGGGCAGTTTCGCCGGATATGGTTTTCCTGCCGTTTGCCTTTGTTGAAGCGGCTGCGAACATCTTGACGAACCCGGCTGTGGATCCTTACGGCAAAATCCCCGAGTTCAAATTCTCGGCTGTGAAGGTAGAGGCGGTTGTGAACGCTGTCGCGGCAGAATAGCCGTTGACCCTGATGAGTGCCCGTTGGGCGCGTTCGATTTCTTCTGGGAATGAGGGACGCTGTCCCTCAAACTCCCTAGGATATTTTTGAGCCAGAGAAAGTTCAGGGTCTGATGCAGGTGAATGGTGAGCGGTTTCTGGCAGATTTGCACAAGCTGCGCAGTTTTGGGGCTGCGGGTGTTGGCAAAGGTGTGGTGCGTCCAGCCTATAGCGTGCCAGATATTGAGGCGCGACGCTGGCTGGCGGGGCAAATGACCGAGATCGGATTGAGGGTCGAGGTTGATGCGATGGGTAATCTGTTTGGCTTGGCTGAGGGGCCGTCGATCTTGTTGGGCTCGCATTCAGACAGCCAGCCCGAAGGGGGATGGCTGGATGGTGCCTTGGGTGTCGTTGCGGCGTTGAAAATTGCGCGGGCTGCTAAAAAAGCCGGTGGGCCAGCGGTTTCTGTAGTGTCATTTCAGGACGAGGAAGGGCGATTTGGTGTGACGACGGGCAGTGCCGTTTGGTCCGGTCATGAAAGTTTGGCTAGTGCAGATAAACTGCAAGATCACGCTGGTATCGCGCTTGGCACTGCGCGGCAGGCGATGGCTGATATGGTCACGGGGGAGGTGCCCTCAAGTCTGTTCACCGGTTTTATCGAGATGCACATCGAGCAAGGACCAAGCCTGGACAGTAGCGGTGATCAGATTGGTGTTGTGACGGATATCGTTGGTATTCGGGATATGAAAATCACCTTTGACGGGCAGCAAAATCATGCCGGGACAACCCCGATGCATTTGCGGCGGGATGCGTTTCAGGCGGTTTCTGCATTCAACACGATGCTGAACAACCGGTTGAGAAATGTGGTCACGCCGCAGACGGTTTGGACGATCGGGCATCTGTCATTACATCCGAATGCGTCGTCTATCGTGCCGGGGCGCGCGGTGTTTTCCATGCAGTGGCGGGATGCGGAGACAGATCGTTTAACACGTATGGAACAGATTATCCGCGAAACCGCTGATGAGGTGGCGCAGGCGCAGGGGATGGAGCTAAGTTTCGGGCCGCTTTTGGGGCTTGAGCCTGTGGCGATGGACCCGCGATTGCGGCGCGCACTGGAGGATGGTGCAGAAGCGGTTGCGCCCGGAAAGTGGCGCAAGATGCCATCGGGTGCGCTGCATGATGCGACCTGCGTTGCGCGGCTTTTACCTGTGGCGATGCTATTTGTGCCATCGATTGGCGGACTAAGTCACACCTTCGAGGAAGACACAGCCGAAGATGATCTGGTCGCAGGTGTGCAAGTCTTGGCCCATGCGGTCGACCGTTTGGCGTCAGTTGCGTAAGTAGCCACGCCGTTCTGCGCGATTGCGGTGGGTATCGGCCGCGCGGGACGCTTCGCGCAGGTTGCCAAAACATTGTACCACCGCTTTGGGGCGTCCACCCGCGGTTCCCCATTCCCGCAGCACGGATACTTCGCTGAACAGGTTCATCGCGATTTCGACGCGGTAGAACAGCTGCCGTTGGGCGCGGCTGGTGCGATAAAGGAGGCATTCAATCATGCATTGAATCTAGCTTTCATGGCACCTGAAACGCAACGCAAAATCGACAGAAATGCGAGATTTCGGGTGACGGCGGCGCTATTGGATGAGACGCTGTGTTCAGTCAATAGGAGTCCAAGCACATGACCGAAACATCAGATCCAATTCAAAGTGAACACGCAGGCGGCGTTGTTTGTCTGACACTGAACAATGGACCGGTTAACGCGCTATCGGCTGATGGGCTGATGCAGTTTGGCAAGGCGATCAAGACACTTGAGGCGGATGATAACGTGCGCGCCATTGTCCTTGCATCGCCGTTCAAGGTGTTTTCGGCGGGGTTGAACCTGAAGCAAGCGCAAGAGTTTGATCTGGCCGCGCAGCACGCAATTGTCAAAGGGCTGAACGAAGGTTTTCTGGCCTTGTTTGAATGCGCCAAGCCGACTGTCGTCGCCGTCAACGGTGCGGCGATTGCGGGCGGTTTATTCTATGTGCTGGCAAGCGATTTTCGGATTTCTGCAGCGCGGGCGACGTTTGGGTTGGCCGAAGTGCGCGTCGGCGCGGATTTCCCATTGGGTCCGTTGGAAATTGCGCGGGCAACTTTGTCACCTAATGATCTGCGGCGGTTGATGCTGACGGGGCAACCGATGTCGGCCGATGACGCGCGGGTCGCTGGAATTGTGGACCGGATTGTGCCGGATGAGGGTCTGCTGGAGGCGGCATTGGCCGAGGCCGCCAAGTTGGGACAGATTCCGCCGGCCACTTTTGCCTCGGTCAAGCGTCAGATCAGGGGCGAAGCCATCGCCAAGATCAAGGCGGGCATCGCGGCAGGGGCCAATGCGCCAGAGGGCGGGTGGTTCAACGACGAAACGATTCCTGCGATGCGCGCGATGTTGGGCGGTTAAGAAACTGGTTTGCGCATGGTGATGCTGGTGGGATGTTTATAACCGGGATGTGCCGTGCGCGCATATTCGGTGAACCCGAGCGCCTTGAACGTCGCGTGATTGTCCACCAGTTCGACTCGAGTCCGAAGTTCAAGCGTTGCAAGGCGCAACTGTAGGGCACGGTCGTTTGCGTGGTCGATCAAGTGACGCGCAAGGCCAAGGCGCTGATGCGTTGGCGCGACACATACCTTGCCCAGATATAGACTGCTGCCCTTTGGCGTCAGGATCATGCAGGCGACAGGCGGGGTGCCTATGCACCAAATTTCGGCTTCGGATGCGGTCTGTTGCAGGGACGATTGCGTGACTGTCCCAAGAGAGCTGGGCGGGTCGATCCGACCTTCCATATAGGCAAAACAATCGCGCATCAGGGTCAGCACATCGGCCAATGCCGGATCACCTGGGCCAAGTTGGCACGGTGTCAGGTCCATGTCACGTCCCCCAGAAAGATATAGCCAGCGCCGTATATTGTTTTGATCAATTGCGGGTTTTTCGGGTCTTCGCGCAGTTTGGTGCGCAGGCGGGAAATGCGAACATCCATCGCGCGATCAAAGCTTTCTGATGCGACGCCGCCCAAGCTGGTTTGCATCTGCGCGCGACTGATCAGACGTTTTGGTGCGTCCAGAAACAAGCGCAGCACTTCGCCTTCGGCATGGGAGAAGGGGGTTTCTGTCCCCGCATCGTCTTCCAATGTGTAGCGGTCGAAATGCGCAGTCCAGCCGTTGAACACAGCGACATTGCCGGTTTGTGTCGCGGGTTTGGCGCTGCGCAGCCGAGCACGTATGCGGGCGACAACCTCGGCGGGATCGAACGGCTTTATGATGTAATCATCGGCTCCAAGCTCAAGCCCCGTAACGCGGTCCTGCACTTGTGCGCGACCTGAGATGATGATGACGATCGCACCCTGCTCCAGCGCCAAGCGGTGAACCAGCGTCAGCCCGTCTGTGTCCGGCAAAGATAAATCGACAAGGCAGACATCAGGGGTGTGGGTCGCTAGGGCTGCCTCAAACGCGCGGGCGCGGCCAAAGCTTAGGGTGTCAAAGCCGGCCTCCTCCAGAACATCGGCCAATAGTCGGCGAATTTCAGGCTCATCGTCCAAAATGGTCACTAGGGGGCGGGTCATTGGGTGGCCAATCCATTGGGCGCGATAAGCGCAGTCAAATCATCCACATCAAACGGTTTTCGCAAGACAGGTGCAAGGGTCTGCGCCTTTAGAAACATTGCGTCATCGGTGGGCAGCGACGTCATTAGCACCATCGGGGGAGCGTCGGACCCCAGCCGTTGGGCCAGATCAAGGCCGGTTGCTTCCCCCATCAGTTGGATGTCGGACAGGACAAGTGAGATGTCAGGCAGATCAGCAAGCAGGGCCGTTGCTTCGTCCGCGCTCGCGGCTTCGATAACGGAATGACCCAAGCCCATCAACATGTCGCGCACCAAGGCCCGCAAGTCATCTGCATCTTCGACAAGCAGCACCAAGCCCGTCGTGGCCGGGACTGCCACCCGGTATGGCAGACGCATGGTGACCTGCGCACCGTCCGGCGTGTTTGAAAGGCGCAGATCGCCGCCTGCTGATTTCGTCATGTCATAGACCATCGGCAGCCCCAGACCTGACCCTTCGGCCCCTTTGGTGGTGAAAAACGGCGCACATCCATGTTCCAAAGCCGAAGGGGAAAACCCCGGGCCAGTGTCGCGCAGCACGAATTCAATCCAGGTGTTGTGAACCAGGTTGACCTCAAGGGAAATGACCCCCGCCATGCCACAGGCGTCGCGGGCGTTCAGGATCAAGTTTAACAGGCCATCCTGCACCAACCCGCTGTCCAGCAAAACGGGCTGATCCGGCATTAGATTCGAAATGCGCAAATCAACGGCTTTAGGTAGGGTTGGCTTGGCCAGCAGGCTTAGGTCAGACAGCAAACTTGCGATCTGCGTGGCAGTGGGGCGCAGGGTGCGAGCCCCAGTCATATCCGCAATCGTACTAAGCAGGGCACCACCACGCCGGGCAGCGGCAAGCGTCCCTTCGATTAACGGTGCGGCTGGGGCGGGCAAGGCCTCAAGGCGGGCAAGTCGGGATTGTAGCCCCAGAATGATCGTCAACAGGTTCGAGAAATCGTGCGCAAGGCCCGAGATGACCTGTGCCGCTGATTCACGACGCCGGGTCTGTTGCAGAGCAGTTCTGTTTTGCGTTTCTTCGGTCACGTCCATCGACAGAATATAGACGCCGCCGTTGTTGTCCGGCGTGAAAGCGCCGCGGATGCGGCGGGCGCTGGCCTCGTCGGTAAATTCTACAATCGACTGTTTACCAGCATAGGCTTGGGTCAGCGCTGGGGTAATACTGTCGTGGGCCTGTGCACCTAGTATTTCGCGGATGCTGCGCCCGATCAATTCGGTGGGCCGCCCCGGCATCACAGCAGTCAGGCGGAGGTTGGAGTAGGTATATCGTCCCGCTGCGTCTACATGCGCGATATGGGCAGGCATCATTTCAGTGGTCAGGCGGGTGCGCGCCTCTGATAGGGTTAGCTGACGCTTGGCCTCTTCCAAGGCGCTGTTCATTGCGGCCAGTTCGCGGTTGGTCGCAGACAGTTGTTCTGCGTGGGCAATCACTTGGCCAGACAGCGCATCCGACCGTGCGCGCAGCAATGCCTCTTGCTGCTTGGTGCGGGAAATATCGGTATAGACTGTGACCCAGCCACCTTGGGGCAGGGGCGACCCCTCGACCGAGATGGTACGCCCGTTGGCGCGGGTCCGTTCCATGTAATGCGCCTCAAACGCGCGGGCCTGAACGACACGCTCGGATACAAAGGCATCAACATCGGCCACGTCACCATATTCACCGGCTTTTACCAAATGGGTGACGGTTTCCTGAAAGGTTGCTCCGGGTGTCACAAGCGCAGAGGGAAGGTTGAACATCTGTTGAAACGGCGCATTACAGAGCACCAACCGCAGATCAGCGTCATAGATCGTCAATGCTTGGGCAATCAGGTTCAAACCGACGGCGGTCATCGCGCTTGTTTGCGTATCGTTAAGCTGCATTTGATCCCCCCAATTGTCCCTAATGGCTATCACCATCGTCCGGGCTGCGCAAAGCCCACCAAAGGAAAATGGATCCTGTAACAATTCGAAAGGATTGAGAAATCATTAAGAATAAGTTGACGCTCAGGCTGTAATCAACATCATGGTACGACATCAGAATCGCACCAGCGATCGACCTGCCGATAAAGAGCAGGACTTGGGAGGAAGACATTTGGCTTATAAGCTTGTGAGCGCCGACGGACCGCAGTCCGTTCCGGCGCTATTGCATCGCAATGCAAAGCAATTCGCGAACGCGCCTGCGTACCGCGAAAAAGAATACGGTATTTGGCAAAGCTGGACCTGGTCGCAGACGCGCGACGAGATTGAAGCGCTTGCCCTTGGCTTGCTTGAGCTTGGTGCCAACGAAGGTGATTTCATCGCCATCATTGGCCGCAACCGCCCCTATTTGTATTGGGCGATGGTGGCGGCTGAAATGGTCGGCGCTGTGCCTGTGCCGCTGTACCAAGACGCCAACGCCGAAGAGATGGCTTATGTGCTGGACCACTGTGGCGCACGGTTTGTCGTGGCGGGTGATCAGGAACAGGTCGACAAGGTGCTCGAAGTCGAGGACCAGTTGACCCAGTTCGAGCGTATTATCTATCTTGATCCACGCGGATTGCGTAAATACGACCACAGCGCATTGGACCAGTATTCTGCCGTACAGGAAATGGGCCGCAAAAACCGCGACAAGCACATCAAAGAGCTGGAAGCCCGTCAGGCAAAGCTGACCTATGACAGCACCGGGGTGATGCTTTATACTTCTGGTACCACGGGCAAGCCCAAGGGCGTTGTTCTGAGCAACCGCAATATTATTGAAACTGCCAAGTCGTCATCCGAATTCGACAAGCTGCGCCAGTCTGATGATATTTTGGCCTATCTGCCGATGGCTTGGGTCGGGGATTTCATCTTTTCTGTGGGTCAGGCGATGTGGGCAGGGTTCTGCACCAACTGCCCAGAATCCGCGGATACGATGCATGTCGATCTGCGTGAAATCGGGCCGACATACTATTTCGCCCCGCCACGGGTGTTCGAAACACAACTGACCAGCGTGATGATCCGTATGGAGGACGCCAGCCGTTTCAAGAAATGGTTGTTCGATCGCTTTATGAAGGTCGCACGCAAGGTTGGCCCTGACATTCTGGATGGCAAACCCGTAGGTCTGATGGACCGTCTGAAATACGGTCTTGGCGAGTTGATGATCTATGGCCCGTTGAAAAATACGCTCGGTCTAAGCCGCGTGCGCGTGGGTTATACAGCGGGCGAAGCGATTGGCCCCGAGATTTTCGATTTCTACCGCTCGCTTGGGATCAACCTAAAGCAGTTGTATGGTCAAACCGAAGCGACCGTTTTCATCACTGCACAGCCCGATGGCGAGGTGCGTAGTGACACTGTTGGTGTGACCTGCCCGGGTGTAGAGTTGAAAATTGCCGACAATGGCGAGGTGTTCTATCGCAGCCCCGGCGTTTTCGTTGAATATTATAAGAACCCTGAAAGCACAGCAGATACAAAAGACGCCGAAGGTTGGGTCGCCACGGGCGACGCTGGCTTTATCGAAGAAAGCACAGGCCACCTGCGCATCATCGACCGTGCTAAAGACGTTGGCAAAATGGCCGATGGCAACCTTTTTGCGCCGAAATACGTTGAAAACAAGCTTAAGTTCTTCCCCAACGTTCTTGAGGCGGTTGTCTTTGGCAATGGTCGAACTGCATGCACTGCGTTTATCAATATCGACCTAACGGCCGTGGGCAGCTGGGCCGAACGAAACAACATCGGCTATGCGTCCTATCAAGAATTAGCGCGGCATCCGCAGGTGATGGACCAGATCCAATCCCATGTAGAAGAGGTCAACGCATCAATTGCCGAAGACGAGATGCTTTCGGGCTGTCAGGTGCACCGTTTTGTCGTGCTGCACAAAGAACTGGACGCCGATGACGGTGAATTGACCCGTACCCGCAAAGTACGCCGCAAGGTGATTGGTGAAAAGTTCGAGGACATCATCAACGCATTGTATGACGGGTCGCCGTCGGTCAGCACGGTCACGGAAGTGACCTATGAGGACGGACGCAAGGGATCGATCGCAGCAACATTGGAAGTGCGCGACGCCAAGGTATTCGCAGACAATCGCAAGAAGGCTGCGGCATGAGCATCATGAACCGAGTGTTCGGGTGCATCGGGCGCGCAGTGGATTTTAAGACCATTTGGAAAGAGGGTGTAGCATGAAGGATCAGGCTGACGGCTACGTCACAGCGGATGGTCGCCAGATCGGCCCAGTGGTGATGGAGATGAAAAACATCACCCTGCGGTTCGGCGGCGTAGAGGCGATCAAGGACATTTCGCTGGATATTCGCGAAGGTGAAATCCGCGCAATCATCGGACCAAACGGCGCGGGGAAGTCCTCGATGCTGAACGTGATCAGTGGGTTCTATGTCCCGCAGGATGGCGAAGTTTGGTACAAGGGCGCGCGCCGCGCACCGATGAAACCGTTTCAGGTGGCCGAGCAGGGCATTGCGCGGACATTCCAGAACATCGCCTTGTTTGAAGGGATGACCGTTCTGGATAACGTTATGACTGGCCGTTTGACCCACATGGAAACCGGCCTGTTCTGGCAGTCCATCTGGAAGGGCAAAGCGGAGCGCGAAGAGACAGCGAACCGCGAAGTCGCCGAGAAAATCATCGATTTCCTTGAAATTCAGGCGATCCGCAAGACGCCGGTTTCGCGCCTTTCATACGGTCTGAAGAAACGGGTCGAACTGGCCCGCGCACTGGCCGCCGAGCCGTCAATCTTGCTGTTGGATGAACCGATGGCGGGCATGAACGTCGAGGAAAAAGAGGACATGAGCCGCTTTATTCTGGATGT
>CBDTUA010000010.1:0-88903 GCA_965363735.1 uncultured Sulfitobacter sp. | reverse complement strand
TACAGAAAATTATTTGTAGGTTAAGAGTGATCTATCTAGAGCTGTTCGAGATTTCCCAGACGTAGAAAAACTTGTGTAGGAAAATATCGGTAAATAATTAAAAGCTAGCAATTTTCTGAAAATAGAACTACGAAAAATCAACTTTAAGGAGATCTGGTCCGCTCAGCAGACATTCGCGGCGATGCCGAATATCGGTAGTCTAGGTTTGACCCTTTCATTAGGGTAATCCTCCCGTCTTCAACGGCCACAATTATCCGGATACCATCAGGTACCACAATTATCCGGATACTTTCGGGTACCACAATTATCCGGATACCATCGGGTACCACAATTATCCGGATACCATCGGGTACCATAATTATCCGGATACTTTCGGGTACCACAATTATCCGGATACCATCGGGTACTACAATTATCCGGATGCTATCCCTCTATAACCTATTCAGCGATGGGGCGTCCTGTTGAGCGTGCTTGAATACATCCAGCCCCAAAGCCCTGATCGCGAATTTAGGCCTCGGGGTTTGACTACTATTAGTCTGACAATGCGCCATCACCGACTGCCCGCTTGCTCTCACGATACTGGCGTACAAACGCGATAGCGGTCATCACATTGAGAAATACCCAAAGCTCTTTGAAGATGTGAACCGGGATGATCGGATTGTAGAGGAGGGCCATCGCACCGAAGACGATGACAGGCATCTCCATCGCGCCCTTGCTGCGTTCATACTCGATCCAAGTGGCCCAGAGAGCGAACCCGGTCACAACAACCCGAAGCATGTTGTAATAGCCGTAGGGGAGTGGCAGCACCGCGAATAGGGTGATGGCGACTGGAACCAGCCAGATCAATGGTGGGAGTGCGGCATCGGGCGCTGTGCCGCGGCCGGCGTTAGGGTTGGTTGCTTCAGCGTCTTTTGGGTCGATGTTCATCACAGATCTTCCTTAAGTGTTGCCCGTAAATGATTGGGAATTTTCAGAAAATCCCAGATCCTTCGTGGACAGGCTAACAGGCGAGGGGAATGAAAAGAAGCGCTAATGCAAAGGCTGTGAGAGGGTGTCCGGATAAAGAAGTGAGTGGGGCGGTGAAGTTGGATCAATATTGGAAGATTACGAGTCGCGGAGTATCCGGATAATATCTGGTACTTAAATTATCCGTATAGATCCGGGTGGTGCAGGATATGTAGGTTATCCGGATAATTTCCGTGAAGCTAATTACACGGATCCCATCAGGAATCCAAACTAGTAGCTGCTATAACCGTATCCGAATAATATCTGGTACTTAAATTATCCGGATAACATCAAACTTGCGCCGGATGCGGCTCGAGGTCTTGAATGGCGATGGAAGTGCATCTGCCGAAGGTGTTGAGCCGACGCGCTATCAAATCGCAGCTTGGATCGCGGCCTACACCGCTATCGCCCTCAAGGATGGCATCAGACCCCGACTAGATCCACGCCCGGCTCCCAAGTTCTATATTTTATAGGCGGTTCAGCGAAAACCGAACGTCCTGCAATGCGATGACCGCTAACAAAACACGCCCAGGCCATGCTTCCACGGCCTAGGCGCTGATGGTTTTCCGAGGTGTCTCCCAGAGAGACGGGTGATATCGCACAAAATATTAACTTTGCTGTCCGTGGTGATCTCGCAAAAGCCTTCTTGTCATCCAATGGCATTACTTACTCAGAGGCGACCGAAGCGGTGCCCATGAGCGGTGAGGAATTAGCTCAGCAATTGCAGTCTTCCACTCATCTGATTGAATGTTTGCGACGTTAAGGTGGGGTGCGTCCCTTCGAGCGGACCCAATGTCCTCTCGCTCCGAGGCGCATCTGCGAGCTGCATCGTGCGGTTAAAGCAACCTTAATCCGAAAGGTTAAAGTTGGGCGCTTAAATTGACCTTGTAGTCGGCCGAAGTCCGTCGGATCCAAGCATACTTGATCGCCACTTAATGTGGGCTCGTTGTCGATGTGATTGTACGGTGCTTGTATCTACGCTTAAACTTCTAATTCATGTCAGCTTAAGTATATATAAAACAAATACTTAATGATTTTCCTTTGCAATAAAAAGAGATGTTCTTGAACCACCTATATGGTGGAATGGACGAACCAGAGTTGAAGATTATCGATGTGTTTATCTGCAAATTGCGCAAAAAGCTGAGCGTTGCTACTGGTGGTGAAAACTACATCGAAACTGTGTGGGGCCGTGGCTATGTATTGCGCGACCCAGAGCCGTCTGCAATGCCCGCGCAGGAAAAGATGGCTGTCGGACTTTAAACTTGTTGCGTGATATCTGCTAGACCTGCCAAAAATGCCTGCGTATTCATGCACCAGTAGTGACAGCAAACTGGGGCAGACCGTTGAGTGCAGATATCGCCGTTCAAGACCTGACAGAGGCCCAAGCAAAAGCCGAGCTTGAAAAACTTGCCTCGGCTTTGAACCAAGCCAACTTGGCCTATCACGGTGAAGATGCGCCGCAGATCAGCGATGCCGAGTATGACAGGCTCAAGCGCCGCAACACCGAGATTGAGGTTAAGTTTCCAGCTCTCAAACGGGTCGACAGCCCCAGTGAAAAGGTCGGAGTAGGGCCGTCCGAAGGGTTCTCAAAGGTAGCTCACGCCGTTGCGATGCTATCGCTGGCCAACGCATTTGATGACCAAGACGTTACGGACTTTGATGCGCGGATCAGAAAGTATCTCGGTTTGTCTCAGGATGCTGAGCTTGAATATACAGCAGAGCCAAAGATTGACGGGCTGTCGCTTTCCCTCCGTTATGAACAGGGAGTGTTGGTGCAGGCCGCGACACGGGGCGATGGGGCTGTTGGCGAAAATGTGACGGCAAACGCCAAAACGGTTAGCGACTTACCCCAGCGGCTAAGAGGTGCACCAGATATCCTTGAAGTGCGTGGCGAAGTGTACATGAGCCATGCAGATTTTGAGGCATTGAACGCGCGCCAGAAGGCACAGGGCGGTAAGCCATTTGCAAATCCGCGCAATGCAGCAGCAGGATCCCTGCGCCAACTGGACGCCGAAATCACACGTTCGCGGCCGCTTAGGTTCTTTGCCTATGCATGGGGTGCGCTGTCTGCCCCATTGTCTGACACGCAATATGGCGCAATCAAGCACTTGGAAACACTTGGTTTCTCGGTCAATCAGTTGACTGAAATATGCAAAACGCCTCAAGATTTAATTGACCACTACAGCAATATCGAAGCGCAGCGCGCGACACTTGGCTATGATATTGATGGTGTTGTCTACAAAACCAACAATCTGGCTTTGCAAGACCGGCTTGGGTTCCGGTCTACGACACCCCGTTGGGCAATCGCGCATAAGTTTCCCGCTGAATTGGCTTGGACGACACTGGAAGACATTACAATTCAGGTTGGCCGGACCGGCGCCTTATCCCCCGTGGCGCGACTGAAACCAGTTACAGTCGGCGGCGTGGTTGTATCGAATGCGACGCTTCATAACGAAGATTATATCAAAGGGTTCGACAGCAAGGGCAATAAGATTCGCGATGGAAAGGATATCCGTATCGGGGATTGGGTACAGGTATACCGCGCTGGCGATGTGATCCCAAAAATCGCCGATGCCGATTTGGCAAAACGCCCCCCCGGTGCACAACCCTATGAATTCCCCACGACATGCCCCGAATGTGGCAGTGACGCGATCCGCGAAGAGGGTGATGCGGTGCGCAGATGTACTGGCGGGGTGATCTGCCCTGCGCAAGCTGTTGAAAAGTTGAAGCATTTTGTGTCTCGCGCAGCCTTTGACATTGATGGCTTGGGGGCCAAGCAGGTTGAACAGTTCTATACCGATGGGTGGATTGCAGAACCCGCCGATATATTCACGCTGCAAGCGCGCTATGGCACTGGTGTGCAGCAGCTGAAAAACCGCGAGGGCTGGGGCGATAAATCAGCCGAAAAGCTGTTTCAGGCCATTGAAGACAAACGTAAAATCCCGCTTTCACGGCTAATTTTTGCGCTCGGGATACGCCATGTTGGTGAGGCGGCCTCGAATCTGGTGGCGCAGCACTACACGACATGGGACGCGTTTGAGGCCGCAATGGCGCAAGCAGCCCCAATGGAGGGGGCCGCATGGGACGATTTGATCGGCGTAGATGGTGTAGGCACGGTGATGGCACAATCATTGGTTAACACATTCGCCCAAGAGGCTGAGCGTGCTTCGATTGACCGGCTAGTGGCAGAGTTGACGATTCAGGAAACCGCGCGTCTGGACACCGACGGATCTCCGGTTGCAGGAAAAACCATCGTATTCACCGGAACGCTCGAGAAAATGAGCCGCGCCGAAGCAAAGGCGCGTGCTGAACGTCTGGGAGCCAAAGTTTCAGGGTCAGTGAGCGCCAAAACCGATCTGTTGGTGGCAGGTCCGGGGGCCGGGTCCAAGGCTAAAAAGGCTGCCGATCTAGGGATCGAGACTTTGGACGAAGACGGCTGGCTTGATCTGATTGCGGGCCTATGACAGGTCGGCCCGAAGCGCTATTTCCGCTTTTCTCAGGGCTTGAGACCCTCGAAGGGATCGGTCCCAAGACCGCCCAGAATTTTATTCAGTTGAACATCACCGCACCGCGTGACCTGCTGTTTACCTTACCCTATTCCGGAATAGACCGCCGGCTGCAGCCCACGGTGAAGGATGCAATTTTGCCTGCAACGGTCACGGTTGCGGTAACGGTTGGCCCGCACCGCGCACCTGCGAATAAGACCGGTGCCTACCGTATCCATGTCGAGGACGCCCAGTCGTCGTTCCAATTGGTGTTTTTCCATGCACGCGGCGATTTCTGGAAACGCCAATTGCCCGAAGGAGCGCGCCGGATTGTGTCAGGGCGGGTCGAGCTTTTTGACGGGATGGCGCAGATGGTCCACCCGGATTTCGTGGTTGCCGAGGAGGATGCCGGTCAAATCCCGACCTTTGAACCGGTGTATCCATTAACCGGCGGGATCACCCAAAAGCTTATGTACAAGGCCACGCGTGCCGCGCTGGCCCGTGTGCCCCAGTTGGACGAATGGATAGACACATCGCAGAAATCCAAAGCCGGATGGCCTGATTTCAACACCGCCGTGCATGCCGCCCATGACCCCGAGACAATGGCGGATATATCGGCAACGGCACCTGCGCGTGAGCGGTTAGCCTATGATGAATTGATTGCACATCAGTTAACGTTGGCTTTAGCCCGTGCTAAGGAGCGGCGCAAAAAGGGCAGGCCCAGCCAAGGCGACGGACGCCTACAGGGGCGGGTTTTGGCAGCATTGCCATATAAACCCACTAACGCGCAAACCCGTGCAGTCGCGGAAATCACCGCCGATATGGCCACCCCACAGCGGATGAACCGGTTATTGCAGGGTGATGTGGGCGCGGGCAAGACGCTTGTTGCCTTTATGGCTCTGCTTGCCGCGGTCGAATCCGGCGGGCAGGGCGTGTTGATGGCCCCGACGGAAATCCTTGCGCGTCAACATCTTGAGGGGCTGCAACCTCTTGCAGAACAGGCCGGCGTTGTATTGGAGATCCTGACCGGTCGTGACAAAGGCGCTGAACGACGGGCCAAACTGGCTGCCTTGAACAGTGGGGCTATCCAGATTTTGGTCGGCACGCATGCGGTGTTTCAGGCCGATGTCAGCTTTTCAGACTTGCGGCTTGCGGTCGTTGATGAACAGCACCGGTTTGGGGTACGTCAACGGCTTGAACTGGGACAAAAGGGACATTTGGCAGATGTCTTGGTTATGACGGCAACGCCCATCCCCCGGTCCCTAGCGTTGGCGCAATATGGCGATATGGATGTGTCGGTCCTTGATGAAAAACCTGCTGGTCGCAAACCGATCCGCACCGCGCTGATCAGCACTGACCGCACACAGGAGGTGATCGAACGCCTGCGCGCCGCCATCGAGGAGGGGCGGCAATGCTACTGGGTCTGCCCGTTGGTGGAGGAAAGCGAGGTCAGTGATCTGATCGCTGCCGAAGAACGGTTCAAGCGGTTGCGGGCCACACTAGGTGAAGGTGTCGTTGGTCTGGTGCACGGACAAATGCCGCCCGCTGATAAAGATGCTGCAATGCGGGCCTTTCAAAATGGCGAGACCAAGGTGCTGGTCGCAACGACGGTGATTGAAGTCGGTGTTGACGTGCCCAATGCCAGTATCATCGTGATTGAACGCGCCGAAAGTTTTGGTTTGGCGCAATTGCACCAACTGCGCGGCCGGGTCGGGCGGGGGCAGGCGGCATCCACTTGCTTGCTGCTATACCAAGCGCCGCTAAGCGAAACCGGCAGGCAGCGATTAGAAGTTCTGCGAGAGACAGAAGATGGTTTTGTAATCGCCGAGACTGACCTGAAAATGCGCGGGACGGGCGACTTGATCGGAACCGCACAATCCGGCGTACCAAGGTTTCGTGTGGCCGATCTGGAACGGCAAGCTGGTTTGATGCTCGTCGCGCAGTCCGACGCACGAAAATTGCTGGCGGATGATCCGGAGCTGGAAAGTCCACGGGGCAAAGCAGCTAGGCTGCTTCTTTGGCTGATGCGCCAAGATGAGGCAATTCGTTTAATAACAGTGGGTTAAGATTTTCCGTCTCACTTTGTTCGCAAATGTTCTTAAAAAGTTCTTTACAGGTCGCTAGATAAATGAGAACAAAGAGGCAACAGAGAGTGGAGAACGCAAATGACAACGCTAAAAACAGTCAAAGCCATCGCCAAACGGTCCCAAGACACGATCTTGCAGGATGCTGCAGGTATGGCCGCCCTGGTTGTGATTCTGGTTGCCGGTTTGCATATCCCTTCTTTTGTTTGACTTCTGCCTGCGCATTTTGTGTCGCTTTGATCTAACCTACGCATCTGTCCCAAACTTTATGCGTTCAACCATATGTCCTGTCCTTGGTTGGAACCGCCGAGCTGTCCTTTCGGCCCTAGATTGACGCGAGCCTGCACAAATAACGCGTACTTACGCCGCCATCCTTTCGGATGAGCGGCGTTTTTTTTGCGCGCAGTCTAGTTTGTCAAAGAGTTTGGGAAGCGTCTGCAATCTGGCTTTGCTGCATGGCTTCGGCCAGCGCCTCGATCGTAAGCAAGATTGACGCGTGGCGGTTTTTATAATCAACGGCGGGGGTCAGCACCTCAAACCCGTCGAATGGGGCATCCGGTACAGGGCCTTTACCTTTAAGCATCGCTTTCAACTGGTCGCGTGCGGTCTCTATCTGCGGCAGGGTGGCCCCGATCGCCGCAGCCCCCGACACCGCCGCCGCTGCCTGACCCAAGGCGCAGGCTTTGACGTCTTGGCCAAGCTCGGCCAGTTTGCCGTCTTTGACCACCACATCCACCGTCACGGTTGACCCACACAAGGGCGACCGACGCGTAACAGTTGCATCCGGATGATCCAGCCGCCCCAAATGGGGAATGTCGGCAGCCAACCCCAAGATACGGGCTGAGTAGAGCTTGATCAGGTCTGTATCGGCACTCATGACTGTTCCTTTCTGCGCTTACCCCCTACATAAGCCACCACGCGGATGATGCAAAAATTAATTATAGGGGCAGCCCATGGAATTTAATCCCAGTACATTAAAGTATAACGACGCCGGGTTAATCCCTGCAATCGCGCAAGATGCCGCATCGGGCGAGGTTTTGATGATGGCCTGGATGAACGCCCAAGCCGTTAGCCAGACACTTGAGACAGGGCGGGTGACCTATTGGAGCCGCTCGCGCCAGTCTTTCTGGATCAAAGGGGAAACCAGCGGCCACGTGCAAGAACTGGTTGAGTTGCGCGTCGACTGTGACCGCGACTGTCTTTTGGTGGTTGTGAATCAGACGGGGGCCGCCTGTCACACCGGACGGCGCAATTGTTTCTATACGCTTGTCGAAGATGGCGTTGAACGAATCACGCTAGAAAAAATGGATTAGGATCGAGCGCTAAAGCCCTACCATAGCTCGAATATCTTGCGGCGATGCGCCTTCGCGTCGATACAATGATATCGCGCGCGCGTCATCGCGTTTGGCAAGACGTTTGCCGTTCTCATCGCGGATCAGTCTGTGGTGAAAATAGAGCGGCGGCGAATGCCCCAGCAAAGCCAACAACAACACCTGCACTTGCGTAAATTCAAACAGATCGACCCCACGTACAACGTGGGTGATCCCTTGGTTAAAGTCGTCAAGCGCCGAAGCCAGAAAATAGGCGGCGGTTTGAATGTCTTTTCGCCCGATCACAATATCGCCGACGGTCTCGATTAGGGCTGCCTTATCAACGGTATGAACGCCTTTTTTCAAGGGCCCCAGTTCAGTGAACGACAGGTTTGCGTCTGCTAAGGCGTCACAAGCGCGGTCCATATGTAAACGCAACGCGTCAGACGGGCCACGATCGGTCATGCTGCGGTGTTTGCAGGTCTGGGGATAGATCGGATGCGGCACCCCTTCTTGCGGGGCGGCCAAAGCGGCGGCAATGTCCTTGCGACTGCACCGGCACGGATAGGTCAGACCCTGCGCAACCAACTGCTCAACACTATGATTATACGTGTCAAAATGGTCTGACTGCATCAGGGGTGGCGCGTCCCATGTGATTCCAAGCCACATCAGATCGTCGATCACCTGCTCGGTATATTCGAGCTTTGATCGCTCCAGATCGGTATCTTCGAACCGTAACAAAAACTGTCCACTCGCCGCACGGGCCATGTCATGTGCCAGAAGCGCAGAATAGGCATGCCCCAGATGCAGCGGCCCCGTGGGGGACGGCGCAAATCGGGTGACAAAACTCACGCGGGGACGGACGCGCCGTTCAGCCAAGCCTGCCAGTCTTCCTTGGCGCGGTCGGTATAGGCTTTGTAGCGGTCCTTTCGGCCACGGCGGCCTGATTTCAGCCCCTCAACCGGGGGGAACAGCCCGAAATTCACGTTCATTGGCTGAAATGTCTTGGCCTCGGCCCCGCCCGTGATGTGCGTGATCAATGCGCCCGTCGCCGTTGTTGGCGGAGGCGGTGTGGCAGCTTCGCCTCTGATCTCGGCCACGGCCAAGCGACCGGCAAGCAGACCCATGGCCGCGCTCTCAACATACCCTTCAACGCCGGTGATCTGGCCCGCAAACCGGATGTTGGGCTGGCTGCGCAGGCGCATCTGATCGTCGAGCAACGTCGGAGAGTTCAGGAACGTATTGCGATGAATGCCGCCAAGCCGCGCAAACGACGCGTTTTCAAGGCCGGGAATCATCCGCAACACCTCGGTCTGGGCACCATATTTCATCTTGGTCTGGAAGCCGACGATGTTATAAAGTGTGCCCAACTTGTTGTCGCGGCGCAGCTGCACCACGGCATAGGGCTTGTTTTCGGGGTCATTAGCATTGGTCAGACCGACAGGTTTCATCGGACCAAACCGCAATGTTTCGCGCCCGCGTTCGGCCATTACCTCGATCGGCAGGCAGCCATCGAAATATCCAGCGGTTTCACCTTCTTTGAATTCAGTCTTATCCGCAGCCAGCAGGGCGTCGATGAACGCCTCATAAGTGGCTTTATCCATCGGGCAATTCAGATAGGCGGTCCGCTCTTCTTCGGTTTCGCCTTTGTCATATCGCGATTGCATCCACGCTTTGCTCATGTCGATGCTGTCGTGATAAATGATCGGCGCGATGGCGTCGAAAAATGCAAGCGCTTCAGCTCCAGTTTCGGCGGCAATCGCCTGCGCTAAGTTGCCCGATGTCAGCGGACCTGTGGCAATAATCCAATGGCCGTCGCGGGGCAGTTCGGTAATTTCGCCATATTCAACAGTGATATTGGGGTGGGCCATCAAGGCGTCGGTGACCGACTGCGCAAAAGGATCACGGTCCACGGCCAAAGCACCACCGGCAGGCAAGCGGTGCTTTTGTGCGATTGCCATAATCAGCCCATCGGCCGCGCGCATTTCCCAATGCAGCAGGCCAACGGCGTTTTGCTCACTATCGTCCGATCGGAACGAATTCGAGCAGACCATTTCGCCCAACAAACCCGTCTGGTGCGCAAATGTACCGATTTTCGGGCGCATTTCATGCAGAACGACCTGAACGCCAGCGTTTGCGGCCTGCCAAGCGGCCTCTGATCCGGCCATTCCGCCGCCGATAATATGAAGTGTTTGTGTCATACCAGCGATGTAGGGCAGGGGCCGTGCCTATGCAACACAAACGGCGCGAAAACCCTGCGGCATACGGTTCTGGGAATATCCGGGGAGAGTGTGATTTTTGGGGTCGCCGCTGCGGGAATGGTCGGCCGGTGAGAGACTGGCCTGGAGGGACCTTCCGCCGGCGGCGACCCAAAATCATCAAGGCATTTGCCTTGTCTTATTAATGCCCCAATTATGCCTGAATTGGAAGATATATATTTTGAACAATCAAAGTTAATCTGGAAACAATCGGTGGAATCACTGTTGCCAGGTCGGATCCCGCTTTTCCAGAAAGGCGTTTATGCCTTCCTCGGTGTCGCGGTGCAGCATATTTTCAACCATCACACTTCCCGTATAGGCATAGGCCTGATCGACGGGCATTTGCAGCTGGTTATAGAACGCTTGTTTACCGATCTTGACCGCCACGCCTAGCTTTGCGGCAATCTGGTCAGACAGCGCCCGCGTCTCATTTGCCAGATCGTGCTCTGCGACCACACGGTTGACCAGCCCCAACTCCCGCGCGCGGGAGGCATCAATGAAATCGCCAGTCGTCAGCATCTCAAACGCGTGTTTGCGGGGGATGTTGCGGCTAAGTGCGACCATCGGCGTTGAACAGAACAGCCCGATATTGACCCCATTCACCCCAAAGCGTGTGCCTTCGGCGGCGACGGCCATGTCACAGGTGGCGACCAACTGACACCCGGCCGCCGTGGCAATCCCGTGAACCTGTGCGATCACCGGCTGCGGCATTGATTGGATTCGCGCCATAACGCGGCTGCACCGTTCGAACAGATCTTTAAACCCTGCCGCACCGCCGTCTTTGGCCTGCCGCAAAGCAGTCATCTGCTTTAGGTCATGGCCTGCGCAAAACGCCTTGCCACGACCGGCAAGGGTAACGACGCGCACCGATCGGGTTTCGGCGATCTCATCCAATGTAGATTGCAACGCGGCCAGCATTTCGTCCGAGAGGGCATTCAGCCGCTCGGGCGCATTCATGGTTAACCGAACTACCGCACCGTCACTTTCGACTTCTAGGATTGTCATCTTGCCCTCCTGTTCAATTTGCCAGAGCGTACCCGCGACATAAGAAGGAAAACAAGTATGCCGATTATGATGGATGCCGACGCGTTGGCCGTATTCATGAAAGATGTGTTCAAGCAGGTCGCGGATGACTTCGGGATCGACCATGTAAGCGAAACGGATCTGACAACACGGTTATTGGTTGATAACCGCCATTTGCGCCCCGGTGGGACAGTGTCCGGGCCATCGATCTTTGCGCTGGCCGATGTCAGTGCCTACCTGATGACCTTGGCGCGGATCGGGCCAAAGGCCCTAGCCGTCACAACAAACTGTTCAATTGATTTTATGCGCAAGCCCGAGGCCGGCGTCGACCTGATCGCCAAAACGCGCCTGTTAAAGCTTGGCAAGCTGCTATCGGTTTGCGACGTATTGGTCTATTCGGAAGGCATGGAACAGCCAGTCGCACGGGCATCGCTGACCTATGCAATTCCGCCGAAATAAGCGTACTAATATTGAACTGGTACAATCTAAAAAATGGGCCGGTATATACCGGCCCAAGTGAAGAGGTCTGGTCGACGCCACAGGGACGTTACGCCTTCCAGAACACCCGAATAGACTCATCATGGGCCTGTTGGGATGTCAGTCCTACATCGTCCAGCTGCCATGGCTCTAGCTGAGAAAGTGCCTGGCGGGTCCGGCGACGTGTCGTCATCTTCGTAACACAAACCGCAAACTTTACTGCAATAACAGCCAGAACAGGCGTTCCGCGCTGGTTCAGGATGGCCACTGATTCAGTGGAGAGGGTAAGGGTCTGTGTCATGAGAATCTCCTTAATATCTATATTGTATTGACACAATTATGAATGTACCGTATGAAAATGGTACAAAATGCCGTACGACTTGAAAAGGGAAACATTGTAATGGGTACAATTTGGCAGCCATCACTGGATCACGGGCAGGGGCCCAAGTACAAGGCTGTCATTGCAACCATTCGAAATGGCATAGAAATTGGTGCCCTGAAAAAGGGCGATAAACTGCCCCCCGTGCGCGATCTGGCATGGACCCTGCAGATCACCCCCGGCACGGTGGCGCGCGCCTATACGATGTTGACCGAAAGCGGCACCTTATCGGCAGAGGTCGGACGCGGCACCTTTGTAGCGTCAAGATTACCCGCGGCCGATCCAGAAGGCCCGATTGAAATTGATGTGATCGCCCACCAATCGCAAAAGCTTGATGATCATTTCAACGTCAACATGTTTTCCCTGCACTTGCCGTCTGCAGGGCAGGCCAGCCTGATACGGAAGTTGCTGGTCGAAGTTGCCCAAGATCCGCCGTCAGGCATGATGCATTATCCGAGCCGCATCGGTGCCCAACCCGCCCGCGAAGCCGTGGTGCGTTGGCTGACCGGCACGCCCCTGGGCGCATTTGACCAAAGCGATGTTGTGTTGTCACATGGCGGGCAAAATGCGCTGATGCTGGTGTTTCAGGCGATCTTGCAAGGCCGAAGACCTGCGATCTTGATAGAGGAATTAGCCTATCCCGGCTTTCGCCGCGCGGCAGAACTATTGCGGGCGGATGTGATTCCCATTGCTATGGATGCAGACGGTGTCATCCCCGAAGCACTGGAAGAAGCCGCCCGTAACCATGATGCGCAGATCTTTTGCACCTCGCCCGAAGTGCACAACCCGACAGGTGCCTTTACGCCCGTCGCTCGCCGCGAAGAACTGGTGCGGGTGGCGCGCAAATACGACATGCAGATCGTCGAGGATGATTGCTACCGCATGCGTGTAGAACGCGCGCCGACCTATCGCTTACTGGCACCCGAGCGTGGTTGGTACATCTCGTCGCTCGCAAAAATCTTGACCCCAGCCTTGCGGATCGGTTTTGCCATCGCCCCCGAAGGGCGCACGCCGGATCTGCGACGCGTGGCCGAATACAACTGCTTTGGTCTGGCGACGCCGTTGATTGATCTATGCGCAAAACTGCTGACCCATCCTGATGTTGATACGATGGCCGAAAGCACCCGCCAAGGGTTTAACGTCTATGTACAAAGTGCGGTAAATATACTGGGCGGCTATGATGTGACATGGCGTGCGAACGTGCCTTATCTTTGGCTGCGCTTGCCCGTCGGATGGCGTGCAGGGGCATTTTGCCAAGCCGCCGAAGCCCAAGGCGTGCAAATTAGATCGGCCGAGGAATTCGTCAGCCGCGACGCCCGCGCACCCCATGCCGTCCGCCTGGCCGTAAATGCCGGCGTATCGCTGGAAAGCTATGAAGCCGCGATAATGCGGCTGCGACACCTGCTGGACAACCCGCCAGAGCAGTTGAGCGTGTGATTTTGTGGGGTATTATTATACCTAATTTCTAACTATTTGTTTTAGTTGTATTAATTAGGGAAAGTGGTGCTTGACGCGACTTGGCCGGTGTTTATAACCCAGCCATCAGATAGCGGGGTTCGCGTTTCGGGCCCCTTCACCACATTTACGGGAATTCCCTCCATGAAAACCTTTTCTGCAACACCGGCAGATATCGACAAGAAATGGATCATCGTCGACGCTGAAGGCGTTGTCCTTGGCCGTCTTGCATCGATCATTGCCATGCGTCTGCGCGGCAAGCACAAGCCGTCCTTCACCCCTCACATGGATTGCGGCGACAACGTCATCGTGATCAATGCCGAGAAAATCCAGATGACCGGCAAAAAGCGGGACGAAAAGTTCTACTGGCACACCGGCCACCCTGGCGGAATCAAAGAGCGCACCAAAGAACAGATCCTCGAGGGTGCACACCCCGAGCGTATCGTGACCATGGCCGTCAAGCGTATGTTGCCTGGCAACCGCCTGAGCCGTCAGATCATGACAAACCTGCGCGTTTATGCTGGTTCCGAACACCCCCACGAGGCGCAAAGCCCCGAGGTTCTGGACGTGAAATCCATGAACCCTAAAAACACGCGGAGTGCATAAGCATGGCTGATGAAATCAAAACACTCGAAGGCCTCGAAGCGGCTGTAACCGAGAACATCGGTGGCGTACAAGGCACCGAAGTTGAGTTGACCCCACGCGAGCCCGTCCGTGACGCGCTTGGCCGTGCCTATGCAACCGGCAAGCGTAAAGATGCGGTTGCCCGCGTCTGGATCAAGCCCGGTTCCGGCAAGGTTATCGTGAACGGCAAGCCGCAGAACGAATATTTTGCACGCCCCGTTTTGCAGATGATCCTGGCACAGCCTTTCACCATCACAGGCACCGACGGTCAGTTTGACGTTGTCGCAACTGTAAAGGGTGGCGGTCTGTCCGGTCAGGCCGGCGCGGTAAAGCACGGTGTTTCCAAAGCACTGCAGCTTTATGATCCCTCCTTACGCGGCGCGCTGAAAGCGGCAGGCTTCCTGACCCGTGACAGCCGTGTTGTTGAACGTAAGAAATACGGTAAGGCCAAAGCGCGTAAGAGCTTCCAGTTCTCCAAGCGTTAAGTTTCATACATTCATTTTGGAAAAGGCCGCTCCTGCTAGGGGCGGCCTTTTTCGTTGTGTACCCATCTCCAGTCGGGAGTTCGCGGCGGGTCGACCCTTTGGGGAGAGTTTATTTGGCAAAATGAAACGGGCGGGGTGGTTTTGTTTTGCGGGCCCGGTGCTTAGATTGGGTGAAAGTTTAGAGGAGACACCGCCATGCGCTATTCTGTTTTGGATCTTTCGCCCGTCCCTGAAGGGTCGGATGCACGCCAAGCCATTGCAAATACTATTGATCTGGCGAAGCGGGCCGAGGCTGCGGGTTATCACCGCTATTGGATGGCTGAGCATCACAACATGCCGGGGATCGCATCGGCGGCAACGTCCGTGTTGATCGGTCATGTTGCAGATCACACATCATCAATCCGTGTGGGCGCAGGGGGGATCATGTTGCCCAACCACGCGCCGCTCGCCATTGCAGAGCAGTTCGGCACCTTGGCCACGATCCACGGCGACAGGATTGATCTTGGGTTGGGACGCGCGCCCGGCGGGGATCAGGCCGTCTATCATGCGCTGCGGCGTGGGATGCAGGGTGGTGACCGGTTTCCCGACGATGTGGCAGAATTGATGGGCTATCTTGACGAGGCCCAGCCAAATGCGCCGGTAAAGGCACATCCGGGGCAGGGAACACATGTGCCGGTCTGGATTTTGGGATCTTCGCTTTATGGGGCGCAACTGGCGGCGCATTTTGGGCTGCCCTACGCCTTTGCATCGCATTTTGCGCCCGATGCGTTAGAGGATGCGGTCGCGATCTATCGTCGCGATTTTAAACCGTCTGCCCAGTGGGCGCGGCCGCATTTCATGCTGGCCGCAAATGTGTTTGCAGCTGATACTGATGAAGAGGGAGCCTATTTGCGGACTTCAATGCAGCAGGCGTTTGTGCGGTTGCGTACCGGACGGCCCGGAAAATTGCCGCGCCCTGTCGATGATATCGATACCGAAGTCGGCACTCAGATGCGGCAGGCGGTTGATCAGGCCTTGCGTGTCACTGCAGTTGGTAGCCCCGACAGCGTTCGGGCGCAGCTTTCCGCCTTGATCGAGCGGTACCAACCGGACGAGATGATCCTGACGGGGCAAATCCATGATCACACCGCGCGGGTAAAATCATTCGAGATTGCAGCCGAGGTGTTAGCGGACCTGACGGGGCGCGTCGCAGCGTAAGCGCGGCTTAGCTGTCGGGGTCAACCAGCCCTAGTCCGCGCAGGTAAATACCGATGCCGCTTTCCAGCAGTTCGTCAGCCGGAAAGGGCGACGCCCGCCCCGGAGAATTACGCGCGAACAGTTCCACCACGCCATGGCTAAGCGCCCAGATATGCGCCGAAAACATCGATGCCGGCGGGCGTTTCTCGGCCGGGATATGTTGGCTAAGGTCGCTTGCGGCCTGTTCAAGCACGTTGTTTGCGCGATTGGCCGCTGCAGCAAGATCAGGAGTTCGATTGACGGAAATACCGCTTTCGAACATGGCGATATAATGGCCGGGATTCGCGCGGGCAAAAGCCAGATAGGCGCGGCTGGTCGCCTCGAATGCCTTGAGGGCAGAGGGCTGGCCGGAGTTATAAGCCGCATCCATCAAGTCCGCAAAAATTACATAACCCTGAAGCGCCCCTTCGGCGATCAGGTCTTCGCGGCCCTCAAAGTGCCGGTAAACGGCTGCGGGGGTAACGCCAGCTTGCTTTGCGGCCTCTGACAGGGTGAAGCCTGTGGGGCCGCGCACTTCGATCAGCTCAAGCGCTGCATCAATCAGTGCCTGACGCAGGTTGCCATGATGATAGCCTTGCTTAGGCATCCCAGATGTCCGGCGTGCCGCAAATTCGGTCGTCAATCGGGCCAATCGCACGTGCGTCTTTATGGGCGTAGTCAAACGCATGCAACACGGTGCGGATCGCCTCCAAACGGGCGCGGCGTTTGTCGTCGGACCGGATCACCGTCCAAGGGGCGGTTTTGGTGTGGGTGCGCTCCAATGTTTCGCTGATCGCCGCGCTATAGGCATCCCATTTGGCAAGACCTTTGACGTCGATCATGCTGAGTTTCCATTGCTTGAGCGGATCGCTTTCGCGCGCAAGCATCCGGCGCATTTGTTCAGCGCGCCCGACGTTCAACCAAAATTTAAAAAAGTGGATGCCATCATCGACGATCATTTCTTCGAAAGGCACCACTTGGTCAAAGAAATGTTCGCGCTGCGCGTCGGTGCAAAAACCGAAGACCGGCTCTACAACCCCGCGGTTGTACCATGACCGGTCAAAAAACGCTAAATTCCCTGCGGATGGCAAGTGCCTGATATAGCGCTGAAAGTACCATTGACCCATTTCGGTCTCTGTTGGTTTTGCCAAGGCGATCACGTGGGCGTCGCGTGGGTTCAGGTTTTCGCGGAAGCGCCCGATTGTGCCGCCTTTTCCAGCGGCATCGCGCCCTTCGAAAACCATCGCGATCCGTGTGCCCGTTTCCCTTGCCCAAGCCTGCAGTTTGACCAGTTCAATCTGCAAACGTGCCATTTCCTTGTCATAGTGTTTGCCACTCATGCGCTCAGAATGGGGATAGCTTTCGCCCAAGATGTCGTCCTTTTCCGCGCGCTTAATCGCTTTGCGGATGGGATCGGGGGCTTCGTTTTTGTAATAGGCGCTTATTGCACCGTCAAAGGGCAGGTCCATGGGGGCCTCCTGATTTTATCGTTACATTACTATGAAGCGTTCCAGCCGCTAGCGCAAACCCGCACGCGTCGCAGCGCGGTCAATCGCGTCACATACTGCATTGGGTTCAACATGTTGGGGCATATGGCCAATGCCGGGCAGGGTGGTGAGATTGCCATTTGGCAGTTGCGTCATCAAAACCAACGCATGAATATCCATCGGCACGATCGTGTCGGCCGTTCCATGGACTATCTCGACGGGCATGGTCAGGGTGCCGTATCGTGGGACCATTTCCCTGATGTGAGGCAATAGTGTATTCACTTGCTGGGCATTGGCGCGCATTGAGGCCCGGCGCAGAGCCAGATCGCTACCGATTTGACGGGCATAGTTTTCCGGACTTGGCTGCGGCGCAAATATACTGGCGACGCTGGATTGCACAAAGGACTCGGGCAGAAACGCGCTAATGATCGGGATCACCAGGCCACTGCCTATGGTCGAACCGGTAAGTTGATATTGCCAGCCAAGACGACCGGGCCACACCCCCGACACAGCAGACACGAGGACCAGCGCGGCTGTTTGTTCGGGCCGTAACAACCCCCACGCCAAAGCGACAGCACCGCCATATGAGTGCCCCAAGACAATCGGATTGCTGACCCTCAGTTGATCCGCCGCTTTTTGCAGCAGAGCTGCTTGTTCGGCAGGCGAGGCGGCGCTTTTGTTCCATGCCCCTGCGTTTCGGGGCAATGCGTCGGTACTGCCAAGGCCGGGACGGTCGAACAGAATTACGCGGTAGCGGGTCGCCAATGTTTCCACCATACCAAAGGTAAAATCACGCAGGTTGCCGGATGCGCCGTGGATCAAGACCAGATCAGGCCCTTCACCCTGCACCAAGGCATGAACCTTGGTGCCATCTACATCCAGCAGCTCACCAATTGGCGGGAATTCAGTATTCGCTTTAACCTCGCGTTGATATGCGCGCCACTGCACAAGGGCTGTCAGTGCGGCAAGTGTCAAAACTGAGGAGAGCAGCATTTCTATGACCCTATTTCATCCAAATCAAACGGGGTAGATTGGTAAATTTCGTTTATCCAGTTACCGTAGAGCAGATGCGCATGGCTGCGCCAGCGGTTCAACGGGACCTTGGACGGATCGTCGTCGGGGTAGTAATTGCACGGCACATTGATCGGGGTGCCAGCCGCTACGTCGCGGTCATATTCATCTTTCAACGTGTCGCGGTCATATTCAAGGTGATTAAAAATATACAGCGCACGGTGCGCCGCGTCTTCGACCAGACAGGGGCCAACTTCGGTACTGCCTAAAAGAGTGCTGAGACCCGGGACGCTGTCGACCTCGGATGCGCGCATTTCGGTCCAGCGGCTGACCGGCACCACCAGATCATCAGAGAACCCGCGCAGATAAGGCGAGGACGGCGTAAGATTGGCATGCCTAAAACAGCCGAACGCCTTGTGATCCAACAGATGTTTTTTTACGCCGTGAAAATGGTTGATCATCGCCATACCACCCCAGCACACGCCAAAGGTCGAATGCACGTTGGTTTGCGTCCAATCCATCACGCGGGTCAGTTCTTCCCAATAGGTGACATCGCCGAAATCCATATGTTCGATCGGGGCACCGGTGATGATTAGCCCGTCAAATTTTTCATCCCACACTTCGGACACAGGGCGATAGAAGCTTTCCAGATGATCGGCCGCCGTGTTGCGCGATTGATGGTCAGACATCCGCAAAAGGCTAAATTCGATCTGCAATGGCGTGGCACCGATCAGACGCGCAAACTGGTTCTCGGTCTGGATTTTTTTCGGCATCAGGTTCAGCAATGCGATGCGAAGTGGGCGAATATCCTGCGTGGCGGCCTGACTTTCATCAAGCACCATAACACCTTCGCGCGTTAGCACATCATAGGCGGGCAGGTCCGAGGGGAGCTTGATTGGCATGGGTATTTTCCAACTTGAAACAGACGATTAGATAGGGTGTGCGGGCAAGCCTGCCAAGGGCTAGTGTTCCATCACTCCTGCAATCAATTCGACAAAATCATCTTCGCATGTCAGGGCGGCCACTTGATCGGCCGTGACCGTCACCCCCCAACGGGCCATTGCCTCGTAACGCGGTTGGCGGTGGGCAAGCGCCCGGGCATAGGTCCAGCGGATAAAGGCATCAGGATCAACTTCATCCTCTTTGCATTTGTTTTCATTTAGATATTCGGCCCAGACACGTGCCAAAAACTCCGGCTGATAGGCCATTGGCTTCGGGGCGCGGTCAAAGCGGCGGATCAATTCCTGCGTATGGGCATCGTCGCCCTTGATCCAGATCAGCAGGCATTCTTCGGACAGGGCTGTCATCAGCGGGTCATGATCATCCTCAGGATCAATCCATTCGCAAATCGACCCGCCTGTGTCACAGATGAAATGCGGATAATCATACAGGACCTTGCCCCGCTCTGCGAAATGGGGCGTGTCATACAAGGCCGCCAGTTCTGCCTGTTTAAAGGCCTCTTGGCGCTTTGCATATTCCGCCATCGGCAGCCCGCCTTTGGCCGGATCACCCGGTTTTCCAAGCCATGTGGCGACGGGGGACAGGTTATCAAAGGTGATGTTTGACCCAATATAGATGCTGTCGCTAAGCAGCAGATCACGCAAGAACGGCACCTTCATCGCCTCGGCCTTAGCGTTGTCGGTGATGGTTTCGCCCAAGTACCGGGTGCCGATGCGGTAATCGATGGAATAGTGGAACCAGTCGCCGTTGCTGCGCAACAGATGCGACAAATGGGTTTTGCCAAGGCCCGACATGGCAAAAACCAGCACCTTTTTACGCGGTGCCGCGCGCCATGCATCAGCGGAAGGGTAAAGCATCGGTATCGTCCTTGGATCTGGCCGTTTTGCTATATATATCAAATACCTTGCTGCTAGACTAGCCACCTGATTGGCCCCACAACGCAAAAGCCCACCGCAAGTCTACGACAGGCCGGTTCTAGGCAAAATCAGCGTCATTTGGTATTTCAAGCTATCTTCGCCCCAACCGGCCCGACAACCAGCGTGTTTTGCGGGGAACTGGTCTGAAATCCAAGTTTCAGGCTATCCGATGTCCTAATCCGTGCGCTGCTTCCTAAATCGACGCCAACGTCTTGCTTGGACCGGTCGCAGCGACGTGGACCTCGTGCCACCTAGCACGTCAATTCGGTTGAGTGCGTTTGTGCGTTTCAACCCATAGGTTGATGTAATTGCCCGCAAAAATAACACCTGCCCCGACAAAGACCCAAACATCCAGAGCCTCGGCATAGACCAACATCCCGATGATCGCGATGACGGGCAGGCGGATAAAATCAATCGGTACAACCACCGTCGCCGGGGCAATTGACAGGGCGTTCGTCAGACAATAATGCGCGACTAGACCTGCAATGCCGATCAACAGCAAAAGCGGGCCATGGGTCATGTCCGGTAGGGCAATGTCGCGGTCATATCCAGCCATAACAAGACCAAAGATCAATTGCGTAACCGTTAGGTAGAACAGGATCGTGGTGATGGTTTGGGTACGCGTCAGCCGTTTCGTCAGCATGATCGTAAAGGCAAAGAAAACCGCTGAGGAAGCAGCTGTAATAACGCCTGCATTGATCCCCTCGACCGTTGGACGCGCGACAATCAGAATGCCCACAAACCCCATCACGGCAGCCAAGGCTCGAATTTTTGTCAGCTTTTCCCCCAAGATCAGCGGGGATAGCACGATCACCCACAAAGGTGACGTGAATTCGAGCGCGAAAACCTGTGCGAGTGGAATGACCGTGACCGCATAGAACCATAGGTTCTGGCCGGTGAAATGCGCAAGATTGCGCCCGATCTGAAGGCCCAGATTACGTGTGTTGATTTGTCGCCACGCCCCTGTTGCAAAGGCCAACGTTAAAACCACCAAGACGCCGACCGCCGACCGGTACATCATGATCTCGAACGTATCGTAGATACCCGATAATTCGCGCCCCGCGACGGCCATCGCAGAGAATGAACTGATCGCCCCAATCATCCAAAGCGCTGCCTTGAACGTTGGGGTCAACGGTTACTTTCCAAATGGTAAAGAATCCTCGCCGAAGGCAAGGAACCTTTTTTAGTTATCATTCCCATTCAATCGTGCCGGGAGGTTTCGATGTGATGTCATAGGTCACCCGATTGATGCCTGGCACCTCGTTAATGATGCGCGTTGCGGTCTCACCCAGAAAATCATGTGTGAAGGGGTAATAATCCGCCGTCATGCCATCCACGGATGTGACCGCGCGCAAGGCGCAGGCGAAATCATAGGTGCGCCCGTCGCCCATTACGCCAACCGTGCGGACCGGCAAAACTGCCACGAACGCCTGCCAGATTTCGTCATACAGCCCATGCTTACGGATCTGGTCGATGTAAACGGCGTCCGCCTCGCGCAGGATGCCAAGTTTCTCGCGGGTGATCTCGCCCGGACAGCGGATGGCCAGACCGGGCCCCGGAAAGGGGTGACGCCCGATAAAGCTGGTAGGCAGACCCAGTTCACGACCCAATGCGCGAACTTCGTCTTTGAACAATTCACGCAGCGGCTCGACCAGTTTCAGCCCCATCTTTTCAGGTAACCCGCCAACATTGTGGTGGGATTTGATGGTCACGGATGGACCGCCAGAAAAGGATACGGATTCGATCACATCTGGGTAAAGCGTCCCTTGGGCAAGAAACTTGGCGTCGCCGACGGCGGTCGCGTGTTTCTGAAACACATCAATGAACAATCTGCCGATGATTTTGCGCTTGGTTTCCGGGTCGGACACGCCGTCAAGTTCGCCCAGAAACAGTTCCTGTTCGTCTGCATGGATCAACGGCATGTTATAGTTGTCGCGGAACATCTTCACGACCTCTTCGGCCTCGCCCTTGCGCAGCAGACCGTGATCGACAAAGACGCATGTCAGCTGGTCGCCGATCGCTTCGTGGATCAGCACCGCAGCAACGGACGAATCAACACCGCCTGACAGCCCGCAGATCACTTTGGCGTCGCCCACCTGTTCGCGGATCGCGGCAATGGCTTCCTCGCGATAGGCGCGCATGGTCCAGTCGCCTTTGAACCCTGCCAGCTTGACAAAGTTCTCATAAAGCTTCGCACCATTCGGGGTGTGGTGAACCTCGGGGTGGAATTGAACAGCGTAAAAGTGACGGGATGCATCTGCCGTAATCGCGAAAGGCGCGTTCGGCGATGTCCCAAACACTTCAAAACCCGGCGCGATGGCACTGACGTGATCGCCATGGCTCATCCAGACTTGTTCGCGGTCAGTTTCAAACCACCCGTCCAGCAGATCCAGCCGCGCCAGTGATGGCGTGACAAAGGCGCGCCCGAATTCCGCAGTGCCGTGGCCGCGTTCCACCTTGCCGCCCAAGCAATGCATCATCACTTGCTGGCCATAGCAGATGCCCAATATCGGCACGCCCAGTTTGAATACCGATTGTGGCGGCATTGGTGCACCTTCGGCAAAAACCGAAGACGGCCCACCGGACAAGATCACCGCTTTGGGATCAAAGTCCTTGAGGAAGGCGTCATCAACCGTATTGAACGGATGAATTTCGCAAAACACATTAAGTTCACGCAAACGGCGGGCGATCAGCTGGGTGACCTGGCTGCCGAAGTCGATGATGAGAAGGCGGTCATGGGAGATATCTGTCATGCAGACTGATTATGGGCGGATCGCGCGCGTGGCAAGAGAGGACTGGCGGCCAACCCCCAGACCCCTTGGATATTTTAAGCCAGAGAAGGGGAGAGAAGCGGACAATGTCGGTTTTTGACGCCTAAGGCCGTTATCCGCGTTAATCCACATCAGGGAATGGGGTAGCTAAGCGGCAGGTTTGGCGAAAAGGGAAATAATATGGCGGAATCAGCAAGACGTGGGCGTGGCGGCGGTGGAGCAGCACGGCGGGCGGAGCGGTCGGCCGTATCCTTTGAAACCGCAAAGTATATCGAGCGCAATATCCCGAACTTCGAGATACTGAACGAAGAATCGCTGCAGATTATCGAGCGGAACGCGGATATTATTCTGGAAGAAATTGGCGTCAATTTCCCTGACAATCCCGAAGCGTTGGAGCTTTGGCGTGCCGCGGGGGCCAACGTGACCGGCGACCGTGTGCGTATCCCGCGCGGGTTGGCACGCGAATTGTGCAAGACGGCCCCATCCGAATACACCCAGCATGCCCGCAACCCCGAGCGCAATGTCGTGATCGGGGGCCGCAATCTCGTGTTGGCACCCGTTTATGGCCCCCCCTTTGTGCGCGACGCCGCCGGCGGCCGCCGCTATGCGACGATGGATGATTTCAACAAGTTCGTGAAGCTGGGCTATATGTCCAAGTGGTTGCACCATTCGGGCGGCACCGTCTGCGAGCCGACGGATGTGCCTGTGAACAAGCGCCATCTGGACATGCTGCACGCCCACATGACCCTAAGCGACAAGCCCTTTATGGGATCCGTGACCGAACCGAGCCGTGCGCAGGATTCGGTTGATATGTGCAACATCCTGTTTGGTGCCGATTTCGTGCAGCAAAACACGGTGATGACATCGCTGATTAATATCAACTCGCCCATGACGTTTGACGATGTGATGATGGGCGCGCTGAAGGTGTTTGCAGAAAACAATCAGGCCGCAATTATTTCGCCCTTCATCGTGGGCGGTGCGATGGCACCGGTTTCCGTGGCCGGTACCTTGACGCAAGTCTTGGCCGAAGTGATGGCGGGCATCGCCTATAGCCAGTTGATCCGCAAAGGTGCGCCAGTCATCTTTGGTGCGTTTGTGACGTCGATCGATATGAATTCGGGCGCACCCACATTCGGCACGCCAGAGGCGGCGCATATTACCTATGGGGCAGGACAATTGGCGCGGCGGATGAAATTGCCGTTCCGGTCTGCCGGGTCGTTCTGTGGGTCAAAACTGCCTGACGCGCAGGCGGCGTACGAGACTTCTAACAGCCTGAATATGGGTCTACTGTCAGGTGTGAACTTTATGCTGCACGCCTGCGGATGGCTTGAGGGCGGACTTGTCAGTTCATTCGAAAAATTCGTAATGGATGCCGACCAGCTGGGCACCTTGCATCATCTGGCCCGCGGCATCGAGATCGACGAGAATGCCCAGGCCATGGACGCGATCCGCGAAGTGGGGCCCGGTGGCCACTACCTTGGTTGCGCGCATACCCAAGCTAACTTTAAGCAGGCGTTCTGGAAATCCGATCTGCTTGATTATAAACCGTTCGAGACGTGGCAGGACGAAGGGTCGCGCGACACGCAAACCCTTGCATCGGCGCGTGTCGAAAAACTGTTAGGCGACTATGTTCAGCCCCCCATGGACCCCGCCACCCGCGAGGCATTGGATGCTTTTGTCGCTGAACGCAAAGCGGCGGAGCCGGACAGCTTTATGTAGTTTGATCTTGCGACGTCCGCAGCACGCGGGCTTCGCCAATCATAGCAATCACCACCTCGACATGGCGGACCAAGCAATAGCTTGCGTCCGCCATTTTTCTTTGTGCATTAAGTTCTGCTTCGATCTCGATCAGGTGCATCAACGCGGGTCCGCTGCGGGGCAGCACACTGCACCCTAGCAACCGGCGCAGGTGGCTTGTCCGCCGATAGCCTTCTGCGCCGATGCGGGCCGCGCGCATCAGCAGCGACGGGCGGTGCAGGGTGTTGAGCCGTGAGATGATATCTTGCATGTTTTCAAGTCCTTGAGGTTTCTGACGGCCCCGAAAGTAACGCCAGGGCCTGACAACCATCACACGAATTTTCCCTGCGTTGCGCGGCGTGCGCCCCGTCCGCACGGCCCGGTTACGACTGTTTACGAATTAGAAACAATCATGGCCCCACCAGAGCGATTTTAACAATCAGGTAACCAGTACATCTTTAGGTTGTGTGGGTAAAACTGTGGATAAATTAGCCGAATAGCGAAAAGGGACACTACGAATGACAGGCCTATCTGACACTCACATTTCAGCACTTCATGCAGCAGCTACAGAGATTCCGGGATGGGTGCCACGAGAGGCGCGTCACTATCTGTCGCATGTGGAAATGGGGCGCCCGATCCGCGAACTGGCACGATCTGCCAATTGCCATGCCTCAACCATTTTGCGCCAAATCCGCAAGCTTGAAACCCAGAGAGACGACCCCCTGATTGATGACGCTTTGGAAACACTGGGCCGCGTGAGCCGCAGTAAAACGCCGAAGAACATGGAAAGGCCAAAGATGACCCAGTTCGATGACCCCAAGATGCCAGATGATGAAACCCTGACATCCGAGGCGCGCCGAATTTTGCGCAGGTTGTGCGAAACCGGTGCCATGCTGGCCGTGGCCGCCGAGATGGAAAAGGCTGTGGTTGTGCGCGACGGGGCAGGCGGATCAAGCACCCGCACCGCCGTGGTCGACCGACCAATCGCACAAGCAATGGCGCTAAAGGGCTGGATCGCCACCAATACCAGCGGACGCATTACCCGCTATTTCATTACGGCGGCGGGTCGTACGGCCTTGGAGCAAATGTTGCAGCAGGAAAAACCTCATAGCCCACAAGGTTTTGCTGATGCGCAGTCGGAATTCACCTCTCAAGAAGGTGAGGGCGTAAACCAGAGCACATCGCGCCGCGCCCGATACACCCTTGCGGAAAGCCCGTTAGCGGCTTTAGCGCGTCGGCGTGAGAAGGACGGGTCGAATTTTTTGACAGACCGGTTGGTTCAGGCGGGGGAAAGGCTGCGGGAAGATTTTGAACTGGCGCAGATGGGCGAAAAGACAACACAAAACTGGGACAGGTTCCTGACGCCGGGTGGCGACGCCGCAGCGGGCAGCTTCACCGGCAGCGCCCCATCGGCGGCGCGGGCGCGGGTCAGTTCGGCATTGGCGGATCTGGGGCCAGGCCTGTCGGATGTAGTATTGCGCTGTTGCTGCTATCTGGAAGGGTTGGAGACGACCGAGAAACGGCTGGGCTGGTCGGCTCGTTCGGGCAAGATTGTTTTGAGGATAGCGCTGATGCGGCTGCGCAAACATTATGATGAAACATTGGGACCGGGCAGCGCCATGATCGGATGATCGATCGGCAAAACCACGGGGGATACGGCGCGGCGTTGGACCGCCGCGCCTTTGGCTTATTCAGCGGCGGTGGACTGCGCGATTTGGCCCAGCCCGACCCGGCGCAAGAACGCCTCGAGTTGCTGACGCGCTACATCAGCGGGGTCAACCGTGCCGCCCGCATCCGCAAATGTCATCTGCAAAACGGTGCCCTGATCGCCATTTCGCGCGTCGCGAGGGCGCCAATCGGCGTCAAGATGATCGGCCATGTGGATCTGATCAACGACCTTTCCATCGGCCACAAGACGGATCACCGGATGGATAAAGGCGTCCGGTTCTTTACCAAACACGTTGTTCTGGCGTTTCACATGCAGGGAATCACCACCAAAATCACCATATTCAAGGGAAACCTGCAAAAAGCTGCCCGTCGTGAAGGGGGCGTTTTTTGTCCATGACACAGGCATATCCTGATAGGTCTTGCCTGCCTGTGGTCCGTCCAACAAAATCACATCAGCCATAAAGCCGGGCTGCAGAAAAATCCCCGATGCTGTGCTGATCCGGTTGATGATTTTATCGCACAACTCGGGCTCTGACAGGGGGGTGGTGACGGTGGGATAATCCGTGCCCTGAACCCGCGCGGTGATCAATTCGGCCAGACTTTTTACATTGTGGCGAAAGCCGTGAATAAAGCCGGACATGGTTTTTTTGTAGTCACATGACTGCATAATCGTGCCCGCAAAGAACAAGCCTTTGACGTTCTCGCTTTCCCATTCGCCGGTCATGACAGGGAATTTATCGAAATGGCGCAAAGTGGGCTTGATGTCTTGTGCAAAAATCGAATTGTCGAACTGGAACCCGGTGCAGGCAATGACATGATCATAGGTCAACACGATCTCATGACCTTCAGCCGCTGTCATTTTAGCGCGCACGGTATAAACGCCATTTTCCTTTGTAATCTCGGTCGCCTTGGCATCGATCACCGCGTTTTGTGATTTCAGCTGATAGGTATCGAGGAAATTGTTGTTAACAGCCCGTAGGTTACCCACAAAATGGGTCTGCCACGCAAACTTAATGGGGTTAGGGCTCATCACGTGGATACTGGCCGCGTGTTCTAACAGCGAATCCGCTGTCTCAAACGCAGAGTTTCCTTTGCCCAGAATCAGCACTCGCTTATTCTCGTATAGCTCGGGGTTTGGATCAAATTCGGTATAGTTTGCGGCCAACTCAAATCCCTTGATGCCCGGGTCCCATGCTTGGCTGACGCCTGTCGCCACGATCACATTCGCCGCGCGGTGCGTGGACCCGTCGGCGCAGCTGATCAAGAACCCCGCATCCGATTTTTCGATCTTTTGAACATCGGCATTGCAAACGATATGATCTGCCAGCGGTTTGGCAAAGGTCTCTGCATAGCTGATAAAATCGTCCGCACTTGGAAAATACTTGCGGCTCCAGTCTTTGAACAGAATCCCTTCGTCGTTCAGCAGCGAATTCCAATCATGGCGCAGGCGCGTTTCAGGATTGCTTAGACCCGTATGCACCTTGTTGATCGAGATAAACTGACGGTGCCGCGGGAAGTTCCTTAGAAAGGCACTGATCTTGTCGGACCGTTCAAGAACTGTAAAAGAAAGTCCCTTTTTTGCAAAATAATAAGCGGCTTGAAGACCGGCTGGGCCAGAACCAATAATACAGACATCTTGGTTTTCGATCGGTGCAGACATAAACTTCCCTTTGCACGTAGTTATAAAATTGAGTGCAACCATAGAGAGATACCCGCGATAAGCGAATAAAAAATGCGGCTTTTACCAACGGGAGATCAATCTGTCTGCTTGCAGGGCGATCAGCCTAATTTAAGCCCTAGCCACGAAAAGCCGCCATGCGCGCAGCACCCCTTTCCTGTGGGGCATGAACCGACTACATTGCCCCCGAACCGACATACGGAGCCTGATGATGCGCGACCTTAAGATTCCCGAACAGCGCCACCCCGAAAAAGCAAATCGCCCGGACAACCCACAGCCGAAAAAACCTAGCTGGATTCGCGTCAAGGCACCCGGTGGCCAAGGTTATGCAGATACCGCCAAGATTATGCGTGAAAACAAGCTGGTAACGGTATGCGAGGAAGCAGGTTGCCCCAATGTGGGCGAATGCTGGTCGCAGGGCCACGCGACCATGATGATCATGGGCGAGGTTTGTACCCGTGCCTGCACCTTCTGTAATATCGCGACCGGCAAGCCGCCCGAAGCATTGGATGTATTCGAGCCGGGCCGCGTTGCCGATGCCGTTGCCAAACTGGGGCTTAACCACGTTGTTATCACATCCGTCGACCGCGACGATATTGAAGACGGCGGAGCAGAGCATTTCGCCCAAACCATCCGCGCCATTCGCAAACGCTCGCCCGACACCACGATTGAAATTTTGACGCCGGACTTCATCCGTTGCGATCCTTCCGTGCTCGAGATCGTGGTCGAGGCGCGCCCGGATGTTTTCAATCATAACCTTGAAACCGTGCCGGGCCTGTACCCCGAAGTCCGTCCCGGTGCCCGCTATTTTCACAGCTTGCGCTTGTTACAACGGGTTAAGGAACTAGACCCGTCGATGTTCACCAAATCCGGTATCATGGTAGGATTGGGTGAGGATCGCCAGTCAGTCACTCAGGTTATGGAAGACATGCGTGCCGCCGACATCGATTTTCTGACCATCGGGCAATATCTGCAACCCACGCCGAAACATCACCGCGTTGACCGTTTCGTGCATCCTGACGAATTCGCATCCTATGAAAAGGCTGCATTCGGCAAGGGCTTCTTGATGGTATCGGCTACGCCGCTCACTCGGTCCAGCTATCACGCGGGCGATGATTTTGCGCGGCTGCGTGCTGCCCGTCTGGCCAAACTATCGGCGCGTTAGTCTAGAAGCGGCGGCGGCCCATGCGTTCAGCCGTTAGCCATCCGGGCCAATAACCGAAATATTCGAGGCCAAAGATGATGGCCGCGACGACAATGATTCCAAAAATAAACTTCACCCGCTGCGGCGACGGCGGGTTTTGCACCCAGCGTTTCATCCGCATAAACCAGACAACGTTCATCATGTAAAACGCACCTTGCCGATAAAGGGCAGGTTGCGGTTGCGTTGTGCAAAATCGATGCCATAGCCCACAACAAATTCATCGGGTATTTCAAAGCCAATCCAATCGGCCTTCATGTCGACCTCGCGGCGGCTGGGTTTATCGAGCAACGCAATTGTTTTCAACCGCGCGGGTTCGCGCGACAGCAACAGGTTGCGGACGTGGTGAAGGGTGTGACCGGTGTCAACGATATCTTCGACAACCAGCACATCACGCCCTTCAATAGCGCCGCGTAAGTCTTTGAGTATACGCACTTCTCTGTTGCTTTCCATGCCGTCGCCATAGCTGGATGCCTCAAGGAAATCGACCTCGATCGGCAGGTCCAGTTCGCGCACCAGATCGGCGATAAACACGAACGACCCGCGCAGCAGCCCGACCACGGTCAGTTTGTTAGTGCCTTGGAATTCGGCCTGAATTTCGCGACACAGCGTTTCGATCCGCGCGGCAATCGCCTTGGCCGAGATCATTTCATCGATGACATAAGGTCGCGTTGGCATGGGTTTAACCTTGAAAAAGGGGCGTTTAAGATTTCATAAGGGCTAACTTTATGACAGATGGAAATCAATGCCTACCCATTCAGAGACCCGCGAACTGCCCTATACCGCCCAACAGATGTATAATCTGGTGGCCGATGTGGCGTATTACCCTGAATTTTTACCTTGGACAGCCGCCGCGCGCATCAAAACCCGCGAGGACAAAGGTGATCACGAGGTGATGGATGCTGATCTGGTGATCAGCTTTAAAGTGTTCCGCGAACGCTTTACCAGCCGTGTGGTACTGTGGCCTGAAAGCAAAAAGATCGACACCGAATATCTGGACGGGCCGTTCAAGTTCATGAAATCCAACTGGCATTTCGAGGACGCGGGGCAGGGCACCTGCAAAGTGCATTTCTTTGTCGATTTCGAGTTCAAGAATGTGGTGCTGCAAAAGATCATTGGCGTGGTGTTTAACGAGGCCATGCAACGCGTTGTGCGCGCGTTCGAAAAGCGCGCAGCTGCTTTGTATGGGGCGTCGATCTAGCGGCGACGAGGCGGGAATACGACGGCAAGGTGGGTGGATGACACCTCAGCTAATGTCTGGTTTGAGCACTTTTTTGCAGTTTGCAGCGGTAGACACGAACTGCAGTATTCGTCTACTGCGCAGCACGAAACGGCGTGCCAGTCTTGATGTGATCCCGCTCGTATCCGAGTACCGACTCCGCCATGTCTTGCTGGCCTGCTTCCATACGCGAGATGTAGTACCACCAGAAGTCTTCCATGCTCAGAATCTCCTGAAACTTGGCGGGCTTCATTGTGAAGAGCCTATCGTGAGCGGTCGTGAACTTGGCTGGTATTTTCTCACTGACGTGACGGTGTGCGTGTGCAAGAGAGTTCTCGGCAAGCCTGACACAATCTCGCGCAGCTGTAGCCCGGACTATCTCACGAGGTGTTTGCACCCGATCTGGGTCGGTCCTCAAGTCACTATACATTGACGGTTCGCGCCCGTGTTTAACGTGAATGATCAGATTAACCGCCTCCTTCATCGCTTCGAGTGGATCTGGGCTACTAAAGGCCCAACTACTTAAGGCGTAGTTGATTTTTTGCCCGTGGCTTTCCATCGACGTTTTCAGTTTCTTGGAGACTGCAGGATCGGTAAGGTTGCGGTGCTGGGAATCGAAAGCGAGCATCGCCTTACCAGTTTCTTCAATACAAGAAACGGCCAAGAAGTAAGCCCGTGCCATGTGATCATGATCACGTAAGAGCAAGGATTCATTGAGAAATTCATCCGCGTCGCGGAGCGCGGCTTCGCTGTACGAATGGAGAAGCGAGGTTGTCAGCTTGGGTAGGTGCGGTGAACCCATTGAGGCTCCTGATTGTTATAGAGGCGGTACCGTACCATAAGTGCGTACGGCTGATTTGTCCCGCAAAGCAGCCCACTACATTCAAATGCTCTCCAACATCTCCACGAAACACTTGCCCATTAGGGGCCCGCGTGCACCGAGATGCTCCGCAGGCCCGTAAGGCGTTTAGCTGGTCAACTCATATGCCCGCTCACCGTGCACAGCCAAGTCAAGGCCGGTTGTTTCGACTTCCTCGGACACCCGCAGCGGGGTGATCGCTTTGCAGATGAACACCAGTGCGACAGTCACAACAGTGGTGTAGATGCCAACAATTGCCAGCGACCCCAATTGGGCCGCCCATGTACCTGCGCCAAAGAACGCGATCATGATCGTGCCAAAGATTCCGCCCACACCGTGTACTGCAAAGACGTCCAGCGTATCGTCAATCTTGGCTTTGTTTCGAATAAACACGACGGCTTCTTGGCACAGCACACCAGCGACGGCCCCGATAATCAGCGCCTCCCATGGGCCGACAAATCCGGATGCAGGGGTGATCGATGCCAGACCGGCAATCGTGCCAGTGACGATACCGACCATTGACGATTTGCCAAACTTGACCCGCTCCCACAGCGCCCAGGAAAGCGATGCCGTCGCGGCCGAGATATGGGTGACCGTGATCGCCATTGCTGCACCACCGTCAGCCGCCAGTTGCGAGCCGCCGTTAAAGCCGAACCAACCGACCCACAGCATTGCTGCGCCTATCATTACGAAACCGGGGTTGTGCGGTGGTGTGTAGTTGTTTTTGCGCGGCCCCAAGAAGAACGCGATGATCAACGCCGCCAGACCTGCGGTTTCATGCACCACAATACCGCCCGCGAAATCGCGCACGCCAGTGTCGCCAAAGATCCCGCCGTCGGCAAGGAAACCACCGCCCCAGACCCAGTGGACCACAGGCGCATAGCAAATCAGCATCCACAGCCCCGAAAACAGCATCACAAAGCCAAAGCCGACACGCTCGACATAGGCACCGACGATCAGCGCAGGGGTAATAATGGCGAATGTCATTTGGAACGCAAAGAACAGGATCTCTGGTAGGGTGCCAGACAGGCTGTCGGCAGTAATGCCGTTCAGGCCCAACTTGTCCAAGCCGCCCCAGAAACCCGATGTGCCGGACCCGAAAGCGATAGAATAGCCGACGAAAAACCAAAGGACGCTCATCAGGCAGGCGATGGCATAGCAATGCATGAACACGCTAAGCACGTTGCGGCTGCGCACAAGCCCGCCATAAAACAACGCAAGCCCCGGCAATGTCATAAACAAGACCAAGGCCGTTGCGGTCATGATCCAGGCTGTATCAGCAGCATTCATCGGTGAATTCCCCCCAATTATATTAACTTGGAGAGTGAAAAAGCGGATGGGGTGACGCAACGAAAGTCAAAAAACGGGCAGGGTGGCCATTTAATCGTGCATTTATGCAAGTGCCTCATAGATAGGCCTATAAATGCGGCATGTGCCTAATTAATAATCACTTTGAAACCGCACCTAAGACCAGCCCCAAGGCATGATCCCGCGCAGCTATACGGACATTTGCGCGCCCGACTGCCCCATACTCCTGCGTCTCTGCATGCACATGATCAGCCGTAGCGAGGGCAAAGCACACGCGCCCCTCGGGCTTGTGTTCGGACCCGCCGGGGCCTGCGATACCCGTGATCGACACGGCGATTTGTGCAATCGACCGGCCAAGCGCCCCCTGCGCCATTTCGCGAGCGACCTCTTCTGAAACAGCGCCATGTGCGTCGAGCGTCGCAGGCATGACACCCAACAAATCGATCTTGGCGGCGTTGGTATACGTCACAAAGCCACGGTCAAACATCGCGGATGATCCGGGCAAATCAGTCAGGGCCGCTGCGACCATGCCGCCTGTACAGCTTTCTGCGCAGGTAATCATCACGCCACGCGCGACCGCACGTTCCAGCAAGGCCTCAGCGTCAGAGAAGCCCATGATACAGTCCTGCCAGACCAATCACGCAGAGCAAGGCAAAGATGCCAGCTATCACATCATCCAACATCACGCCAAGCGGGTCTCCGCGTCGGTCGGCCCAGCCCACAAGCAAGGGTTTCCAGATGTCGAACAGCCGGAAGAATACGAACGCCGCGAACCATCCGGGCCACATGACAAGGATATTCAACCCCATCGACCACGCCGCATAGCTGAGCGGCAACAAGGCGATCCATTGGCCTGCGACCTCGTCTATTACAATTTCGGAGGGGTCGTGGTCATCGCTGCCCGCGGTCATCCGTGCTGTCGCCCACCAACCGGCGGTAAAAGCGGCAAGGATGCCAACCACCAGCAATGGGAACCCGCCGATAACATGCAACAACCAGGCCCATGGCAGGGCAACCAACGACCCCCAAGTGCCGGGGGCAGGGCGGATATATCCGACGCCCAGAACTGTGCCGATCAGGTTCGCAAGTTTCATAATTTCACCAATGTTGCTGTGGCCAAGCAGGCGATGCCTTCGCCGCGACCGGTAAAGCCCAGACGTTCCGATGTCGTTGCCTTGACCGACACACGATCCGCGTCGATCCCCAGATACAGCGCCATGACATCGCGCATGGCTGCTGCGTGGGGTCCGACCTTGGGAAATTCGCAAATCACGGTGCAATCGACATGGGTCAGGGTGAACCCCTTGGACCGCGCCAGATCAGCGGCGTGGGTTAGAAATATGTGGCTTTGCGCGCCCTTCCATTGCGGATCGGAGGGTGGAAAATGCTGGCCGATATCGCCCATTGCCAATGCGCCATAGATCGCGTCTGTCACGGTGTGCATCGCGACGTCCGCATCAGAATGCCCCACAAGCCCCTGATCGTGATCAATTTTCACGCCACATAGCATCACATGATCGCCGGGGCCAAAGGCATGTACGTCAAATCCGTTGCCGGTGCGGATGTCCATCTGGCTCTCCAATATACGGGCGGCGCGGGTCAAATCGCCGGGCAGGGTGATCTTCAGGTTATCCACGCTGCCGGGGGTGATGGCAACGGTCAATCCCGCTGCGCGAGCCACCTCGACATCATCGGCCGCGGCCCCCTCGAATGCGGCATGGGCGGCACGAATGGCCGATGTGTCGAATCCTTGCGGTGTTTGTGCGGCAAAAAGCGCGGTGCGGTCTTGGGTGCCTGCAACTTCACCATCCTCGCCCATCCAAAGCGCGTCTGTCACAGGCAACCCAGGCGCGGCGGCAGGTCCGTTCTTTAGCGCGTTCAGAACACCATCGATGACCTTTTGCGATACGCAAGGCCGCGCAGCATCGTGGATCAACACCTGATCACTGTCGGCCACCATTTCCAATCCGCTGCGCACAGATGCGGCACGGTCGGCACCACCGACCGCGATCAGACACCCTTGTGCCCTGAACCCCTCAGCTTGATCCATGTCGCTTCGGTTCAGCACGATGACAATTGTATTAATTCTGCCATGACGCTGGAACGCGGCCACGGTATGATCGATCACGCGCTTGCCGCAAAGTTCTTGCCATTGCTTGGGAACAGCGCCGCCCGCGCGAATTCCACGGCCCGCCGCAACAATCAGCGCGGCTATTTTCGGAGGTGATGACATCGGCAGCCCCTTGATTTGACGCTTTGTTTTAGGCAATCCATGACTTCGGTGCAATCTCTCGTACCAAACGCCCAATAATTAGGCACACAATATTATATATATGCCGAAATCACGGCGGATTTCTTGAATTCAGGCAATCCTGCCGATACACCCGATGGAAATGCACAAGGATTAATCGTTTGGGTCTCGCCGATCTGCCATTTTCCCTCAGCCCGCCTGTTTTACTCGCACCGATGGCCGGGATTACGGACCTCCCGTACAGAACGCTGGTTGCCTCGTTTGGGGCAGGGCTGGTTGTGTCTGAAATGGTAGCCTCAGAAGATATGATCAACGCACGCCCTGGCACCCGCGAAAAAGCCGAACTCGGCTTGGGAAACGAAGGCAGCGCCGTCCAGCTTGCCGGTCGCGAAGCCGCCCCACTGGCAGAAGCCGCCCGAATGGTAGAAGCGCAGGGCGCACGTGTGATCGACATCAACATGGGCTGTCCGGCCAAAAAGGTTACCCAAGGCTATTCCGGTTCCGCGCTGATGCGCACCCCTGACTATGCGCTGACCCTGATCGAGGCGGTCGTCAACGCGGTGTCCGTCCCCGTGACACTGAAAACCCGTCTGGGATGGGACGACGCGATGCTGAATGCGCCGCAAATTGCGGTGTCGGCGCAAAACGCAGGCATCACGATGGTCACGATCCATGGACGCACCCGCTGCCAGTTTTACAAAGGTGCCGCCGATTGGGCGGCAATTGCAAACGTCAAAGACGCGCTAAAAATCCCCGTGATTGCCAATGGCGACATTATCAACAGCGATACCGCCCGCGCCGCGCTGAAAGCATCCGGTGCAGATGGTGTAATGATCGGGCGGGGCGCACAGGGCAAACCTTGGCTTTTGGCGCAGGTCGCCCATGAAATTTATGGCACGCCCGCACCGAATGTACCTCAAGGCTCTGCATTCGCGCGAATGGTGGCAGACCATTACGAGGCGATGATCCGCTTTTACGGTGTCAAGATCGGGGTCCGCATGGCACGCAAGCATTTGGGCTGGTATATGGACACCAGCGCCACGCCGACCGATCTGCGCCGCGCTGTTCTGACCGCGACTGACCCGCAAACCGTGCACCGTTTGATTGACGACGCCATGGCTGGCACCCACGTGATGGAAGCAGCATGGTGAACACGGACGCTGTTTTCAATTCCATCCCCGTGCCAGCGGTGTTGATCGGTATCAATGACGAAATCATAGATCTGAACTCCGAAGCCGAAGGGTTCCTGAATACCTCGGCGAAAACGGCAAAAGACATGCCCGTGTGGGATCTGATCGCGGTCAATGCCCCGCTCGAGGAAGCTTTTGCGCGCGCACGCCAGAATGACACGCCGCTGTTTGTGAATGACGTCGATGTCGGCAGTGGCCAACGCCCGCCCGCCTTGTCCGATCTGCATCTGTCCCCGCTGAACGGGAGCCCCGGCCACATGCTGCTGATGATCACCCCGCGCGAGTTGATCGGTCGGATGAGCCAGAACAATCAGGTCAAATCCGCTGCAAAATCCGCCATCGGCATGGCCGAGATGTTGGCCCACGAGATCAAGAACCCGCTGGCGGGTATCACGGGTGCGGCGCAACTTCTCAGCATGAACCTGAACGCCGAAGACCTTGAACTGACGGATTTGATCGTCGCTGAATCGCGCCGGATCGTGAAACTGCTTGAGCAGGTCGAACAGTTCGGCAATCTGCTGCCACCAGAGTTGAACGCCGTGAACCTGCATGATGTGCTGGACCGCGCCCGCCGGTCCGCACTGCTGGGTTTTGGCGCGCGCATGAAGATTGTCGAAGACTATGACCCGTCGCTGCCGTTGGCCGTGGGCGATAAGGATCAACTGCTGCAAGTCGTTCTGAACCTTGTCAAAAACGCATCAGAGGCTGCGGGCGACACGGGCGGTGTCATCCGTTTGCGCAGTTTTTATGAGCATTCCTTCCGTTTGCGCCGCGCAGATGGCACAGGTCAGTCGCTGCCGCTTCAGATCGAAGTGATTGATGACGGCCCCGGCCTGCCTGAATCCATTCAGGACGATGTGTTTGAACCGTTTGTCTCGGGGCGTGAAAACGGCACCGGGCTGGGGTTGGCACTGGTCAGCAAGATTATTTCGGATCACGGCGGTTGGATTGCCGTCAATTCCGCACCCGGCAAAACCGTATTTCGCATTTCGCTTCCGCGCGCTGACAAGGCGATGTTGGACAATACCGCACCCGAACAGGAGACATAATAGATGGATGGCACAGTTCTGGTCGCCGATGATGACCGCACAATACGCACCGTTCTGACGCAGGCGCTGACCCGCGCGGGCTGCAAAGTTCATGCGACATCGAGCCTGACCACGTTGATGCGGTGGATCGGCGAAGGTAAAGGCGATGTGGTGATTTCGGACGTGGTCATGCCTGACGGCAACGGGCTGGAAATGCTGCCAAAAATCGCCAAGGACCGCCCGGGTTTGCCGGTCATCGTAATCTCGGCTCAGAACACCATTATGACGGCGATCAAAGCAGCCGAGGCCGAAGCCTATGATTATCTGCCCAAGCCGTTTGATCTGCCTGATTTGATGAAACGCACGGCGCGCGCGCTGGAACGCAATGGGGCGCCGCGCCGTGCAGTGCAAACAAATGACGCAGGCGACCGCGATGATTTGCCCTTGGTCGGGCGCACCCCCGTGATGCAATCGCTATACCGCGTGGTTGCGCGGGTCATGAACACCGATTTGCCGGTGCTGATCTGGGGTGAATCCGGTACGGGCAAATCCCTTATTGGTAAGGCGATCCATGATTTCTCCGATCGCCGAAATCTGCCATTTGTGACGGTCACATCGGCCGAATTTCAAGACATCGAAGGACCGGCACGCGTGCTGGCACGGGTCCGGGGAGGCACATTGCTGATCGATGAGATCGGGGATTTCTCGCAAGAGATACAGGCCCGTATTGCACGGATGATGGACACGCCCGGTGAACATGCGCCGCGTTTTCTGGCCACAAGCCAATCGGATCTGGCCGCCGCGATGAAGGCCGGCACGCTGCGCCGCGATCTGTACTATCGATTATCGGGTGCAACATTGCACGTGCCCGCACTGCGAGACCGGGTCGAAGACATCAGCCTGCTTGCTGCGCATTTCCTTGAACGGTCCGAGTCTGGAAACGCAGCACCGCGCGTACTGGCAGAAGGGGCGGCCAAGGTCTTTGCCAATTATCAATGGCCCGGCAACGTGCGCCAGTTGGAACATGCGATGCGGCAACTGGCCCTGACAAGCCGGGCACCTGAAATCACCCAAGTCGAAGCCGAGCAGGTGCTGGGTGCAGAGCCTGATCCCGAGCCCCTTCAGGCGCATGCCAACACGGAAAAGCTGGGCGCGTCAGTAGAACGACACTTGCGTCGGTATTTTGACCAACACGGGTCAATGTTGCCCCCTCCGGGACTGTACGCGCGTATTTTGCGTGAAATTGAGGCTCCATTGATAGAAATTGCGCTGAGTGCAACGGCCGGTAATCAAGCTAAATGTGCTGATCTTCTGGGAATAAACCGCAATACCTTGAGAAAAAAGATCACGGACCTCGATATAGAGGTGACACGCGGTCGCAAAATGATGTAAAAGAGCCACATAACCGTGGCCATCAGGTATCATACCCTGATTAGGACCACATAAAATAGGCGGTTGATGCATTCGCGCATCACATCATCGGTGAGGATAGCGGGTGCTAACCCGGTCACGCAGTTATTATCTGTTGCGTCTTGAGCGTCTGCGCCGTGTTCGGCGCTATCGCAATATGGCGACCTTAGGGCTCGTGGTCCTTGGGCCTGTTTTGGCGCTTGTCACCTATCTAGTGCTGGGGCCGTTGGGGCAGGGTGCAAACACGCCCAGCCTGCGGCTTATCCTGCTGACAGACCTTGTCTATATCCTGCTGGTGGCGGCGCTTGTGTTCAGTCAGGTCGCCCGTTTGATCGCAGCACGTCGCGCGAAATCCGCAGGATCGCGTTTGCATCTGAGGCTGACGGGTGTGTTTGCGTTGATGGCACTTATCCCGACAGTCAGTGTCGCCGTTTTCGCGGGTCTGACAATCAATGTCGGGCTTGAAGGGTGGTTTTCCGATCGCGTGCGCAGCGTGGTGGGCAATTCGCTTGCTGCAGCGCAGGCCTACGAATCGGAACAGCGCGATGATCTGATCGAAGACGCCCTAACGCTGGCCCGCGGCATAGACAACGCCCGCGCCCAAGGGTTGAACCTGCCGGATTCGCAACTGTTGGCCGAAGGGCAATTGCAGATCCAACGCGGCCTACGCGAGGCGTATTTGATTGATGGCACCGCCCAAATTCGCGCCCGCGGCGACCGGTCCTATCTGTTTGATTACGAACCACCTTCGCCGGAGAAGATCAAACAGGCCCAAGAAAGCAACGGCCGCCCCTTGGTGATCGAAGACTGGCCAAACAACGAATTCCGCGCCCTTGTCGCACTGGGGTCCTATCTGGACCGGTTTTTGTACATCAGCCGTGATGTGGATGGCGAAATCCTGTCGCTGCTAGATGACACCAAGGAAACGGTCCGTCTGTATCAGCAGTTGGAGAACGAGCGAGGCAAACTGTTGTTCGAATTCGGTCTGCTTTATGTGGGCTTTGCGGTGATCCTTATTCTGGCTGCGGTTTGGCTGGGCCTGTGGTTTGCCGAACGCTTGTCTGGCCCCGTTGGGCGTTTGACAGGTGCAGCGCAACAGGTCGGTGCCGGCGATCTTGAGGTGCAGGTCCGCGAAGAAGACGGCGATGACGAGATCGCGATGCTGGGCCGCTACTTTAACCAGATGACCAAGCAGTTGAAGGGTCAGCGCGAGGCATTGCTGGACAACACCCGCCAGATTGAACGTCGCCGCCGCTTGTTTGATTCCGTGCTTAGTTCAGTCACCTCGGGGGTGGTCGGCCTTGATCCTGAAGGGCGTGTAGCGTTTGTAAATCGGTCGGCGATGCGCTTGCTGGATTGGGACGAAGACCAGCAGTCGCTGGCAATTTCAGTCGCCATTCCCGAATTCGGCCCGCTGTTCAACACCGTTGTTTCAGGTCAGGGCGAGGTCGCCCAAGGCGAGGTCAAAGTGTCGCGACTAGGCCACATGGAAAACCTTTTGGTGCGCGTGGCCACCCGGCGCAGCGATGACGGGAGGCTGGAAGGTTATGTTGTGGCGTTTGACGATGTCACCGATCTGGTCAGCGCCCAACGTATGGCCGCATGGGGGGACGTGGCCCGCCGCATCGCTCATGAGATCAAGAATCCGTTGACGCCAATCCAGCTAAGCGCCGAACGTATCCAACGCAAATTCGCCCGTAAACTGCCCGACGATGCCGCTGCCCTTGAGCAGATGACCGGCGTCATTATTCGCCAGACCGGCGATCTGCGGCGCATCGTCGACGAGTTTTCGAAATTTGCGCGCATGCCCGAGCCCGAAACCTCAGAGCAGGATGTCGCACAATTGGTGCGCGATGCCGTGCTGTTGCAGCAAAGCGGCCAACCGGACGTGACGATCGAGGCCATCATGCCCGACGGCCCGGTTGTGGCCCCGGTGGACGCCACGATGATGTCGCAGGCCCTGACCAATCTGATTAAGAACGCAGGCGAAGCTATTGAAAGCTTGAAAGAAAAAGGTGCGCCCGAAGATCTTGATCCTCGCATTGAAGTCACGCTCACCGTTCAACCCACAACAGTTCAAATCTCGATTGCTGACAATGGCATCGGTCTTCCCGAAGATCGCGCTCGGCTATTTGAACCTTACGTAACAACCCGCAAAGAGGGCACAGGCCTGGGCCTCCCCATCGTGAAAAAAATTATCGAAGAACATGGCGGCACCTTGGTGCTTGAAAACGCCCCCTGTTTCAAAGGCCAATCCCATTTTGGTGCCATGGCAATTATCACTTTGCCCTTGGCCGCCACCTCACAGACAACCGCATTGGAGACCCCAGATGAGTGACATCCTGATCGTGGACGATGAACGCGATATTCGCGAATTGATTTCCGACATCTTAGAGGACGAAGGCTATGCCACGCGTCTAGCTGGAAATTCGGACGACGCTATAGCGGCGATCAACGCCGAACCACCGGCACTGATGATTTTGGATATTTGGTTAAAAGACAGCCAGATGGACGGAATTGATATCCTCAAGACTGTGAAACGCGACAACCCGGACGTTCCGGTTGTTATTATTTCTGGGCATGGCAACATCGAAATCGCTGTCGCCGCGATCAAGCAAGGTGCGTATGACTTCATTGAGAAACCATTTAATATAGATCAGTTGCTGGTCGTCATCCGCCGCGCAATGGAAACTTCGCGGTTGCGCCGCGAGAACCTCTCCCTCAAACGGCGCGAGGTCGCGAACGCCGAGATGATCGGGTCGTCGACCGCCTTCAAGACCCTGATAAGCCAATTGGACAAGGTCACTAAATCCAACGGGCGCGTCATGCTGCGCGGCCCAGCCGGTGCTGGCAAGGAAATCGCAGCACGCTATATTCACAGCAATTCGGCCCGTGCCTCAGCCCCTTTTGTGACGATAAACTGTGCCAGTGTGGCCCCCGACCGCATGGAAGAAGTGCTGTTTGGCATCGAAACCCCTGAGCGCGGGATCGAACCGGGCCTGCTTGAGCAGGCCCACGGCGGCGTGATCTTTTTTGACGAGGTCGCAGATCTGCCCCTCGGCACACAATCGAAAATTTTACGCGTTTTGGTTGACCAGCAATTCACCCGTGTCGGCGGCCACGACAAGGTTCGCGTTGATTTGCGCGTTATCTCAAGCACAATCAAGGATCTGGACGCCGCGATTAAATCTGAAAAATTCCGCGAAGAATTGTTTCACCGCCTGAACGTCGTCCCGATCTCGGTCCCGTCACTGGAAGACCGCCGCGAAGATATTCCGGTTCTGGCCGATCACTTCATTGCTGAGTTCAACAACAGCCAAGGGTTGCCATTGCGTCCGTTTTCCGATGACGCGGTCGCATTGCTGCAAACGATGGTCTGGCCTGGCAACGTCCGCCAATTGAAAAACCTGGTTGAACGGGTATTGATCCTAGGCGACGGGACCGGCCCTATCGAAGCCCGAGAATTGCCCGGCGATGACGAAAACAAAGAGGAAGACGGCCGCGTGGTTCTGTCAGGTGCTTTGGCTACCTTGCCCCTGCGCGAGGCTCGCGAGGCGTTCGAACGTGAGTACCTGCTGACCCAGATCAACCGCTTTGGCGGTAATATCAGCCGCACGGCCAATTTTGTCGGCATGGAGCGGTCGGCCTTGCACCGGAAATTGAAAAGCCTTGGTGTGGTCACTTCAGCCAAATCCGGCACCCGCATTGCCCATGTGGATGATGAGGTCGAAGTGGATGGCTAGCCCAAGGTAACGATTTGAAAACTGCCGTCGGAATTTCGGATCACACATGATTTGGCGTTCAACGGGGGCAGGGTGGTCGTGGCCTGCGTGGGTGCCGACCGTGCCACAGATGCGGGGCAAACAGGGATCGACACAGGCGCATAGCCCTGATTTGCCATACATTGGGTTTCGACCCTTCGGCGCAAATTGGCGTTGGGATCGACCGTGTAAAACGTGCCCGGCTCGTAATAGCCTGGAATGACGCGGCACTGACCTGCATTGTTGCAATCGCTCCAAGGGGGAACATAGCGCGGTGGCGTTTGCCTGATTTGGGACGACGCCGGCACCTTTGCCAGTGCCTCGACCTCGCAGGCGGTGGTTTGACGGAGCAGCGCCGTCACGCTGGCACCGGGCTTGTAATAGGTATTCAGCGGGGCGCAGGCACCAAGGCCGATGAGCGCCAAGATCGTCACTGTCAGTTGTCTCATCGCGTCCACCCCTTTTTGATGTTACATACATTTAGACATTTGAATTGACCCTTGCATAGCCATCTGTCATTCAAATTAGCGATCATGCGGGTGGTTTTCGTCTGGTCCTGTCATAAGGCGCAACGCCAAAGGAACCTTTCATGAAAGTGATTATTTGCGGTGCAGGTCAGGTCGGCTGGCAAATTGCGCGCCACCTGTCAGGGGAACGCAACGATGTGACAATCGTCGACAACAACGCCGATCTGGTGCGCCGTGCGACAGACACACTGGATGTTCAGGGGATTGCGGGTTTCGCCAGCTATCCCGATGTGTTGGACCGCGCAGGCGCGCGCGACGCTGAAATGATCATCGCCGCGACCCATTCGGACGAGGTTAACATGGTCACCTGTCAGGTGGCCCATTCAGTGTTCGGCATCAACCGCAAGATCGCCCGTTTGCGCAGCCAGTCCTATTTGACTGCGATTTATTCCGATCTTTACCGCCGCGACCATATGCCGATCGACGTGGTGATCAGCCCCGAGAAAGAAGTCGCCGCCGCCGCCCTTCAACGCTTGTCGGCACCTGCAGCCTTTGACACTGAAACCTTTATGGATGGCATGGCCCATCTGATTGGCATCCAGATCGACGAAGACTGCCCGGTAATCAACACCCCGCTGCGCCAATTGTCTGATTTGTTTTCCACCCTGCGCGCCGTTGTTGTGGGTGTGCGCCGGGACGGCACGTTGTTCGCCCCCGAAAGCAAGGACCAGCTATTTATTGGTGACGCTTGCTATTTCTTTACCCACCGCGACGACATTCCCCGCGCGCTAGAGATTTTTGGTAAGAAAACCAGCAAGTTGGAGCGCGTTGTTCTGGTAGGTGGCGGCAATGTCGGTCTGGCCGTCGCACAAAGCCTTGAAGGCAAGGAAAAGCGCGTCCGCACCAAAATGATCGAGAAAAACCGCGCCATCGCCGAACGCGCTGCCGAGGCTTTGGAACGGACGATTGTGTTGCACGGTGACGGACTGGACGCAGCACTTTTGGCCGAAGCAGGGATCAGCCGTGCCGACGCGATGATGGCGATTACTGACGATGATAAGACCAATATGCTGGCCTGTGTGCGTGCCAAGGCCGAAGGTTGCCCGTTTGTGATCGCCTTGATCAACGACCCGACCTTGGTTCCTTTGATGGAACCCTTGGGCATCGACGCCTATATCAACCCACGTGCTACCACGGTCAGTTCGATCCTGCGCCACATCCGCCACGGTCGGGTGCGTTCGGTCTATTCGATTGGCGATGCCGAGGCCGAGGTGATCGAAGCCGAAGTGCTGTCAACATCACCCCTGGCCGGTAAACGCATCACCGAGATCGATTTCCCCGAAGGGGTGCTGGTCGGTATGGTGCGCAAGGGCGACAAGGTTATCCGGCCCCTAGGCAGCACCCGTATTGACGAAGGCGATGTGATCGCTGTTTTCTGTCTGGCAAAGGACGTGCCGCAGGTCGAACAGTTGATGCAGGTATCGATCGACTTTTTCTGATGCGCGATCGGGGCACCCCAACATGAGACGCAAGAGTTTTATCCGCAAGGAAATAAGGGACTTACCGCTATTTCTGCTGATCTTCGGCGTTTTCAGTGCGTCGATGATTATTCCTGCATTCTATGGCTTGATGACCCGTGATTTGATGGCGTCGCGGGCGTTTTTCTATTCCTGCCTGCTGGGCATGACAGTCTTTAGCATGATCGCCATTGCCCACTTTGGACGCAAACCCCGGCACGGATCATTGGGGCCTTTGCTGTCGCTGTTTGCCAGCTTCGTGTTTTTGCCCGCCCTTCTTGCGATTCCGTTTCTTGAGGCCTTGCCAACCACGCGGTTTCTGAATGCCTATTTCGATATGGTCAGTTCGATGACGACGACCGGGGCCAACCTGTTTGATGACCCCGGACGGCTCAGCGATACGCTGCATTTGTGGCGGGCACAGGTGGGGTGGATGGGTGGCCTCATGATGTGGATCGCGGCCTCGGCTATTTTGGCCCCGCTGCACCTTGGCGGCTTTGAGGTCACATCGCAGGCCGAACCTGGCAACCCTGACGACCGGCGCACCAACGCCACCGCCCCGATCAATCCGCGCATACGGTTGTTGCGATCAACAGGCGCATTGGCACCGACCTATTTGGCACTTACCCTGCTGCTATGGGTTTTACTGCTGGCCAATGGCGATCGGTCACTGGTCGCGCTGTGTCATGCGATGTCTGTGATGGCGACGTCCGGCATCTCGCCTTTAGGGGGCACCCATAACACCGGCGTTGGTTTTGGGGCCGAGGCGGTAATGATGCTATTCATGCTGTTTTCGCTGTCACGGCTCACCTTCTCAAAGGACACAGTCACGGCCACCCAAGGTGGATTGCGCACCGACCCGGAATTTCGCATGGGGATTGCGCTGATTATTGGCGTGCCGCTGATCCTGTTTGCGCGGCATTTCATTGGTGCTTTCGATGTCTCAGCCAGCGCCGAACCCCAGGAAAGCGGCAGCGCCCTTTGGGGGGCCATCTTTACCGTTACTTCATTTTTGACCACCACAGGGTTTGTCAGCTCCTCTTGGTCCGAAGCCCAAAGCTGGTCCGGGCTGGAAACTCCCGGCCTGATTTTGATGGGTCTTGCACTGATTGGTGGCGGCGTAGCAACCACAGCGGGCGGGGTGAAACTGTTGCGGGTCTTTGCGCTTTACCGCAACGGCGTGCGTGAACTAGAGCGGCTTGTGCACCCAAACTCGGTTTCGGGGGCAGGGACCACGGGGCGGCGGTTGCAAAGCAATGGAGCATTTATCGCATGGGTCTTTTTCATGCTCTTTGCCCTGTCACTGGCCGGAGTCACACTGCTGCTGACCTTTGTCGGTGCCCCGTTCGAAGATGCAATTGTGATGTCTGTTGCCAGCCTTGCCACCACAGGACCATTGATTGAATTTGCCGCCGATGCGCCAATTGCACTGATCGAGCTGGGCGACCCGGCAAAGGTGATCCTGATTGGCGCGATGGTGTTGGGACGATTGGAAACTCTTGCCATTATCGCCTTGCTAACCCCTGACCTGTGGCGTGCGTGACACGCATTGTAGGTCGCCTGACAGTGCTGCGTAACATTTGGGGTGGAAACTCCTGACGGGCATCTACATACTCGCTTGAAATGGGGGTCCGATCCGCGGACATCAGCAAGAACAACAGCAAGAATAAAGGCGAGACCATTATGGCGTCTGACAGACAGAACCTTCAGGACGCGTTCCTGAACCATGTGCGTAAAACTAAAGTTCCAGTAACAATCTTTCTGATTAACGGTGTAAAACTGCAAGGCGTGATCACCTGGTTTGACAACTTTTGTGTGCTTTTACGCCGGGATGGACAATCGCAGCTTGTGTACAAGCACGCAATCTCGACCATAATGCCAAGCCAGCCAATCTCGCTTTACGAGGGTGAAGACGCGAATTGACGCGCCCCCCTTTCCAGATTGATGACACCGCAGGCCCCAAGATGACACGGGCCTGGGTGTTGCACCCTGACATTAAAACAGACAACGACCGCCGAATCGCGGAACCAGCTTTGGCCGAAGCAGTTGCGTTGGCCCATGCACTTCCTCAGCTCGAGGTTGTAGGCCAAGAGGTCGTCATCTTGCGCACTGTGAACGCAGGGATGTTGTTGGGCTCTGGCAAGATCGCTGAACTGAAACGCCGCATGGAGGACGCCGAAGTCGAGTTGGTCTTGGTGGACGGACATGTAACGCCCGTGCAACAACGCAACCTTGAAAAAGAGTGGGGCGTAAAACTGTTGGACCGCACCGGTCTGATCCTAGAAATTTTTAGCGACCGTGCCGCCACCCGAGAAGGTGTGCTGCAGGTCGAAATGGCCGCGCTGAACTATCAACGTACGCGGCTTGTGCGGGCCTGGACCCACCTTGAACGCCAGCGCGGCGGTTTGGGTTTTGTCGGCGGTCCTGGTGAAACACAGATTGAATCAGACAGACGCGCGATCGACGAACAACTGGTTCGCTTACGCCGCCAGCTTGATAAAGTCGTCAAAACCCGTGCTTTGCACCGCGCAGCCCGTGCCAAGGTTCCGTTTCCGATTGTGGCATTAGTCGGTTATACGAACGCCGGAAAATCGACGCTTTTCAATAGGTTGACTGGTGCGGATGTGATGGCGAAAGATATGCTTTTCGCGACGTTGGACCCGACCATGCGCAGCCTAGTGCTGCCCGACGGCCCCGAGATCATTTTGAGCGACACGGTTGGTTTTATCTCGGACTTGCCGACCGAATTGGTCGCCGCATTCCGTGCGACCCTCGAAGAAGTCTTGGCCGCTGATATCATCTGTCACGTGCGCGATATTTCCCACGCCGAGACAGAAGAGCAGGCCCAGAATGTTCGCGATATTCTGACGTCCTTGGGTGTGCCCAAAGAGACCCGCAGCTTTGAAGTCTGGAATAAGATCGATCTGCTAAGCCCAGACCGCGCCGATGCTGTTCGTGCCCGCGCAGCACGTGACGAAAACGTGTTGGCGATATCTTCGCTGACGGGCGAGGGTCTGGACGAATTTCAAGCTGTGATTGCCGAAGCCCTGCAAGGCGCTGTGCGTGAAGCTGATTTGTTCCTAGAGTTTGCAGACGGCAAAAAACGCGCATGGTTGTTCGCCCAAGAGGTTGTTTTGAAAGAAGAACAGACCGAGGACGGCTTTAACCTGACTGTGCGTTGGTCGGCCCAGCAAGAAGACCAATTTCAACGACTTTGATCCACCGGTGCCGCTGGGATAAAATCGTTTCGAAAAAATCTCGCCAGAAAATTCGAATATTCCAGATCTAGATGCATATGGTATTATGTATCACGGCAGGGGAGAATTTATGACGTTGATCATTCTATATGTGCTGACATTCGCGGTTTTTCTGGGATTGGATTTTCTGGGTCTTAATTACTTGATCAAGCCTACCTTTTCACGCGATATCGGGCCGTTGTTGCTGGATAGTTTTCGCCTTGCGCCCGCGTTGGTCTTCTACGCATTCTATATCGTCGTTTTGCTGTATTTCGTATCCTGGCCAGCGGTGGTCCAAGATAGAACTTTGGTTTGGGTATTTCTGAACGCTGCCCTGATCGGAGCGTTGGGCTATGGCACTTATGAATTTACCAATCTGGCTACGCTCAAGGATTGGACGCCACAGATGGTTGCGACCGATTTTTCGTGGGGTGTGGTCCTAACAGGCGTATCTGCAACCGTCGGCGTCTGGACAACTCGGTTGTTTTCTTAGATCGATAAGGGTGCCGGGAGCCAGTCCCCAAGCCTTTGCTTGTCCGCCGAAATATTTATCCACCTGAAATTACCGGCCGGTTTCTGAAGAAAATCGCCAAGTGCCGGGTTGCATGTTGTTAAGCTGCCAATCACCGACTTGGGCGCGGATCAGGCGCAGGGTCGGCAGGCCGACATGAGCCGTCATGCGGCGGACTTGGCGATTGCGGCCTTCTGTAATTGTGATGGAGAGCCACGCATCAGGCACCGATTTGCGAAAGCGGACAGGCGGATCTCGGTCCCAAAGGCCAACGGGTTCATCAACTTGGATGGCCTTCGCCGGGGCTGTTTTGCCATCCTTGAGGGGCACGCCACTGCGCAGTGCATTCAGTGCGGCCTCATCAGGGGTTCCTTCGACTTGAACCCAGTAAGTTTTCGCCAGCTTATATTTCGGGTGAGATATACGGGCCTGCAGGGCACCATTGTCGGTCAGCACCATCAACCCTTCGCTGTCGCGGTCAAGGCGGCCAGCGGGGTAGAATCCCTTTTCATCGATATAGGCCGAGAGGGTCGGGCGCGGGGACCCTTCGGTCCCTTTGTCCGTAAACTGCGTCAAGACCCCGAAGGGTTTATTGAACAAGATAACGCGGTTCATGGCTTCGCCGGTATCAATTTGGTCACCCCGACCGATGCGGCGCGGGCCAGATCCTCGTCCAGTGACATCGGGATGTACTCACCACGCCGCCACAGCTGGGCTAGGTTATCGTAGTAGCGAGACAGGAAGTGCCCAGACTGTCCCGTCGAGGTCACAAAGACCGATGAATCCGGATCGGCGAAATCATAAACACCGCGGTAGCCAGCACCATGCACGTTCAAAAAGGGATCGGGACCGGTGCCTTTGGTGCGGCCGCGTTGCAGCGTGTTGTCACCACCAGAGGTCGATTGCCGGATGTTGACGAAATAGCGCAGGATCGGGACCTCGCCCAAGGTCTGGTGATCATGAGTTGCCTGATGCGCATCGCCCCACCGCAGGGATTCAAGCTGGCCGCCCCAAGTCTCATTTATCCAGATCAAGGCGTCATCGAGCGCAAGGCGGGCCATGTCCGGGCATGTTTCGACCGGGGCGGATTGCAAGACATCGCACCAGACGCCCGCACCATCAACATTGCGAAACACCCGTTCGATGAACAAGGGTTCGACGTGGTCGAATTCCTGCGCAAGCGGGCCAAGTTCGTCTTGGATCAACCGTTCCTGCAGGGCGCGCAGCCACGCGGCATAGATCAACGGTTCGGGCAGGTGTTCATTCATCTCGCCCGACCAGCCCGCCAGCAAGATCAATGCACGTTCGCGTTGACGCTCGGACGTGCCTTCGGCGGTGGCTTCGCCGGTGAACCACAGTTCGGCCCCGATCAGGGGCAGCAAGGTGCGGGCAGTAAAGCTGACCGTGTCCAGTTGCGCCTCGATAAAGCTGTCGCGCGTGTGGACTTGGCGGCGTTGCATCAAATTGCGCCAGCGTTGAATGCGCTGTGTATCACCCCAGACAAAGGACACATGATTGGGGAACGGGCGGTCCAGCGTCTTGTTGTTGGTGTTGCCAAGGATACCGCCGCGCGGCGCGACGAATTCGGGGTTCGAGCTGTAGGGCAGGCGCCCTTGCCAGCGGTTGGCAGCGACCCACCCTGCTGTGGGCATACGGCCTTGGCTTTGGTGGGCAGGATCGCGCGCAGGCAGCGCACCAATGGTCTTCATCGCAATCGTTTCGCGATCCACCAGTGTCAGGTTCTGCGACGGCGCAAGGTAGTCGGCGGCGGCAGCGATGCCGGTCTCGACCGATTTTGCCTCCATTAGCGCCATCGCAGAGGCGAGGGAGGTGTCGGCAGGGCTGAGCGCTGTCCAGTTCAATGTGGCCACGTGGCCGGCTGGTGTGATGGCGGCAAGATTATAGTGGCTGCCAGGCAGGACCGGGCCATTGTCTGTCCAGCGCAGGGTCAGGGTAATCGGGTCCGCGTCTTTTACTGTTATGATCGACGCCCTTTTGACAAAGGGTTTGAAGCCATCGGGCGTGCGGTACTCTTCGGGGTTTTCGGGGTTCAACTCTTCGATATAGGCGTCTTGGTCATCAGCATAGGACGATGTCAGCCCCCAACCAAGGGCGGCAGAACGTCCGGACAGCACCACCGGAATACCTGGAATGGTGGCACCGATCACACCACCCGATTGCAGTTCAAGCCGGGCGAGATACCAGATTGTCGGCGCGGTAAATCCAAGGTGGGGATCATTGGCGATCAAAGTGCCCCCCGATGCAGACCGGTCCTGCGCGGCGGCCCATGCGTTCGAAGCGCCAGCCAGATCAAACGACTTGAATGGCGACAGAGGGTTGGGATCAAGCGGCGTGTTTTCGGCGAACTGCGGTACACCCGGCACGAGGGCCGCGTATTCTGGCAAGGCAGCGATGCCACTGCCCGGCGCATCGGGCAAAATATCCAGCAGGCGTTTTTGATCCGGCAAGGCAAGCGACGTGCGGGCGCGCTTTACTTCGGCATCCAGATGACCTGAAAGCTGTAGCGCCATCAATTTTACCATCGCCAATGAATCCGCAGGGCGCCAAGGTGCTACGGGGGCGTCAAACAGAAGCATCTCGGGGGCACCGCGGCCCAACGCTTCCTTGTTGATCTGGTTGAGACGGGCGTTCACCCCTGCTGCATAGGCATCAAGGGCACCGCGGGTTTTAGGGTCAAGTGTGTCGACCGAACGGACTGCCAGCGTATACAGGTCAAACCGGCGCAAAAGGCGATCGATGTTTATGGTCGCGCTGCCAAACACTTCTGAAAGGCGGCCCTGAACTGTGCGGCGCATGGTGATCATCTGCCACAGCCGATCCTGCGCATGGGCAAACCCCAAGCCATAGAATACATCCAGATCGTTCTGCGCGAAAATATGCGGCACATTGGCATTGTCGCGCACGATCTCGACCTCGGCGCGCAGGTTGGGCACCACAACTGTGTCGTCATAATCAGGCAAAGACCGCGACGCCAGCCAATAGATCCCGCCGACAGCAACCACAGTTACGACAATCAACAAGGTGGTCAAACGTACAAGCCACTTAAAAACCACTGCCATCGGATGCTCCTGAATATACCCCACACATGATTGACCAAAGCCCGTGGGGTGTTAGGTGTTGTACCAGCCAATAGCGCAACTAATAGACAAGGAAAAGACGATGGCAAAACTCGCATTTCTGGGACTGGGCGTCATGGGCGGCCCGATGGCCGGGCATCTGCAAAAAGCAGGCCACGAGGTGACTGTATATAACCGCACAACTGAAAAATCCCGTGTTTGGGTCGAAGCCAATGGCGGCTCGATGAAGGACACCCCACGTGAAGCCGCGCAAGGGGCTGATTTTGTGATATCTTGTGTAGGCAATGATGATGACCTGAGGTCAGTTTGTCTTGGCGATGATGGTGCGTTTACGGGCATGAAAGAAGGCGCGATTTTTGTGGATCACACCACGGTTTCAGCCGCCGTCACCCGCGAGCTTTACGAGGCTGCGGATCCGCTGCAGATCAGCTTTGTCGATGCGCCGATTTCGGGCGGGCAGGCCGGGGCTGAGAATGGTCAGTTGTCGATCATGTGTGGCGGCGATGCAGGGGCCTTTGACCGCGCGCTGCCGATCATGGAGGTATATTCCAAGATCTGCCGCCGTTTGGGCGACAGCGGTGCCGGCCAGATGACCAAGATGTGCAACCAGATTGCGATTGCGGGTCTGGTTCAGGGTTTATCCGAAGCGCTGCATTTCGCACAGAAAGCCGGGCTTGATGGCCGTGACGTGGTCGAAGTCATCAGCCAGGGGGCTGCCGGAAGTTGGCAGATGTCGAACCGGTTCGAGACAATGCTGGATGATAAATTTGATCACGGTTTCGCAGTGGATTGGATGCGCAAGGATCTCGGTATCTGTCTGGACACTGCAGATGAAATCGAAGCCAGCCTGCCTGTCACCGCGCTAGTCGATCAGTTCTATAAAGATGTGCAAAAGCTGGGCGGTGGCCGTTGGGACACCTCGAGCCTGATTAAACGCCTGAACGCTATGGGCTAATGGTGTGGCCCGGTCCGCGATACCTGCGGGCCGGGCATGTCCGTTTACGGAATAATACGGCTGTATTTGCTGCCTTCAAGCGTGGCACCAAGGCGCAGACCGGCACGGCCAAAGACAGCTGCCAGAACGGGTGAAAGCGCCGTTGTGGTGTCTGCGTTTACACTGTCGCCTTTGTCATCGATCACATATTCAATGTTAGCACCTGCCGCCCAACCCGGGGACCGGCGGAAACCGTTTAGTGCTTCTTCGGTCATGAAAAACAGAACATGCGCATATTGTTGGGCACCAATCTGAAGCCCGCCCGTTGCCTTGGTCATCGAATAATAATCAACCGAGATATTGTTGACGCGCAGTGCACCGCGCCCGTATCCACCACCCAAACCGAAACCCGCTTCCGTCACCAAAGGCATGATCAGCATACCATTTGATTTCTCGGCCAGCTGCCGTGTATTAGGGAATTCGCGGTACATTTGTTGCAAGGTTGCATCGACCCGTGCGTCGATCTGACCGCTGCCACGGCTGCCAATACCATTGCCGCAAGCCGCAACGGCCCCGACGCTTGCCAACGCGCCCAACGCAAAAGCGCGGCGCGAGAAAGAAGAATTGCTCATTTTATTTTGCCTGTAATTGCCCGTGCCGGTTTGTCCCGACTTATAAGCAACCTTATGCCGAAAAATCCGTGGTGTCACCAGTTTAGGCCACGAATCGGCGGTGATTTGCCGCCCACGCGCGTTTTCTGCGCAGGTTTGTGAGTTACGACCCCATTAAACGCGCAACAGCGGGCGCAAAATAGGTCAAGACACCATCGCAACCCGCGCGCTTGAATCCCGTCAGGCTTTCCATCATCACGCGTTCCTCGTCGATCCAGCCGTTCTGCGCCGCCGCCTTGATCATGCTGTATTCACCCGACACCTGATAGGCAAAGGTCGGCGCGCCAAAGGTGGTTTTCACGCGGTGGCAAATGTCCAGATAGGGCAGGCCGGGTTTGACCATAACCATATCCGCGCCTTCGCGCAGGTCGCGCTCAATCAGGCGCAAGGCCTCGTCGCTGTTGGCATAGTCCATCTGATAGGTCTTTTTGTCGCCCGTCAGAGCCCCAGACGCACCGACCGCATCCCTGAAAGGCCCATAAAACGCCGAGGCATATTTCGCCGAATAGCTCATAATCATCACGTCGGAATGACCTGCGCCCTCAAGCCCTGCGCGGATGGCAGCGATCCGACCGTCCATCATATCAGACGGCCCGATGATATTTGCGCCCGCCTCGGCTTGGGCCAGCGACATCTTTACCAGTGCCTCGACCGTGCGGTCGTTGACGATGATACCGTTTTCAACAAACCCGTCATGCCCGTTGATATTATAGGTATCCAGCGCAACATCAGTCATAATAACCATCTCTGGCACCGCGTCGCGGATTGCCCGAATGGCGCGGTTGGGGTTGTTATCAGGATCCCACGCACCGGCGCAGTCTTCGGTCCGATCTTCGATACCGGTATAGGGAAAGATGCACATCGCCCCGATCCCCAGATCGGCGGCCTCACGGGCGGCTTCGACCACTTTGTCCACACTGCGCCGGAGCACGCCGGGCATTGACGGGATGGGCTCTTCTATTCCTTCGCCCGAGCGCACAAAGACAGGCCAGATCAGATCCCCCAGCTCAAGCGAGTTTTCGCGAACCAATGCCCGGATCCCTGCAGATTGACGGGTGCGGCGCAGTCGTGTCGCAGGAAAGGCGGCTTGTTGGGGTCTCATGCAAAAATACCTCAGATGTTTCAGCACAAGGCTTGCCATTTATTTTTGCACGGCTCAAGGCTAGGAATTGGTGGAAGGCACCGCTATGACGTGCTTAGGTTGTAGGGACAGTTGCCGCGGCCAGATATATTCACGATCAAAGACAGGCATTCCTTGGACTTGTACCAGACAATATTAGAAGTGATCGACATGCGCTCGTTCTCAAACCTGTGGTTCTGGATCGCGTTGGCTGTTGTGTGGTCCTCTGCCAGCCACTGGGTCTTGGGTGTTCCCTATGACATGGTGCTGCGTGCACGCCGCCAAGGCGAACAGGCCCAGATCGATCTGGAGGACATGGTCCGCATTAACGTGAACCGCCTTCTGTATATCACGCAGGTTTCGGGCATGTGGATCTTGGGGTTTACCTGCTTTTTCCTGACAATGCTGTTCACGCTTGCAGTCTTTTATAATTTTGAGTTCGCCCAAGCCGTGCTTTTGCTGGCCTTTCCCTTATCTCTGGTCGCCGTACTAAGCGTTTCAACCGCCCAGCAAATCCACGAAGAATCCGCCACCGGTGACCTGCTATACCGCCGCCTTGCAAGACATCGGCTTTATACGCAGATCATCGGGATCGTTTCGATTTTCGTCACCTCGATCTGGGGGATGTATCAAAACCTTTATGTGGGTCCGTTCGGCGGTTGACAAAACCCACCCAAGGATCAAGTGACATCCCATGTCAAAAACCACTCAGATAACGCTCTCAGGCGTGCCCGAAGGCTTTGATGCCCGCGCGCTGCTGGACGAGCTGACCAAGAACAAGCGCCCCGTGATCCATGTGGCGCGCGATGACAAACGTATGGCCGCGATGAAATCAGCTCTGCGGTTCTTTGCGCCCGATCTGCCGGTCATCACTTTTCCGGGGTGGGATTGTTTGCCCTATGATCGCGTGTCGCCCAACGCCGATATCTCGGCGCAGCGGATGGCGACGCTGGCGGGATTGGTTCACGGGATGCCGGGCCAGTATATCCTGCTGACCACCCTGAACGCCGCGACCCAGCGGGTACCCGCGCGCGCTATCCTGCGCGATGCTGCGTTTTCCGCGCGTGTTGGTGACCGAATCGACGAAAGTGCCTTGCGCAATTTTCTGGTGCGAATGGGCTTTGTCCAAAGCCCCACTGTTACCGAACCCGGTGACTATGCGATCCGGGGTGGGATTATCGACATCTATCCGCCCGGTGATCTCGGACCTGTACGGTTGGATTTGTTCGGCGACATATTGGACGGTGCACGGCGCTTTGACCCGCTGACCCAACGGACCACAGAAAAGCTGGACCTGATTGAACTGGCCCCGGTAAGCGAGGTTATTCTGGACGAGGCCGCTATTACGCGGTTTCGCCAGAACTATCGCATCGAATTCGGGGCTGCCGGCACCGATGATCCGCTGTACGAAGCAATCAGCGCGGGCCGCAAGCACCAAGGTGCCGAACATTGGATGGCGTTCTTTCACGAAGAACTGGAAACCATCTTTGACTATCTGCCCAAGGCCACAGTCACATTGGACGATCAGGTCACCGCGCAACGCTTGTCGCGGTGGGAAAGTATTGCCGACCAATACGAAACCCGCCGTTTGGCGATGGCAAACCGGTCCAAGATGGACAGTGTCTATAAGCCCGCGCCTCCAGAAGGGCTGTATCTGACCGACACCGCATGGGAACAGGCGATGATTGGCAAGCGCGTGATCCAGTTCAAACCTTTGCCGCAGCCCACAGGCCCCAATGTTCTAGACGCAGGTGGCCGCATCGGGCGCAACTTTGCACCCGAACGTCAGCAGGAATCCATAAGCCTTTTTGGTGCCTTGGCAGACCATCTTAAGGTAAAGTTGAACGACGGCCCCGTTGTCATTGCCAGCTATTCCGAAGGGGCGCGTGAACGTCTGACTGGTCTGATCGAAGACGAAGGCATGGGCGAAACCATCGCCATCGCCAATGGAACGCGGGTTGGCAAACGCGGTTTGCATCTGGCCGTCTGGGCGCTGGAACACGGGTTTGTGGCCCCTGTATCCGGCGACAAAGACAGTCAGCTTACTGTTATCTCCGAGCAGGACATTCTGGGCGACCGACTGATCCGGGCCACCAAACGCAAACGCCGCGCCGAAAACTTCCTGACCGAAACGCAATCGCTGACACCCGGTGATCTGGTGGTCCATGTGGACCACGGCATTGGGCGCTATCTGGGGATGGAAGTTATAACAGCCGCAGGGGCCGCACACGAGTGCCTGCTGCTGGAATATGCAGAGAATTCAAAGCTGTACCTGCCGGTTGAAAACATCGAGCTTCTGTCAAGATACGGCCACGACGAAGGTCTGCTGGACAAATTAGGTGGCGGGGCGTGGCAGTCGAAAAAGGCCAAGCTCAAGGAACGCATCCGCGATATGGCGGACAAGCTGATCCGGATTGCAGCCGAACGTGCCCTGCGCCGCGCGCCGGTTATGGACCCGCCTCCGGGCATGTGGGACGCATTTTCCGCGCGCTTCCCCTATACCGAAACAGAAGACCAGATGTCTGCGATCAACGATGTAATCGACGACCTGACCAGCGGCAAACCGATGGACCGTCTGATTTGCGGCGATGTCGGCTTTGGCAAGACCGAGGTTGCCATGCGCGCCGCATTTGTCGCAGCGATGTCGGGCCTGCAGGTCGCTGTGATTGCGCCGACGACGCTGTTGGCACGGCAGCACTACAAATCCTTTGCAGAACGCTTCCGCGGCTTCCCGCTTGAGGTGCGCCAGCTTTCGCGGTTTGTCTCTGCAAAAGACGCGAACGCCACCCGCGAAGGCATCACCAGAGGCACAGTAGATGTTGTCATCGGCACCCATGCGCTGCTGGCAAAAACCGTCAAATTCAAAAACCTGGGGCTGTTGGTCATCGACGAAGAACAGCATTTCGGCGTGGGGCACAAAGAACGCCTGAAAGCGATGCGCACTGATATTCACGTGCTGACCCTGACCGCGACACCGATCCCGCGCACATTGCAGCTTAGCCTGACCGGCGTGCGCGATTTGTCGATCATCGGCACGCCGCCCGTGGACCGTTTGGCAATCCGCACCTATGTCAGCGAATTCGACAGCGTGACCCTGCGCGAGGCACTGTTGCGCGAACATTATCGCGGCGGGCAGTCATTCTATGTAGTCCCGCGTATTTCTGACCTGCCCGAGATCGAGGCGTTTCTGAAAGAACAACTGCCTGAGCTGAACTATCTGGTTGCACATGGCCAAATGGCAGCGGGAGAGCTGGATGACCGCATGAATGCGTTTTACGACGGGAAATACGACATCCTGTTGGCCACAACGATTGTTGAATCCGGTCTGGATATTCCGACTGCCAACACGATGATCGTACACCGCGCTGATATGTTCGGGCTGGCGCAATTGTACCAAATCCGGGGCCGCGTCGGCCGTTCAAAAACCCGTGCTTATGCCTATTTGACAACCAAACCGCGCGCCAAGCTGACCGCGACCGCCGAAAAACGTCTGCGGGTTTTAGGCAGCCTTGATACACTGGGGGCAGGGTTCACACTGGCGTCCCAAGATTTGGACATTCGCGGCGCGGGCAACCTGCTAGGCGAAGAGCAATCCGGCCAGATGCGCGACGTGGGTTTTGAACTGTACCAGTCCATGCTAGAAGACGCGATTGCCAAGATCAAAGCGGGCGAGCTTGAGGGCGTGATCGACGATGACGGTCAATGGGCACCGCAGATCAATCTGGGCGTCCCTGTGTTGATCCCAGAAACCTATGTACCTGACCTTGATGTGCGTCTGGGTCTGTACCGCCGTCTGTCCAGCCTGACCACCAAAGTCGAACTCGAAGGGTTCGCCGCTGAACTGATCGACCGCTTTGGCAAGCTTCCGCGCGAGGTCAACACGCTGATCTTGGTGATCCGGATCAAGGCGATGTGCAAACGGGCAGGAATTGCAAAACTGGACGGCGGGCCAAAAGGCGTGACGATCCAGTTCCACAATGACAAATTCGTCTCGCCCGAGGGGTTGGTGACATTCATTCACGACCAACGCGGTCTGGCCAAAGTCAAAGACAACAAGATCGTGGTTAAACGGGATTGGGCGACCGATACCGACAAGATCAAAGGTGCCTTTGCGATTGCCCGTGATCTGGCGGAACATGTCATCGCCAAAGAGAAACAGAATAAGAAAGCTGAGGCCCAAGCCTAGTGAGGGCTTGGGAAGCTGAGGGGTGCCGTTTTTCAAGCGCTAACGCTTATTTGCGGGTCGGTAAATCCAGTGCCCGGCGTGCATCGGCCTTTGGTTTCTATCCATGTAAACGTGCACCAGATTAGAAACTACGCCCATTGATGTAGGGGTAAACTAAGCTCAGCAACATAGGGGTAGTGTCCGTCACGGACCGCCGCGACGCACACAAATGCCAAACCCAGCGAAGTGGGTCTGACGGATCGTCTTAGGTATAAAGCGACGGCACGCCCATCTGCGCGTGAATTTCATTCACCGCAGCAGCTTCCATCCCATAGCCTTTGGCCAGTTGATGCAGATATTGTGCCTCGTCTTGGGTATCAAGATCGATGGCCAATAGCGACATCGCATAGATCTGAGGGCCCATGCCATCAGGGGTCTGGGCAACCAAACCGTCAACATCGACGGGCGCATCCATTCGGGCCTGCACGAATGCAGCTTCCTCGGCATCGACATCGCCAAGGCGGTTTAGCAATTTCTCACGCTCCGCGTCATCAAATGTACCGTCTGATTTAGCAGCCTGAATCATGGCAGCAATCATCAGCGCCGCCAAAACTTCCTGATCTTGCGAAGGTTGGATCGCGGGTGTCGCATTGGCATCGAATTGTGAATTCAACACGGCACCAAAATCGGCCTCTTCGCGTTCGGGTTTGCCGCTGGTTGACCCACCAAGGCCCGCCAAAAGACCGCCAGCGCCCGCAGCACCGGCCAAACCACCCAGCAATCCGCCTAATCCACCACCAGATGCGCTGGACCCGCCAGCACCGCCCATTTGGTTCAACAGACCACCCAGCCCTCCGCCGGACGCGCTGGAACTGCCACCAAGTTGGTTCAGCAATCCGCCCAAACCGCCACTTGACCCCGTGCTGCCGCCCATCAGGCCGCCAAGCATATCTTGCAAGCCGCCGCTGGACGCCCCCGCGGTGCCTGCAGAGCCCCCCGTAAGGCCACCCAGCAACCCGCCAAGGCCACCACCGCTGCCCGCAGTTTGCGATCCGCCTTTGTTTTTCTTCATCATTGCGCTGGCACCTTTGGCCACGGCAACGCCGATCGCCACCTTTGCCAGTGTTTTCATCAAGCTCATTTCCAAACCCCCATTTGTAAATAATACACGGACTTTGTTAGAAATCGGCGCAATACACAACCATGTATAGAGTAGCGGCCCCTTGGCCGGCGGCTTTATGCGATTGACAAGCCATCGGCAACGCGGGTTTGTGAGGCATGGAACGGAAATCTCAGATAGATACATTCGGCGCGTTGGCCTTGATCGCCTTTGCCCTGAATTTGGCTTTTAATCAGGTGGTGATCAAAGTCACGAATGGCGGTTTTAATCCGGTGTTCGCGGCAGGGCTGCGGTCATTGGGCGCCATTGTGATTTTGGTGATCTGGATGAAACTGCGCGGTGTCAGTTTCTCCTTTCCTCGCCCGACCTGGGGGTGGGCTGTGGTTTCGGGTTTGCTGTTCACCTTTGAATTCACCTGCCTTTTTATTGCGCTGGACACCACAACTGTCAGCCGCGCGTCGGTGATATTCTACTCCATGCCGGTCTGGCTTACGATTGCCGTGAATTTTCTGCTGCCCAATGAACGGCTGACCACGTTAAAAATTGCGGGTTTGGGGTTGGCAATGGCCGGTGTCGCTGTCGCTCTAAGTGATCGGAGCGGCGGGCACGTTAGCTGGACGGGCGATTTGCTGGCCTTGACCGCGGCACTGTGTTGGGCCGGAATTGCCCTGCTGGTTCGGGCCACCCCGCTGGAAAAGGTACCGCCTGCGCAGCAGCTGTTGTGCCAAGTCGCAATCTCTGGGCCCATTCTGGTGCTGATCGCCCCGATGTTTGGCCCCTTGATCCGAGATGTTCAGATGATCCATCTGGCGGGCTTGGGATTTCAGATCATTGCTGTGGCCAGCCTTGGGTTTCTGGCATGGTTCTGGCTGATGTCGGTTTATCCGGCATCAGCCGTCGCATCGTTCAGTTTTCTGTCGCCGGTGTTTTCGGTAATCTTGGGGTGGCTCTTGCTGTCAGAGCAAGTCGCCGTCTCTGTTTGGGCTGCGCTGGTTCTGGTCGCGCTCGGCATCTATCTGATCAATCGCAAACCGCGCAAGCTTTAGCGATCAGGTGCCGCAAAATGTCGCTGGTACGATTTCCTGATCGGTCGGAGGGCGATGCAGATCGGGGTTTGTGGTTTCAAAAGGTGTGGCAAGGGCCGCCATCAACCGGTTGAACGGAGCCATATCCCCAGCGACCGCAGCTTGGATCATCTGCTCAATCCGGTGGTTGCGCGGGATAATTGCAGGGTTTGCAGTCGCCATCACGGCTGCAGGATCGGCTTCAGTCGAGATACGGGCCTGCCATCTGGCTTGCCACGCGCCAAAGGCATCCTGATCGACAAATTCATCGGCTGCATGAACGGTCCCCAAGGCGCGGAACGCGTTGGTGAAATCGGCACCGTCCTGCTGCATCAACGCCAGCAGGTCGTCGATTAGCGCTGTGTCGTCTGTCACGGCCTCCGCAATTCCGATTTTCGCCCCAAACCGTTTCAACCAAGCGGCCTCGATCTGGGCGGGCATGGCATGCACGATCTCGGTTGCCTCGGCGATGGCGGCATCCGCATCGTCCATCTGCTGAATCAGCGCTGTAGCAAGCTGCGCCATGTTCCAAACCGCGATCTGCGGCTGGTTTGAAAACGCATAGCGCCCCTGTCGGTCAATGGAGCTGAACACGCGGTTGGCGTGAAACGCATCCATAAATGCGCAAGGGCCGTAATCAATCGTCTCGCCCGAGATTGAACAGTTATCGGTGTTCATGACCCCGTGGATAAAGCCCACGGACATCCACGCGGCGATCAAATTGGCCTGCGCTGCGCATACAGCGCGCAGCAGTCCCATGGGGCCATCGGCCTGCGGATAATGGCGTTTGATAGCATAGTCGGTAAGGATGCGCAGGTTTTCCACTTCGCCGCGATGGGCGAATACCTGAAACGTGCCGACGCGCAGGTGGCTGGCGGCAACGCGGGTCAGCACTGCGCCGGGCAGGGCGGTTTCGCGGTAGATGTCCTCGCCCGTGGCAACGACGGCCAAAGCACGGGTGGTGGGGATGCCAAGGGCGTGCATCGCCTCGGACACCACGTATTCACGTAATACAGGTCCCAGCCACGCGCGCCCGTCGCCACCACGGGAATAAGGCGTTGGACCAGATCCCTTGAGCTGGATATCGCGTCGAATACCATCACTGTCCACAACTTCGCCCAACAGGATCGCACGACCATCGCCAAGCTGCGGGTTATAATTGCCAAACTGGTGACCCGCGTAAAGCTGTGCCAACGGGTCCGCGCCTTGCGGAAGTTCATTGCCGCCAAAGGCAAAGGCCAAATCATCGGCTCCGGCGTCGGCCAAACCAAGGGACTTGGCCAAGTCAGCGTTGAATGCCAGCAGTTTGGGATCGGCCACCGGTGTCGGGGCGATGCGGGTATAAAAACCTGCCGGCAACGCGGCAAAGCTGTTATCAAAGGGGGCGCTAAATGTCATGGCTTAGATATAGGGGCCGGTGCCCCGTTTCGCCAGCCCGATCAGAGTTTGCGTGTCATGAATATAAAGTTTTCACGGGGGCGAAACCCTGCGCGAGCATAAAGTTTCTTAGCGATCTCGTTGGTCTTATCCACTTCAAGATGGACAGCCTTCACGCCGCCACTGGACAGGGCATTGGGCAGAGCCAACAGCGCCTCGGACGCGATCCCGCGGCCACGCACGCCGGGGCGGACATAGATTTCATCTATAATCGCATCCATCCCGCCAAATTCCACGGACCAGCCAAACGAGATGATGACATAGCCGATGGGTGCCCGGGCAGGGCCGATCAAATAGGCGACGCCATGCGGAATGCCATCCAGAAGCGGGGCCAAACCATTGCGCCGCGCCTCGTCTGTTTGTTCGATGCCGGCCTCGGCGTGAAAGGCCGCAACAAGACCGATCAAACGGTCCAGATGCTCGGGCTTGGCAAGGGTAAATGCGGCGCTCACAACCGGGCCAACCGTTCGATCAACAGGCTGAAAAAGCCGTCAGCGTCGATGTCACCCATATAGGTCGCATTTGGTGGGCGGTCGGTGACGCCCCACCAGTCGGCCACCGTCATGCCCATAGTCAGCTCCGAATCTGTTTCGACTTCGACATTGATGTGGCGACCAGAAAATAGGTAAGGTTGAATCAGATAGGCGGTTACGCAAGGGTCATGCAGGGGCGCGCCGTCTGAGCCGTATTTATCTTTGTCGAAACGCTCAAAGAAGTCGGTCATCTGCGCCACGGCGATGCCAACGGGCGTTCCCAATTCGCGAAACGCGTCGTTTCGCGCGGCAGTCACAAGGGCTTTGTGGGTCACATCCAGTGGCATCACAACAATAGGCGCGCCACATTTGAAAACAATATCAGCCGCTTGCGGGTCGACATAGATGTTAAATTCTGCGGTAGGGGTAATATTTCCGCCCTCGAAATAGCCGCCGCCCATCAACACAATCTTGGCGATGCGGCTGGCAATATCGGGGGCCTTTTTCAACGCTGTGGCGATGTTTGTCAGTGGCCCAAGCGGGCACAGCGTCACGGTACCGGGGGCATGGTCGCGCAGGGTATCAATAATAAAATCAACGGCATGAGCGTCTTGCAGCGGCATCGTAGGTTCCGGCAAATCGGGACCATCAAGTCCGGTTTTGCCATGCACATGCTCTGCTGTGACCAGCGGTCGTTCTAACGGGCGCTCGCACCCTGCGTAAATGTTAATGTCCGGACGACCTGCCAATTCACACACAATCCGTGCATTGCGCGTTGTCAAATTCAGCGGCACATTGCCCGCAACGCAAGTGATCCCCAACACCTCGATATCTTCGGGGCTGGCCAGCGCCAACAGGATCGCAACCGCGTCGTCCTGACCGGGATCGGTGTCGATGATAATCTTGCGCGGTGTCATGTCACATCTCCTGTCGATTTGTCCGAGCCTTGCCGTATGCCGCGCGACTTGTCCAGCAGACAGCAGGGAGACTAGCTGCGTTCCGCCCGTTTCACCGCATCCCACAGTGCATCCATCTCGGCCAGATCGCTGTCTGCGGGGGTTTTTCCCATGTCGGCAAGCCGCGCCTCGACCCCTTCGAAACGGCGGATGAATTTGGCGTTGGCGCTGCGCAGGGCCGCTTCGGGATCTAGGCCCAAATGCCGCCCCAGATTGGCCATCACAAACATCAGATCACCGAATTCTTCCTCGACCTCCGTTTGGCTCAAAGTATCGCGTGCTTCGACCAATTCGGCGGCTTCCTCGGTTATTTTTGCGACCACATCGCCGGTGTCGGGCCAGTCAAACCCCACGCGGGCGGCGCGTTTCTGCAGTTTGTAGGCGCGCAGCAAGGCGGGCAGCCCTACGGCAACCCCTTCCAGCGCGCCACCTTGGGCCTTGTCCGCACGTTCGGCCGCTTTGATCTTTTCCCAGTCGGCCGTTTGCTGATCCGCTGATTTGTCACGCGATTCATCGCCGAAGACATGCGGGTGCCGCGCGACCATTTTGTCGGAGATATTGCGCACAACTGATTGAAAGGTGAAATGCCCGTCTTCTTCGCCCATAGCCGTGTGATAGACAGTCTGGAGCAGCAGATCGCCTAGCTCTCCTTCAAGCTCGGGCCAGTCGCTGCGCTCAATCGCGTCTGCAACTTCGTAAGCTTCTTCAATGGTATAGGGGGCTATGCTGGCGAAATCCTGTTCGATGTCCCAAGGGCACCCGGTTTGAGGATCGCGTAACCTGCGCATGATCTCTAGCAACCGCTCAATTCCTGCGCTTTGATCGTGGATCAATCCATCTTTCGTCGTGTCGGCCATTGCAGCGCCCTTGTGTCTGGTGTCAGATGCAACCTGACCAAGATATTTGCAGGAGTCCACCCAATGCCCGTCGTGAACCGCATCGCGGATTTTGCCCCTTTGATGACCGAATGGCGCAGACATCTGCACACCATTCCAGAACTAGGCTTTGACTGCCCAAAGACCGCGGCCTTTATCAAAGCACGGCTCGAAGAATTCGGCGTTGACGAAATTCACGAAGGCATCGCGCAGACTGGCATTGTGGCAATCATCAAGGGCACGGGCGACGGCCCCACAATCGGTCTACGGGCTGATTTCGATGCACTGCCCATCGAGGAAGAAACCGGCGTCGACTATGCATCGACCCATGGCGGAAAAATGCACGCCTGCGGCCATGACGGTCACACCGCCATGTTGCTGGGAGCCGCTAAATATATGGTCGAGACACGCAATTTCGCCGGTCGCGTGGCGCTGATTTTCCAACCTGCCGAAGAAGACGGCGGCGGCGCGCAAGTCATGTGTGCCGAAGGGATGATGGACCGTTTTGACATCGCGCAGGTTTACGGCATCCACAACATGCCGGGTGCCGAGTTTGGCAAGTTTTTCACAACGCCGGGGCCAATCATGGCTGCCGTCGATTCATTCACAATCCAGATTAACGGGCGCGGCGGACATGGTGCGATGCCACACGAAACCGCTGATCCCGTTATTGCGGCCTGCGGTATTGTGCAGGCAATACAGACGATTTCCAGCCGGAACGTGTTGTCGGCGCAGGAACATGTGATCTCGGTAACGCAAATCCACACCGGTTCGGCCAGCAATATTATTCCCGACACGGCAATGATCAACGGGACCGTGCGCACCTTCGACAAAGATGTGCAGACGCTGATCCGCACCCGCATGGAAGAGATCGTGCAGGGACAAGCGGCAAGCTATGGTGTGACCGCGACCCTTGATTACGAAGAAGGCTATCCCAGCACGCAAAATACCCCCGAACAGACAGCACTGGCTGCCGATGTGGCCCGTACGGTCGTCGGCGATGCACATGTCGACGCAGAATTCCCCCGTGTCGCCGGTGCCGAGGATTTCGCCTATATGCTGGAAGAGCGCCCTGGTGCTTATCTTTTCTTGGGCGCTGGCGACGGTGCGGGCCTTCACCACCCTAAATTCAACTTTAATGATGATGTCGCACCTGTGGGTGCGTCGTTCTTTGTTCAGCTGGTCGAGCAGCTTCAACCGACGGCAGGTCACTAATGGCACTAGAAGACGCGAAAACACAGGTAGATCAAGCATTTACCCGTGAAGAGTTAAAGGGCCCAAGCTTTGAAAACGCCTTTGGCGGGGCGACGTCCTTTTTACGCCGCCGCTACACCAAGGATTTGCGCGGCGTTGATATCGCTGTGACGGGCGTGCCGTTCGACCAAGCGGTGACCAACCGCACCGGCACCCGCCTTGGGCCGCGCGCAATCCGCGAGGCGTCAACGCTGCAACCTTACGATCCGCCTTATGGTTGGGATTTCGACGTGCTGAGCGAATTTGCGATTGCCGACTATGGTGATCTGGCATTCGACTATGGCCACACCAGCCAGTTTCCTGCCGCTTTGACCAAACATATCAAGGGCATACTGGACGCGGGTGCCGCAAGTGTGGTGCTGGGCGGCGATCATTACATCAGCTTTCCGATTCTCAAGGCCTATGCCGAAAAATACGGGCCGATCAGCCTGCTGCAATTCGATGCGCATTCAGACACATGGCCCGATGACGACATGGACCGGATCGACCACGGCACGATGTTCTACAAGGCTGTGAAATCGGGCATCGTAGATCCGCTTACCTCTGTGCAGGTTGGGATTAGAACGACCAATCCGGATACATTGGGCATCACGACCATCGATGCCCGCGAAGTCCATGAAAAGGGGCCACAAGCAGCAGTTGCCACGATAAAACAAGTGCTTGGCGACCGTCCTTGTTATTTGACCTTTGACATCGACGCACTTGATCCGGCCTTTGCGCCGGGCACAGGCACGCCGGTTTGGGGCGGGCTGACGTCAGCGCAGTGTGCGATTATGTTGCGCGATTTGGCGGGAATAAACATCGTCGGTGGCGATATCGTCGAAGTGTCTCCGCCCTTTGACACCACCGGGGCCACCGCGATCGCAGGCGCGCATGTGGCGATAGAAATTCTTTGTTTGCTAGGATGGAGGATGCGGAACGCATGACCGGAAAGAACCAACCAATCAGCGGCAATGATCTCGCGAGATTTTCTGGGCCCAATACGTTTATGCGGCTACCGTCTGCAAGTGACCTCAAGGGGTTGGACGTCGCAGTTCTGGGCATTCCACTGGATATTGGCACCTCTTGGCGATCCGGCACCCGATTTGGCCCTAAACAGGTCCGCGCCGAAAGCGCCATGTTGCGCCCCTATAATTTGGGTACGGGTGCGGCACCATTTGACGGGCTGCAAATAGCAGATATCGGCGATCTGGCGATCAATACCTTTTCGCTTACAGACAGTTTATCAATTATTAAAGAGAGTTACGATGCGATCTTGAAGTACGACGCCATGCCGCTGGCCATTGGTGGAGATCATTCAATTACGCTGCCGATCCTGCGGGCGATGGCGAAACGGCACGGGCCATTGGCTTTGGTGCATGTTGATGCCCATGCAGACGTAAACGACGAAATGTTCGGAGAACGTGAAACCCACGGCACCGTTTTTCGCCGCGCGTATGAGGAAGGCCTGATAAACCCCGAGAAAACCTATCAAATTGGCCTTCGGGGGTCGGGATATGGGGCGGATGATTTCACCGAAGCCGCCGGTTGGGGGTTCCAGCAATTCCCCGCACAAGAACTGTGGCATCGCAGCCTGTCACCCTTGGGTGCCGAGATCAGACGCGATATCGGCGATGCTCCGGTTTATATCACCTACGACATCGACAGCCTTGATCCAGCATATGCACCGGGAACGGGTACGCCTGAAATCGGCGGATTGACCACACCGCAAGCACTGGAACTTATACGTGCCCTCAAAGGGTTGAACGTCGTTGGTGCTGATTTGGTTGAAGTATCGCCGCCTTATGATACGTCAGGCAACACAGCGCTAACAGGGGCAAATCTCCTGTTTGAAATCATGTGTATTCTGCCCGGGGTTGCGTATCGTTGATCTGACAAACGCTCCGCGGGGAGTTTGAAGGGCAAAATGAAGGTAAAGCGAATGATGAGTTTCTTTTGGATCGTGGTCTTGGTGTTCATCGGATTGCAGGCCTTTGTTCGCCTCGCCCCCAGTGAAGCGGAAAACTGGACCGTTGATGCCAATGCGGACGCGCCTGGAGCGTATCCAACAGCAATGGGCTTCAAGGTGGTGGCACCGATCGAAAAGGATCCTAAGGCCCTATTGGATGCATTTGAAGCAGCCATCTTGGCGCAACCGCGTACCCACAAACTGGGCACGGTAAAGGGGCAGCAGATTTACGTCACCCGGTCGTTGCTGTGGGGGTTTCCCGATTACACAACGGCTGCTGTATCTGACGACCAAAGCCGTGCAACATTTTACAGCCGTCTGCGTTATGGCAAATCAGATACGGGTGTAAACCGGAAACGACTGAAGCAAATTTTGGCGTCTATCGGGATCACCGTTTAGCATCGAGGTCTGGCAACCTTGCTGTACCTCGCGCCACATCGGCACATTCAGTGACATCTGACATTGCGCCAGAAACAGCCGACCACCCACTTCCATGCAAATTGTTTGGCCCAGTTCGACGCGTTTGCCTTGGGTGTTGGTGCAATAACAATCGACGGGCTTGCCGCTGGGATAGGTGGCCTGCGCGGCGGCGGGAGGGGCAAACAGGCCCAATATCAGAGCGATCTGTTTCATCAGTTGGGATATTAGCACACAGCGGCCCTTGACCAAAGCGCGATCATCAGCGACAGAAACCCGATGATCCCCTTAGACCGCCTTGCCCAAATCATCCAACGGTTCCAGTTTCTGGAGGCGTCGATGTCGTCCGGATCGGATGGTGCTGATTTTGCCAAGCTCGCCAAGGAATATGCCGACCTGCGCCCTGTGGTCGAGCAGATCGAAGAATACCGCCAATTGCTGCAAGACATGGACGACGCGCGTGCCATGCTTAAAGACCCCGAGATGGCGGAGCTGGCCGAGGAAGAGTTACCTCGGCTAAAAGCTGCCTTGCCCAAAGCCGAGGCCTCATTGCAATTGGCATTGCTGCCAAAAGACGCCGCCGATGCAAAGCCTGCAATGCTTGAAATACGCCCCGGCACCGGTGGCGACGAGGCCGCATTGTTCGCCGCAGATCTTTTGCGAATGTACCAGCGCTATGCCGAAACACAGGGTTGGAAGTTCGATCTGATCGAAGAGCAAATGACCGAGCTTGGGGGCGTCAAGGAAGTAGTGGCCCATATTAAGGGACAGAATGTATTTGCCCGGTTGAAATACGAATCCGGCGTGCACCGCGTCCAGCGCGTGCCAACAACTGAAAGCGGCGGTCGCATTCACACCTCGGCGGCAACTGTCGCCGTCTTACCCGAAGCCGAGGATGTGGATATTCACATCGACGCCAATGATTTGCGGATCGACACGATGCGCAGTTCAGGGGCAGGGGGCCAGCACGTCAACACCACTGATTCTGCTGTACGGATCACCCATATCCCGACCGGAATTGTTGTGACGTCGTCAGAGAAATCACAGCACCGCAACCGCGAGATCGCCATGCAGGTGCTCAAAGCGCGGCTCTATGATGCTGAGCGTCAGCGCGTTGACAGCGCGCGGTCTGCCGATCGGGCCGCGCAGGTCGGGTCAGGTGACCGGTCTGAACGGATCAGAACCTATAACTTTCCCCAAGGCCGGATGACCGATCACCGGATCAATCTGACGCTGTACCGGTTGGATGCCATCATGCAGGGCGATCTGGACGAAATCATCGACGCGCTGACCGCAAATGCGCAAGCCCAGATGATGGCGGAGATGGGCCAGTGAGCCCGCCCACAGCAGCGCAGGCCATGGCATCCGCCGCAGCACGTCTGCGCGCAGCAGGGGTCCCTGATCCGGCCCGCGATGCAAGGCTGTTGCTGGCCCATGCAGCATCTGTGGACGCATCCCGTGTCACGCTGATCGCCCCCGAAGAAATCGCCCCTGAAATTGCCGAACGCTATGAAAACCTGATCGCATTGCGCGCCGTGCGTGTGCCCGTGTCACATTTGGTAGGTCAGCGCGCCTTTTACGGGCGCGACTTTAAGGTCAGCCGCGATGTATTGGACCCACGACCCGAAACCGAAACGCTGATCGAACTGGCGCTGTCCGAACCATTTGAGCGGGTGCTGGATCTGGGGACGGGGTCAGGCTGCATTCTAGTGACCTTGCTGGCAGAGCAACAAGACGCGCATGGCGTTGGGTTGGACCTGTCAGAATCAGCATGCCTGCAAGCCAGCGCGAACGCGGTGCTGCATAACGTTCATGCCCGCGCGGACATCCGAAAATCCGACTGGTTCGAGGCCGCCGATGGCCGCTTTGACCTGATCGTTGCCAATCCGCCATATCTGGCAAAATCGGAAATGGCGGCAGTATCTCCAGAATTACGTCTGCATGAACCCGAGATGGCGTTGACAGACGGGTTGGACGGGCTCAGCGCCTACCGTGTAATTGCATCGCAAGCCCAAGGGTATTTGACCGCTACCGGCCGCGTGCTGGCCGAAATAGGCTGGCAGCAAGGCCCGGATGTTGCCGAGATTTTCAAGGCCGCCGGATGGGGGCGCGTTAGGGTTCTGCCTGATCTTGATGGGCGCGACCGTGTCCTTTGGGCCGATACACCAGCATGAAAACGCCAAAATCCACCCAATCCAGCGCATTCTTTTCAGTTTATGCTTGATCGCGCCGCACTGCCGTGCTTATTCAATCATGTTGCAGCGGTGGATGCCACATTGGCGGTCCCGCGCGGCGTTAAGCCCAACATATCGTATGGCGCGCTTTTGTAGGATGTAAACGCATCCGGCGGCATTCTCGAAGCACAGCACAACAAGGCTGAACGAATTACATGAAATCTTCCAGATCACGTTCCAGATCCAAGAACAGTCGCAACCGTCAACCGCAAGGTGGCGGCAACGTCGTGAACCGCGTGTTCGACAGCTCTGGCCCCGAAGGCAAAGTGCGTGGCACGCCGCAGCAGGTTATTGAAAAATACAACCAGCTTGCCCGCGACGCACAGCTTAGCAATGACCGCGTTGCGGCAGAAAACTTTCAGCAGCACGCCGAACATTATCTGCGCATGTTGTCCGAAGCACAGCGCGAGATGGACCAGCGCCGCGACGAGCAAGAGCGCCAGAACCGCGAGCGTCAGGAAGAACAAGAACGCCAGAACCGCGAACGCCAAGCAGAGCGTGACCGCGAGCGGGCCGAGCGTCAGGAACGCGAATCCGCCAATGGCGGACCCTCGCATGATGGTGATGCGGACACCGCAGATCAGCCAACTGCAGACAGCAATGACCGCGATCAAAAACCGCAATCTACCCAAGACAATGACGAAGCGCCAAAACGCCGTCGCAACAACCGCAATACCAAGCAAGCAGAAGCGCCTCAGGGTGATGATGCTGTGCAAGGCGGCGACGACAGCAATCTGGTTGAGACCCCCGAGAACAAACCAAAGCCACGCCGCGCGCCCCGTCGCAAGCCACAGCCCAAGGCTGACGATGCTTCGACCCCGACACCTGACGCTGGCGGTGACCAAACGGAAGCCGCTGAATAAATTAAGTGAACTTTATAAAAAAGGCCTCGCAAACTGCGGGGCCTTTTTCGTTTCACCGATCAAGGAGCTGGGGCTCGATGTCTAGGGCTTCGCAAGCTCGCGGGCCAAGGCGCAGAACCCTTCAAGCGAGACTTGCTCGGCCCGCTCGGTTGGCTTTAGGCCTGCTGCGATCAGGCGATCCTCGATGTCGGGTGCCGCGGCTTTGAGGGCTGAGCGCAACATTTTGCGGCGCTGGTTAAACGCCATCGCCACAACGCGGCTTAGCACGGCCGCATCGGCAGGATAGCGCGGTTCCGCAAGGGCAGTCAGATGGACCACTGCAGACGACACCTTCGGAGGTGGGGTGAATGCCTCGGGGGGCAGGTTCATCACAATCCGCGCATCTGACCGCCATTGCGCAAGCAAGGCCAGACGCCCGTATGCCTTTGAGCCCGGCTTGGCCACGATCCGTTCAGCAACTTCGCGTTGGAACATCAAGGTTAAGCTTTCCCAGAACGGCGGCCACTCGGTTGGCGTCAACCAGCGCACCAACAGCTCTGTGCCGACGTTATAGGGCAGGTTTGCAGCGATACGGATGGGCGGTGTCAGATAGGCCAGCGGGTCGATTTCAAGGGCATCGCCTTCGATCACGGTCAGCCGATTGGGGTAGGCTTGTGCGATCTCGTTCAAGGCTGGCAGGCAGCGTTTGTCTTTTTCGATGGCCAGCACATGCCGTGCCCCTTCGGCCAGCAAACCACGGGTCAGACCACCGGGACCTGGACCGATTTCAAGCACATCACAGCCTGACATATCCCCCGCCTGCCGCGCGATTTTGGCAGTGAGGTTCAGATCAAGTAGAAAGTTCTGCCCAAGCGATTTTCGCGCTTTGAGGTCATGCGTGTTGATGACATCGCGCAGGGGCGGCAGGCTATCGATTGTAGTCATGTTGCACTTTCGCCTTCGGCGAGGATATTCAAGAGCCAGAGAAGCATCAGGACGCCGCCATCTTATAGGCGAGGCGAATGGCCTCGACCATGCTCGTGGGGTTTGCGATGCCTTTGCCCGCAATGTCAAAGGCCGTCCCGTGGTCGGGTGAGGTCCGGATAAAGGGCAGGCCCAAGGTTACATTCACACCGCGGTCGAAATCGAGTGTTTTAATCGGGATCAACGCCTGGTCATGATACATCGCAATTGCCGCATCATAGCGGGCGCGTGCTGCTGCGTGGAACATCGTGTCGGCAGGCAAGGGGCCCATCAGATCAAAGCCTTCGCCTTGCATAGTAGTGATCAGATCTGCCATCCAATCGATTTCCTGACGCCCCATTGTGCCGCCTTCGCCTGCGTGCGGGTTCAGACCTGCGATGGCAATCTTGGGTTGGGCAATGCCGAATTGGCTTTTCAGACCCGCAGCGGTGATTTCGATTACACGGCGCAGGTGGGATGGTGTCAGGGCATGTGGGACTTGATCCAGCGCGATATGAATTGTTGCAGGAACGACGCGCAGTTGATCCGACGCCAGCATCATCACCACGTCATCGACACCAGCAAGGGCAGCAAGGTATTCTGTGTGGCCCGGATAGGCAAAATCGGCCCCGTCTTTCAGGGCCTTCTTGTGGATCGGCGCGGTGGTCAATGCACAGGCAAGACCCGCGCGCACCAAATCGACACCCTGTGCAATCACATCAATCACGCCTTGAGCGTTGGCAGGGTTGGCCTGTCCCGGAGTAGCGGCCGCGGGGAAGGGATGGGCAAGAACGGGCAGGGCGTCTGCCCCGACATCCAATGCCTGATCGCAATGATCAATCACGTGGTGAGGGATATCAGAGGGCAGATGGCGGGGATCACCCAGCCAGACCATCGGGACTTCACCAGCGAGCACAGCCCACGCGCGGGCTGCGACCTCTGGCCCGATGCCTGCCGGCTCTCCGCACGAGATGACGACAGGCCGCGCTGGCAGGATCATTTGCGAACGATGCGTGCGTCGGCTTTCAACTGCGCAAGCAGCTGATCCGCATAGCCCACAAGACGTTCCTGACGCAGGGCGTTTATCACGTCATCACGGCTTGCTTCTTGGTTGGCGGCGGCGGTGCGGCCACACATCATCAGAAACATCAGCGTTTGGCCGTTGGACCGGGTAAGGGCGGTCGACACTTCGCCCGGGTCCAATTTGGACAGCTCGATCCCAATATCTTGGGGGATCTCTGCTGGCTTTTTGGTGACACGGTCAAGAACTTCGGCTGGCTGCCCCTTGGCTTCGCCATAAAGGTCGTTGCAATTGTCAACGCGGGCGCGAATTTTTGCTGCCTGCGCCAATGTTTCAGGGCTGCGGCCACCGGCCAGATAATAGGCCGCGTATTCAATCGCGGAATAGCTGGTTGTTGCCGCGCTGGTTTCCTGAATGTCGCGCAACTGGAACAGGGCAACCGCGTTCGGGATAGGCAGCGGTGCTGTCACCTGACCTGGTGCAAGCGCAAGGATCAGAGGTTGCAGGCTGGGTGGCAGCGCTGAGAGATCTTGCCAATCCAGACGGCCACCACGGCCACGCGAAGCGGTTGCAGAATACTGACTGGCATAGTTCGAAAATTCGGAAACTGAACGTGTCTGAGATATTTGTTCAGCCAGAGCATTCACGCGGGCTGCATTTTGAGGCGGGGCCGGAATGATGATTTCCGACACTAGCACCCGGACACCACTGCCATTGGACGACCCAAGTGCGCGGTTGATTTCAGCATCGGTGATCTGGACGCGCGACGCATAGCGGGCCCGAACCAATTCACGCCAGCCGATTGAATTCACGACAAAGTCGCGAAATGTCTCGCGCGATACGCCGGCCTGGCCAAGCGCCGTGGTGAATTCAGCAGCCGTCAAATTTGCGCGACTTGCAAATTCCTCAAGGCTTTCGTTGATCCCTTCGGGGGTCAGTTCGATCCCCGCATCTGCCACCGCTTCGTTGCGTAGACGTTCGTCGATCAAGGCATCGATCGCGCCTTCACGTGTGGCCCCCGGCGCGTTCAGCAGTTGCAAAAACCGCTGGCGCTGTTGAACTTCGTATTCCGTCACAACGGATTGGTTCACCTTGGCCACCGGCGCATAGAGGCCCTGTGCCAGCGCAGGGGCGGCCGTCATGAAGGCAAGGCCGACAATTGCCACACTGCGTGTCAGACGGTTCAGGTTCATCTTAGTTACATCCCACATGATCGCACAAATCTTTCTTTTCCGTTGGAGGCTGCAAAGCCCCGCAGGCCGATGTTAAACCCGATATCTGTCGAGGGCTCAACACTTGTTGATGAGGTATAGCGCCGGCGGACCGAAAGGTCGACGCTGACGCATTCGTTGTTATAGGTCAGGCCCAGCCCGGCCGTCGCCGCGCGGTTGTTCTCCACGTCATAGCGTACATCTGCGCTGGCCGTCCAATGTTTGCGAAAATCATAGGCACCATCCAGTGAAACCTCTGAAACGGGCTCGGTACGGGCCTCGGTCAGATCTGTTTCAAGCCAGACATAGGTGCCCCCAATGGTCGTATTCTTGAACGCCCAATCTCCACGCAATTCGGCCTTTGAAACTTCAAAGTCAGTATCGACCAATGTGCGCGCCGTCAGCGACATGCCGACATTGTTGCGAATTTGGCCAGCAAGCAAAATGTCTGACGTGGTACCTGACAAGCCGGAGGTATCCGTGAAATCGCTGTCAAGCACTGACCTGAACACCTGACCGACAGCCAGATGTGCATCCCACCCCTTTGGGTTGATGCGCGACCAGCTCACCCCCAAGGCAGCGACAGTGCCACGTTCCTGACGATCCGGGCTGGGAAAGCGGGACAGGCTTAGCAGGTTGCCTTGATCAAATTCGACCCGCGTGCTTTCCTCGTTCGGGATGTCAAGCCGGTCGCCCCCGGTCCATCCGATTTGCGCCAAGGGCGTCAACATCTGGGTAATGCCACCGGTACCGCGACGCACCATAGGATAGCTTAGCCCGACTGCGGCAGACGGCACCAGATCAGTGTGGTTTTGCGAATAGGTGGAATCTTGGGTCACATCAAAGGCGTTAAAGCCCAAACCTGCGCGCGTATCGGTGACCAAGCCGCTGTTATGCGTGAACCGCTGTATATATTCGACCTTGCCGTTAATCCGCGCAATGTCACGGCCAACAATGTCAACGGCCGAGCTGCGCTGTTGGCTGTGGGCCTCAAGCGAAAGCCTCACCTCTCCGCCGACCGCTTGGGGAAAGAACCTGCGTTCAAACTCCCCGTCGATCACCAGAGTCGGCAGGGTCGAGTTGATCTCGCCGTCACGTAAGGTCTCGAAGTTAAAGTGGCTTGCCCGGACAAAGCTGTCACGACGGGCACGGGTAACGGTAATATCACTGCGCAGCCGGTCATCATCGGAATAACCGTAGTCGGTGAAATACGACTCGTCGCTTACGATGGTCAGGTTAAAGCTTAGCTTGTAATCGCGGGGCAGATCAAAGCTGCCTTCGCCGATCAGATAGCCGCGTGAAGTATCTGGGATCTCGTCATCGCGGGTATAGGCCCCTTCAAACACTATGCGTCCCGCTGTGAACGCTTGGCGGTACCGGAACTCGAGCGTGCGTGTCGCGGACGAAAGATACGGGGTCAGCGTCAGGTCGCGGCTGTCGCCGAGCTTGATGAAATAAGGGACTTTCAGGCCTGTGCCTAATTGCGATGTGGTGCGGACAGACGGGGTCAAAAAGCCTGTTGCCCGGTCAAGGGTCGGATCGGGCATACGCAAACGTGGCAGATAAAAAACCGGGACGGTTCTTATGTGAAATGTCGCATCATCGAAATACAGTTGTTGTTCGACCTGATCGTGGATCACCCGCCGCGCTCTGATCTGCCACAGGGGAACTTCGCCATCTTCACATATTTTGCAAGAGGTTACGGCGGTCTTATAAAGCTGGCTATAGCGTCCATCGACGCGGTCAATCTGCACTGCGGCCAATTGCACCTGTTGGTTCAGCACCATTCTGGCACCCAAAAGCAGGCCGTTTTGCAGACCAGCGTCCAGTTCGGCAGCATCGGCTAGGATTACGTTGCCCGTGCCGTCGTTCAGCACAATTGGCCCTTCGATGGTCAACGCGCCGGTTTGTTCGTTATAGCTGATGGATTTGGCGCGAATGCGGGTATCGCCTTGAAATGCCTCGACATTGCCGCGCGCGATCAACACGCGGTCGCGGGTGATCAACAGATCATCTGCCACCAGAACCGCTGGCCGTTCATCAGCGGTTTGCGCAACGACGGGCAGGGGCAACAGCAAGGACAAGATCAAGAAAAGACGCCGCATTTCAGCCATCCTCCGCATGCAGCAATAAACCAAGGGCCAGCAGGATCGACGCAGCAGGCGGGGCCCACGCAGCCAGGATAACCGGAATTTGCCCGTTCTCACCCAAGATCTGCGCAAAGCTGCGAATAAAATACAAACCAAACCCCAACAGAACCGATGCCAAGACGGCAACGCCTGTGCCCCCAAACCTCGTATGCCGCATGGTGAATGCGCTCGCAACAAGAACCATCGCCACAAGGAAGAACGGACGCGCCAATTCAGTCTGTAGCCAGACCTTGTGACGGCGCGGGGAAAATCCTGCTTGTTCAAGCTGGCTAATGAATTCGGGCAGGTCATAGATCGACACGGCACCGGGATCGCTGATACTTTCGCGGATCCGGTCAAGGGTCAGGTTTGACGGCAGGGTCAAGGTCTCGAATAACTCGGCGTTGCCTTCGGCGTTCAGCCCCACCACAAGCGGCCAGGATTTTGCGCCGCTCAGCACCCAGTTGCCGTCCTCAAGGGCGGCACTGGTGGCTTCGATGCGGCGCACAGGGCCACCTTCGGGGGCATAGGAAATAAACGTCACATCATATAGCACAGACGCATCCGCGTTCGAACGCCAGGCACGGATGACTGTCTGGCCCATCTCGCCGCCTTGACGCAGCCACAACCCTTCGTCGCTGATCGACAGCGCAGACGCGCCGCCAGCACGGATGTTCTCGGTGATCTTTATATAGCGTTTCGCTGTGGCCGCGACGATCGGGTTCAACATGCCCACAGCCATGATCCCGATAATGAACGCAACGGCCACCGGGGCCTGCAATGCACTTAGCGCGGACCGACCAGCCGCACGGGTCACAACCAATTCAGACGACCGCGCCAACGACAAAAACAAGACGATGGTCGCAAGGATCATGATAAGCGGCAAGATCAGGTTCATGGTTTCCGGCGTATTCAGCAAAGTCAGCCCAAATAGCCGAGGCCAGCCGATGTCATAGCTGCCAAATTTGCGCGCCTGTTCAACCAGGTCAACCAACACAAGCAGCGCAAACAACACAGCCGAGATCAGCAAAAATCCGGTCAGGAAACGGCGCGCGAAATAGAAATGCAGGATCATACCGCGACCTTTCTGCGGCGTATCCCGCGCAACCAACCCGGATTGGAGGTTTTCCAAATCATGCCAAGGACCAAAACCGTTCCGATTAAGATGGGAAGGTACATCATCGGCCAACGGCTTGCATCCGATCGGACAACATCGACCAATGTGCTGCGTATGCCGTCAATGCTAATCAGCAGGCCAAAGGCTATCACGATTTCGCGCCACACCCCGAAACGGGAAAACCCGCCCAGAATCAACGTGGCATAGCCGATCATTGCGGCGACGATGCAAAACAGCGGTGCAGCAAACCGGGAGTGTACTTCTTCTGCTATGACACCCCGACTGATTTCGGCCTTATCCCCTAAGGCCGTCCAATCGCCCAGCAAATCGGACGTAATCATACTATCGATGGCGACATATTCCTCGTTTTTCTTACTGACCAACGCTGTGATATCAAAAGAGAAATCCCGAAATTTCGCCGTCGAAAGTTGTTTGTTTTCGCCTAAAAGTCGCTGCGCCAGCCCGTCGACCATAATCAATGTCGTGCCTTCACCGTTGCGCACGAGATAAGCCTCGGCAGCGGTATAGATAATCCCTTCGTCTGGGCTGCGGCGGTCCGATAGAAACACATCGCGCAGAACGCCATCCGTGCCGATCAGCCGAGTGTAAAATGTTACATTAGAGGTGGGATGCAGGAATTCGCCTTCAGTCAACAGCCGCGCTGACACATTCTGCGAGATTTCAGCTTCGCGTTGGTTCAATTGAGCCTTGGCCATCGGTACCAGAAAATGGGTTAGAACCGACATCATCAAAGCGACACAAACACCATAGACCAGTACCGGGCGCGCCAAGCGCCATGGGCCGCTGCCCGTTGCCTGCATCACGATCAATTCGGATTCGCTGGTCATGCGGTTGATCACGTACACCGACCCCGCAAAAGCGGCGATGGGAAATACGGTGGTGATCAGCTTTGGCAGTCCCAGCACGGTGAATTCAAGGAATACCAACGCCGTCTGACCGTCCCCAATCAACCTGTCAAACAAGATAACAGCCCGATTGATCCAGAAAATTGCCACCAGTATCAGTGCAAAAAAACTGAACAGGATCAGGAATTGGGACAACATATAGCGGTCAAACTTAGCCAATCTGCATCCCTTGGGTGTTAGTACTGATATTTTTCAGTCACGATAAAGCAAAATGACGCCCGCGAAAACTGCTATCTGGCCTTACTGGCACCTGCACGCTAGGTCTTGGGGCAATTCTGATCAAAAGGACGACGAAGATGACCGCATTGACCCCCATGAGTTTTGCTCAAACCGACATTGACCAGATTGCAGGCCATGCTGGCCGCGTTGCGGTGACGGTTGATGCGACCGGTAAAATGAACCCAAGCGCGCGTCGCATCAACAAGCTGACCAAGGGCGCGCTGGAACGCTTGGTTCAAAGCACCAAGTTCACTGACCTGAAACCCGGCGATGCGCTGAGTATGGGATTCCCCACCGGCATGGCGGCCGAGGCCGTAGATGTGGTTCAGTTGGCCAATAACGCAGATGTGCACGATCTGCGCAAAGCAGGGGCAAGTCTGGCAAAACGGCGCGGCGAAGCGGACTTGCTGGTGTTGACGGGCGGGCTGCGCAAATCGGCCGAGCTTTGCTTTGGCCTCGCGATGCGCGACTACACGTTTGAGGACAACAAAAGCAACGGCAAGCCACGAAAAGGGTCGGTCACGATCATGGCAAGCAACCCCGACGACGTAAAGGCCGCCGCAGAGCCGCTGCTGGCCATTGCCGACGGGGCATTCATGACCCGTGATCTGACCAATGAACCCGCCAACGTGCTGACCACCACCGAATTTGCTGACCGTCTGGCCGAGATGAAAAGCATCGGCCTCGAGGTCGAAGTGCTCGACGATGCAAAGCTGGAAAAGCTTGGAATGCGGACGCTTTTGTCTGTCGGTCAAGGGTCAGCCAGCCCGTCCTATGTTGTTGTTATGAAATGGAACGGCGGCGAAAAGGACGCGGCACCCTTGGCTTTGGTCGGCAAGGGCGTGGTCTTTGACACTGGCGGGATCAGCCTAAAGGCCGGTGCCGGCATGGAAGATATGACGATGGATATGGGCGGTGCCGGCGTTGTGGCAGGCGTGATGCGCAGCCTTGCCTTGCGCAAAGCAAAGGCGAACGTGGTCGGTCTGGTGGGCATCGTCGAAAACATGCCTTCAGGCACAGCGATCCGCCCGGGCGACGTTGTCAAAACGATGAAAGGTGACACAGTCGAAATCATTAACACTGATGCCGAAGGTCGTTTGGTCCTGTGTGACGTGCTGTGGTACGCGCAAGAGCAGTTTAAACCCGTTGGCATGATCGACCTTGCCACCCTGACCGGTGCCATCGTCGTGGGCTTGGGTCATGAAAACGCAGGCGTATTTTCGAACAACGACGCGCTGTGTAACGCATTCTTGAAAGCGGCCGGTGCCGAAAATGAGGGCGCGTGGCGCATGCCGATGGGTCCGGGCTATGACAAGCTGCTCAAAAGCCGGATAGCTGACATGAAAAACATCGGCGGGCGTGATGGCGGCGCGGTGACTGCTGCACAATTTCTTAGGCGTTTCGTGAAAGATGAAACACCTTGGATCCATCTTGATATTGCCGGTGTTGCGTCGGTCAAAGAGGAAACCCCACTGGCCCCAAAAGGGGCGACAGGTTGGGGTGTGGCATCGTTGAACCGGTTGATTTCGGACCACTTCGAGGGCGAATAATCCATGGGTGCCGCGTATTTCTACCATTTGACGCAACGGCCACTGGTCGAGACGTTGACCATGCTATTGGGCAAAGCCCAAGGGGCAGGATGGCGCGTGGCAATACGCGGGACCGACGCCGATCTTTTGGCGCAAATGGATGCCGCCCTATGGCTGGGGTCCGATGACGGGTTCCTGCCGCATGGCTTGGCAGGCGGCCCCCATGATGCCGATCAACCGGTCTTATTGACGACGGGCCACGATGCGCCCAACGGCGCGACGTGTGTGTTTTCTATCCACGGGGCCGATGTGACAGCGACAGAAGTTGCCGAACTGGACCGTGTGTGTATCTTGTTCGATGGGCTGGATGATATCGCGCTGAACAAGGCGCGGGGTCAGTGGAAAACGCTAAAAGATGCCGGCGCATCCGCGCAATACTGGTCCGAAGAAAGCGGGCACTGGAAGAAAAAGGCCGAAATCTGAACGACTTAAGTCGTGATCTTAACGTGTGAGGATCAGTTCATTGTTCGAGATTTCGATGCGCCCCCAGCGTTGAAGATACCCCATCCCCAACAATGACTGCGTCATATCGCCGTCATTAACCACGGCCGATACGTCAAAATCACGGACCGTGCCGAGCTGAACTTCGCTCAGCCGGACAAAGGCGGTGCGGACTTCGCCGTTTGCGGTGTTGGCGCGACCAAGATAATTCAACGTATCGGGTGACAGGCCAACGCGTTGCGCGTCAGCACGGGTCAACACCATGTCGCTGGCTCCGGTATCCACGACAAAGCGGATAGATGCGCCGTTGATCTGCATTGTCAGGTAATAATGTCCGTCGCGTGCCCGGGGAATGGTAACCGCGCCAATCCCTCCCTCGTAACTTTGCTGCGTCACGGCTGAACTGCGGCTGATATCGCCCCACAAACCATAACCTGCGGCAGCACCCGTGAGGATCAAGCCCCAAATCGCCGCTTGTTGCAGGGTTTTGTTAAACCCTTCGCCACGGCCTTGCATGAAAAACCAGCCCGCTACCATTGCAAGCAATACCAAAAGATAGATGAGACGGCCGGATTCGAATTCTGGCATTGGATAATCCCTTGTTTCTGTCTTGGGATATGGGGGCCGCAGCCGCGTTTGTCAGCCCGCGCCGGGACCAAATCCAAATGCGCTAAGCCCTTCGAGCACAAATTGCACCGAAAGTGCCGCCAACAACATGCCAAGCAGGCGGGTAATGACATTGATACCCACCTTGCCCAAGGCGCGCTCCAGATAGCCGCTGGCCTGCATTGTGATCCCCATCAGGATCAACACGGCAAAGGTAATGCCCATCACGGTGATAAACCCTTCGACGCCCGGTTTTTCACCGGTCAGCAGGATCACCGATGCGATGGAACCGGGTCCCGCAATAAGCGGGATCGCCAGCGGAAAGACCGATGGGTCGTCGTGGTCATGTTCGGTATGGGTTTGATCTGGGTCGGTTGTGGATTGCTCGCGCCGCTTGGTCCGGCGATCGAACAGCATTTCAAGCGCGGTCAGGAACAGCAAAATGCCCCCAGCGACACGGAAAGCAGGCATCGAGATGCCGATAAAGCCCAACACGGCCTCGCCAAAGGCGGCGAAGATCAGCAAGATCAATCCCGCGATAAACACGCCACGCCATGCGACACGGCGCCGTTGAACGTGGGTCAGGCCGGGGGTCAGCGCCAGAAACATCGGCCCGATCGCAAATGGGTCGATAATAACGATCATGGTGGCAAAGGCCGTGATCATAAAGGCGATGTCGAGTGTCATCATAAGTTGTTACCGGGGGCCAGCCCCGTCCATTTCGATTAAGAAATGGCGCTTAAACACCATCCCCCAGGATATTTATAAGCCAGTGAAGTCTTAGGCAGACGCTGTCTCGAGCTTTTCGAGTGCGGCCATCCAGATGGATTCAGCGCGTTCAAGTGCTGCCATGACTTCAGCGTATTTCTTATTCCAAACCTCAAGCTCGCCGACTTTTTCCTTTTCGTAAAGGGCAGGGTCGGCAAGTTTTTTGGCCAGCTTGTCGCGCATTTCGTTGATCTTGGTCACGCGGGCCTCGGCGTTGCGGACTTCGGAACGCATGGCAAGGATGCCTTCGCGCGAGGCCCGTTTTGCCTTTGGCGCTTCTTTGACTGGCTTAGCGTTCTTGCTGACCGGCTTTTCGACGGTGAGCAGCATCTTGCGATACGCCTCGAGGTCATCCTCGTATGGCTTTACGGTACCATCAGAGACAAGCCACAGGCGGTCGGCCACCATCGACAGCAAGTGCATGTCGTGGCTGACAAGGATCACAGCACCGGAGTAGCGGGTGAGCGCTTCGACCAAGGCTTCGCGGGATTCGATGTCCAGGTGGTTGGTCGGTTCATCGAGGATCAGCAGGTGCGGTGCATCGAGCGTGGCAAGCAACAGCGAAAGGCGGGCCTTTTGACCTCCCGACAGGCGGCCAACCTCGGTATCGGCCTGGTCCGGGCCAAGGCCGAAACCGGCCAGTTGTGCGCGCAGTTTCGACTGCATGACGCCGGGGCGGGCGGTAAGCATGTGCTGCAGCGGAGTTTCATCAATGACCAGCTCGTCGACCTGATGCTGCGCGAAAAAGCCGATGCGCAGCTTGTTCGAGTTAACTGCTTTGCCTTCAAAAAGGACCAGACGGTTGGACAGCAATTTCGACAGGGTCGATTTACCCTGACCGTTTCGACCCAACAGCGCAATGCGGTCGTCCTGGTCGATGCGCAGGTTCAGACGCGACAGCACGGGCTGGCCTTCGGTATAACCTGTGGACCCGCCCTCGATGCTGATGATCGGCGGCGACAGTTCGTCCGGCTGCGGAAAGGTAAATACCTTGCGCGCGGCTTCCTCGGGCGGGGTGATTGTCACCATCTTTTCAATGGCCTTCATCCGCGATTGCGCCTGCTTTGCCTTGGATGCCTTGGCCTTAAAGCGATCAACGAAAGCCTGCATATGCGCCTTATGCGCCTGCTGCTTTTTCGCGGCGGCGGACAGTTGCGCTCGCTTTTCAGCGCGCATTTTGGCGAATTGGTCGTAGTTACCCTGATAATAGGTCATCTTGCGATCTTCGAGGTGCAAGATCCCACCGACAGCACGGTTCAAAAGACCACGGTCGTGGCTGATGATGATCACCGTGTGGGGATATTTGGCAAGGTAATTTTCCAGCCACAGCGCACCTTCGAGGTCGAGGTAGTTGGTCGGTTCATCGAGCAGCAGCAGATCGGGTTGCGCAAACAGAACGCCTGCCAGCGCGACGCGCATGCGCCAGCCACCGGAATAGGCAGAGCAGGGCTGTTGCTGGTCATAGTCGTCAAAGCCAAGCCCTTTGAGGATCGAGGCCGCGCGCCCTTCAGCGGACCAGGCGTCGATGTCCGCAAGGCGAGTTTGCACCTCGGCGATGCGGGCAGGGTCTTTGGTCGTCTCAGATTCTAAGATCAGCGCGGCGCGTTCGACGTCTGCTGCCAGAACGGTGTCGATCAAAGACACGTCTGAGGATGGAACCTCTTGGGCGACGCCGCCAATTTTGGCGCGGGACGGCAGGGTGATTTCACCCGCATCCAGCCCTAATTCCCCGCGAATGATGCGGAAAAGTGTGGTTTTGCCCGCGCCATTGCGGCCAACGAGGCCCACTTTATGACCATCGGGAATGACGGCGCTGGCTTCCTCAAACAGAGGACGGCCTTCGACGGAGTAGTTGATTTCTGAAATGCGTAACATGGGCGCGGTGTGGACCATGTCTGGCCCCGCGTCAATCGCGCCTTTTCACGCAGCAATCCCCATGCTAGGGAGCGCCCAAATTAACCCCCATAGGAGAGCTATCATGGCCCTTGAGCGCACATTCTCGATCATCAAACCAGATGCAACACGCCGCAACCTGACCGGTGCCATTGCAAAGAAATTCGAAGACGCAGGCCTGCGTATCGTTGCTAGCAAGCGTATTCACCTGTCGAAAGCACAAGCTGGCGAGTTCTACAAAGTGCACGCCGAGCGCCCTTTCTATGACGAACTGTGCGAATTCATGGCCTCCGCGCCAATCGTTGCTCAGGTTCTGGAAGGCGAAAACGCCATCGCGAAAAACCGCGAAGTTATGGGTGCAACCAACCCAGCGGACGCAGCAGCCGGCACAATCCGCGCTGAGTTTGCTCAATCTGTAGGCGAAAACTCCGTTCACGGATCCGATGCTCCAGAAACTGCCGCTGAAGAAATTTCGTACTTCTTCTCGGGTCTTGAGTTAGTCGGCTAAGCCCACCTGCATCTAGATTGCTCTAAGAGGGTCGCAGGAAACTGCGGCCCTTTTTTATTTACTGCGCAGGGTAGGGTGGTGCGATGAAAGCCGTCCCTCGGGCAGACTATCGGAGGCATTCTTACCGCCAAGGTGATCCTTCAGCAGTGCCACATTGCGCGTGTTTGCCTTCCAGCCGATGTCGAACAAATCACCGATCAAGGGGATCGTGCCGATCACGATGTCGATGGCCACATTCGCGCCCATACGCCCAAGTACCAATCTGTCGGCCCCCAGACGATGCGCCTCCTTGATGATATAGCCCGCCGGAGCCAGAGCGAGAACATCGCCAACACCCGGAACCAGACCAAGAATTGAATCCCATCCCAAGCGGACCCCGGTCAAAGGAATCCGAAACGCGTTATCCATACGGCGCGCGAGGCGGTGCAGGCGATCTAGATCCGGTTCAGATGATATATTTTCAGGCATGTCAAATCCTTGCGCGGAGTGTTCATCCACTCAACGCCGCTGATCCGGTTCTGTTCCTAGGATTCGAGCGTTCGGATGCCGATCTGGTCCATCAGACGTTCAAATTCGGCATCAACCGGGTCGAATCCGCGGGCCTTCATCGCGTCGAACTTCACGCGAAGGGCTTTTTTCTCTGCACCTTTGCAGTCATTCCAAGGGCGGCCCTGCAGCCCCATCACCAAAACATAATAACCGATGAAATGCGGACGATGTCCGGAACGTAGCAACCTTTCATAGGCGGCATCGGCCCCCAGATCGCGCAATTGTTCTGCAGTGTGAATACCAACCTTAGCAAAGCTTTCCTGGAATGCAGGGCCAAGGTTGCGAATAGAGGAGACGGGTTCAGACATAGCGCGCAATTTAGCGCGACAGCCGCCCCCTGTCACGATCAGATGCTGGCGTAATCCGTAAAAAAGGGTGCCGTCGTCTGTGACGGTGCCGGTTTCGCCGGTGGGGGTGCGGCGCGAACGGGGGTGGGTATGCTTTGGGCCATTGGACTGCTCCATTCTGGATGCGAAATCAAATCTTGGGGGCCCGATAACCCTGTCGGTTCAATCTGTCCATCCCAAGGTGCAACTGTGACGATAATGGGGCCTGTTTCGCTAAAAAATGGGCCGAATGCCGCCGCCCGCGAAGCCATGCAAAAACTGCATATCGACTATGGTTTGCACCTTTGAGGGGGCAGGCACATATGAAGGTCACGGGCAATGAAGCCCAGGAACGGAAAGCTGAAAATGACTAACAACGTTACATACCGTACCGCCACTCCGGTCGAAGTTAACCGGATCCTCGCACGGGCCCAAGCCGAACGCAGCGCGTTCATCGCGGCCTTTGCAGCAAGAACATCCGCCAAACTGCGCGGCTTGTTTGCCAAAGCGCCACGCGGGTCAGTACCTGCGTAACAACTGCAACTGATCCCGATCCTCCCTGACGGATCTGATGCAAAACCAACCCGATTGCGGTGGATAGGCCACCGCAAAACCGTAGAAGAGAAAAGAAAACATGAGCTATACAACAACAACATCCGCACCAAGCTTTGACGTAGCAGCCAAAATGCACAGCCTGATCGAAGGCTTTCGCGCAAACCGCGCATATAAACGTGCCGTACGCCAAACATTTGATGAACTGTCCGCGATGAACGACCGCGATCTGGCCGATATCGGCATTGCCCGCGGCGAAATTCGCCACATTGCCGCACAGGCATCCGTTCTGCGCTAATCCGCGATCAGAACACCCCATAGATTTCACCGCCGCATAGCCCCTGCTATGCGGCGGTTTCATATCTTAAGGGGTGCGATTTCGGGTCGCTGTCGGGCTTATACCTGTGCTAGACCCAAACGGCGCTAAACGCCTGCTGGTTGATCGTACCAGACAGCACGAATTGCGGAATATGAGGGATGCAATGACAATCAAAACAGCAATCATCGGTTTGGGCATAATGGGGCAGCGCATGCTGGAACATATGCTTTTGCATCCTGCGTATTCGGTCGTTGCTATCTGGGACCCCAGCGATGATGCCTGTCGCGCAGCAACCGCAATTGCCCCCAATGTGACTGTGACCGCCACCGCGGAAGACGCGGTCGCCGCCGCCGATCTAATCTATCTTGCCTGTCCGCCAGTCCCGCGCAAAGCCTATGCATTGGCTGCCGCAGCAGCCGGAAAAGCCATTTTTCTGGAAAAGCCGCTGGGTATCAACGTCGAGGAAAGCCGCGATCTGGTTGCCAAAATCGCCGACTCGGGCGTGCCGGCCGCCGTGAATTTCACCCAAGCCGCCGGTGCTGCGCTGACCGACGTACACGCTGCCGCCAGTGCGGGGGAGCTTGGTGAACTCGCGGGGGCAGATATCGTCGTGACCTATGCCGCGTGGCCCCGCGCTTGGCAGCAAGCCGCGGATTGGCTGCGCTTTCGTGCAGAGGGCGGCATGACCCGGGAAGTCATCTCGCATTTTCTATTCTTTTCCGAACGCATTTTGGGGCCGCTTGAATTGGTCTGGGCTCAGCCCGATTATCCGGAAGACAGTGATCTATGTGAAACCCACGTAGCGGCCCGGCTCGTCTCGGCCAGCGGTGCGCCCGTGACGATCATGGGCAGTGTCGGGGGCGCGCAACCCGACCGTCAGGAATTAACCATCAAAGGAACCAAAGCCAGCAGAAGGATTTCCGAATTCTACCGCGATGCAATGTCGACGGGTGGGGATTTCGTGCCCGTGGTTGACGACTATGCCGATCCACGCGCCACCAGTCTGCGCGCGCAATTGGACGATCTGGTTTTGCTGATAGACCGAAAACCTAACCGGTTGGCCACCTTGCCAGAGGCATTGCGCGTTCAAATCCTGATCGAAGCCATTTTAGCAGGCAAACCCGCCCCGGCGGGATAAATCAACGCAAGATGACGCACCGGCGTTGTGGACAATTAAAGGGCAGGCGGCTACCGCAGGGCCGAGCTTTTTCCAGAGATACCCATGACAGATGTTAATTTTCCCAGCGTAAACCCGATGCACCGGCGTGCCGATATGGCCGTTCACGTCTTTGGGCTGGTGCTGATCCTTTTAGCAGGCACTGCGTTGATCGCCAAAGCATCGGCGCAGCTGGCGACCCCACAGATTATTGCCGTTCTGGCCTATGTCCTGTGCGCCTTGGTGTCGAACCTTGCATCATGGGCCTATCATTTCTTGCCGCTGCATGCGCTTCGCACAAAATTGCGACGCATTGATCACGCGGCGATCTATCCCAGCATTGCGGGCACGTTCACGCCGTTTTTTGTGAACGCAGGAACCCCGTGGACGATCTTTTTACTCTGTCTCAGTTGGGCCCTAAGTGCCGTGGCCATCTGGAATAAGGTCACCAATCCTGAAGTCAAATCAAGGTGGTCAACAGCGTCATACCTTGCCCTTGGAGCGATAGGGCTTTGCGCCTTGCCGGACCTGACTATGGTGCCGTGGATCACAGTTTGGTGTGTTTTAGCGGGTGCGCTTTCCTATGTTGTGGGCACGGCTTTTTATGCGCGTAGAACAATGCCGCTGCGCTATGCGATTTGGCATACTTTCGTGAATATCGGCGGCGTTTTGATGTTCATCGGCATTTGGTTTGCCTATTTCGTCCCCGCATAAACGCCGAAATCGCCCTTGGGGCAGCACAATTCGCATTTTCTGACGTGATCGGTAAAGGAACGCTGCGGAACCGTGCAAAACACCTAATCTCAGTCACAATTGTGTTGAGTTGCCTACTTTGAGGACTAACTGCTGTAAAAGAGCGGGGACCACATTCTGGATGGTGACAACGGCAGCGATCAGATGTCAGGTGGCGAAGGCCAGGATACGCTAACCTTAGGCGGCGGCGATGATCTGGCAGACGGCGGGCAGGGGTCCGACCTGTTTTTACGTTGCCTCGGGCGGAAACCGCACGATTATCGGCGACAATGGCATGCAGCCGGTCCGCCGGATCGGCCGCCGCAACCTAAGCCAAGTCGACCTTGCGGCAACGGACGTGTTTGATCCAATCCTGATCAAGGCTGGGGCATTGGGCAACCACCTACCATATTGCGATATGATGGTCAGCCCAAACCGCCGCTGATTAATTTCGTCGAAACTCGCCGAAGTAATGTTCAGTGAGCGCGGAGTTCTGGTTGCGGCCAAGCATCTGGTCAGCCTTGACGGGGTCGAGCAAACCAAGGTCGCCCGTGTCAGCTATATCCATCTGCTGTTTGAAAATCACGAGGTCGTCTTTGCAGACGGCGCTTGGGCCGAGAGTTACCAACCTCGGGAGCCTTCGATGGCTGGCATTCAAACCGAGCAACGCGATGAAATCGCGCAACTTTTCCCCGAGTTGCAAGATGCAGAAGGTTTGTCGGGATATATCGTAGACCGCCGTCCTCTGCGTCCGTACGGAGCGCAGCTTTTGACATCGGAAACGATGCATTAATTCAGCGCAATGTGCGCAGGGCACAACAAAAGTTGGCGGAAGACGGGTTTGACGGCATTGCGCCAGTGACGCGCGCATCTTTTGTACAACGAACCGCGCAAACATTTGAGTCCCACACAAAGCTTGCAGTTTTTGGCAGGGTACTAGAGGGGTAAAGGTTTCGCGGCGTTTGGAGTGAAAAGACATATTCTTGATCCTAGCCACAAGACAGAAGGCTGGGCTGCCTTTGCAAAGCCTGCGCGGGTTCTCAGATGACAAAGTTTTAATCTACGCAGGAGCTAACATGGCTGATCGCTACAAAACGGCGAATGCCCACTATCATGTATCCCAATAATCTGACTCCCATCGGACCATATGAGCACTGTCATCTAAGCAGAGACGCGGTTCATACCGACTTGCCTCTTCGGATACGATTCAAATAGCAGCTCTGTGTCATACCGCTCCATTGCTACGTCTATGTCCCACTTTCTGATTTCATTTGCGACAAGTT
>CBDTUA010000009.1:0-91834 GCA_965363735.1 uncultured Sulfitobacter sp. | reverse complement strand
CAGCTATCCCTGCCAAGGGACTAAATTCACTTCAAATTCAGAACGATCTTGCCGATGTGGCCCTTCTCGCTGAAGGCTTCTTGTGCGGCGCTGATCTGTCGAAGTTCATAGGTTTCAGCGACCAACGGCGCGACGTCGCCGCGTTCGATCCGCTCGATAAGATTGCCGAAGACATCTGGACCCAATACCGTGCAACCGAAGAAGCTTAGATCCTTGAGGTAGAGCGTGCGCACATCCAATTCGACAATTGGCCCCCCGATCGCGCCAGCTACGGCATAGCGGCCTCCGGAGCGCAAGACTTCCAACAGCGCGGGCCACTTCGTACCTGCGACAAGATCAATGACCACGTCGACCTGCTTGCCACTGAGAGCGGAAAGATAATCGTCGTTCCGGTCAAGGGCTTCGCTTGCGCCGAGGGCTTTCAGCTTGTCGGCCTTTGAGGCGCTCGTGATCGCTACGACATTCGCGCCACGTGCCGCTGCCAGTTGCACGGTCGCCGATCCGACCCCGCCAGAGGCCCCAGTAACGAGGACGGTTTCACCCGCTTTAACGGCAGCGCGCGTCAGCATGTTTTCAGCGGTGGAATAGGAACAGGGGAACGACGCCAATTCGACATCGCTGAGGTCACTTTGGATTGGATAGGCATGCCGCGCGGCGACACGTGCAAATTCGGCAAAGCCGCCATCGCATTCAGAGCCGAAATACCACGGAGTTTCCAAGGTCTCGCCATCTGCTTCGCGGATACAGGGTTCGATCAGAACCCGTTCACCAATCCGGGCAGGATCAACTTGATCGCCCACTGAAACGATGCGTCCGCAGACGTCAGCACCCTGAATGCGCGGGAAAGTCAGTGGTTTTCCTGACCAGCTCGCGTCTTCGGCATCGGCATTGCTTTTGGAATACCAAGCCGTTCGGGTGTTGATGTCGGTGTTGTTCACCCCGGCTGCGCTTACCCTGATCAACACATCCCGCGCACCAGGCTTTGGAACGGGCAAGTCATCACGCCATTCCAACATTTCGGGACCCCCATGTCCGGTCAATACAATGCCGCTCATCTTGGAAGGGAATGACATGAAGATCTCCTCAGGTAGAACGATGTCTCTACTTGCCGGAGTAGAGGGATCACTCTACAAAGTCAAGAATGAAGGATTTGCAGCGCCAGATTGATGCCGGGTTGGAGCAAGCTTTCGCGACCTATGGTTTTTCCGAACCCAACATTGAAACTCTACGCAAGGCGACGGGGGTGAGCCTTCGCACGCTCTACAAATATGTCCCCTCGCGTCATGATATGATCCTTCGGGCGCTGGAATACCGGCACCGCCGATACATGGCGCATGTCTTTTCGGAATCGGCGGAGCCAAATCCAATGTCTCTTGAAGGAATCGTTGATCGTGTTGACCTGTGGATGAAGGAAGAAACGACGCATGGCTGCCTGTTTCACGCTGCGGTTGCCTCTTCACCGCAGGATGAAAACTTGCGCGCGTTGTTAGACCGCCACAAGGCCGAGATGGCCGAACGCGCCGCCAGTATTTCAGGTATTCAGGGTCTCGAAAGCGAGATCTCGGTCATCATCGAGGGATTGATGCAAAGCTGGCCATTGCGCGGCCACGAGGCCGTCAGGGCAGCGAAGGCTCTGTGCGCGCTTCTATCGCAGACAAATCGCTTCGGTGCCGGTTTCGGGGATATATGAAAGCCGACACTGGTGTCGCGCGCAGTATCCGGCACATTGGGCCAAGACCTGCTTTTAGCTGCACAACGCTTCAAGGTACGATTTGAACTGTCGGTCCGCATGGGTCGTGGAGTCTTGCGGTGGGAGGCGCAAATGGATGCGCTCAACTCGCGCAATTTTACGGGCTCAGTAGTCCGTCTAAGTCATTAATATCTGGCGAGCGGGGCGCAACGTCGCGTGCTTCCCTACAAATATTCAGATCCGCGCCATCCCTTGCGTCAAGCATCAGGGGCGGCGCGGCTCAACATTCCACGGTGCCACTCAGAATTTGCACCCCAGCTTCTGCGACATGGCGCTGATTGTCCTGAAATAGTTACCGGCACGATCACCCAGCTAACCGATGTTGGGCGTCTTACTTCAGGGAAAAGCTCTCCAGCTTTTCGATGATCGGGCAATCAGGGCGGCCATCCCCCGCGCATTCACGAACCAGAAGTGACAAGGTATCGTGAATGGCCTGCAGATCCGAGATCTTGCTTTCGATCTGCGCTAGATGCTCTTTCGCAATTGAACGCACGTCTGCGCTTGCGCGCTCTTTGTCATCCCAAAGTGCAAGCAGGTTGCGGCAATCTTCGATGGTAAATCCCAATGCACGTGACCTGCCCAAAAACGCCAGTTTGTGCATGTCTTGATCGCGAAAGCTGCGGTAACCGTTTGTGTCACGAAGCGGTGTTATCAAGCCAATATCTTCGTAGTAGCGGATCGTCTTTGCTGGCAAGCCCGATTTTTTTGATACCTCTCCGATGTTCATAGGACTTCTCCCAATCTACCGACACGCCCTTCGACATTCGCGCTTTGCTCAGCCTCAGCAAGCGGGGCTGCCACCCAACGCAAGCGCAGTGCATTTGACAGAACGAAAACGCTCGACAATGCCATTGCCCCGGCAGCAAGAGCGGGCGACAGCATCAGCCCAAAAACGGGATAGAACACACCGGCTGCGACCGGGATCAGCAACGCGTTATAGCCAAATGCCCAAAACAGGTTTTGCCGAATATTGCGCATGGTCTTGCGACTGACGTGCAAGGCGTTGACCACCCCTTTTAGGTCGCCCGACATTAAAACGACATCCGCCGCCTGTATCGCCACGTCTGTGCCGGTCCCGATGGCAATCCCGACATCAGCAGCGGCCAAGGCGGGCGCATCATTGATCCCGTCACCCACAAACGCGACGGTCCTGCCCCCAACTTTAAGCTTTCCCAATGCCTCCAATTTGCCTTCCGGCAATACCTCGGAGACGACGGTTTCAATACCAAGTTGGGCCGCAATCGCCTGCGCAGTGATGCGGTTGTCCCCCGTTATCATCGCGACCTCGAGCCCCATATCTTGCAATGCGGCAATGGCCTGAACCGTTGTGCGCTTGATCGGGTCAGACACAGCAATAACTGCAGCAAGCTTTCCGTCAATTGCAGCATAAAGCGGGGTCTTTCCCGACTGCCCCAGCTTTTCTACACCATCTACATCTGACAGCGATATCCCATGACGCGCCATCAATCGGTCTGCCCCAACCATAACCTTGCGGCCCTCGACAATGGCGCTAACGCCATATCCGGTGATAGAGTTGAAATCATCGACCGCTGCTAATGATAGCTTTGACTGGGACGCGCGGCGAACAATGGCTGCGGAAATCGGGTGTTCCGATTGCGCCTCAACAGAAGCGACAAGCCGCAAGACATCTTCTTCGGAAAACCCGTTTGCGACAATCAGATCGGTCAATTCGGGCCGCCCTTCTGTCAATGTGCCGGTCTTGTCTAGTGCAACCACATCGACATTGCTCAATGTTTGCAAAGCATCGCCTTGGCGAAACAGAACCCCAAGTTCGGCAGCACGCCCCGTCCCCACCATGATCGAGGTAGGCGTGGCCAACCCCATCGCACAGGGGCACGCAATGATGAGCACAGCCACCCCAGCGACCAAGGCAAAACTAAGCGCTGGATCAGGGCCGACCAATAACCAAGCCACAAACGTCAGCGCAGCAATAGCCATGACTGCAGGGACAAACCACAGCGTGATCCGGTTAACGAGGTCCTGTATCGGTAGCTTTGCCCCTTGCGCGTCTTCTACCATTTGGATGATCTGGGCCAACATCGTATCGCCACCCACCTTGGTCGCACGAAAGGTCACCGCGCCGGTGCCATTCATTGTACCTCCGACCACTTCTGCGCCCGCTGCTTTTTCAACAGGCACAGGTTCACCGGTAATCATGCTTTCATCGATATAAGACGCGCCATCGACAACAATCCCGTCAACCGCGATTTTTTCACCCGGCCGCACCTTAACAAGATCGCCTGCCACAATGCTATCGACGGGAACTTCGATAAACTGGCCATCCCGCTCCACATAAGCCGACTTTGCCCGCAACCCTACTAGTTTTGCGATCGCCTGCCCCGTGCGCCCTTTTGCACGCATCTCAAGAAACCGGCCCAACAAGATCAGTGTTACGATCACAGCTGCGGCTTCAAAGTAGACCACGCGCGTTCCGTCCGGCAGCAATGAAGGCGCAAAAAGCGCGACCGTTGAGAACGCCCAAGCAGCCACCGACCCCAACGCCACAAGGGAATTCATATCAGGCTGCCCCTTAAGAAGAGCTGGAAAGCCTTTGGCGTAAAATTGACGACCTGGCACCGCCATCACGATCGTGGTTAGAATGAACTGGAGCGTCCAGCTCGTGCCCATTCCGATCGAGTTCATCACCCAATCGTGCACTGCTGGAATTGCATGGCTGCCCATTTCAAGAATGAACACCGGCGCTGTCAATACTGCCGCAAGTACAGTCATGCGTCCCAGATGCGCAGTTTCCTTTGCCTTTTTCTTGTGGGTTGCCTCTGCGCTTGCCTGATCTGCAATCAACGTTGCCGGATAGCCCGCAGCTGCCGTAATTTTCATAATTTCGGTGTCCGAAACGCCGATGGTCTGTACGGTCGCCTCCTCAGCGGCGAGGTTGACTGAAACAGACACAACGCCGGCCATTGAGGATAAGGCGTGTTCCACCCGACCAACGCAGGATGCACAGGACATATTCGCGATTGAAAACTTGGAGGTTTGAACCTCGGGGGGGTATCCCGCCGCCTCAAGCGCGGTAACAACTACTTTTGCTGTATCCGCACTATCGACGATGATACGTGCCGTTTCTGCCGCAAGGTTAACGTCGGCTTGCAGCACACCTGGCACTGCCAACAGGGTATTTTCAACGCGCCCTACGCAAGAACCACAAGACATGTTGCTGATGCGAAGCGTCAGACTGTTCTGGTCGATCATTTTGAAACCTCATACGTTCGTATAAGCCTCTAGATGGTCCTTCCAGTTAGTGGAAGGTCAAGAGGTTTCGTCCAGAATATTTTTTTGGGTTCGATTGCGCCTTTCCCACCACCATAACAGCTATTCGGCAAGGCCAATTTCGGGATCAACAGACACTGTTATTCGCCTGCGGTCCCATGTTACGCCACTGCGTATGACCCGCGCAGGCATTCCCACTGCAAGTGAATTTGCCGGTATTCCGCCACATACCAAGGCGCGGCTGCCAATAATGCAATCCTGACCTATCTGGCTCCCTTTCATGATCCGCACCCCTTGCGCCAGCCAGACATGATCACCGATCAAAATGTCGCGCGGCGGGTTTATGCGGATACCAGATTCAACGTCTAAAATCGAATGCATATCGCTGACATCCATCATAATATCACCTGACAGCATACAGTCGTCGCCAAGCGTTATTGTTCCAGATTCGTGCAGTGACATATGCGCCATCATCATCGTGGATTTGTCGCCGATCCGGATATGCGTCTGCCCAGCGCGGCAACGAAAGCTGCCATTTAACGTGCAATTATCCCCAATTTTGATTGAGCTTTCACTGTTTCTCAGCTCGATTAGTCCGGTACCTAGAACCGTACTTTCACCAATCACAAGGTGATTGTTTCGGCCATAAATCCTGACTTGAAAACCATCGGCCAGCTTTGCAGTTACCGCGATATCAACCTGATTATTCACACCGCTATCGAGAACATCCCATTTTTTCATGGCAGCCTAACTGTGGCAACCGCCAGTTTCTCGCCCTTCAGGATACCCGGTCCGTACATATTAACCTCCCCTTAAGCACGCGCGTGCTGATCTGAAATCCAATCTAAAGAACTTAGAATCGAAAAGACTGATTTTGTATAAACAACTCGCCGCTCTTTTTGCCCGCTACACCGCCGCCCACCTTAAGGGGCGGGGAAGGCCGCAAGCTCTCTACGCATTCGATGATCAGATATCAGGCGCGTTAGACATTATAAGCATAGCTGACGGTCATATCCGGTTGGCAGGCTGGTCCAATGCAGATGAAATCGTTCTTCATATGAACGGAATCAAGGCCAGCATTCGGCCTAACCTTCTACGGGACGACGTCGCCAAAACGTATGGCCTTGATACACATCTGGGATTTGACTCGACCATACCATTGGGGCCTCTAAATTTGATCGAAGTTGGCCGCTTTGGCCTTGAACTTCACGGCGTTGCCCCTTCACAGCCGCCGATGGCCTTGACCTTGGTCATCGCCGGCAAAGCGAACCAGGTGTTTGACATGCGTATACGGGCAGCTGAAATTTTAGCAAAACGGTTGAGCCCGCAGATGGGCATTCGCAACCGTCCGAACTTGCAACAGCTGCGCGACCTGACCAATTTGCTGGAAATCTATGCATATGACCACGGCGATCACTCCGGCTACTTAAATTATCTTCTTAGGGACTATGAAGACCAGGCCGTCATCTGTGACATTACCCCGGCCTACGCAATTCTGGATCGCAAAGGGTTCGCGCAAATGGCGCAGATCGGGTCGGCAAAGTTCATCTTTATCTTACGTGATCCCATTGATCGAATGTGGTCGCAAATCAGGATGGCAATCAAGACCACCAGCCCGCCACCCATATCGTTCCAAGATGCTTGCGTTGCGCGTGCGGGCCATCTGATCAAATCGGGTCGTTTGCCTAATATCGAGCGGGCCGATTACAGGCGCACGATTAGCGAATTAGAAGCCGCCGTTCCTCAATGCCGCATTAGATACCTATTTTACGAGGACATGTTCAAACCGACGACAATGAACGCCCTTTGCGATTTTCTGGGAATCCAACCGATCGCAATTGATCCCGATAATCACAGCAATCTCGGTGCAATGGCTGCTATGCCCGCGGGCATTCATGCTGGATTTTGCGAAGCGTTTAGGGAGCAATATGCATTTGTGCATAGGCGTTTTGGCGAGCTGGTTCCCTCACAGTGGGACACTGGGTTTAAGTCGAATGTCGATCTGCCGGGGTCTGCCTGATGCCGGCCATTCATCACCACAGTCCTATCCGGCAAATGCGCAGGGTGAATCGCCCGCAGCATTTTATGGCTGCACGAACAATTTGCGCACTGATCCTGCGCGAAATGAAGGCAAGTTACGGGCGTTCCCCCGGCGGATATCTTTGGGCTTTGGCTGAACCTGCCCTTGGCATCGCATTGTTGTCGGTGATCTTTTCAATCGGATTTCGCAGCCCGCTACTGGGCACAAACTTTGCGATGTTTTATGCAACCGGTTTGCTTCCCTTTCTGATGTTCAATGATCTAAGTACAAAAACCTCGCAGGCCATCAACTATTCGAAACAACTGCTCGCTTATCCGCGGGTGACATTTGTCGACGCTATCGCGAGCCGGTTCATCTTGAACATGCTCACCCAGATCCTTGTGTCCATCGTTGTGTTTTCAGGCATCACTTTGGCATTCGAGACGCGCACGGTCCTTGACTGGGAAAGGCTTTTGTCAGCGCTCGCAATGACAGCCGCGCTTGGCTTGGGGGTCGGTACGTTCAACTGTTTTCTAATGTCGATGTTCCCGATCTGGCAACGCATTTACAGCATTATCACCAGACCGCTTTTACTAGTTTCAGGTGTAATCTTCACGCTTGAGGCCGTGCCGCATCCTTATCAAGGTTGGCTTTGGTACAATCCGCTCGTTCATATTATCGGGACTGTGCGCGCTGGATTTTACAACAGCTATGATGCCAATTATGCGAACCCGATCTATGTTTATGCGATCTCGATCCTTCTTGGGTTTTTTGGTTTGATATTCCTACGCAGGTACCACCGTGACATCATGGAGCTTTGAAAGGTCTAGCGCCACGAGCATCGCTGGGCCATCACGAGATTTCTAGATCATTGTCCAGAACGTTGAGCGAGGTGACATTGAGGAGATCAAGAATATTGCCGTTGCCAAAGTCCAAGGAAATAAAGCCACCTTCTGTTGCTTCAGCAAACTCAGATAACTGGGACACGCTGCGTTCGCCGCCGCCCCACAGCATCGAATCCAAGACCAACGTATCTATCTCGTTCTGGAAATCCAAAATCTCGTCATGTCCGGACGCAAAATAGAACTGGTCGGCACCGATCCCTCCTGCCAAAACATCATCGCCCTCACCACCGTCCAAGGTGTCATGGCCTGCGTTCCCCTTTAACAGGTCGTTGCCTGACCCGCCAAAAAGCCAATCTGACCCGTCGTCGCCCTGCAAGCGATCATCACCCGCACCGCCGTCCAATGTGTCATTATTGATCCCGCCCGAAAGGCGGTCATTGCCGCTTTGGCCCTCCAACTTATCTGCCCCTGCATTGCCGAACAGATGGTCGTTTCCATTGCCACCATACAGATCATCAGAACCCGCGTTTCCTTGCAGTGTATCTTGATCATTGCCACCCCACAGCCGGTCCGAATTCAGCCCGCCCGTCAGTTTGTCATTGCCATCGTCGCCATACAGCCGGTCCGCACCATTGTTCCCGTTGATCACATCGTTCCCGTCCCCGCCACCGATGGCATCAAAACCGTCACCACCCCAAATAGAATCGTCACCCTCCTGCCCGCGCAGGGTATCCCAACCGATACCACCCCAAATCTGATCGGACCCCTGACCGCCCTCAAGCAGATCGCTCCCGGCGTTCCCATAGATGTGATCATTGCCCTCATCGCCATTGATCGTATCATTGCCACCCATTCCAGTCAGCGTATCATTCGATGCAAGGCCTTGAATGATATCAGCCGCATTGTCGCCAATTAGCGTGTCGACTGAAGGGGTACCAATCAGGTTCAACGGCACCGGGAGCGCAGGTGCCGTATCGCTGTCTGGTTCGTCAGGCAGGACTAGATTTTGCGGGATATAAGACGTTCCAAGAGTGATCCTGGTGATAAGGTCTTCGTATAAGATAGGCTGCCCGTTAGCGCTTTGGATCGTCAAATTCTCGTTTCCGAGTGTTAGTACCGCGCCTGTACCGGTCGACTGGAAAGCCGATTGTGGAATGCTGCGCACAAGCGGCCAACCCGAGAGGTCGAGGCTATCCTGTTCGGTATCGAAATCACCGATGGTATCGGATGTGTTGTCCGCGGTCATGATAAAGCGATCAGCCCCAATACCGCCTGTAATCTGGTCGGATCCGGTACCGTCCACAAGAAAATCATCGCCCGCACCCCCAATGATTGTATCATTTCCCCCATGCCCCATCAGAAAATCATCAAGGGCGGTGCCATTCATGACCTCCGCAGTGCCCGCGCCAGAAACTGGTGTGGCCCGACCGGAAACATCCAATGTAAAGGCGGTCAATCCCGCCTCGGCCCCGGATGCAATGACAAGGTGCAACGCGCCGTTTTGAACAGAAAAGCCGAGGGCTGATACGGCATCCAAGGTGGTATCCACTCCATCCACGATCGTACTAAGGTGCAAAAGGCGACCGTCCGGCGATAGTTCAAAAACAGAAACGCCATCGTCCCCGCCTGCCGCCGCAAGATAAACGCGATCATTGTGAACGACTGTTTCTAGGTGTGACACATCATCAAAGCGCGTGTTCAATGTATCCAGCAGGTGATCCGTCAACTGCATCTTTCCATCAACGTCAAACCTTACGACGGTAAGGGACCCGCTTGCCGCTGACGCCATCACACCAAAAGATTGCCCCCCAATAGTGATAAAGGACACCGCAGTGGGGCCCGCGATGCCCACACCATCATCAGCCGATATGCGCGACACTTCGGATGGCCGCCCCTCATTGTCTAGCGTCATACTAATCAGCGCATTTTCAGAGGCAGATCCAACAATCAAATATTGCGATCCAGCCACGTCGGCAATGCGAATTGCGGTGAGGCCAGTCTGCGATGCAGACCCGATGCCGATGTCCTGAACCAAGTTAACAGTTCTGTCGTCATTGATCTGCCAGACGCCGACAGTATCGGACCCTCTTGCAATTCCATACAAATACGGCTGCCCGTTTATCACCGCGACTTCGGCCCCAAGCATTTGCTGCGGCATGGATGCGCCTGTTACGGCGGCAAGGTTGGTGAAACTGCCATCCGGTGCTAGATCAATTCGCGTCAACGCCGCATTTTGAACGCCAGTCAGGTACAGACTGTCCCCCACAAGTGTGAGTTTATTGACAGACCCAGACTGCGTAGCGCCCGCGATCGCACGGCTATCAAGCTGTGTCAGCCCGCCGTCCGAACCGATGCGGTACGCCAGCAGGTCGCCCCCGCCAAAGCGCGAGGTTGTATATAAAATAGAGCCGGCAGGCGTATCTGAGACAACCATATCGGTAACACCAGTCAGAAAAAGATCCGATCTGCCCGGCAAAGTTTCTGTATGTTCGAACTCCATTTGTATCATTCCCCGGATGCTCACCGGGGATGATACTGGTCAAACTTCGTTAATCTCTCATATTAGCTTTGTGGCAGCTTAGTGGCGTTCGCAGCAAATTCTAACGATTGAACTTGCCTGATTACAAATACAGACCACCCGTCTGCACCGACCCGGCCCCATCACCCGGAAGAACCACGCCCCCGCTATCGACTACGCCATTTGCCGACAGATAATACCGCGAACCGGTTGCACTTCCCGCAAAGCCTTGCCCGGCAAATCGTGCCACGCTGGTATGAGTACAGATGCAAAATGCATCCTCAAACTCAGGCACGGCCGTCAACGTCACACTTTGGCCGTTGCCATGAAATTGCGCGCCATCAGATAGGCGCAGATGAAAGGCAGCGTCGCCGGCAATCTCGCATGCACCTTCAAAAGACAGCCGGGCGGCTTGCCCCTCCAACTGACCCCCAGCGCTCCCAAAAACTACCGCATCCATTCCTAGATGACTGCCCGCCTTCGCCAGAACTGCAGAGGCTGTTGGGCTGGAATTCTGAACTTTTATTCCGTGCAGCAACACGTGTCCTCGTGCTATGATGAACGCCTCATCAACTGCGTCCAGCACGACCAATTCGGGCGTTGCAGGTTCACCCCGGACAACCAGCCGCCCACCACCAACTAGGGCGCGCTGCACCTCAATCGGTTGCGCCAAAGCATAGGTACCTTGTGCAAGCTGAACGGTAATATCATGGCTTCCAGTATCGACCGTTTGCGCCACCTCTACCGCTTTTGTGATAGTTGCGAATGCACCAGCACCGGGTGACAGGCCGTCATTTCCATCATTCCCCAGAGTCTGATCCACATAATAGTTGCGCGGTGCCTCTAGCATTTCGCGCCACCCCGAAACGGCCGTTCTAATACGACCTGTCGCGGCATCCACCCGTAGCGCGTCAACCCAATTGGCACCGTCTGCACTGACTTTCAGGGCGAAATCATCACTTCCCGCGATGCCCATTTCTGCACGTCCGCCATAGCCAGTCTAAAACAATAAGCTAGCCGTATCCCCTTGCGTTGACTTGTTGATCTTAAGCTGATGTCCATTTCCTGCATGGTTCAACAACACAGCATCCGACGACACGGTCAGCTTATTATAGCTGTCAAAGCTGGCCCCAATCCCAAGACCAGATAAATTATCGAACACCTTGCCAACCCAATTTGTGCCATCAAAAACTACGGTTTCATTGGTATCCAAAACCTGCGCAGACCAACCAACAAGCGGTGTAAAAAACTGCCAAGCCGAATCAATAAAAACGGCGATCTGACCACTTTTGCCTGCCCATTCGGCCTGACCGTTCGGGGCTATCACAAACCTGTCCCCCTCGACGGCAGTGCTGGGTGGCCCGGATTGATCCGCAGACAAAACAACCAATTGCACGATCACATCCAAAAGGCTTAGCGCCTCGTTATGGGTTACGTGTTTTTGCGCTTGTGCGGGTTGGATATAGGGCATCGACAAGATCGGCGAAGTATCTGACATATAGGGGCTCCGTGGCTTGGGCATCAGTTAGCGGCCAAGCTGCGTGAAACCGGTTAACAGGCCGTAGAACCACCGTACGCCAAACACCCGTTTGCCTATCCCTGCGATCAATGCTTTGCTGTCCGAAATCGGGAGGAACACATGACTGACGGCCTAAAGATTGAATCTAGGGACAACGTGACAACAATCGCGCTGGACGACCCAACCACCCTTAATGCGTTGACCCCAAACCTCGCCGTATCGCTAGGTGCAGCATTGGAAAGCGCGGCACAAAACAGCCGCGTCATCATCCTAACCGGTTCATCACGGGCATTTTGCTCTGGTGCGAAATTGCAGGCCAGCCCGACCGCGAAACCCGGCGATATCGACGCCGGATCATCACTAGATCTGGCTTATAACCCATTGATGATGACAATCCGAAATCTGGATGTCCCCCTTATAACCGCAATCAACGGGCCCGCCGCAGGAATTGGTGCATCGATCGCTATGGCGGGTGACATTATCGTCGCAGGAAAAAGCAGCTACTTTCTAGAGGCGTTTTGCCATATCGGGTTGGTTCCAGATGGCGGTGCCACGTGGATGCTAGTGCGCAATGTGGGGCGCGTACGTGCTGCCGAACTGGCCCTCCTTGGTGAAAAGCTGCCCGCCCAACAAGCGTTCGATTGGGGCATGGTCACCAAGGTCGTTGAAGATGACGCCGTAATGGCCACGGCGCAAGAGTTCGCAACCCGGCTTGCTAATGGGCCTACCCACGCACTCGGCTTAATGCGAAAACTTTTGTGGAATGCTGGTGATGCAAGCTTCAAAACCCAGCTGGACGAAGAACGCGATGCCCAAGCATCAGCCGGTAGACATCAGCATTTTTCCGAGGGCGTCGCCGCTTTCTTGCAGAAACGCAAAGCAAACTTCGAATAGGAACACGCCCATGCCCGGTCCCCTGAACGGTTTGCGTATCATTGAATTTGCGGGTCTTGGTCCGGGGCCTTTCGCCTGCATGATGCTCGCCGATCATGGGGCTGAAGTGATCCGTATTGAACGCCCCGGCGGCACCAAAGGCGGTCCTGAAAGCGACGCCAGCAGTGACATCTTGCTGCGATCCCGCAAGCGCATCGCCATTGATATGAAGTCTGCCGGCGGCAAGGCCGTCTTGCGTGATCTGATAGCCACCGCCGACGGCCTGATAGAAGGGTTCCGCCCGGGTGTCATGGAACGTCTTGACCTTGGTCCTGATGACATGCTGACCCTGAACCCCAAGCTGGTGTACGGCCGCATGACAGGCTGGGGGCAGACTGGTCCATTTGCCCAGATGGCCGGTCACGATATCAACTATATCGCACTGTCTGGCGCACTACATGCCTTTGGTCGCAAAGGGGAAAAACCCACGCCACCCATCAATATGATGGGAGACTTCGGCGGCGGCGCAATGATGCTGGCCTTCGGTATGGTATCAGCCCTTTTGCACGTTCAAAGAGGCGGCGAAGGTACGGTTATCGACGCCGCAATGACCGATGGATCCGCCCTGTTGATGTCGATGATCTACAGCTTTCATGGCCAGGGTTGGTGGAGGGACGAACGCGGGGTCAACATGCTGGACACTGGTGCCCATTTTTACGACGTCTATAAGACCCGTGACGGCAAATTCATCTCTCTTGGGCCAATTGAACCTCAGTTTTACGCCAAGATGCTGGATCTAACAGGCCTTGCCGATGATCCAGACATGGCACCCCAGAATGACCCCCGCAAATGGGATAAGATGCGCGACACTTTGGCCAAGGTGATCGCAGCAAAAACGCGGGACGAATGGGACGGTATCATGGGCGGCTCGGATGCCTGCTATGCCCCGATTTTGTCGCTGACCGAAGCCCCCGATCATCCCCATAACATAAGCCGCGATACCTTTGTAACGGCAGGTGGTGTCCGCCAACCGACTCCTGCACCGCGCTATTCTTCTATCGAAACAACGTCCCCAAAAATGTCCGACGGGCAAACCCACACGCACGAAATCCTTGCAGACTTGGGGTATTCAGATGAAAAGATTGGCATCACACTGTCACATGGTGGAGTTTATTAATGCGTAATCGACAGATACTTGCCGCGGCAAGAATTCGTAATTTCACATCGGATCGGCATAAAGTATACAAATCCGTAGATTCAGGACTATATCAAAAAATACCAACAGTATCGCGATGACCGCCGCACATCGAATATAGGATCAGGAAATTGGCAGATCTAAAAAGCCAAGTCACATGGACATAAATATGAGCTTGATGATTCCGGCATGGGTTGGCGGGACGTTGACCCCTGTCGAAAAGCTTGAGGTGCACCAACGTGGTCTGCGCCACAAGGCGATTTCAGTATTCGTGATGCGTGGCAATGAAACGTTGATCCAGCGCCGCGCTCTGTCCAAATATCACACGCCCGGACTTTGGGCGAATGCGTGCTGTACGCACCCCTTTTGGGATGAACCAGCATTGGCGTGCGCTATTCGGCGTCTGGATGAAGAGTTGGGGATCAGCGGCCTGCGCCTGATACACCGCGAGCAGATAGAATACCGCGCAGATGTTGGCAATGGTCTGATCGAACACGAACTGGTTGAAATATTCACAGCCGAAGCAATCGCTTTGACCAGCATTCATCCAAACCCGGCCGAGGTCATGGACACAACTTGGGTTGATATGGATGATCTTGCGAAACAAACCCGCGAAGAGCCGGAAAAATTCACGCCATGGCTCCGCATCTACTTAGCAGAACACAGAGACAGTATATTTTCCCGATAATGCGTCCTGCGGCGAAAGCACATGCCCCTCAAGCCAGAGCCATTTCTAGGCTCTAATTCAATACAAAAACCGTCAGCGTGATTTCGACAGGATCATGTCAGCCGCCCGTTCTGCGATCATGATCACCGGCGACGCTGTATTGCCGGACACGATTTTTGGCATAATCGATGCGTCAACAACCCTTAGTCCTTCAATGCCATGCACACGCAGTTCCGTATCAACCACAGCCCGGTCATCGCTTCCCATTTTGCACGTCCCTACGGGATGAAAGATTGTTGTCGCGATATTTCCAGCCTCGCGCAGCAATTCATCATCTGTTGCAATATGCGTGCCCGGCAGCATCTCTTCAGGTAGATATTTTGCCAGGGACTGCGCAGTCATCAACTGCCGCGCCTGCTTGATCGATTGCACGGCAACCATCCGGTCCCGCTCGGTGCTTAGATAGTTCAGGCGAATATCAGGTTGCCGGTCAATGTCGGTGCTTTCGACGTGCGTTGCGCCAACTGATTCCGGGCGCAAGTTGCACACCGAAACAGTAATCGCCGGAAATGGGTGCAATGGATCACCCAGCTTATCCGTCGACAACGGCTGGACGTGGTATTCCAGATCCGGTGTCTCAAGGCTTGGGTCACTTTTAGTAAACATTCCGAATTGGCTGGGGGCCATCGACAACGGCCCACTTTGAGTCAGGGCATATTGCATGCCAATCTTGGCCTTCCCCCAAAGACTGTTAACCACCTCATTTAGTGTCTTTGCACCTGTAACCTTGAACACGGTCCTGATTTGCAGATGATCCTGCAGGTTCTCGCCCACACCCTGCAATTCATGTCGGGGGGTGATGCCAAGTTCGGACAACCTGTCTGGCTGACCAATGCCTGACAGCTCCAAAAGCTTGGGAGAATTAATTGCGCCCGCTGCCAGAATGATCTCTGCCTCCGCAGTGGCCTGCACGACCCTACCATTGTGCTCGAACTCGACCCCTGTTGCGCGCTTCCCATCCAGAATCACACGGCGCGTATGGGATTGCGTCATCACCTTTAGATTTTTCCGCTGAATAACGGGGCGCAAAAATGCCTTTGCTGTGTTCCAGCGCACGCCATTCTTCTGGTTCACCTCAAAGAAGCCGGATCCCTCGTTTGTACCGGAGTTAAAGTCTTGCGTAGGCTCTATTCCGAACTCTTTCGCACCTTCTTGGACAGCTTCCAGAACGTCCCAGCGCAAACGCTGACGCGACACTTTCCATTCGCCACCAGATCTGTGCAAAGGCTTGGCATCATCATGGTGGTCTTCGCTTTTGAGGAAGTACGGAAGAACGTCATCCCAGCCCCAGCCTGCATTGCCCATTTGCCGCCAACCATCGTAATCCGCGGCCTGCCCGCGCATATAAATCATACCGTTCACAGAACTGCAGCCGCCCAGCAATTTGCCCCTAGGATATGACAAGGACCGCCCGTTCAATCCCGGCTCTGCCGCAGTTTTCATCATCCAGTCTGTGCGGGGGTTGCCGATACAGTACAGATAGCCGATTGGCACGTGAACCCAATGATAGTTATCGCTTTTGCCCGCCTCAAGCAGCAGAATACTGGTCTTGGGGTTGGCAGAAAGTCTGTTTGCCAAGACACATCCTGCAGTGCCGCCCCCCACGATGATATAGTCGAATTCCACTAGTTACTCCCCATATTCTCGCATCTTACCTCCTACCCGACCATGGGCAATGGTTTAAGTTTCCTCTGGACCGTTAGCGCTCACACCCTTATCAAATTGCAAAGCGCAAAGGGTTTGGGGGCACTATGATACTGTGTTGCGGAGAAGCATTGATCGATATGATCGAAGGAAACGGCACTTTCACGCCCCATGTTGGAGGTGCTGTTTTCAACACGGCCCGCGCTTTGGGCCGGCTTGAACAGAACGTCGGCTTTGTCTCTGGGCTGTCGACGGATATGTTTGGAACCATGCTGCGCGACGCCCTGCACGCCAGCAACGTTGACACGTCTCATGTAATTTTTGCAAACAGCCCAACCACATTGGCTTTTGTTCAGCTGTCCGGGGGCAATGCCACCTATACGTTCTACGATGAAAACACGGCGGGTCGTTCGCTAGACGCGTCACAACTTCCAGCAATTTCAGGCAATGTCTGTACGCTTTACTTTGGGGGCATCAGTTTGATCGGCATCCCTGCCGCAGATTTTTATGCAGCTCTCGCTGTTGATAAGGCAGACAGCCGTGTCATCATGATTGATCCCAACATTCGTCCCCAATTCATATCCGACCCCGCCTCTTATCGGGCACGGTTAGCCACCATGATCTCTGTCTGTGATATTCTAAAAGTGTCAGATGACGATCTGCATTGGATCATTGAAGGCGATGCGAGCCTTGATGAAAAAGCTAGCGAAATTTTAGCTCAAGGTCCAAAACTTTTGGTCGTGACTAAGGGCAGCGACGGGGCGAAGGCCTATCTTTCAAGCGGCGAATCCGTCGAGGCAGCGGCTCGCAAAGTCTATGTCGTCGATACGGTAGGTGCTGGCGACACATTTAATGCAGGCGTGTTGGCAAAATTATCGCAACTGGGGTGCCTGACGAAACAGGGCATTGCAGAATTGTCCGCAGACGATGCGCTGGCAGCTTTGCGTATGGGTGCCGAAGTGGCCGCAATTACCGTTTCACGCGCAGGTGCAAACCCGCCCCTGCTGTCCGAGCTTTCAAACCCCGTCTGATTCAATCGTTTTGAGCGGGGTAAAGATCACAAACGTACCCGCATCTGTGGCCCGCACGTGAATTTCAGTCAGACCTGTGTCGCCCAAATCGGGCGGCGCGGGGCAAACATCCGGCTTTGCATCGCAATGGATCACATCACGGCCAATTAGATACTTTAGCCGGAAAGTCAGTGCTTCTGGAGATTGGATGCTCGCCCTGTCCCCCGACGCAATAAGCATGGGGTTTCCGTAGACAAAGACCTCTCCCTCAAGGGGCGCAATCTCTTGTGCGATTGCCTTTGTGTCAGCATGCCATGGGCGGAACTGACCGTAGAAAAGGAAAATTTGGATAAAATAAACACATATGATCAACAAGACGGCGTTCTGTCCTAAACGGCTTGGCAGACCCTTTTGGGCGCTGACCAACTGAACCGCGCGGATAATCGCCAGAACTGAAAAAACCCACATGAAGACAAAGGCGCGCGGCGGCACAATGACCCCGATTTTAAGAATTTGAACCACCACGAGCGCAATCCCAACTGCCAGCCCAGCCGAGATATACAAAGCTTCTAAGGGTTTGCGTTTGAACAAAACTGCAAATGACGCGGTCAGAAGTGCCGGAAAAAACAACATCAACGGCAGGAATGCAAAACCATTGCGATTAAAAATAACTTTGAAAGATTCAAGTAGCTTGGGGAGGTTCTCTATAATGCCTGCAAAGCCGCTTGCCGATGTTGCCTCGCGCCAGTCCGCCATGGGAACACCGAAAACACCGTGTATTTGCCAGTTGATTGCATAGACAGTCAGTACAGCAGTAACAAAACTGGCGCAGAACAAGAACAACAATCCAGCAAGATCACGCAAGGAATGATCCTCAGTCTTAGCGATGCACACGGCCAGCAAAAGCAGCGGATAGGTCGTATAGGCCATGAAACTGACAATCACGAACCCAGGTAAAAGCGCACGTAACGTGCGGCTTGAAACCTTGCAGGCGATCAGCCCGAACAGGGCCACCACTGCGAGGCCAGGGATTAAGGTGTTAAACCAAACTGAAATCAGCATCGCTGACGGAGACACCATCAACATCAGTACCATTAACAAGGTGAACCAATTGGTCCCCTTACGACCGCTTGCCACCACAGCCAACGACGCCACAAACAACGCCCAGAACCCCTGATAAACAGCAAAGTTTAGCCAGGGTGGCGTCACGACTTCGCGTAGGTGCCAGATATAGTTGAGCCAGCGCCCTTCGTGCAGGGTCTTGTTCCAAAACATCGGCGCATCAGCGAATAATGCAGGATAATCATCATGACGGATCATAGGATCGGTCAGATTCATGGCCGACATGATCATCACTGCAATCAACGCCACCAGAAAGGTGGGCCAAAGCTGCAGACTTCTGCTGCTTTGTGCTGTTCCTATGTTCGTCGACATCGCCGCAGTCATGCCGATACAGGGCCAACTGTTTTTGCGCGACGCGCACGAATGGCCAAAACCAATGCGCGCGCTTGCGCAATGAATGTCACGGCAGGGCGCGGAAGCAATTTAACAATCGCCAAGCGCAAACGCCACCCCAAGTGTCCCGCATTTTTGACCTGCTGGCCTGCAGCGATTTCGGTGTCCAGTATGTCTTGGGGCAGACCCTCGCGACCAGCAGCGTTCACATAAAGGATCGCATTATACCGGTACCAGGGGGCGATATCTGTATCGTTCTTTAGATTGGGGCGCACGCAGTCAAACGCGACATATCCACGGGCAGCGAACAGATCTTGCCAGAAGGACAGTGGCTGTTCATTCACGTGGAATTCCCCACCTTGACCTGTGACAGCGGCCGAAAACAGCACACGATCAGACGAATTCGTTAAGCTATCTACGAGTGTTTCAGATGCCTGCGTGGGGAGATGCTCACCCACCTCAAGGCTTTGTGCCAAATCAAACCGACGGCCTGTTTCGACAGGCTTTGTTAGATCAGCGGCCAAGAATTCCTCGGGGACGACAGCCAGCTGATCGCGGCTGACATAGTCACCATCAACTGCCAGCACATCCTGTGCGCCAGCCTGCTGCCATTCATCCAGCCATACACCACGGCCACTGCCCAAATCGATTACGCTTTGCGGCTGCAATTTCGGGAACAACAATGCAATCATCGGCTTGGCCGAGGCGCGCGCGCTTTGGTTGATATAATCAAAAAATGTATCGTTATAAACATGGGTCATGATGTGATTTCCGTTTCAGAATGATGAGAAGCAAAGACCCACAGGGTCATGAAGATGAAGTTTTGGATTGGGAGATACACCGTCACGATGGCGGCGGCGGCCCAGTCGGACATGCCCGTCATTGTGGGTAAAACTGCCGTGATCAATGCCGAGCTTCCAAATCCAAGAATGACCATCGCCGCAAAGCGAAGAATTTGAACACGGTGATTTAGCTGACGGCCAAAGGTAAACGCGGCCTGGCCAACATATTGCAGCATAACCGCCATCAGAAACGCCAAACCGTTCGCCAGAACCTGTGGCAGATCAATAGCCAAGAACGTTAGGTACAACAGCACATAGGCTAACGCCGTGCCGCCCCCAACAATCCCGAACCGGACCAGTTTATGCTGAAAAAGCTGCATCAGGCACGCAAGCGTTGGCTTACAGGCGCGATGTCGCGGGTATCTTCGCTGACAAAGTACATGGGGCGGTTTTTGGCCTCGACATACAGCCGGCCGATATACTCGCCCAGGATTCCCAAGGTTAGCAATTGCGCGCCCGAAAAGAAGCTGACAGCTAGAACAACTGACGCCCAACCCGGTGCGGTTTGGTAAACAACAAGGGAATAGATCACATAGATCGCCATAAGCGCGGCCATTAGTAAACTGATAAAGGACAGGCGCGTTGCCAGCTTCAACGGTTTGGTTGAAAAGGCCGTCATGGCGTCAATTGCGAACCGTAGCATCGCGCGGAAAGGGTATTTGGTTTCCCCCAAGGCGCGTGGTTCGCGGATATATTCGATCCCAACTTGTTTGAAACCTGCCCAGGCAAACATGCCACGGATAAAGCGAGCTTTTTCCGGCATTGCCAAAACAGCATCCAGCGAACGACGGTTCACAAGACGGAAATCGCCGGTGTCTTGTGGGATTGGCACATCGGACATGGCATTCAAAAAGCGATAGAACAGATGCGCGGTGGCTTTCTTGAACATCGTTTCGCCGCGACGCTCGCTGCGGCGACCGTAAACAACATCAAAACCGCGATCCATCATGAACATCATATCGGTTAACAGCTCTGGCGGGTCTTGCAGATCAGCGTCCAACATAAAGATGCGGTCGCCCTGCGACGCTTCTAGTCCGGCGGTTAGCGCGATTTGATGACCACGGTTCGCAGACAGTTTTACCCCAACCAACTGGGGGCAAATCTGTTTCGCAGCTTCAATTGCTTTCCAGGTGGCGTCGGTTGATCCATCATCGACTAGAATGATCTCGGCCTGATCTTTCCATGGTTTGATGGCTAACGAAAGACGCTCCACCAGACCGGGGATCGACTCTTCCTCGTTCATGCAAGGGATAACAACTGAAAGATACATTCCGACACTCCGCCCGGATTACTGACCTTTTCAGGGATAATCCGGTGATGTGTCCGAAATTAGGCAGAGATTAGGTTAATTTTAGGATCACACTGTTCTTTATTCGCAAACAGTGTGGAAAATCGCGAAAGGTCGAAATGCGAAACGCCGGGCGCAAACCCGGCCTTTCGATCTAGTTTGCGCAGGCTAGTTGGTGACTGCTGATCCGACACTCAATATCTGTGGCAAAATTTGCGATACGGCACGGCTCCACTTAGTGACCGGCTGCTGCGCGATAAAGATGATATCATCAGGACGCAGCTCAAACCGTGGGGCCAAGGCAAAATTCGCGGCCTTGCGCGCATCTAGGTGCCAAGCCGTGATTGCGCCGAATTCACGGGGATCAGAGGAAGATCGCAATACGTAGATCTGCGATACGTCGCCTGTCGATGACGCGATACCATTAGAATCGTACAGTGCGTCGGCCAAGCTGGCAGTCCGCTCGAATGGCAGGGCGAAACGCGATTGCTTGCCTACTTCACCTGCAAGGTAAACATACTGCCGGTCGTCGGCACCCAGATCGACACGCGCTTTGTAGTTGCTACGTGCCTCATCAAGGTTCGCGCGACGCAAGCCAATTTCGGCTTTAGGTTCCGCCAAGGCGAAGGAACGTGCAGTCTGACTGGCCTGAACCAATGTGATCTGCTGTGTGAAATAATCCTGAGCCTGAGACAGCTCGTACTCTGTGTCTACGAACACAGCATCGCCCGGCAACAAGCGGGTCTTTGTCAGGCTGACACGTGAATAAAGCTGCGTCAGTGGTATTTGGTACAAGGTACAATCGCGGTAAAGACGGATCGACGCATAGTCTTGATCCTGAACTGTGATGCCACCTGCAGCGGCAATCGCCTCTTCCAAGTATAGCGGTGTCAGCGTTACAGGAACCACTGTCGGCGCGGCAACAGCCCCACCGATCGAGATTTTGCGCGAATTGAACTCGGAGATTTCCAGGCTGAATGTCGGATCAATCTGGTTTTCGACCAGCCGCTGGAACAACGCTGCTTCGGCGTCTTCGATCGTCAAACCAGCAATCCGCACACGACCGACGTCGGGAATATTGATCGATCCATCATCTTGAACAGTATAGCCTTGACGAGAATTCTGTGCCGCAAGCAAACCGGAGAGTTGCTCTACTGACGATCCCGCACGTGGCGTCGCAAGGAGAACAACATCACCCACACCAATTTCATAAGGACCAGGGTTCGCAGCCGGAGGCAACCGCATCTCAAGGGCCGCGGGACGCAATTCACTTTGAATTGGTGGGACAGGAAGCGCGCCTGCGCCGCGTAGGCCGGAACCCGACCCTGCTGTCTGCGAAAAGAACGCTGGAAGCGTACACGTTGAGCGGTTGGCTTGAACCACCGTTTCAGGGTCCAAATCGAGCACCCGAACATTTGCGCCGCCTGCACAATTGCGCCGATACTTAAGCTGACCCATCAGGTGTTTGTGAACTACTGGTCCAGACTTTTACAATCCTCGGTCATCACCCGCGTGGGTATGCGCCCTATATCAAGGTTGATCACAGCCGACTCTTTGGTTGCGATCAAGCAGCGGTACGTGCGCGTATTGACCTTGTCATCACCTGAAAGATTGCTGTGAAAGCGGTCTGAAAAGCCGTTCTTGCCCGCCAGTATCATTGTCATCGGCTCCGAGATGTCATCCGCAACAATTCAGACCCGACACACCGCGTCCCCAGAAGCATACCATTCTGGATTATCAAGGCGCTCATATCCGCGCTAAGCCATGTATCCACACCATTGACTGTATTTTCCAACAGCAAGCGGCCGGAATGGCCGCAGCTTTCAATCGACACAACCAGCAGAGCCACAGAGGTATCAGCTACCAATGCTGCAAAACGAGGCGGGAATTGCCCGGATGGCAATGCAGCTTGTGCAGTACCCGGCGGAGACCCGTCCAACAAATCCTTGCCTGGACGGAACATGTATTCCGCAGTCAGTTTGTTGATCTCAAGTTCAGATTCTTGGGCATAGCGTACTGCGTTCGTAAGCACAGGTTCGATCAATGAGTTCGAAACCCGTTCTGAATCAGCAAAATTATCAATCAATGGTTAGCGGAACAGACCTGAAAGATTCAGACTCGACGTAGGGCGATATGCCAACTTGAGCTGCACGGCCAAATCTGGACGAACGGGGCTGTCAGGGTCAAGGAATGACGTGGCAAGCTACGGCCCAAGCGAAGATTCATAAACTGGAAAGGCGTGTTCAAGCTCTTCCAATCGGGTTTCATCATGAACATCTTCAATATCTGCCCGCGCCAAGGTTCGGCAGGATTCATCATAGTCGAACTTTAGCTCTTTAGGATCAGACAGGTTCACCACGACCCGGCTGATCGGCAGCCCATTACTCTGGAAAAGAAAAGTATGTTGTTTGATCTGTGATGGCAGCGTTGCCGCCATGGCCCGCGCCGGGCGCCCAGCCGCTTGCGCCTCAACGCTCCAGCGGTGGTTTTCGACACGCACCGTTGCTTGTGTACCGCTCATCGTAAAGTCTTGGAGCACACCACTATCAGCAGCCAGCCGCGATTCTAGAAAACGTTGTGCAGCAACTTTGCCGCCACCCTTTTGAGAGCTGTTCCAATTCGCGATTGCCAGCCGGTTGCGTTGACCAATTGACTGCGGCGCACTCTCCATCCCTCTCGGCACTTTTCGCTTTCTAGGATTCATACCATAGTTCAGCTCAGCGCCGATTTCATTGCCGCCAACAACAAACCCTTTCAGGTTCACGCCATTTTTGAAACGGTATTCGAGCCCGAAGTTGGGGGGTGAGATATCAATCCCGGTGTTAACGGATTCCCGCGTGTACAAATCGGGAGAATACTCGGCAAAGAAAGTCGCCTTGTCGTTGATCTTCCACTTCACACCACCAAACAAGGATGCGGGGCCACGGAACCAGTTGCCGGTTTCCAACTGACCGCCCCTATTGGCACCTCTGCTTCGGGCACCAAACCTGTCAGGGAATACGCTCAATGGGTTCGAGAAAGACCCTCGTCCAGCCAAACGACCCCAACCCATGCCACCCGTGACATCGATATTCGATCCAAACCTCTTCGTAGCAACGATATACTCGCTGCTTAAGATACCCGTCCCCAAGAAATCGCGCAGACCGATTGCCATCGCGGGACGGTATTTCGTTTCATCAAGCATCTGAAAATGGATGTCGAAGCTACGGTCAAACGTATCCCCACCCAATGTGGTGGTTGGCGGATCAATGTTGCTAATCTTTGAATACCGGAAACCGCCATAAACCCGGGGCAAAACCTGAAACGCCGCTGTGAAACGAAAGTTAGGTCCAACCGCACTTGCGGCGACAGCTAATTCGCCGTCATTGATCACTACGCCCTTGGCGTTTCGATAAGACCGGGTGTTTCGTATGTCGTCAAAGACTGGCCAGAGAGACTTGATGTACCCGTGATATCGGCCAAAAGGAAACCCACAGCTTAGACTATCCTTTTGGTCCGCGCTTGAATCTGCAGTCCTTCTTATTATTTATGCTCAATACACGAGCAATATATAGATTTACTGCGGAACTCACTTGGCTAGGGTGACGATACCGGCTTTCAAAACAGTGATCGCCAGTTTTGAAACATAGATTAACAGGCTGATAAAATGTTGGGTAAATGGTTTAAACGTTCCGAGGAACCACCCACACATTTCGATCCTGTGTGCCCAGATGAATCATTCATTGCGTTTGGCGATATTCATGGTCGTTTCGATATTCTTCAGCGGTTTCCAGAGAACAAAATAGGGGCTCAGATTATCTTCCTTGGGGACATGATTGACCGGGGCGATCAAAGTGCCGATGTTTTGAAAGTACTGTTCGCAGTCCCCGGCTTGATCTGTCTGATGGGCAACCACGAGGAAATGATGCTTGACTTCATCGCCCAGCCTCAAGCCCACGGCGGACGTTGGTTGCGCTATGGCGGGCTGCAAACTCTCAATAGTTTTGGCGTTTCCGGCGTCTCCGAAACATCAAGCGGCGGAGAGCTTGAGTATGCACGCGACGCGCTTGTCGATGCGATGGGGCTTGATATGTTGGATTGGGTTTCTACCCTGCCCAAATGCTGGACATCGGGGAACGTTGCATTCGTGCATGCTGGCGCTAATCCTGCAGTTCCGATCGACGATCAAAGTAATCGTACGCTTCTTTGGGGCCACAAGAATTTCGGAAAAATCGCCAGAAACGACGGTATGTGGGTAGTCCATGGACACACGATAACCGACAAACCGGAGATAAAGCCCGGTATAATATCGATAGACACTGGGGCATATGCGACTGGGAACCTGACCGCCGCTACGATTGTGCCTGGCGATGTTTCTTTTGAATATGTCTGACCTGCCTACCGACCTGACTTAACGCGAATTTAGCATTCGCGTTGCATGATCCGCCGATCACAGTTCGATTGGCGAAAGGCCCCGAGGGCAGATCATGGCGTTTCTTGACCAACCATCAAAGCACATCAGGTTGCAGTCTACGCGCTCCGTTCAGGGATTGTATGCGCGGGGCGGTAAACGACTGTTTGATCTTTCCGTGTGCCTGCTTTTGTTGCCAGCGATTGGAACAGCGGTCTTTTTGCTGTGGCTCGTTGCAAAGGCGTGCGCGCCATCCGGTTTTTTCGCTCATCCGCGTGTCGGGCGGAATGGTGTCCTTTTTTGCTGTTAGAAAATTCGAACGATGGGTGAAAATGCAGACCGTGCGTTGCATGATATATTTGAAGAACAACCAGAAAGACGCTTGGAATGGGCAATCACCCACAAATTATCGAACGATCCCCGCATTTTACCTTTTGGCAGTTTCTTGCGACGGACAAGCTTGGACGAACTTCCTCAGATTTGGAACGTTATTCGCGGTGACATGGCATTGGTTGGCCCCCGCCCCGTGACCCGGTCAGAAATGTCTTTGTTTGGCGATGCTCAGAAAGATTATCTGGCGATCAGGCCCGGCGTAACTGGACTGTGGCAAGTAAAAGCACGCCGGGCCCCATGTTACATTCGCCGGGTAGAGCTTGACCGCCGCTATGCGCGAAATGTCACTTTTGCAGGTGACTTGTGTATATTGCTTTGGACCCTACCCGTGCTCTTTCGGCCCACTGGGCAATGACCCGCACCACTTTCGGGGTAAGACCAAAGTCAGCTATTCGAGCCGCGCGCTAGACAAGCCCTTTGATACCGGTCGCCGTCGTTCCGGTGTTCAGTACGCGGGCCACGCGGAATGGATAAACCACACCTGCCATAAGGTTTGGTAGCGTCACCGTTTCACCGTTTTTCAGAACAGCCGACACATCGCCGGTACCAGAAACCATTATCGCTCGGGTGACCTGCGCGATATCTGTCGCGTCGTCGGGCGCGATCGCAAACCCGCCGCAAATCGGGCCGGTAAGTCCGGCGCTATAGTCATGAAAATCGTCAATTGTAGGCATATCCGTCTCCGTGATGAGGTTACCAGACCATCCTTCACGAAGGTTTATCTATCCTTAAATAAACGCGCGCCCCGCTATGCTGGGCGCGCGTTGAATTTCAGAATACAAGCGGGGTTTAGACGACTTTGCCGTGGCAATGCTTGAACTTTTTACCCGACCCACAAGGACACTCATCATTGCGCGATGGGTTGCCCCAAGTCGTCGGATCATCCTCACTGAATCCATTCGAAGCGGCGTCATTTTCTATGGCCGCCGCAGCAACAGGGGCCTGACTTGCCTGCATCTGCGCAACCATCTCGCGCTGTTCTTCTTTCGTCATCGGTCGGATTTGACCCAGCTTTTGCGTGACGTCCGTCCGAAGGCTGTCGAGCATCGACTCAAACAATTGAAAGGATTCGTTTTTGTATTCGTTCAAAGGATCGCGCTGGGCGTAACCACGGAATCCAACGACAGAGCGCAGATGCTCTAGCGTCAACAAGTGATCGCGCCATTTCGAGTCGATCGCCTGCAAGAGAACCTGCTTTTCAATATTGCGCATGTTCTCTGCACCGAACTGTTCTGTCTTTGCAGCCATTTGTTCGTTACAGGCCGTCGTCAGGCGCTCGCGGATCACTTCGTCATCCACGCCTTCCTCTTCACACCACGAAACAACCGGCACGTCGATGTTCAAATGCTCAAGAACTGCTTGCTGAAAACCCTTGGTATCCCATTGGTCTGCATATGTTTTTGGCGGCATGAACTGGTCGATCAGATCATCGATCACCTGGTCGCGCATGTCCGATGTGATCTCGGACAGATCAGCGGCTTCCATGATGTCCCGACGCTGGCCAAACACGACCTTGCGCTGGTCATTCATCACATCATCAAACTTCAACAGCTGTTTGCGGATGTCAAAGTTACGGCCTTCGACCTTGGCTTGTGCGCGTTCAAGGGATTTGTTGACCCAAGGGTGAATGATCGCTTCGCCCTCTTTCAAGCCCAAGGTTGTCAGCACTTTCTCCAGCCGCTCTGACCCGAAAATGCGCATCAAATCGTCTTCCAACGAAAGGTAGAACGACGAACGACCCGGGTCACCCTGACGGCCTGACCGGCCACGCAACTGGTTATCAATGCGACGGCTTTCATGACGCTCTGACGCCAGAACATACAGGCCGCCAGCCTCAATTACCTTTTTCTTTTCGTCAGCGTGTTCTGCTTCGATTTTGGTTCGGATTGCCACCGGATCTGCATCTGGGTCAGCGTCCAATGCTTCAAGCACCTTCAACTCGACGTTACCGCCCAGCTGAATGTCAGTCCCACGCCCGGCCATGTTTGTGGCGATGGTCACAGCACCCAATTTACCGGCATCAGCAACAATCTGTGCCTCTTGCTCGTGCTGGCGGGCGTTCAGAACGTTGTGGGGGATACCGGCTTCCGTCAGCATCTGGCTTAGCATCTCGGACTTTTCGATCGAAGTCGTACCCACCAATGCGGGCTGACCCTTGGCATGGGCGACCTTAACTTCTTCGATCATCGCCTGATATTTCTCAAGCGCAGAACGGTAGACCTGATCGTCCTCATCGACGCGCGCAACAGGCACGTTCGTTGGAACAACAACCACCCCAAGTCCGTAGATTTCAGCGAATTCTTCGGCTTCGGTTTCCGCTGTACCAGTCATGCCAGCCAACTTGTCATACAAGCGGAAGTAGTTCTGGAATGTCACCGATGCCAGCGTCACGTTCTCTGGTTTGATGTCGACGTGTTCCTTGGCTTCAATCGCTTGGTGCAGGCCGTCTGACATGCGCCGCCCTGCCATCATCCGGCCGGTAAATTCATCGATCAACATGACTTCGCCATCACGTACGATGTAATCTTTGTCGCGCTGGAACAACTTATGCGCACGCAAACCTTGATTAACGTGATGAACAATCGATGTGCTCTCGGGGTCATACATGGTCAGACCCTCCTCGAGCAGACCACGCGCATGCAGTTCTGTCTCAAGAAAATCGTTACCCTCATCGGTGAAGGTCACATTGCGAGTCTTCTCGTCCAGCTCATAGTGGTCCTCTTGAAGCAGCGGGATCACATCATCGACGATTTTGTACATCTCGGACCGATCTTGCGAGGGGCCAGAAATAATCAGTGGTGTCCGTGCCTCATCGATCAGAATGCTGTCGACCTCGTCCACAATCGCAAAATTGTGATGGCGCTGGAAAATCTGACTTAACTCAGATTTCATGTTATCGCGCAGATAGTCAAAACCCAGCTCGTTGTTTGTGGCATAGGTGACATCGCAATTATATGCAGCGCGTTTGTCTTCTTCGGTCATGTTAGACACGGCGGCACCGGTCGTCAGGCCTAATGATGCAAACACCTTGCCCATCCAGTCAGCATCGCGCTGCACCAGATATTCGTTTACAGTGACAATGTGTACACCCTTGCCTGTCAGCGCATTAAGGTATGCGGCCAGCGACGCGGTCAGTGTTTTGCCTTCGCCGGTCTTCTGCTCAGAGATATTGCCTTGATGCAGGAAAATTGCCGACATCAACTGCGTATCAAATGCCCGCAAACCCAAGGTGCGTCGTGCGCCCTCGCGGCAGTTGGCATAGGCTTCGGGCAAAAGGTCATCCAGGCTTTCGCCGTCCAATGCCCGCTTCCGCAGCTCTTCTGTTTTTTCCTTGAGACCCTCATCGGTCAGAGCAAGAAATTGATCTTCCAGCGCGTTGATTTGTTCAACCAGCGGGCCTGTCGCCTTGATTCTGCGGTCGTTGGGTGTCCCAAAGACTTTTTTGGCGAGTGTTCCGATGCCCAGCATGTAATCTCCTGCCGAAGTTATGTTCTATAGCGCCGATCCGCTTGCCGAGCCGCCGAACAACCCCTAGATACAAGGCTGAACGTACGCCAGAGCCGCGCCCATAGGGCGATGTAAGGGTCGTACCAAACCGTGTCAATGTAGCAGCCCCCCGTGGCAGCCAAACCTAGGACAGATACATGCAAAAAACCCTCACTTTCTTGGCACCTTTCGTGGTTGCCGCCTCGCTAGCCCTGCCTGTCGCCGCCCAAGACGAAGTTAAGGCCGATACCGTCGTCGCAACTGTAAACGGCACGGACATCACTATCGGTCACATGATTATTGCCCGCGCTACCCTGCCAGAACAGTATCAGCAGCTTCCTCCAGAAGTTCTTTTCAAAGGTATTCTGGACCAACTGGTGCAACAAACAGCGCTTTCGCAAAGCTTTGAAGGCGACCTGCCGGCGCGCGTTGCCCTGGCGATTGAAAACGAGCAGCGTCAATTAGTTGCGGGCGAAGTCATTGAAAAGAACATGGCGGTCCCCGTTTCCGAAGACGAACTGAACGCCGCCTATGAAGAAACATATGGGTCAGCCGAGCCTTCCGAAGAATATGATGCATCTCACATTCTGGTTGAGACCGAAGAAGAAGCGCTTGCCGTTATAGCTGAAATCAAAGGCGGCGCTAATTTTGCTGAGGTTGCGAAAGAGAAATCGACCGGCCCGTCAGGCCCCAGCGGCGGCAACTTGGGTTGGTTCGGCCCCGGCATGATGGTCCCTGAGTTCGAAGCTGCGGTTGTTGAGTTGGAAGTTGGGGCAGTTTCTGTCCCCGTTAAAACGCAATTCGGTTGGCATGTCATCAGACTGGCAGACAAACGCCTGAAAGACGCGCCACCAATGGAAGAAGTCAAAGCCGAGCTTGAAACTCAGGTCCGTCAGGTGCGCGTGCAGAAATCCATTGAACAGATGACAGAGGAAGCTGATGTCGATTTGTCCCCTTCCGAAGGCGTCGATCCAACTGTCATAACCAACCTTGGTTTGTTGGAGTAACCAAGCATGGGCAAGATAACTGCCGTTTCGCCCCTTGCGCCCAAACAATTTCCTGTTCTGCCTGTCATTGACGGGGTTCGGTTTGCAACCATCGCTGCCGGTGTGCGCTATCAGGGTCGCACCGATGTGATGTTGGCTGAATTGGCTCCGGGCACGACCATTGCAGGTACGTTCACCAAATCTGCGACGCGGGCAGCGCCTGTCTTGGACTGTCAGGCCAAGATTGGCGGGACATCCGATGCGGGTGCCGCTATTTTGGTGAATTCGGGCAATGCGAATGCGTTTACTGGAAAGGACGGCGTGGTCGCCGTCGAGGCGATTACTGAAGCAGTTGCCAAGGTTTGTGATATTCCACAGTCGCGGGTTTTCACTTCTTCGACTGGCGTTATCGGCGAACCATTGCCGTATGACCGCGTTACGGCAGTTTTGTCCGACCTTAAGGGTAAGCTTGACGCAGGTGGCATCGCGGATGCGGCCAAGGCGATTATGACCACCGACACCTTCCCCAAAGGGGCCACCGCTACGGTTACGATCGGGTCGAAAACAGTCTCTATTGCAGGGATTGCAAAGGGTTCAGGTATGATCGCACCTGATATGGCCACAATGTTGGTTTATATCTTTACCGATGCGGTGGTAAACCAATCCGCACTTCAGAAAATGCTGTCCAAATATACAGACAACACTTTCAACTGCATCACAGTCGACAGCGATACATCTACCTCTGACAGCCTGATTTTGGCGGCAACTGGTGCATCTGGCGTCGATGCCAGCGACAGTCAAGAATTCGCCGACGCGTTGCATGGCGTCATGTTAAACTTGGCCCATCAGGTGGTTCGGGACGGCGAAGGCGCGACAAAGTTTGTCGAAATCGCTGTAACTGGTGCCGCAACGGACAAAGATGCCAAAATTCATGGCATGGCGATTGCCAATTCTCCGTTGATCAAAACGGCTATTGCAGGCCAGGATCCGAACTGGGGTCGCGTAGTGATGGCGGTCGGTAAATCAGGTGCCTCCGCGGACCGCGACCGCCTGTCGATCCGCTTCGGTGACATTGAAGTCGCCAAAGACGGTTGGCGCAGCCCCGACTACTCTGAGGAAGCTGCCGCCGCTCATATGAAGGGCCAAAATATCGTGATCGGCGTCGATTTGGGCCTAGGGACCGGTAAAGCGACAGTTTGGACCTGCGATCTTACGCACGGCTATATCGACATCAACGCAGATTATCGTTCGTGAAGACGGTGTTGGTCTCGGCCGTGGCCTTGATCGACGTGGACGGGCGCGTGCTTTTGGCACAGCGCCCGGCCGGCAAGTCTATGGCGGGTCTATGGGAATTTCCTGGCGGGAAAGTCGAGACCGGCGAAACGCCCGAAGCTGCCTTGATCCGCGAACTGCAAGAAGAGCTGGGGATCGACACATGGGCGTCGTGCCTTGCCCCGTTAACGTTTGCCAGCCACGCTTATGATGATTTCCATTTGTTGATGCCGCTTTTTGCGTGCCGCAAGTGGGAAGGCACACCGCATGCGCGCGAGGGGCAAACATTGAAATGGGTCCGTGCAAATGCCCTCAAGGATTATCCGATGCCAGCAGCGGATATACCATTGATCCCGATACTTAGGGATTGGCTGTAAACACCATCGAGTGATTGGTGTTAGTGGTTGTCAGATAGTGTGCACTTGTTGCGTTTGCTGCTAGACACATCAAAAGTACCACTTATAAGTGAACTACAGCCAAGTCTCTGGGGGATTCAAATGCTACGCACTATAACAATTGGTACCACCGTGTCTGTTCAGGGCATCTTTGTTCGCGACATGCCCGATGGTCGTGTTTCCGTGAAGGTCGGCAACGACATTTACACAGGCAGGCCAATCGATAAATGCTAAGTGTTCTAGCCTAAATTTTGAACCATTCGGTGTCTTGAGGCGTTAAAAATCGAATACACCAGCAGGTTCAGAATGAAGCCCAATACCGTTACCATAATCCTTAACAGCGGGTCTGGGCGCAAAGATGGCCATACCCGAAAAAAGTCTATCGCTGACCGCTTTCAAACCCACGGGATCAAAGCCAAATTCGTCACTTTTGAACCGAACAGTGACCTCGCCAAAATCGCTGAGGACGCCGCGAAAGTTGACCCTGACATTACAATCGTTGCCGCAGGTGGGGATGGGACCATTTGTGGCGTAGCGGCAGGTTTGCGCGGCCAACCCAATCAGATGGGTATCATTCCGTCCGGGACATTCAATTATTTCGCCAGATCACTCGATATCCCCGAAACAGTAGACGAAGCGGTTGATGTGATAGCATCAGGACTTTCGCGGGCGACCGACATCGGTATCATCAACGACAGGGTGTTTTTGAACAACGCCAGCATCGGTGCTTATGCCGCAATCCTTCAGACACGAGAAGGGGTATATGAACGGTGGGGCCGTAGTCGAATTGCAGCCTATTGGTCCGTTGCCAAGGCTTTGGCAAGGTTTCGGTCGCCACTAAGGCTAACCATCACGGTGGACGGAAAATCATTCAAACACCGCACCTCCCTAGTTTTCGCGATCACTAACTCATTTCAGTTAAAGGAAATGGGCCTTAGCGGCGAGGAATGTATTGCCAAAGGCGGTATGGTTTTGCTGATCGCGCCCGACACAAATCGGTGGAAACTTTTCAAACACGCCGCATCTTTGGCGTTGGGAATTGCAAAGCATGAAACAGATTACGAAATGCATTGCGGTAACGAGATTGACCTTGAAATGCATAACAAGTCCCGCCCGGTCGCCTGTGACGGAGAGCTGGAGCGGATGGAGGGCCCATTTAAGCTGAGGATGCAACGGGATGTACTGACTTTGCTCGTGCCTGCGGGTTCCGGGGCGGCAGTTAGATGAGCCGAATTATCCATCTCTCCGACCTTCATTTTGGAAAGGACCGTCCAGACCTCCTAGGCCCGCTACAAGACAGTGTGAACCGTCTGAACGCAGAGCTGGTCGTGATATCTGGCGATTTGACGCAGCGCGCACGCAATCACCAGTTCGCAGCAGCGCGGGATTTCATAGCAAAAATTGATGCGCCGGTTCTGACGGTACCGGGCAACCATGACATTTTACTTCACCGCCCTCTGACCAGGTTCTTTGCGCCGTGGCGGCGATATAGAAAGTGGATCAACGCAGATCTAACGCCAGAGTTCGAAACAGGTAATATGATCGTGATCGGGCTCAATTCGGTCGATAGATTTGCATGGCAGGCGGGTCGCGTTTCGGGGCGGCGTTTAAGCCATGCCTGCACTGCGATGGAAAACGCGCCCGCTCACAAGGCGCGCGTTATCGTCATGCATCACCCGCTTCAACATCCAGTGGGCTCTCACAAAACTCCCGCACGAGGAGCTGAAAAAGCCCTGGACCAATTGTTATCCAGCGGTGTCGAAATGATTATGTCCGGCCACCTACATGTTTGGCACGCTGAGAATTTTGAAGTGACGTCGGGCAAGCATAGTGCGGTTCAGCTGCATGCTGGCACAAGCCTGTCGACCCGCGTCCGTGGAGAGCCAAATGACTTCAACGTAGTCGACATATCGCCCGAATTTTTCGATGTGCAAAGGCTCAGCTTCGATGAAGACAAGCAACAGTTTGAAACGACAGAAGCCCGACAATTCAGCCGGGCTTCTGTTAACTCTTGATTTCGCAGATAGTTAGTCGAGCGTGCGAACAACTTCTTCGCGCGTAAAGATTTCGATGACATCGCCAGGGCGGATATCTTCGTAATTCTCGAACGCCATACCACATTCCTGACCTGACGGCACTTCGGACACTTCGTCCTTGAAGCGTTTGAGCGTCTTCAATGTACCCTCGTGGATCACAATATCGTCGCGCAGCAAACGTACACCAGCGGCGCGGCTTGCCTTGCCTTCGGTAACCAAACAACCAGCAACCTTGCCAACACCGGTCACTTTGAACACCTCTTTAATCGACGCGTAGCCGATAAAGTGTTCGCGGATTTCGTTGCTTAGCAGTCCGCTTGCGGCGGCTTTTACATCGTCAACCATGTCATAGATGACCGAATAATACCGGATCTCTACACCCTTTTGGTTTGCTGTTGCACGGGCCGATGCATTGGCACGTACGTTGAAACCAATGATTGGCGCGTTCGATGCTTCAGCCAGACCAACATCAGTGTCGGTAATCGCACCAACGCCCGAATGAAGAACCCGTACACGCACTTCGTCGTTTCCGATTTTCTCCATCGCCTGAAGGATCGCTTCGGCAGAACCTTGAACGTCGGCTTTGATCAGCAATGGCAGTTCGGACACATCAGCATCAGCCTTGGCATTTGCCATCAACTGTTCCAGCGTCGTTGCAGCACCCGCAGCAGCACGTTTATCCTTGGCAGCGTTGGCGCGGTATTCAGCGATCTCGCGTGCCTGTGCTTCGGTATCTGTCACGTTCAGAACGTCACCTGCAGCAGGTGTACCGTTCAGGCCAAGGACCTCGACCGGCACGGATGGACCTGCTTCTTTGACGCGCTCGCCTTGATCATTGATCAGCGCACGAACCTTACCGAACTGTTCACCTACAACAAAAATGTCACCCTGGCGCAGCGTGCCGTTCTGAATCAGAACAGTCGCAACAGGGCCACGACCTACATCAAGCTGCGCTTCGATCACGGCACCAACGGCGGCGCGATTTGGGTTAGCTTTCAATTCCAGCAGTTCCGCCTGCAGCGAAATCGCTTCAAGCAGTTCGTCAAGACCCTGACCCGTAGTGGCAGAAACCTCGACGTCCTGTACTTCACCGGACATCTTTTCAACGATAACTTCGTGCTGCAACAGATCGGTGCGTACTTTGTCAGGGTTCGCCTCGTATTTATCGATTTTGTTGATTGCCACGATCATCGGCACCTTGGCCGCTTTTGCGTGGTTAATCGCCTCGATCGTCTGAGGCATCACAGCATCATCCGCCGCAACAACCAATACAACAATATCAGTCACCTGTGCACCGCGCGACCGCATCGACGTGAACGCCGCGTGGCCGGGGGTGTCAAGGAAGCTTAGAACCTGACCCTTATCGGTTGTCACCTGATAGGCACCGATGTGCTGAGTAATGCCACCCGCTTCGCCGGACTGAACTTTGGCTTTGCGGATCGCATCAAGCAACGATGTCTTACCGTGGTCAACGTGACCCATGATCGTAATGACCGGAGGACGCGTCACCAAATCTTTCGGATCGTCCATATCTTCTTTGATCACATCTTCAACGTCGGCATCCGAAACCCGGACTACTTTGTGGCCGAATTCTTCGATGATCAACTCGGCGGTATCAGCGTCGATTGTTTCGTTCTGCGTCACCATCATGCCATTGTTCATCAGCGACTTTACGACAGCACCAACGCGTTCAGCCATACGGTTTGCCAATTCGGAAACCACAATCGCCGGAGGCAAGTTCACATTGCGCACGACCTTTTCGCGCTCAACCGTTCCACCCATCGCTTTTTGACGCTGACGTTCCTGCTTGCGCTTCATCTGCGCCATCGAACGCTGACGGCCACCTTCGCCGCCTGTCAACGCTTGGTTCACAGTCAACTTGCCAGAGCGACGATCGTCATTGCCCTTGTTACGCTTGTTGGTTTCCTCGCGGTCACCTTCTTTCTTGCGTACCACCGGGGCGGGTGCGCCACCTTTGGTGTTAGGCAACTTGGCCGATGCCGGCTGGGCCGTTGGCGCAGGTGCTGCCGCTGCAACTGCCGCTGCTTCGACTTCTTCCTTGCGACGGGCATCCTCTTCGGCTTTCGCCTTCAGGCTTTCCTCGCGCTCGCGTTCCTCAGCCTCTTTGGCTTCGATTTCGGCACGACGACGCTCGCGGTCTTCGGCGCGTGCTTTTTCGTCAGCAACACGTGCTTCCGCTTCCTCGGACTCGCGGGCGCGGGCGGCCTGAACAGCCTTCAGGCGGCGCTCCATCTCGGAATCTGTGATACCTGCCGGCCGCTTCTTGGGATCACCAAGGGACGGGTTGGCACCGGTGCCGGTTTTGGCACCCGCAGGTTTAGGCACCACAACGCGCTTGCGCTTGGTCTCGACCACGACGTTTTTGGTACGCCCGTGGCTAAAGCTTTGCTTTACGTTACCCGGGCGCGCAGGCGCGCCACGCAGGCCCAATGTCTTTTTGCCGTCACTATCGCTCATCTAGCTCGTCTATCCTTTCGGGTGACCGTTGCCACCCTCGTTTATGCGTACGCCTCTTAGCCGTTGGGCTTCCTCTACAACACGAGAGGTGAGTCCACCAGAGGCGAGCGCCCCATGTATCACAGTTTGGCGTCCGAATGCCAAACCCAATTCGTCTGCCGTCAACCAACCAATGTAATGGCCAAAGTGCGGCGTACTTAGTTTCGATTTGCCGCGACCCGATCCATCTACTGCTTGGATCAGAACCTCGGCTTCTTCCATTTGCAGCCAACCTTTGACCTTTTCGTATCCCGCAACGGCCTTACCGGCCTTGCGCTGAAGCGAAATTAGATCAACCACACGGCGGACGAGCTGTTTTTCAACTTCGTCTACCAATCCTTCATCAACCTTAACAGGCTGTTTAGCTGCGCGGGCAAACAGCCCTTTCTTCACAGCTAGTTGCAGCGCTTCACGATCAGCCGCTACATAAATGCCCCTACCTGGCAGCTTTCCCAAGATATCCGGGAAAATTTGCAGATCAGGACCAACCACGAAGCGGATCAGACCGTTTTTAGGCTGCACTTCGCCAGTGGCGATGCATTTCCGCTCTGGACCGTCTTCCCGGTCTTTAGAAACGCCACCGCGCACCATATCGTTCCCCAAGGCCCTGCGATCAGGCCTCGGCCTCCTCGTCTTCTACGTCGTCTTCTTCGACTTCGGTTTTTTCAAGCTCGGCCGGATCAACCCAACCCAGCAACACGCGGGCTGTCATGATCAGGTGCTGCGCTTCTTCTAGCGACATGTCAAACGGTTCCAACGTACCGTCGTCTTTGGTCCGCACGCCATCAACTGTTGTCCAGCCACCGGCCAGCTCCCAATCTGCGCATGTCGCAAAGTCTTCCAGCGATTTCACGTCATCATTGGCCAACGCCTCAATCATTTGGGGTGTCAGACCTTCGAATTCAATAAGCGTGTCATCTACACCCAATGCACGGGCTGCATCCAAGGCCGCTTTGTTCTGCGCTTCCAGCACATCGCGGGCACGGGCCTGCAATTCGCCAGCTGTCGCTTCGTCAACGCCGTCGATGACCAACAGTTCGTCAACTTCGACATAGGCAACTTCTTCGAGGTTGGTGAACCCTTCGGAGACCAACAACTGGGCAAAGAATTCGTCCAGATCAAGGTTGTCCATGAATAGTTTGGTGCGCAATTCAAACTCGGCCTGACGGCGCGCGCTTTCTTGCTCTTCTGTCATGATATCGATTGTCAAACCGGTCAACTGCGATGCAAGACGCACGTTCTGACCGCGACGGCCAATCGCTAGGCTCAATTGCTCTTCTGGAACGACGACTTCGATCTTGCCAGCTTCTTCGTCCAGAACAACTTTGGACACTTCGGCAGGCTGCAGCGCGTTAACCAGGAATGTAGGCTGGTCTTCGTTCCACGGAATGATGTCGATCTTTTCACCCTGAAGTTCATTCACAACAGCCTGAACTCGCGAACCGCGCATACCAACACAAGCACCGACAGGGTCGATGGAGCTGTCATGAGAGATCACAGCGATCTTGGCGCGCGAACCCGGGTCGCGGGCGACTGCTTTGATCTCGATGATGCCATCATAGATTTCTGGCACTTCCATTTTGAACAGTTCGGCCATGAATTCTGGCGCTGTACGGCTCAGGAAAATCTGCGGGCCGCGCTGCTCGCGGCGCACATCCTTGATGTAAACGCGGATACGGTCGTTCGGGCGATAGGATTCGCGGCCAATTTTCTCGTTGCGACGCAGGATCGCTTCGCCAGCGCCCACATCGACAATGACGTTGCCGTATTCTTCACGCTTGACCAGACCGTTGATGATCGTGCCGGCGCGGTCTTTGAATTCTTCGTACTGACGATCACGCTCGGCTTCACGCACCTTTTGCAAGATCACCTGCTTGGCGGATTGAGCGGCGATACGGCCCATTTCAACTGGCGGAACTTCTTCGCTGAATTCCTGACCGATCTCGGGGTTGGCCATGTATTGCTTGGCCTGCTCAACGGTGAATTCCGACTGGTAATTCTCAAGCTCGTCATCTGCTACGACGGTACGCACGCGGGTAAATGTCGCGCGGCCGGTCTTGCGGTCGATCGCAACACGGATGTCCATTTCAGCGCCATAGCGCGACTTTGCGGCTCGAGCGAGCGATTCTTCCATCGCTTCGACCACAAGATTGGGGTCGATCATCTTTTCGCGTGCAACAGCCTCGGCGGTTTGCAGCAGTTCCAGTTGGTTGGCAGATGTAATGGCCATTTAGTCGTCTCCCTCGGTGGACCCTTCGGTCTCGATGTCATCGAATTTGGTTTCGTCAATTGCACCCGACGCTTTGCGCTGGCGCAGCATTTCTTTGATCAGATCGTCAGTCAGGACCAGTTTCGCGTCCGTAAGCCAATCGAACTTCAGGCCAATCGTGCCTTCTTCGACGTTGATCAACACTTCGTCGCCGTCGATCCCGGCCAACGCACCCTTAAAGCGACGGCGGCCATCAATCAGATCACCAGTTTCAATCTTGGCCTCATAGCCTTCGAACATGTCGAAATCCTTGAGACGCGTCAGTGGCCGGTCGATACCGGGGCTGGAAACTTCCAGCGTGTATTCCTCGATGATCGGGTCTTCTACGTCCAGTACGGCGCTGACGGCCTGGCTTACCAAAGCCAGTTCATCAACTTCGATCCCACCATCGGGGCGGTCGGCCATTATCTGCAACGTGGTCTGTTTTCCCGACATCAGGCGAACGCGTACCAGTTCAAACCCCATGTCCTCGATCACCGGTGTGATGATCTCGGCCATGCGGCGGTCAATGGCGGCTTTGGCAATCAGGTCGTTGTTCATAGTCTCACTTATCGTCCTGCAATTTTCAGCAGGCATAAAAAAACGGGCGCGCGGCCCGTGTTCAAGATCGGTGGAGCATTTGGTTTGGACCCGAACGCGCCGCTGTTGAGATGGGATATACGCCTTGATGCGCGTAACTGCAAGCCCCGTTAGGCGAACCACCAGCGCTCTGCCGCCCGTAGGTTGTCTAGGGGGCGATGCTGGCCGGTTTTAACAGGCATCGCCACGGTGCAAGATACAGCGTGGGTCATCCCACGGGAAAACGGCAACGGGGTGATATCATCAAGCCCGCTGACCAGACCGGAATCGCCGAGATCAGCGGCATCGACCAGATATTCAGCCAACGCCTGCGCCCGAACCGCGTCTGACGGTACTGAAACCAGCTCGACTGCGTCAAACCATCCGGCAGTGTTCCCTTTGTAATGATCTGACACGCGCTCGGCCAAAACCTGCTGGCCCGGCGTGAACCGTTTCAGACGGTATAGACCCGTTCCGATACCCAGATCGGCTGCACCAGCGGGCTTAATGATATGGTCAGGCCCCGCCAGCGTGAAAGGAAGATCCATCGCAGGATCATCAAGGGCGATGCAGATCTGACAGTCGTTCAATATCTCGACTCGCCCGGGCAACTGCAAAGACCCTGCAACATCCCGCGTCGTCATCGGGCGGCCGTCATGAAACGCAACATCCTGACGCAGGTCGAAAATCCAAACCCGGCCGTCATCCGACCCCTGCCAACCGGTCGCCAATTCACCACGCAAAGTCCCGTCGGCAGCCACCTCGGTCAGGGTGTCATATATCAGCCCTTGGCGCGCAATCTTCATAAATAGGCCATTGCCATGAACCCAACTGTCGCTGCGCTTTGCACCGGAAAGCGCCATGCGGAAACGCCCGCCCGGTTTAGGCATCGCAGCTGCAGACACGCCCGTTGCTGCCAGCAAAGCCGCAGCAGCACCCGTGGCAAACAGCGCACGGCGATCCATCAAGGAACGGGTTTTGGTCATTGGGAGGCAATCCTATCCATCGTGCGCACTAATTCTGCACTGATCCCCGGCTCTGACAAGGCATGACCAGCATCACGCACCATCTTTAGTTCGGCATTCGGCCAAGCCTGCGCAAGGTGATAGGCGCTGGTTGGGGGGCAAATCATATCATAGCGCCCCTGAACGATGACGCCGGGAATATGAGCAATGCGTGGAACATGGGCAAGAATCTGCCCATCAAACTCAAGAAAACCCGCATTCGTGAAATAGTGATTCTCGAGCCTCGAAAAGGTGCGCGAATATTCCCCCGGCCCTTCATGCATGCCACCAGCCGAATGGATTGATGCAAGCGCGTTTTCCCATGCTGCCCAAGCCTTGCCGTACTTGATCTCGATCTGCATGTCGCCACAGAACAGCCGCCGATGATAGGCGGCAATCAAATCATCGCGCTCATCAATTGGAATCAGGTTCATAAAACGCGCCCATAAATCCGGCCAAAATTTGCCAGCGCCGCCGCCGTAAAACCAATCCAGCTCCGTTTGGGTCATCATAAATACACCGCGCAAAACTATGTTGCGCACGCGGTCGGGATGGGCTTGCGCATAGATCAACGCAAGCGTCGCGCCCCAGCTGCCGCCAAATGCGATCCATTTTTCGATGCCCAGCGCTGCGCGAATACGCTCGATGTCGGCAACCAGATCCCAAGTCGTGTTATTGGAGACCGAAGCAAACGGTTTGGACCGCCCACAACCGCGCTGATCAAAAAGAATAATGTGGTATTTTTCGGGGTCAAAATAGCGCCGCATCGACGGGCTGCAGCCACCACCGGGACCACCATGCAGGACGACAACGGGTATCCCCCTAGGGTTTCCACATTGCTCGAAATACACACTATGTCCATCGCCTACGTCCAGCATCCGCTGATCAAATGGATCAACGGGGGGATAAAGATATTGCACTGCGCGCTTTTGGTCGGGGAATTTGTCCATTACAGCCCTATATAGTCTTTGGACATAAAAGAGCACAGAGAGATCAGAATGCAAGCGCCACTAAGCACCGTTGACCCCGCCGAGATTGAAAAGTTTCAGGCCATGGCCGCCGAATGGTGGGACGAGAATGGCAAATTCAAACCCCTTCACATGCTGAACCCCTGCCGACTGGATTATATCACCAGCCAGATTGCCGGCGAGTTTGACCGCGATCTAAAGACACCCCTCCCGTTCAAAGGACTCCGTATCCTTGATATCGGCTGCGGTGGCGGGCTTTTGTCTGAACCGATGGCGCGTCTGGGTGCCGATGTTGTTGGTGCCGATGCAGCCGAACGCAACATTCCAGTTGCACAAGTTCATGCTGAACAATCCGGCCTGACCATCGACTATCGCCATACGACAGCCGAAGCGCTGGCCGAAGCTGGCGAGCAATTCGATGTTGTTATGAACATGGAGGTTGTCGAGCATGTTGCCTCCCCCATCGATTACCTGACCGCCTGTCGCCAATTGTTGAAGCCCGGAGGATTACATATCTGTTCGACCCTCAACCGTAATCCAAAATCCTTTATGATGGCGATTGTCGGGGCTGAACACGTTATGCGCTGGCTGCCGAAGGGCACGCATGATTGGTCAAAATTCATCACGCCGGACGAATTGTTCGATCTGTTACGCAACGCGGGGCTAACCCCGGTCGATCGCAAGGGATTCGTATTTAACCCGATCACGTGGTCATGGAGCCTATCTGATCGCGACCTTAGTGTGAATTACGTGACCGCCAGCACAAAGCCCGCTTAGCGGGCTGCTGCCGGAAAACGACTTAATCCTCGGAATGTCTGCGCAACGCCCGCAATGTTTCGAGGGTGGCACGCACCTGATCTTCGCCCAACTCATCCGCCACATTATTGATCAGGGGCGTAATCGAGCGGATTGCATCGTCACGGGCGTTTCGCCCAGCGGGACTGATCGCCACCATCTTGCGGCGGGCATCATCCCAATCTGGCCGAATGTGCACATATCCGGCGAAAAGCAGCTTGTTCAGGGTGTTGGTCATAGCACCCCGTGTAACATTGAACGTTTCGGCCAACTGCGCAGGTGTTTTTTCCCCATCATGCCAGGCCAGATTATTCAGCACCGAAAAATGCGAAATTTCCATGCCCTTAGGCAACACCCGCGTCAAACGGTTGCGCATCCTTTGATCCGCAGACAGCAGTTCGCTGATCAAAGTAATCGCGAGTGAATTTCGGTTTTCAGTCATATCTTTGTTAAGGTGCCTGAAAATCACGACGGTTGGCAAGGCTTGGCACGCGGCGGCGTGCTTCGGCAAGGCGGTCCATATCCATCTCGAACGGATAGACGCCAGGGGCTTCTCCTGCATCCAAGATCACTTCGCCCCAAGGGGCGACCGCCAGTGAATGACCATATGTAAACCGTGTCTGGTTCATTTCACTTAGATGTTCGCCGGTTTGCGCTGGGGCCAACACAAAACATCCCGTTTCAATCGCCCGCGCCCGCAGCAGCGTATGCCAATGGGCGGCACCTGTGACCGGTGAAAACGCGGCTGGCATCGTCAAAATGTCAGCGCCCGCATTTGCCAGCGCCTGATACAACATCGGAAAACGCATGTCATAGCAGATGGTCATCCCCACTTTGCCAAAGTCCGTATCGGCAACAACAGCCTTGTCGCCCGGACGATAACTCGCTGATTCGCGATAACTTTCAGTGGCATCGATATCAACGTCGAACATGTGGATCTTGTCATAGCGGGCGACGACCTGCCCCGTGGGGTCGATCATGAATGATCTGTTGGCAAAACGCCTATCAGCATCGACTGTTTTCAATCCAAGCGACCCGATCAGCAGCCAGATCGCCTTATCCCGCGCCACATCGCGCAGGGCGGCTAGGGTCTCGTCATCTGCCTCGTCGGTCAGCACAGCGCGTTGATGCTCGCGGCTGGTCGACACACAATTTGTGACTTCAGGCGTCAGCACAAATTGCGCGCCCTGATCCGCCGCATCCCGCACCATTTCAACCGTACCCGCCAGATTGCGGGCCGGATCATCAGTGACGTTTAATTGGACCAAGGCCGCTCTCATCATGCTGCCAACAACGCGTCCAGTTTGCCCGCACGTTCCAGCGCGTACAAATCGTCACAACCGCCCACATGCGTTTCGCCGACGAAAATTTGCGGGACAGTTCGGCCCCCATTGGCACGCTGGATCATCTCTGCTTTCCGCTCGGGGTGGGCCAGAACGTCGACTTCGGCAAAGCTGACGCCTTTTTCATTCAGCAATCGCTTGGCCGAGTGGCAAAATCCGCAAAGCGGCGAGGTGTAAATCTCAACGGGTTTCATTTCTGTGTCCTTTTCAGCAAATCAATTGAACACAGACTTAGGTGTCTTTGGCCACTCTTGCCAGTGTAACGACGCGTATCGGACCTGCGCCAGCATCAATACATGCACGCGCCGCAGCGAATAATGTGGCTCCCGTCGTCATAACGTCGTCAACAATCAGCACTGGCCGGCCCTGTATCCTGTGCTTCCGCTTTGGGTGGGCGCGAATCGCGTTCTCCAAGCTCTCAAACCTTTCGATCCTGGTTTTGCCATCCAAAGATGCTGTCTTGCGCACCCTTTGCAAAGCATCAGGGCACCAAGCCAGCCCTGTTTCCAAGGCCAACGCACGGCCCAACAAAGCCGACTGGTTATAGCGGCGCTTGATCAAACGCTGCCAATGCAGGGGAACCGGAATGATCAGCGTTTGGGCTGGCAGTTGGCCGCGAAAGGCACGGCCCATCCAGAGTGCGGCAGGTTTTGCGATTTCCTGTCTGTCGCCATGTTTTAGGGCCAAAACCATTTTGCGCCCCATGTTTGCGTATAAAAGCGCCGATCGCCCCTGAACCCAAGGCGGTGGGTGAGCAAGGCAACTGTCACAATGCGCCACCTCGTCTATGGTTCCGCCGGGCAGCGGGATACCGCAACTGTCACACACGACACCCCCAATAAAAGCCGTATCGCGCCAGCAAGGGCCGCAGAGGCCCGCATGTTGGTCGACCGCCCCGCCGCAACAAAGGCAGGCAGGCGGATAGATTAGACCAACAGCAGTTTGTATCTGGGCCAGCATGACCTTATTACCCCTCGCATGAACGCACAAAATATCCTCACGGACATCACCGCCCTAGCCCGCAACCGCAGTCGTGCAAATGATGACGGGCTGTTCCTTCACCGCGCTGCCTTGGATGAGGTCGAGGATCGGCTAAGCTTGGTTAACAGGACGTTTAAAAAACCTGCGATTGTCACCGGCTTTCCGCAGGCTTGGGGTGCTCTGCTCCATGAAGCGCCAGTTGTCCCAGATGCTGACACGTTGAAGCTGGATCAAAAGGCGCATGATCTGGTTGTGCATGCGATGGGATTGCATTGGGCCAATGACCCTGTGGGCCAGATCATCCAGTGCCGTCGCGCGTTAGAACCGGACGGGCTGTTTCTATCGGTCAGTTTCGGAGGGCAAACTCTAAATGAACTGCGGGCATGTTTAGCCCAAGCCGAGGCGCAGATTACGAGCGGGCTATCCCCCCGGATAGCACCGATGGCGGAACTGCGCGATATCGGGGGGTTGCTGCAACGCTCTGACCTTGCCCTTCCGGTTGCTGATTCTGTGACACTAAAAACCGAATACACCGACATCTGGCACCTGATGCGTGACCTGCGTGCGATGGGTGAAACCAACGCCCTGCAGTCCCGTCTGCGCCGCCCTACCCGTCGTGACGTGTTCAAAACGGCAGCAAAGCTGTATCAAGACAACTTTGCCACGGATACGGGCCGCGTCTCAGCCACCTTCGAAATGATCTTTTTGGCGGGGTGGGCCCCGTCGGATAGCCAACCAAAACCATTGCGCCCCGGATCAGCACAGCAGCGACTTGCCGAAGCGCTGGCCACTAATGAAACACCGCTGAGCGATTGACCTAGCAGGCAAACCGTCTATCTCACGGCTACTCACGTAAAAAGGATATCTAAATGACCAAATCTTGCCCAGTTCATGCCCAGCCGGATCACCCCAAGATCCCGACACCCAAGGTGGGCATTCTACTGGCCAATCTTGGTACGCCAGATAACTATGATTATTGGTCAATGCGTCGTTATCTGGGCGAATTCCTGTCGGATCGTCGTGTTATCGACTACAGCCCATGGCTGTGGCAACCGCTGTTGCAACTGATCATTCTGACCAAACGCCCGTTTACCAGCGGTGCTGCATACAAGTCGATCTGGAACGAGGAAGCAGGCGAAAGCCCCTTGATGACGATCACCAAAGCGCAAACTGCCAAGATCAAAGAGACAATGCAGGCGCGCTATGGTGACGCAGTTATGGTCGATTTCTGTATGCGTTATGGCAATCCATCGACCAAATCCAAGGTCGAAGCAATGGTCGCTGCGGGCTGTCAAAAGATCCTGTTTTTCCCGCTTTACCCACACTATGCTGGTGCCACATCTGCCACCGCCAACGACGCGTTCTTTGCCGCATTAGGAAAAGAAAAATGGCAGCCAGCAGCCCGCACGGTTCAGCCCTATTTCGACCGTCCTGATTATATCGATGCCTTGGCGACCTCGATCGAAAATGCCTACGCCAAGATGGAAACCAAACCGGACAAGCTGTTATGTTCCTACCACGGTGTTCCGCAGCGCTATCTGATGGAGGGTGACCCCTATCATTGCCAATGCCAAAAAACGACGCGCCTGCTGAAGGAGCGGTTGGGCTGGAACGACACCCAGATCATGACGACCTTCCAGTCGAAATTCGGCCCCGAAGAATGGCTGCAGCCTTATACGGTGGAAGAAGTCGCGCGTCAGGCCGAAGCGGGCAATAAAAAGATCGCCGTCTGTGCGCCCGCGTTTTCAGCGGACTGCATCGAAACGCTGGAAGAGATCAACGAAGAGATCAAGGAAAGCTTTGAGCATGCGGGCGGTGAGGTGTTTCACTATATCCCATGCCTGAATGACGACGAAATGCACATCAAAGCGCTGTCCAACGTGATCGAAGAGAACCTGCAAGGATGGATCGATTAGGCCGCATTTTCCCAGTCTCTAAGCTTTTGCCCGTTTGCACATTTGCACGGGCATAGCTTTATGTCTTTCTCGGGAAAAAAGACATAAAAAAAGGCGGTGCAGAACACCGCCTTTTTATTCAGTCACGTGACTAAATTAGTCAGCAACAGCAGCAGCTACGATAACGAGCAGCAGCAAAGGAATCAAAATACCCGAAGAAGAAGAGGTGGACTCTTCAACGATTACAGGTGCTTCGATGATTGGATCTGCCAGCGAGCCAGCAAATGCATTCGATGCGGCAGCTGTCAATGCAGCGGCGAGAACGAGTTTCTTCATATCATAACCTCCAGAAAAGGCGTGCCTCACAAGGTGATAGCACGCGCCCAAGACTTACCTCGTGAAACTTTCTAAACAGCATCTGCAGGCGATTGCAAACCCGGATTCAGCGTTTGAGGCTCACAATCACCAAAATATCGTCAAATAAGCAACACTTGAGTGCCTACATTGGTCAGTTCGAAAAGCTCGGCGATATGTTCATTGTACAAGCCAATGCATCCGTTGGACGAACGACGGCCAATCTTGCGCGTGTCATGGGTTCCGTGGATACGGTAATATGTCCAGCTAAGGTACAAAGCGTGCGTACCCAATGGGTTATCAGGACCCGGTCCGATAACCGCCGGCCATTCAGGGTTACGTTCAAGCATTGATGGGGTCGGCCGCCATGTGGGGCCAGTTACCTTTTGCACAACGCTAGTGCGGCCGCGGCGGGTCAACTCTGCGGTAAGTGGAACGCTGGACGGGTACAGCTTGTAAACCGACTCGTCCTCGGACCAGAAGTGAACTGCACGGCTATCGATGTCGACCAAGACGGCACCGTTATTTGTGTTGCTGAAATACGGACGCCAATCCAATGTCCGGAAGCTAGAGATATTTCGACGAACGGTTTCGGTTAAATCTCTCTCGGTTTCTGTCGTTTCGGCACCGTTTACGCTGCTTTGCGCGAGCGCTGGGCTTGCCAACATCGCGGCGCTACCGGCAAGAAATGCACGGCGCGAAGAAAGGGTAAACTTTTGGTCAGACATCGAATGTCTCCTGGGATTGGGAAAAGCCTGTAATTTTTACACATATATGACCCGAAAGTCGCAGTATCAAATCAAACCGGCGTCAACAGGCGCACTCACGCCGATGTGCGTTTGATCTGCAACGCTGGTCGCGGTAAGGCATCAAAAAATTTAATTGCGTGGAGCTGCGCCATGATCCGTCTGTTTTATATAATGATTGCCCTGTCCGTCGCGTTAGCGGCTTGTGCACCTACCACGTCCACAATTGGCACCGATGGCAAAGTACTGCCAAAAGTATACCGCATTGGCCGTGGTGATTCCGGAAAGCTTCAATTCCGGATGCTTGATTCTATCAACGCCCTGCGCGGCGCATCCGGTCTGGTGCAGGTTCAGCTTGATTCCAATCTGAACGCCGCAGCCGCAACCCATTCGCGCGACATGGCAAACCAGAACCGCCCTTGGCACTTTGGCTCTGACGGATCGTCCCCTGTGGATCGTATCCAGCGCGTTGGGTACACTGGCGCTTTGGTCGGCGAAGTGATCTCCGAGACGTACGAAACTGAATTGGAAACACTTGCCGCATGGATGGAACAACCTGACACACGCCGGATCATCATGGCGCCTGACGCGCGGAACATGGGGTTTTCCTGGCACCAGGAAAGCAGCGGCAAAATCTGGTGGACGATGGTCTTGGGCAAGTAACCCTGCGGATTACTTGCCCCCACACTTTCTAGTTTGAAATCAAGGGTTCAACGCGATCGGTGTACCATCACCCACCATCGCGTAGATATCTTCGATCTCCTTATTAGAGACTGAAATACAGCCCCAAGTCCAATCTTGGCGGTTCTTTTCTCCAGGTCTTTTCTGTCCGTGGATAAAGATATCGCCACCGGGGCTTTTTTCCAGCGCAGCAGCAACCGCGCGATCGTCTTCGTTCGGGTATGAAATCCCTAGCGACAGATGGAATTTGCTGTTCGGATTGCGACGGTCAATCAGATACAGGCCCTCGGGTGTTCTGCCGTCGCCCTCGTGCACCTTGTGCCCAACCGGCGCGAACCCCAGTTTAAAGTTGTAGGATTCTAGCACCTTGTCCTTGTGCATCAAGAACATACGGCGGTCCGACTTGTTGACGACCACATAGGTGACCTGTGGGCCATTGTAGCGCTTGAATTTGCTGTCACCGCCACACGCACCAAGTGCCACCAAAGCGGTGCCGCCCAAAATAAGATTTCTGCGTTTCATATACATGCCTCGTTTCGCCACGGCCTTTTCGACCTTTTATCAGCTTCGCCTAACATGTAGCAAAAATTTTCGAGGTCAAAAAGCCGTTACTTTTAATGTCTTTCAGCCAACTACTTTTCGATCAAAGCGAGCTTTCGCAAGACTTCTACGCGGTAAACATCAGTGCGCTGCACCTCGTCTGCCTGATGGGCGTCCTGCATCGAACTGACGATCAAACCGACCACCAGTTTAACCACGGCAAAGGTTGTCATCGGCAAAAAATCGAACCCTTACCCGGCAAAGCAGAGATAAAACCTTCGACGACGCGTCGCAAGTGCGAGGCTACGGAAATTACCCCCAGTACCCCGAACGCCCGCAGGATGAACAACCGCTGCACTGCAGGCACCAAGGCAATCGCGCATGGATATGCTGCCCTATCTATGTTTGCGTTTGACCTCGGGGGCAGTGAACTGTGCCGCGAGCTCCACATGGGAAGACCAGCGGAATTGGTCAACAACCTGCACCCAATTCAACGTGTAACCCGCAGAAATCAAAACGGCAGCGTCCCGTGCAAAGGTCACAGGGCTGCACGACACATAGGCCACCACAGGGGGCATTGCTTTGACGATTTCAGCCACCTGGGCCTCGGCTCCAGCGCGAGGTGGGTCCAAAACGACTGCGTCGGTTTTTGCCAGCTCATCCGGTAGCAAAGGGCGGCGGTACAGATCGCGTGTTTCAAACGTGACGGGCTTGAGCCCCTGCGCCATGCGCCAGCCGTGATCCAGTGCCGCTGTCATGCCGGCATCCCCCTCAACGGCATGTACCTCGGCGCTTTCGGCCAAAGGCAGGCTGAATGTGCCACAGCCAGCAAACAGATCAATAACGTGCCGCGAAGACCCAACCGCGTCGCGCACAGCGGTCACCAGAGATGCCTCGCCCTGTGGAGTGGCCTGCAAAAACGCACCGGGTGGTGGCGTTACCTTGGCCACGCCAAACCGCTGAACGGGCGGTGTACGCATGGCAATCACGTCGCCATCCCACGTCAGACGCGCAAGGCCCAAACTGTCACAGAGATGGGCAAGTTCTTGGCGTAACGGACCATCGAGCGTTTTGCCGTTTTGGACCGAGATATCCAACCCTGCCCGCGAGGTTGTCACTGTAACGGCCAAAGATGCTTTGCGGCTCGTGCCGATGACAGCCAATTGCTCGGCGACTGGAATCGCGGCCATAACCGCAGGATCCAGCAACTGACAGCCCGGTATCTCAATTACCACATCTGATCCACGCCCATGGAACCCTGCCATTGCGCCTTTCTTGGTACGCTTGGCGGCAAAGGTCGCACGGCGACGCGATTGCGGCGGCGAGGTCTGGATGGGCTTAAAGACAGTTTCGATCCCATGCGCATCCAGCGATGCTTTGACCACACCCATCTTGAACTCAGCAACGAAATCATCAGATGCGTGCTGCAATTGGCAACCACCACAGGCTTTGAAATGCCTGCAGGGTGCTGCAACACGGTTTTCCGAAGGCTTTACAATGCGGATGTCGGTCAGGGCCTGCCCGACGGGCGTACCTGTTACGACCTCTCCGGGCAAAGTCATGGGGGCAAAAAACGGGCCGGCGGCAATGCCGTCGCCCAAGTGACCAAGTCGCTGAATTAAATATTCTGTCATGCACCGCGCATAGCGCGAAGGGAGCGCCAGCAAAAGCCCCTATTCAGCGGCCTTCATATCAAGAAATCCGCCCGACTGTCGCTGCCAATACCGCGCGTACAGTCCGTTCTGCGCCAAAAGCGCCTCGTGTGTTCCAGTTTCAACGATCTTGCCTGCGTCCATGACGGCGATCCTGTCCATCTCGGTCAAGGTCGACAGACGGTGCGCAATTGCAAGCACCGTTTTGCCCTCCATCACGCGGGTAAGCGCAGTCTGAATGGCGGCCTCGACCTCGCTGTCCAGCGCGCTTGTCGCTTCGTCCAAGATCAAAATGGGTGCGTCTTTTAGAATTGCACGCGCCAAAGCAATGCGCTGACGTTGTCCGCCTGACAACTTCACACCTCGTTCGCCCAGATGCGCGGCATAGCCTTTGCGCCCGGTGTGATCCTGCATGTCCTTAATAAACTCATGCGCCTCGGCCTTTGTCGCGGCGGCAATTACCTCGTCCTCGGTCGCATCGGGTTTACCATAGCGGATGTTGTCGAATGCCGACCGGTTGAACATCGCCGTTTCCTGCGTGACCATTCCAATTTGCCGCCGAAGGCTCTCTTGGGTGACATTTGCGATATCCTGACCGTCGATTAAAATCCGCCCTTCCTCCAAGGCGTAAAGCCTGAGCAGTAATGAAACGAGGCTGGATTTTCCCGCCCCTGACGCACCAACGATTCCCAGCTTTTCACCCGGTTTAATATCCAACGCCAGATGTTCGACCCCGCCGGACTCGCGTCCATAAGTGAACCGAATATTATCAAGCTTGATTGCGCCGCTATCAACGACCAGATCATGCGCGCCATGAACGTCACGCAACTTTTGGCGGGGCGTCAACGTACGCATTCCGTCTTCGACCTCACCCATATTGGCGTATAGCCCCATTAAGGTGAAGCTGACCCAACCTGTCATTTGCGCAAGCCGCAAAGACACCGCACCCGTTGCTGCGATATCACCCGCCGTTACCAAGCCGAGCGACCAATACCAAAGCGCGCCCCCGACCAGCAATACTGGCAAAAGCCCCGCAATCGTCATCAACCAAAACCGGAAAGCGACACTAACACGGCCAAAATCAAGGCTCGTGCCCAGAAACTTGTTCATCGCGCCAAGTGCTGCACGGTCTTCGAAATCCGCATGCGCAAACAACTTTACCGTCTTGATGTTCGTAATCGTATCAACGACCTGCCCTGTGACCATTGCCCGCGCACCGGCGCGCGCCTGCGAAAACTTGCGAATGCGGGGCATGAAATGACGGATCAGAAATACATAGCCGATCATCCAAACCACCAGCCCTGCTGCTATCCGCCAGTCCACCGTTCCCAGCAGCAAAACAGCCCCGACGAAAGATGCCGCCGCGAACAGCACCGTGTGGATCATCTCTATCACAACATCGGTCAAGGCACGGCTGGTCTGCATCTCTTTTTGGGAAATCCGGCCTGCAAAATCATTGTCAAAAAACGTGACCGCCTGCCCCAGAGTGTAACGATGAAGTCGCGACAGGGCGATATTGAAAACATTCGGACCCACGACGATAGACTGCATATAAGAGCTGACCCCGAAAATCAGTGGTCGCAGGATCAAAAAGAAAAACAGACATCCAATTAACAGACCTGACTGATCGCTGAAAACCGAAGCTGCTGTGGATGATAATGCCGCATCCACAACCCAACCTAACACGAGCGCGGCCAACACTTCGACCACACCGGCCGCGATTGATAGTACGGCAGACAAAGCCAATGCATATCCACAGCCCTTTAGCGTCCAGCCAAAGAAGGGCAGCAAACGTTGCGGCGGGTCACCATCTGCTGGCGCAAAAGGGTCAATCCAATAGGCAATCTTCATCTTCAAATGTCTTCCGTCTTGAGGAACCCGCCGGATTGCCGGCTCCAGAAATCAGCATATAGCCCGCCATTCGACAAAAGCATGTCATGGGTGCCTTCTTCAACGATGCGCCCCTCGTCCATCACTAAAATACGGTCCATTTCAGCAATCGTAGAAAGGCGATGGGCAATGGCGATGACTGTCTTGCCTTTCATCATGCCATACAGCGTTTCCTGAATGGCGGCTTCGACCTCGCTGTCCAAAGCACTCGTTGCCTCGTCCAGCAGCAGGATCGGGGCATTCTTTAGGATCACACGAGCCAATGCGATCCGCTGCCGCTGCCCGCCTGACAGCTTTACACCACGTTCACCCACTTGCGCATCATATCCAGATCGCCCGTCCGCATCTGCAAGATCAGTGATAAAATCATGCGCTTGGGCTTGCTTGGCGGCAGCGACCACCTCGGCATTTGTGGCGTTGGGTCTGCCGTATAGAATGTTTTCGCGAATGGTGCGATGTAGTAGCGCGCTGTCCTGCTGCACCATTCCAATGTTCTGGCGCAGACTGTCCTGGCTGACCTTAACGATGTCTTGGCCGTCGATCAATATTTGACCAGCTTCCGGATCATAAAATCGCAAAAGCAGCTTTACTAGGGTCGATTTTCCCGCCCCGGAACGCCCGATCAATCCGATCTTTTCACCGGGTTTCACGATTAAATCGATACCATCCAACCCGCCAGATCCTCGGCCGTAGTGGTGGGATAAACCGGTCATCTCGATCTGCCCCTTGGTCAGATCGAGTTTGGGCGCATCTGCGTCATCAACAAGGGTTATCGGCTGGGCAATCGTCTCCATTCCTTCGGCCACGACACCAAGCTGTTGAAAGAACGTCGATAGCGCCCACATCACCCAAGCTGTCATGGAATTCAGCCGCAAAGTCAGCGCTGCGGCGGCGGTTACGGCCCCGACTGTCGCATGCCCGTTAGACCACAGAAAGAACGCCCACCCCACAACGCCAACAATCAAAAACCCGTTCAGAGTAACAAGACACACGTCCATCACTGTGAAAATACGCATCTCCTTCTGAAAGGTCCTACGCGCGTTTTCGATGGCAGTTTTGGCATAGTTCACCTCGCGATCATGATGTGCAAACATCTTGACCGAATGGATATTGGTATAGCTGTCAACCACACGGCCTGTCACCTCGGACCGTGCATCAGAAGCCGCTTTTGATGCGACGCCTACACGTTTTACAGTCCAACGGGTCAGCACCACGTATAGTGCAAACCAAACCACCAGCGGAATCAGCAATTGCCAATCTGACGTCGTTAGCAAAATCGCAGCGCCGATCAGATAGGCCAACGAATACGAAATCGCGTCAAAGACTTGGAACACGACCTCTCCCGCGGCGGGGGGCGTTTGCATAATCCTGTTGGCAATTCGACCTGCAAAGTCATCCTCGAACCAACCAACGGATTGCCGCAGCACCTGCCGGTGCGCCCGCCAACGGAATAATGTGCCATAGTTGGGCATAATCGCATTGTTTAATAATAGCACATCCACAGCTTGCACGGCTGGCCGCAGAATCAGGATGAACAAGCCGACCAAGATAAATTCAGTGCCGTAGGTTTGCCAAACCTCTGCCGGTGAACCATCTAGCAGATCCACCAGACGGCCCATGTAATAGATTAGCCCAATCTCGATTGCAGCAACAACGATCGACATAATCCCGGTAAGAAAGAATACCTTTTTGAAGGGCTGGCTATAGTCACGAAAGAACGGCCAAAGCCCCGTTGGGGGAGTGTCCTGCAGGGGATAATCCACATATGGATCGACGAGGTTCTCAAAAAAGCGAAACATGGCAGGCATTTTCCAAAGGTTTGGTATGAATGAACAACTGAGAGTGACAAAACGTCACCGTCGCGGTCAGTTGTCCGGTGTATTCAACAAAGTTGCGCTGTTCGCGGTAAAACCCGAAGCGATCCAAACCGCCTCTAGCTGTTTTAGTCGTTTGCCAAGCTCGGGCCCTGAATAATCAGGAATAAGGTCAACCGCCTTGACTGGAAAGACTGCGTTGCTTGCCTGATGAATTGTCTCTAACACAGACAAATCAGGCGGAGTTTCAGCCATACACGCTCGAAGCAACAATGCACCCTGGGCAATCTCCTCACCATGTCGATAGGCGATTTCCGCAAAGTTTGGCCCTTCGAACGCGGTATTTCTCAAACGTTCTAACTCTCTCGTGTCAGCTTTACTTAGCTTTAGACGCTCGGCCACATCGTCCCCACCTAGCGCGGCAAGCCGCCACAACCAGTTGACCGGTAAAGCAGCAAGCTGTTCGAAATGCACCAGCATCCCGACCCAGCGGTCGTCCGATCCTGGCAGTATCGTGCCTAGCACCCCAGTCTGGCGCATGACTGCCAGAGATGGTGCAGGGTCGGGCGCTGTCAAAAACTTTCTCATCTCGGCACCGACCCGTTCTGCCGACAAAGTCGCCAACCCATCAGTATTTGACGCAATGGCTGACAAGGCATCAGGATCAAACCCCTCGGCCGGGTCCGAATACCACGCGCAGAAACGAAAATAGCGAAGCGTTCTTAGATAATCTTCTCGGATGCGTGCATTGGCATCTTCGATAAACCGCACACGACGGGCACGCAGGTCAGCCATCCCCTCGAGCGGATCGATAATTCGGCCTACGGCATCGGCATAAAGAGCGTTCATTGTGAAATCGCGGCGGCGAGCGTCGTCATCTATATTGTCCGAAAACGCAACAACAGCGCGGCGACCATCGGTTTCAACATCCCGGCGAAAGGTTGTCACCTCGAACGGCTTACCACCGCTGACAACTGTGACCGTTCCATGCTCTACCCCAGTCGGGACAGTCTTTAGCCCTGCACGTTCAGCCAACGCCATCACCCGTTCGGGTAACGCATCGGTGGATAAATCTACATCGCTATCGGGTACGCCCAGCAATGCATTGCGAACACACCCGCCAACAAAGTAAATGCGATGTCCGCCTGCCTCCACAGCCTCGCAAACCGCCTGCGCATCCGCATCGGCCAGCCAGCTAGTGTCGCCAGGAAGTTTTAGATCATACGTTCTGTCCATGCCCGCAGCATACGCGCGGTTGCACCCCAAATGTAATAGGGGCCATAGGGAACAACGTAATAATGCCGCTGTTTTCCGCGCCAGCGACGTGACTGGATCAAATAATTGTCGGCGTTCAACACATGGCTAAGCGGCACTGTGAACACTTCCTCGACTTCTCCGGGTTCGGGGATGATATCAAAAACGTCTCTAACGAGGCCGATAACAGGGGTCACACGAAAATTGGTCACAGTTTCATGCGCAGGCAGCGTACCTAATACCTCGACCAGTTCGGTCGGCAAGCCGATCTCTTCGCGAGCCTCGCGCAGTGCGGCCGCGATCACATCGGCATCCCCTTCATCCTGCTTGCCGCCAGGAAACGCAATTTGTCCCGGATGATGCTTTAGCGAAGAAGACCTTTTGGTCAGGATCAGCTCAAACCGGCCGTCTTTTTCAATGATCGGGGCAAGTACCCCTGCAGGTCGCAATATACGATCCGCAGGCAGCACCACATCTTTGTTAAGATCGAAATCGGACGACGTGACACCAGTTTGCGCCAGCGCCGTCCGAAAATTGTTTATCTGATTACTTAACACGGGGTGCTTCGGCCTCAAATCCGACCGTTTTTGGGTCAAGATCATAGTGGGCGCTGCAGAACTGACAATCTGCCGTCACTCGGCCATCTTCCGTAGTCATCTTCTCGATGTCCTTGGCAGAATAGATCGACAAGCTTTGGCGCACACGGTCTTCCGAACAGGAACAGCCAAAACGTACCGCTTGGACATCGTAGACACGCGGCGCTTCCTCGTGAAACAGGCGCAACAGCAAATCTGTGGGCGGCACAGTAGGCCCGATTAGTTCAAGCTCGTCGACAGTATCAAGCAATACATTTGCGCGCCGCCAATTCTCACCCTCTTCGCCATCGACCAGATCGTCAGACTTCAAGATATCACCGGTGCCCTCAGTTTTGGCGGCAAACGGCGATGCTTTTGGCATGTGCTGCAGCATCACACCACCTGCGCGCCAATGCTCGGCCTCGCCCGGCATGGATGATTTGCCAAAACTGAGCTGAAAGCGCGTTGGCAACTGTTCGGACTGTGCAAAGTAGGCTTCGGCACAGGCGGACAGTGACCCGCCAGCTAGTGGTGTGATCCCTTGGTAAGGCGTCATCCCTTTGCCTTGGTCGATCATTACAGCAAAATACCCTTCGCCGATCTGATCAAAGGCAGGGGCCTCGGTAATACGGTCCGCATCAAAGCTGGCATAGGCACGAATACGGGCCGGCTCGCCGTCTTCGGACGGGCCATAATAATCAACAGCGATCATCCGCACGGGGCCGTTTGACTGGACCTGCAGCTGCAATTTCCAACGCAATTTAATCGTTTGACCGATCAGCGCGGCAAGCAACGCCATCTCTGCGACCAGTGCTTCGACCTTTTCAGGATAATCGTGCTGACGCAAAATCCCTTCAAGGACGCCATCCAGACGGGCAACGCGGCCCCGAATATCGGACGCGTCAAGTTGAAAGGGCAGAACGGTGTCGTCCCACGCGATTTTAGTTCCTTGGTTCATCAGGCTTTCCTTACAGGCGGACGATTGGCATACCGCGTCTATATAAGCGCAACAAGCCACACGAAAAGGGGTATCACATGATGCGAAGATTCGGAGAGCCGCCGATAGCGGGAAAAACCTATACGCTACGCCCCGGTGCATACGCGATTTTGCCCTTGAAGAACCGGTTCCTGATGACTGCGCAGTTATCACCCCAAGTGGATGTGCAGTTGCCTGGCGGCGGCATTGATCGAGGCGAATCACCCCTTCAGGCGCTGTACCGGGAGGTGATGGAAGAGATCGGATGGTCCATTGCCTACCCCCGCCGATTGGGTGCATTCAGACGGTTCGTTTACATGCCGGAATACGATCTTTGGGCCGAAAAACTTTGCCATGTGTATGTCGCGCACCCTAACCGTCAAATTAAAGACCCGATCGAACCTGATCACACGACCATCGTTCTATCCGCCGAAGAGGCGCTAACTGTGTTGGGCAATGATGGAGACAGGTCATTTCTAGAGCAATATTACGCTAGCGCCCGGTGAATTCGAACAGGATTCCTGACACGTCATCTGGAAAATCCGCATGACCCGCGAATTCAGAAAGCTTCCACACGATCGCCTCTAGCAAGGGCGGCCCTGTGACATCCCGTAGCTCTAGAAGCATCTCGGCAAGCCCCTCTTCCTCAATCATGATGCCGTTGGGATCCGGGCATTCAGTGACCCCATCCGACAAGATCAACAGACGATCACCGGGGGAAAGATTTACCTCAAATTTTTCATATCCGACGCCGGCCAGCAATCCGACCGGAAATCCGCCAAGCCCGTCTTGTTCAATCTGACCGTCGCGCCGTTGCACAACAGGGTGCGGATGGCCGGCCTGACATATCAAAACCCTCCCTGTATCTAAATCGACTTCGGCCAGAAGCAGGGTAAAGTAATGTTCGGTTTCCATCTCGCTTAGCACAAGAGCGTTTAGTTCTCGCACGACTTCGTCCGGGGGGCGCATTGAAAAGGTGCCATCGGCACAGCTGACTAATGCAATATTTTGGTCAGGTATTGCGGCAGAAAGATATCCAGCCAAGCGCGCTGTCATCAAGGCGGAACTGATCCCGTGGCCCGACACATCAATCCCAAACAACCCAAGTTTAGTGTCGTTGACCGGAAAGAAACCAACCAGATCGCCTCCGACATGGCCGCTCGACCGCAACAACAGGGAAAGCTTTCCGCCCTCAAACTCGCGGGTGCGTTCGCGAACCAGAGACTGTTGTAATTTCTTAGCCTCTATCAGATCCTTATCAAGCAGATCATAGACGCGCTGCAATTCATCTAATGTATGAGTGATAATTAGGTTCTTATCGATTAACTGTCGTTGCATCTTCAAGATACGCTCACCTGCAGAAATCCGCGCGCGCAGTTCGTCGACGTCAACCGGCTTGCTAAGGAAATCATCCGCGCCGCTGTCCAAGCCCTTGGCGACTTCGGCCTTCTCGCTTTTCGAGGTAAGTAAAATAAAATAGCCATACTGCGTTTCAGACAACATGCGGAATTCTCGGCAAAATTGCAGCCCGGACATCCCAGGCATCACCCAATCGCTGAGGACCAGATCAGGCAGTCGTTTTTTGCACTTCTCGATAGCGTCGGGTCCTGATGCGGCCTCAACGACCTCGAATCCCCATTTCTTTAAAGACGCGCTAAGAATACGGCGTTGTAGCTTGCTATCGTCCACGACCATCGCAAGCTGCATCACGCCAGAACGCCGCACCTGATCTGAAATTTGCTGGCTTTGGGACATCTAGAATAAGCATTTCACAAGTTGAAAACACCGCCCTACTGCACGTTTATTTAACAACGCATGAAGGCTAAAAGTTGAACAGAAATTTGCCTCACGCCTACGTCCCGTTAATCCCCCTCCTGTATCAATCCATCTTATTGGAGGTTGCACAATGATCGACTGGGCACAGGTCAACACCTTGCGTGATGACGTTGGAATTGATGATTTTAAAGAGATCGTCGAAATTTTTATAGACGAGGTAGAAGGCGTAATCGAACGGCTTCGAACAACGCCCGACCTAAAAACACTGGGCGACGATTTGCACTTTCTTAAGGGAAGCGCGCTGAACCTCGGGTTTTCAACCTTTTCCGAACATTGCCAACGCGGGGAAGCAAGTTCGGCAGCGGGGCGTGCTGATCAGGTAGATATTCCAGCACTTCTAATGGCCTATGACACATCAAAAGGTAAGTTCATTGCCGAAATGCCCAGCGCGCTAAACGGATAAAGTCACAGCACAAACTGGGCCAAAGTTTCGTCATTTGTGATATCAGTGTAGGTAAAACCGGCCTCTTTCAACTGCGCCAGGAAGGGGCCGAAACTGTCAGGGCTGCGTGTTTCAATCCCGATTAGCACAGAACCAAAGTTGCGGGCCGATTTTTTTAGGTATTCAAACCGGCAGATATCATCATCGGGGCCGAGGAGATTCAAGAAGTCCTTTAGCGCACCGGGGCGCTGCGGCATGCGCAATATGAAATATTTTTTCACACCAGAGTATCGCTGCGCACGCTCCTTGACCTCGGGCAAGCGTTCAAAATCGAAATTCCCGCCTGACGCGACACAAACGACGGTTTTGCCTTTGATTTGCTCAGCAACCTCGCCCAGTGCCTCAATCGACAGGGCCCCTGCTGGCTCTAGCACGATACCTTCAACATTCAGCATTTCAATTATGGTCACGCATATTCGGTCTTCTGCCAGATTTATCACGTCTTTCGGATCAACGCCCTTGAGCCGTTCAAAATTTCGCTGGCCAATTTTTGCGACCGCGGCCCCATCCACAAAACTGTTGATCGGAGAGATGTCGACGGGTGAACCTTCGGCCAGAGCGCGGGCCAAACTTGGTGCCCCTTTCGGTTCGACAAACGTATAATCGCAGGCGTTGCCAAAATAGCTGAAAATGCCGGATGACAATCCCCCCCCACCAACGGGCAAGATGATATGATCGGGAACGCGCCCCAACTGCTCTTCAATCTCGACCGCAACAGATGCCTGCCCTTCGATCACGTCTTCATCATCAAACGGCGACAGAAAATGCGCGCCTCCCTTGGCACAAAAATCTTGCGCCGCCGACAGCGTTTTGTCGAAATAGTCGCCGACCAATCGCACTTCTATCTGCGAACCGCCAAATATTTTGGTTTTTTGGATTTTCTGTTGGGGCGTGGTCACAGGCATGAAAATCACACCTTTTACCCCAAAATGACTGCACATAAATGCAACGCCCTGCGCATGATTTCCAGCACTGGCACAGACAAAGACGGTTTTTTCGGGGATTACCTTTCGCATGGCATTAAACGCCCCGCGCAGCTTGTAAGAGCGAACCGGGCTTAGGTCCTCGCGCTTGAGCCAAATGTCAGCTCCGTACTTTTCTGACAGATGATCGTTGCGCATCAAAGGTGTCGGGGTGAACACGTCGCGCATCGCTTTGGTCGCATTCCGCGCTAAGATTTGGAAACTTTCGGTCATCATCTGCCTCATAAGGTGAATATCCTTCGATACGGCCCCCAACACCAACGGTCAACGGAGCCTTCAATCTTGCTCACGCCTGTAAAACCCGCTACCTCGCGATGCAAACCGCAAAGGAAATATAATGTCCGCGCCCAAAAAAGTTGTGCTCGCCTATTCCGGTGGGCTTGATACGTCGATTATCCTGAAATGGCTGCAAACCGAATACGGCTGCGAGGTGGTGACATTCACCGCCGATCTGGGCCAAGGCGAAGAGTTGGAGCCAGCCCGCGCCAAAGCCGAAATGATGGGTGCCTCCGAGATTTACATCGAAGATTTGCGCGAAGAATTTGTACGCGATTTCGTATTTCCGATGTTCCGCGCCAATGCCCTGTACGAAGGGTTGTACCTCCTGGGCACGTCCATCGCACGGCCACTGATTTCCAAACGCTTGGTTGAAATCGCGGCAGAGACCGGTGCCGATGCTGTCGCCCACGGCGCGACCGGCAAGGGAAACGATCAGGTCAGGTTCGAATTGGCAGCCTATGCGCTGAACCCCGATATCAAGGTAATTGCCCCATGGCGGGAATGGGATTTGACCAGCCGTACCAAGCTGCTTGAATTTGCTGAGAAAAACCAAATTCCGGTTGCAAAAGACAAGCGTGGCGAAGCACCATTTAGCGTTGACGCGAACCTGCTGCACACGTCGTCCGAGGGTAAGGTTCTGGAAGATCCCGCAGTCGACGCGCCTGAGTATGTGTACCAGCGCACGGTAGCCCCTGAAGATGCTCCAGACACACCTGAGTATGTAGAGATCGGGTTCGAGCGCGGCGATGCCGTCAGCATCAACGGGGAAATGATGTCACCAGCGACGATCTTGACCAAGTTGAACGAACTGGGTGGCAAACATGGCTGTGGCCGTCTTGACCTGGTCGAAGGTCGCTTTGTCGGAATGAAATCGCGCGGGATATATGAAACGCCCGGCGGTACTTTGCTGCTGGAGGCCCACCGCGGGATCGAATCGATCACGTTGGACCGTGGCGCGATGCACTTGAAAGACGAATTGATGCCACGCTATGCTGAACTGATCTATAATGGCTTCTGGTTCAGCCCCGAACGCACCATGCTGCAGGCCGCCATTGACGCATCACAAACCCATGTAACCGGCACCGTGCGCTTGAAGCTATACAAGGGCCATGCCCGTACCGTGGGCCGTTGGTCTGATCATTCGCTTTATTCCGAAGCGCATGTGACCTTCGAAGACGATGCTGGTGCCTACGATCAAAAAGACGCCGCCGGTTTTATCCAATTGAACGCCTTGCGTCTGAAACTGTTGGCTGCCCGTGATAAACGCCTGAAAGGCTGAGTTTTAGGAATGAAGAAGGCCCGGACAGGCTGATATCTGTCCGGGCCTTCTGTCTATTTTGATCAGTGCTTGATTACCTGTAACAACTGCCACCACAAGCTTTTCGTATCACTTGATCCGGCGCTCTTCTTTGGCAAATGTAGTTGCTCAAACACGCCTATTTTCATGTCTGCGTCTGTGCGATGAACAACATCCAGCCTCTAACGCTTTCCATCACTTTTTCAGCGCTGACAACGCCGTTGGATATGTCTTAATCCAAGGCCTCAACAATGTCCGTCGAAGCGCTGCCGCATAAGCGCTGCCGGCAGCAAATGCCAGTGCAAGAGCCGTTGCTGTAAAAGCCTCCAATCTCATTGTCGGTCACATCAGAGACTCGATGGACTTTCGCTTGCAATTAACACTACAGATAAACCCTTAAGAAATCACGTAATACGCTGATTATAAAGTGTATTATAATGAGGCATTGCTTCCTCCAATAAGACTTTTGCGTCATCCTCAAGTACTGGAAGCGGCCCCTCGGGGCCCGCGAAACCTGTGCTGTTGTGAACCGCACCGTACCAATGAGACGCCCAAACCCCATCTTCGGGCCGCGCACCTGATGTCCATTTGAGCATCGCAGGGTCAAACGGCAGATCGATTATCTTACATAGTCGGCGCAGCATCCCTTCGGGGTCGGCGCGGATATCAGCCGAATCTATTATTAAGCCGCCAATCCTCTCAAACAATTCAGTTTGCTGACCAAACCCGATGTCTGCAAAACTGGGTGCTTCGCGCTTGGCGATATAGCTGGCAATGACACGGGCGGGATGCCGGATCAGGTGGACGTTTACGCAATCCTTGGCCCAATCCATCGGGAAACCGTCTAACATATGATGGGGCATATGTTTCATATAAATATGCGGCCTGCCTGGTTGAGCGCAAAGTTCACCAACCCGCTGAGGATCAGTTTCATGGGCTGCAAGAATTTCGTCCCGCATCGGGTGGTTGTCACCCGTAGCCTTTAGAAAAGGCGCGTAGAATGGTTCATCCATCACGGTAAAATCAGCACGATTGCCAAAGCTGTACATCATTGCCGTACTTAGATTGCGCGGGCCGGACCACATTGCGATACGCATCAGGTGCACTCCTGCTTGATCAGACCCTTGTACAGATCGCGCAACCGCTGAGTTACCGTCCCCATATCTCCTGTCCCAATCTTCCGCCCATCAATGGATGCGACAGGCGTTTGTGCACCAAAAGTACCCGTCAAAAACGCCTCGTCCGCGCCATAAGTGTCGACAAGGGAAAAATTTCGCTCGAAAACTGGGATGTCATTCGCAAGACACAGATCAATCACTTTTTGCCGTGTGATTCCGTTCATGCAGTAATCCCCCGTGCTGGTCCAAACCGCGCCCTTGCGCACGATGAAAAAGTTACAGGCGTTGGTGGTATTCACGAAGCCATTGATATCCAGCATCAACGCCTCATCCGCGCCTGCCTTTTCGGCAGCGATACAGGCAAGGATACAATTCAGCTTGGAATGACTGTTCAACTTGGGATCTTGCGTCATCGGCAAGCCGCGCAGATGGGGCACCGTTGCCAAACGGATTGGCCGCGGGATGCTGGGACGCGAATGTTCCATTATGATGGTTATCGTCGGACCGGATTGCGACAGCGACGGATGCTGGAAAGGCCGTATCTTTACGCCGCGGGTTATCATTAAACGTGCATGGGCGTCCGTTGTCATGCCGTTTGCTTTTTGTGTCTCTAACAAGGCTGAAATCAACATTTCGCGGGACACGCCAATATCCAAGTCGATGGCCTTTGACGCCTCGAATAGTCGATCAAAATGTTCGTCCATAAAGGCCCAGCACCCGTCATACAGGCGAAGCCCCTCCCAGATGCCATCGCCAAGCATAAACCCGCTGTCATAAACGCTGACCATGGCCTGCGCTTTCGGAACAACTTGACCATTAAGGTAAATCAAAATCTCGTCGTTGCGCGCGTCTTCTTCAGCTTGGTGTGTGGTTACGTGATCCTGCATCTGAAATCCCCTTTTCAATGTGACGCTAAGAACTTCGCCAGCCCGCGCCAACCCTGAAATTCAAATCACTAGCGCGTGACCTTTCCAAGCTGTGTGTTGCGCCACAGCGCGAACCGCGTCACCGTTTCTTAATTGAGGAGAAAGATCATGAGTATTTCGAACAATCTAAAGATGATTGCCCTGTCGACGACCATTGCTTTGGGTTTAATCGTGCAAGGAACCAGCGCAAAAGCGGCCGGAACCGAGACGCTTTTGGTCGCTGGTGGGTGTTTTTGGTGCGTTGAATCTGATTTCGAAAGCGTCAAAGGCGTGAAAGAAGTCATTTCCGGCTTTGCCGGTGGATCAGTCAAGAATCCGACCTATAAACAGGTCGTCGCAGGCGGTACCGGGCACTATGAAGCGGCGCAGATCCAGTATGACCCTGCGGTTATCAGCGCGGATCAGTTATTAGCGCTGTTCTTCCGATCAGTCGATCCAACGGATGCTGGTGGCCAATTCTGCGACCGTGGCGACAGCTATCGCACAGCGATCTTTGCCAATGGCGGAGCGCAAAAGGCTGCAGCCGAAAAGGCCAAAGCAGACGCGCAAGCCGCATTGGGCAAGGCCGTGGTCACACCTATTTTAGGCAAGACAACGTTTTATCCTGCCGACGCGTATCACCAAGATTATTACAAAAGCGATGAACGCTTGGCGTTCAGCAGCGTCGGCTTGGGTGTTAAGAAGTCAGTTGCTTATAAACGCTATCGGAACGGGTGCGGCCGCGACCAACGCGTGAAACAATTGTGGGGCAAAGCAGCCGCTTTCACCCATTAAGATCGCCGTCGAAATTGTGATCCTGGATTTCCTTTAGGTCCGGGATCACGTCCGCCGTTCCTTTGCGCATAACCATCAAAGCCGCAGCTTGCATTGCTAAAGTAATCGCGTCTTTCATGTTGAGACGACGGTCAAGCGCTGCGACCAGATAGCCAGTGAACGTATCGCCGGCGCCCGTCGTATCAACAGCCGCTACAGCGTAAGCGGAGAAAAATTGTTGACTTTTCCCTTTATTAGAGACCCATTTACACCCATCTTTCCCCAGCGTGACAATGATATCATCAATAGGAAGCTGCTCCAGCGACTGGCCCAGCGCCTTTTCCAAATCAGCTGCTTCACCTTCGTTCAGAACAAGCAGGTCCACATCGGCCATCACATCTGCGACGACCTCTGCTTCGAATGGTGCCGCAGCATAAACGACACGAAGTCCCAAAGTCTTTGCTGTAGGTGCTGCAAACTCCTGCCCCAGAGTTTCGTTTTGCATCAACAAGAAATCACCCGGCGACGCTTCGGCCAAGGCTGCACCGATGATCCGATCGTTCACCTCATGATTTGCCCCTGCAAACAAAACAATGCAGTTTTCACCATCGTCGGCCACGCAGATGTTTGCATGTCCCGTTGGCATTTTAATCATGTGAATATGCTGGGTTTCTACGCCATATTCCAACAGGCGCTCGACCGCCCATTTACCGTCTGGCCCGACGGCACCGATATGCATGACACGTGTACCGGCACGGGCGGCGGCGACCGACATATTGGCGCCTTTGCCGCCTAAACCTTGTCGAAATTCCTCGGCGGCGATTGTTTCACCGGCTTTTGGCAAATGACGCAAATAGTAGAAATTATCCGCGTTAATCGAGCCGAGGTTCCAAATCATTCACCGACCTCACAGGCCGCCAAGATAGCCATGTTCAAGATGTCATTGGCCGTGGATGTAGTTGAGCAAATCTGAATGGATTTATCCAACCCCGTCAAAATCGGCCCAATAACGGTCGCGCCTGCCATCTCCTGCATCAGCTTCACCGAAATGCTTGCTGAATGACGCGCTGGAACAACCAAAATATTCGCCGGACCCGTCAACCGCGAGAAGGGATAGTTTTTTTGACTTTCCGCATTTAACGCCACGTCGACAGTCATTTCACCTTCGTATTCAAAGTTCACGCCGCGCTTATCAAGAACGGTTGGGGCCCGTTGCATCTTCTCGGCGCGTTCGGAAATCGGATAGCCAAATGTTGAAAAGCTTACAAAAGCCACACGAGGTTCAAGCCCTAGATGCCGTGCAACCTTGGCACCACTTTCCGCGATGTTTGCCAAATCGTTCTCATCCGGCCACTCATGCACCAAAGTGTCGCCGATAAATACGATCCGGCCCTTGTGCAGAACTGCAGTAATGCCAACCGCACCGTGTTGGGCATCGGCATTAAAAACGTAATTAATGCGCTCCAAAACATGCGCTGATTTGCGTGTCGCGCCGGTGACAAGGCCATCCCCGTGTCCGTGCGCCAACATCAAAGAAGCAAAAACATGACGGTCGCGTGCAGCAAGGCGATGGATATCTTTGCTATCGAAACCTTTGCGTTTCAGACGCTCATAAAGGAACGTTTTATACGTTTCCAAATGCGTAGTATTTGCCGCGTTCACAATCTCTAACTCGCGAAAGGCGTCTTCCAAACCGGCGGCTGTCAGCTTGGCCTTTACGTCATCGGCCCGCCCCACAACCAGCGCTTTGCCCAAACCGGATCGCTGGTACGTCACCGCAGCGCGCAAGACTCTGGGATCATCCCCTTCGGCAAAGATCATACGCGCCTGATTCGCACGTGCGCGGGCATTGATTCCACGCAAAATGTTGGCCGTAGGATCCATGCGCGATTTCAAACTTAGCTCGTAAGCGTCCATATCGATAATCGGTCGCCGCGCCACACCTGTATGCATGCCGGCCCGCGCAACGGCCGGTGGAATACGGTGGATCAAGCGGGGGTCAAACGGCGTTGGAATAATATAATCGCGTCCAAAGCTCAGGTTCTTGCCATAGGCCAACGCCACCTCGTCCGGCACGTCTTCGCGCGCAAGGTTGGCAAGCGCATGGGCGCAAGCGATCTTCATCTCGTCGTTGATGGCGCGGGCATGGATATCGAGGGCACCGCGGAAAAGGTAGGGAAAACCAAGCACATTGTTCACTTGGTTTGGATAATCACTGCGGCCCGTTGCAACGATTGCATCGGGGCGGACCTCGTGCGCTTCTTCCGGTGTGATTTCGGGATCGGGGTTTGCCATGGCAAAGATCACCGGGTTATCAGCCATGCTGGCGACCATCGCTGGGGTCACGGCACCCTTGACCGACACGCCCAGAAAAACGTCAGCATCCTTCATCGCCTCTTCCAAGCTGCGCAATTCGGTTGAAGCAGCGTGCGCTGACTTCCACTGGTTCATACCTTCGGTGCGGCCCTGATAAATAACACCTTTAGTGTCACACATGATGCAATTGTTGTGCTGCGCACCCATCGCTTTCAGCAGTTCAAGGCACGCAATGCCAGCAGCACCGGCCCCGTTCAACACAATGCGAACATCCTCGATCTTCTTGCCGGAGATGAAGAGCGCATTAAGCAAGCCAGCGGCGCAAATTACAGCGGTGCCGTGTTGGTCGTCGTGAAAGACGGGAATATCCATCTCTTCTTTTAGGCGCTGTTCAATGATGAAGCATTCAGGTGCCTTGATATCTTCAAGGTTAATCCCGCCAAATGTCGGCCCCATCAGCTTGACTGCATTGATGAATGCTTCGGGGTCTTCGGTATCAAGCTCAATGTCGATAGAATTCACGTCAGCAAATCGTTTAAACAGAACCGCTTTGCCTTCCATCACCGGCTTTGACGCCAAAGCGCCCAGATTCCCCAACCCCAGAACGGCCGTTCCATTTGAAATCACCGCAACCAGATTGCCCTTGTTAGTGTAATCATACGCCAATTCAGGGTTTGCCGCGATGGATTCACAAGGTACCGCAACACCAGGCGAATAGGCCAAACTAAGATCGCGCTGCGTAGTCATTGGGACGGTCGCAGTAATCTCGAACTTTCCGGGCGTTGGCTCTAGGTGAAAGGCAAGCGCCTCTTCGGAGGTGATACGGTTTTTGGACACTGATAAAGCTTCCCTGTTGTTTCAGGGCTTAATATCGACGAACAGTCCTGCGTACAATCATGATGGCGCTCACAGTCAGACGGCGTAGCAAACCCAATTGTGTTTTTCGACAAATGCATCGTGCCGTTCTGGGAAATCTGCCTGCAAACGCGAAACTGCCCACCGGATTACCTGTGGCCGTTCGCAGCGGTTCGCACACCAAATCATCCGGGTCAAAGTTTGCCACCGCGACTTGTCAGCTTTGAACGCCGCATCAAGGGCCTTCAACTCTGACTTGGGTTCATCCACGGATTTATAGCAATCTGCCAATAGCATTTGCAGACCAAAATGCCCGGCCGTAAGCTTTGGATGCCCTTCAAGGACGGTCAGCGTCTTTGCAATTTCCTCGGAGCGGTACAATGTGCGCGCTAACCTTAGCAGGTCTTCGCGTTTTGGCATTTCAGGCATGTGACCATCCAATGCCACGACAAAAGCCATCAATTGACCTATACCCTGATGGCTTAGCGCAGCAGGCAAAAGTTCATCCTTGAACGGATTGGGTTCTTTCCCAGACTTGATACCTTTGTAATCGGCAAAAAAGTTCATGTACTTGCACTGCGCCGCGTTCGCCACCGGCCAGAATTCGCCCCACCGCGTCATCGCAGTTTGCAATGTGCCTACTTCGATCACGTATGCGTCTGGGTTGGCGAACAGCATATTCGTAAATCCCGCCCCGTGATACGATATCATGACCTCGGCATTTGCCATCAGTGCGATCTGCTCAAGCGGATGCATGTTTTCAAATACGACATATTCAAAGCCAAACAGCCGCAGATGGTCGAACAGTTCGTCCTCCCCTTCCATATGTCTTGTGCGGCTTTGACGTGTGTCTCTTCCGACATAGAATTTCCTAGGCAGATCGCTGAAATCAAGCCCCTCAATCCGACGCAAAGCACGATCACGCAAGGCTGCCAGACTTGAATTGACAACATTCATCTTCAACATATTTTGGGCGGCCATCGTCGTGGCCGGACCATTCCAGAACTGATCAGACGGGGCCAGCGCATTCAATTTTTGCGGCTCTATTTCTGGGTTAAGGTAATGAACACCCACTAGATCATAGGCTGTCAGTACCTGAGCATAGTCTTTTGGGGTGCGCTCAAAGAAGACGCGGTCCTTCAGTTCAGGAAACAGCGCATCAATAAAGTTCTTCGCGAAATCCCTCGTTTTGTCTTCTCGGTTCGGAAAGTGAATGAACACCCGCCCCTGAAAATCCAAATCGTCCAAAACACATAGTTGGCTCAGCGTTTCGGTGATAAAATGATAATAGTTGAAGGTATTGCGGGCGATAATTGCGAAATCGATATCCGGCCCTAAAGCCTCTGGATCAACGGTCAGCGTCTTGCCATTGTTTTCCTTCAAACATGCGGAAAAGAACTCAATAATCCGCTGTTGTGGGTCAAAATCTGCCTTCTCGTTCGTCCTACGGAATTTATTCAACGCGCGAACACCCACTGCGCCACTAAGAAGGATCCGGTCTTGCGCCACGATCAGCGACTTCCGAAATCCGACGTCCTTGATTACGGCGGGTACAGTCGAATACATGATCGCTTTTTTGAATTTTCGGTGACGCCGTGTTTGCGCAAGGTACCCTTCGATCTTATCATTCAATGCGGGACTGGCGCTTGCCCCCACACCCTCGATCAACGCAGCCGGAACTGCACGCCAGAAATAGGGCGGTTCCGCCAATAAAGTGACGCTGTCATCCTGCCATGGGTTCAAAAAAACCTGCTCTGGTTCTTGGGCAAGGTCTACTTGATTGCGCACGGGAAACTCTTCAATTTGTCTATTTCATCATCTTTCTAGCACAGTCCGAACTCAGGTCCATCAGGATCGCCTCTTTCATGCCTGCCCTTGGTTTTGTAGACAGACATATGTTGAACGGGGGTTTGCGGTGAGCGACGAAAAAATCACGCCGATGATGGCTCAGTATCTTGAGCTGAAAGCGCAATATGCCGACGCTCTGCTGTTTTATCGCATGGGCGATTTCTATGAGATGTTCTTTGATGACGCCGTCGCTGCGGCCGAGGCGCTTGATATTGCTTTGACCAAACGGGGCAAACACGGTGGCGAAGATATCGCAATGTGCGGCGTTCCCGTTCACGCCGCCGAAGGGTATCTGCTGACGCTAATCCGGAAAGGGTTTCGTGTTGCAGTCTGTGAACAAATGGAGAGCCCGGCCGAAGCGAAAAAGCGTGGCTATAAGTCAATCGTCAAACGTGACGTTGTTCGCTTGGTCACGCCCGGCACTTTAACCGAAGAATCCCTACTCGACGCGCGCCGCCATAATTTTCTTGCCGCCTTTGCCGAAGTTCGCGGCCAACATGCATTGGCATGGGTGGATATTTCCACGGGTGCGTTTCACGTGATGCCATTGACGCTGGCGCGGCTTGGCCCGGAACTGGCGCGTTTGGCACCATCAGAGTTGATCGTGTCCGAATCAAAAGAAGACGAATTACGCGAGCTGACTGCCGACTTTAATCTATCACTGACGCCCCTTGCCCGCTCCGCTTTTGACAGCACCAGCGCCGAGAAAAGCATCTGCGACCTGTTTGGCGTTGGCTCGCTTGATGCGTTTGGCAATTTTGAGCGTGCTGATATCTCGGCTATGGGCGCTGTAATCGAATACCTCGAGATTACCCAAAAGGGTAAACTGCCCCTATTGCGCCCACCCCAAAAAGAATCCGAATCCCGTAGCGTTCAAATCGATACCGCGACCCGTCGCAATCTTGAACTAACGCATGCGCTTTCTGGCGGGCGCGCTGGCACATTGCTTGCTGTCATGGACAAAACCGTGACCGCTGGTGGTGGTCGTCTGTTGGAGCGGCGTATTTCGTCGCCATCGCGAGTATTAGATACAATTCATGCACGGCTGGACGCGATTTCCTTTGCGGTCGAGAACGCCCGCCTTCGAGAAGACCTTCGCCTTCATCTGCGCAATGTCCCTGACCTTGAACGTGCTCTCTCGCGTTTGTCCCTCGACCGCGGCGGGCCCCGTGATCTGACGGCAATTCGGAACGGACTGGCCGAAGCAAGTCAACTCGCAGATAAGACAGATAATTCTGACTTGCCTGATCTTTTGACTCAAGCCATCAAAGGGTTGCGCGGGCATCACTCCCTGATCGAACTACTAGATCAAGCGTTGGTCGCGGAACCCCCGCTCTTGGCCCGTGACGGCGGTTTCATCGCTCCCGGCTACGACTCCGAATTGGACGAGGTCCGCAAATTGCGTGACGAAGGTCGAAGTGTGATTGCACAGATGCAGCAAGAATTTGTGACCGCAACCGGAATCACTGCTCTCAAGATCAAACACAATAATGTGCTGGGGTACTTCATCGAGGTAACCTCGACCCATGCCGAAAAAATGCTGTCGGCCCCGCTGTCTGAGACCTTTATTCACCGGCAAACCACCGCGAACCAAGTCCGCTTTACCACGGTCGAATTGTCGGAAATGGAAACAAAGATCCTCAACGCAGGCAATCACGCTCTTGAAATCGAAAAGCGGCTCTATGAAAGCTTAAAAGGTGCCATTCTGGCCCAAGCTGGGCCGATTGGCATCGTGTCTGCTGGCTTGGCAGAGGTTGATCTGGCCACAGCTTTGGCTTACTTGGCACAATCCGAAAATTGGGTAAAACCGCGCGTCGATAATTCACGTTCTTTTGACATTTCTGGCGGACGTCATCCTGTTGTCGAACGCGCACTTGCGCAGCAATCGGGCACGGCCTTTATCGCCAACGACTGCACGTTGTCGGCAAATGATGAAAATGCACACATCTGGTTGCTGACCGGTCCGAACATGGCCGGCAAATCCACATTCTTGCGCCAGAATGCGTTGATCGCCTTGATGGCGCAAATGGGCAGTTATGTGCCCGCGTCCCAAGCGCATATAGGCTTGGTCAGCCAAATCTTCAGCCGGGTCGGTGCTTCAGATGATTTAGCCCGTGGCCGCTCCACCTTTATGGTTGAAATGGTCGAAACCGCCGCAATTCTGAATCAGGCTGACGATCGTGCCTTGGTCATTCTGGATGAAATCGGGCGTGGAACAGCAACTTATGACGGCCTATCAATTGCTTGGGCAACGCTTGAGCATCTGCATGATGTAAACCGGTCACGCGCACTGTTTGCCACGCATTACCACGAGATGACCGCACTTTCGAACAAGCTGGACGGCGTCGAAAACGCGACCGTTACCGTCAAGGAATGGGAAGGCGAGGTCATCTTTCTTCATGAGGTGAAAAAAGGTGCCGCCGACAGATCCTATGGTGTTCAGGTTGCGCAACTGGCCGGGCTTCCTCCATCTGTAATTGCCCGGGCCCGGGTCGTTCTTGAGGCGCTTGAGAAAGGGGAACGCGAAGGCGGTGCCACGCAGAAAACGCTGATTGATGACTTGCCACTGTTTGCAATGTCCCCCACGCCACCGCCTCAACCGGCGAAAACATCGAAGGTCGAAGCAGCCCTCGCTGATATCTTGCCAGATGAGCTTACACCTCGCGAAGCCCTAGATTTACTCTACAAACTAAAAGAGGCGGCCAAAGATTGACCGCCTCCTCTGTGTTACAAATTAAATCAGGTCCTCCCCGAAGGGTCGGCCTCTAAATCTAAAACCTTAGCTTGCGGGCATGGATGAAACGCCAACTTGCGCCGGGCGTAATAGGCGGTCGTGTAGCAAGAAACCCTCGGCGGCCACCTGAATGATTTCCCCAGCTTTCGTACCTGGCACGGGTGCTTCAAACATCGCCTGATGCTGCTGTGGGTCAAACTTGTCACCTACTTCGGGCGCGATGATCTCCATGCCGTGCTTTTTGAAAACATTCAAAAGCTCGCGCATAGTCAGCTCGATCCCTTCCAGCAACGGTCCTGAAATCGTGCGCTGCTCGTCTGTTGCTGCTTCCAGCGCGCGCTTCATGTTGTCATAGACCGGAAGCATGTCACGGGCCAGTTTTGATCCGCCATAGTTCTCGGCCTCGCGACGGTCTTTATCCGACCGCTTGCGTGCATTCTCAGCATCCGCCAGCGCCCGCATAAAGCGGTCCTTCAGCAGATCACGCTCGGCGCGTAGCTGATCCAGCTCCAGCGCTTCATCGTCAATCTCTTCCATTTCATCCGCATAGGCTTCGGCCTCTACATCATCAATGTCATCCAAAAATTCGTTGTCTCTTGGCTCTGCCATAGTCCACCTCTAGCTGCGGTTGGAGATCAGTTTCCCAACCAGCTGCGCCGTGTAATTCACAATCGGCACTATACGTCCATAATTAAGGCGAGTGGGGCCAATAACACCGACAGCACCAATCACCTTACGATCAGCGTTCATATAAGGGGAAACCACCAGAGAGGAACCCGAAAGTGAAAAAAGTTTGTTCTCAGAGCCAATAAAAATGCGCACACCGTCCCCGCCGTCCGCCAATTCAAGAAATTCAGCGATATCCCGCTTGCGCTCGAGGTCATCGAATAGTTGCCTGATCAGCTCAACGTTTTCCGCCTCACCTTCTGCGTTGATCAGATTTGAGCGCCCACGAACGATCAATCGTTCTGGATGTTCGCCTTCACCTTGCCACAACGCCAAACCACTTTCGACCAACTGCCGCGCAAGAATATCAATTTCTTGCCGACGTTGATTGATCTCGTTCAGAATGGTCCGCTGCAATTCGGATATGGTTTTACCTTCGACCAAGGAATTCAGGAAATTCGCCGCTTCGCGCATGCTGCTGGGGGTCTGACCAGGCGGTGGCGTGAACAGTCGATTCTCTACATGCCCGTCAGAAAATACCAAGACGACCAAGGCTCTATCCTGCGAAAGAGAAACGAATTCTATATGTTTTATGGGCGCTTCGTGTTTAGGGGTTAGAACCAAAGACGCTCCTTTCGTAACCCCCGACAGGGCCGACCCAACTCGATCCAAAATACCACCAACGTCAGCGCCGTTGTCGCCCATGGTCGCATCGATTTTCTCGCGATCAATATCCGTCGGGTCGCCGATTTCAATCATTCCGTCGACAAACATCCGCAGCCCCATTTGCGTTGGGATCCGACCGGCGCTGACATGGGGGCTGCCTAGCAAGCCCATATATTCAAGGTCCTGCATTACGTTTCGGATCGTCGCGGCGCTTACCTTTTCGCTGAAGTCGCGGGTCAGAGTACGCGACCCGACCGGATCACCATTCGCCAGATATCCTTCGACAACGCGGCGGAATACCTCGCGCGAGCGGTCATTCATTTCATCCAGGGCTGTGGTTGTTTTTTCCATGATGCCTTAATAAAGGGGCTCCGACCGCAAACGTCAATCGGGGTTGCATCAAGATGGCGTGCGGAGTTATCCCCAATATAAATCAAAAAGGATAATCATATGCGCCCCTCTGGTCGGAAACTTGACGAAATGCGTGCCGTATCTATCGAAACAGGCTTTACCAAACACGCCGAAGGCTCTGCCCTTATCAAGATGGGCCATACTCATGTTCTTTGCACCGCAACAATCGAAGATCGCGTACCCCCGTTTATCAAAGGATCGGGCCTGGGATGGGTTACAGCAGAATATGGCATGCTTCCCCGCGCAACGAACACCCGGATGCGCCGCGAGGCCGCAATGGGCAAGCAGGGCGGCCGCACAGTTGAAATCCAGCGCTTGATCGGCCGCGCCTTGCGCGCCGGCGTTGACCGCAGCGCATTGGGCGAACGTCAAATCACCATCGACTGCGATGTACTGCAGGCGGATGGCGGTACCCGGTGCGCATCAATTACCGGCGGGTGGATCGCGCTAAAGCTCGCTGTAAACAAGCTAATGAAGGCCGGGGATGTAGTAAGCGACCCATTGTTGGACCCGGTCGCTGCTATCAGCTGCGGCGTATACGCGGGTCAGGCCTTGCTGGACCTAGACTATCCCGAGGATTCAGAAGCAGGTGTTGACGGAAACTTTATCATGACTGGCACAGGTCGTTTGATCGAGGTCCAGATGAGCGCTGAAGGGTCCACCTATTCACGCGACCAGATGAACCAACTAATGGATCTCGCCGAAAAAGGCGTATCCGAACTAGTGGAAATTCAGAAGGCCGCCACTGCATGACACGCAAATTTACAGGTGATCAAATTCTGATCGCCACCCATAACGCAGGCAAGCTTGAGGAAATGGCCGAACTGTTCGCCCCCTTTGGCGTGCGCGTTGTGGGTGCCGCTGAAATGAAACTTGCAGAACCTGAAGAAACTGAAGACAATTTTATCGGCAATGCACGGATAAAGGCCATCGCAGCAGTTAATGCGACTGGCTTACCTGCCCTGGCGGATGATTCAGGGATCGAAGTCGAAGCACTTGATGGAGCGCCCGGCGTCTATACCGCGGATTGGTCTGAAACACCGAATGGGCGTGATTTTGTTATGGCCATGACAAAAACCCATAACTTGCTCGAAGAAAAGAACGCTCCTCACCCGCGGCGCGCCCGGTTTTGCGCAACGTTAGTACTTGCTTGGCCTGATGGTCACGAGGAAATTTTTGAAGGGCGCGTTGATGGTTCGTTGGTTTGGCCCATGCGGGGCGACATTGGGCATGGATATGATCCTATATTTCAGCCTGATGGCTACGAGCAGACCTTTGGCGAGATGACGCACGGTGAAAAAAATAAGATCAGCCATCGCGCAGATGCTTTTGCCAAACTGACGTCGGCCTGCTTTGATTGAAGATTGGCGCCAAGGCGGTTTCGGCCTCTACATCCATTGGCCTTTTTGCGAGGCGAAATGCCCCTATTGTGACTTTAACAGCCATGTTAGTCGCAAAATTGATCAACGCGCGTGGCGTGATGCATACTTAATAGAACTTGAGCGCGGAGCCGCTGAAACCAAGGGTCGTGTTCTCAACGCCGTCTTTTTTGGCGGCGGAACTCCAAGCCTAATGGACCCTGAGATTGTCGCAGATATAATTGCCACGATCTACCGTCTCTGGCCCGTCGCGAACGACTTGGAGATCACCCTCGAGGCTAATCCGGGTTCAGTCGAGGCCGGTAGATTCAAAGGATTTCAAGACGCCGGTGTTAATCGGGTTTCTATGGGCATTCAGGCGCTAAACGACGCCGATTTAAAGAAACTTGGCCGCATCCACAACACAGCCGAGGCTTTAGCTGCCTTTGATATCGCGCGTTCCACCTTTGACCGTGTTAGTTTCGACCTGATCTATGGCAGGCAGAACCAGACGCTGCCGGATTGGAAGGCGGAACTTGAACAGGCCCTATCGCTAGCAATAGACCACATATCTCTCTATCAGCTTACCATTGAAAAGGGCACAGCCTTTGGTGACCGATACGCCATCGGAAAGTTACGCGGGTTGCCCGACGACGATCTTGGGGCAGACATGTATGCGGCCACTCAAGAAATTTGCAACGAAATGGGGATGCCCTCTTATGAAGTTTCAAATCACGCGCGAGACGGCGCCCAATCCCGCCACAACCTGATCTATTGGCGTTATGGCGACTATCTTGGGATCGGCCCTGGCGCGCATGGGCGTTTGTCGCAGAACGGACGACGCTATGCGACAGAATGTTTCAGCAATCCACAGCGATGGTTGGATGCAGTGCGCATAGAATCCACAGAAAAGCCCCGAGAGATCCTTTCGGCTGAGGACCAAGCGAGCGAATTTCTGATGATGGGGTTGCGCCTGAAAGAAGGGGTGGATCTTAAGAGATACTTAGTGCTCTCTGGAAAACCCCTATCACAAGAAAAGATCATCCTGATGCAGGACATCGGGATGGTCAATTTGGAGCGCGATCAGCTGAAAGTGTCAGATCAGGGCTTCATGGTTCTCAATGCAATTCTAGCTGAACTCTTGACCGACTAGCTTAGCGACAAAAGACGGCAGATTTCATCCAACTCGTCCATGTTCTTATAGCTCAAAATCATCTGACCTGATTCCTGCCCCGGCTTGTGATTCAAGATCACTTTCATGCCCAAGCTGGCTGAAAGATCTCCCTCAAGTGCGCGGGTATCCGCGTCTTTCTCGGAATTGCCCCTCGGTGCCTTCTTCTCGCTCTGGTCATGGTCGCCAGCTTGGCTTTTCTTGACCAACGCTTCAGCCGCACGAACAGATAAACCACCCGCGATAATCTGCCTTGCTAACTTTAGTGGATCATCAGCAGGCACGAGGGTTCGCGCATGGCCGGCGGTAAGTTCCCCGCCCCGTACCATCTCTAAAACGCTGTCAGGCAGATTTAAAAGTCTTAGCAGGTTCGCAATGTGGCTCCGGCTCTTCCCAAGAGCCTCAGCCATCTTCTCTTGAGTATGGCCAAACCGATCCATCAACTGGCGATAGCCGGCCGCCTCTTCAATCGAATTAAGATCTGCACGTTGAATATTCTCAATAATCGCGACTTCAAGAACTTCGACATCCGTAAATTCACGCACAATAACCGGAAGCTCATGCAGTTTAGCCATCTGCGAAGCACGCCAGCGACGTTCGCCAGCGACGATCTCAAAAGTCCCGTCCGCCCTGCGGCGAACGATGAGGGGCTGAATTACACCCTTTTCTTTAATCGAATTCGCCAGATCGTTCAAATCTTCAGGATCGAAACGTTTTCTTGGCTGCTCGGGGTTCGGCGATATTTGTTCTATTGGAACAAATCGCTCAGCTGCGCCTTCCGTTGCGACTGTCTGTGTCTCTGCTACATCAGCCATCAAAGCCGACAGTCCACGCCCCAGTCCACGCCGTTTATCTCTATCTGCCATCTATTCGCCCCTAGACTACACTGTTTTCCAAAATCTCTTGCGCCAAATTCCGATACGCCATCGCGCCCTTAGAACCGCTGTCATAGCTCAACACTGGCATCGAGAAACTGGGTGCCTCGCTAACGCGAACGTTGCGAGGAATAACAGTTTTATAGACCAGTTCACCCAAGTTCGCGCGCGCGTCCTGTTCGACCTGCTGTGACAAATTATTGCGCTGATCGTACATCGTCAGAACTACGCCTTCAATGCGAAGGTCTTTGTTACCGCTTTGTCGGACTTCTCTTATCGTCAACATAAGCTGTGATAGCCCCTCAAGCGCAAAGAACTCACTTTGCAAAGGCACTAAGACTGAGTGCGCTGCGATCATCGCATTTACTGTCAGTAGGTTAAGCGAAGGCGGGCAATCAATTAAGATATAATCGAAAGCATAGCTGTCCATCTGTGTCTGGCGCAGCGCATCATGTAAAAGGAAACTTCGTTTCTCATTCGAAATTAGTTCTAGGTCAGCCGAACTTAGATCTACAGTTGCAGGCACGATGTGCAAACCGGGCGTTTCAGTCTTCAAGATGACTTTGTCCAAAGAAATGTCTTCGAGAAGCAATTCATATGTTGTGTACTCGCGTTCGTCGACGTTGATGCCTAGACCTGTCGACGCATTTCCTTGAGGATCAAGATCGACCACCAAAACTCGCTGATCCCGCTCAGCTAGAGCAGCTGCTAGATTAATAGTAGTTGTTGTTTTCCCAACACCGCCTTTTTGGTTCGCCACTGCTATGATCTTTGGGCCTACCGGGCGCGAGAGGTCAGACATGGGTAATATCCTTGATTCTAAGTATTGCGGCGGAGGGATTAGTTAGGCTTGGGATGACATCACAGTCATAGCGCCATCTAGCTTTTGCGTCGACATCCTCAGTCTTCCAGTTTTCACCCTTAGGAAAAAGGGCTGTCCCGCCTATCTTAAGGTGTAAATTCGCAAATTGCAGAAGCGATGGCAAATCCGCAAGCGCGCGAGCCGACAGGACGTCAGCTTCAAGTCCCGGTACTGCCTCGATACGTTCATTTAACACTTCGCCCTCAAGGCCAAGCTCTCGCAAAGCCGTGCGTAGAAAAACACATTTTCGCTGATCGCTTTCAATCATCGTAAATTTGGTTTTTCGTTCATCTTGAGCTGACAGGATAGCCAGTACAATTGCCGGAAATCCGCCCCCGCTTCCCAAATCTACCCAGTGATCACCTTCCGGGGCATGCTGATAGAGCTGCACTGAATCCTTTACGTGACGCTCCCAGATGTGCGCGATGCTCGGCTTCGAGATTAAATTGATCTTAACGGTCCACTTTTCAACCAGTCGCGCGAATTGCTTTAGGCGATCAGATGTTTCACGTGAAACATGCAATTCATCAAAACTGCTCACGCTGACTTCTTTCTGCTACCGCGTTTGAGGTGAGACAACAGAAGCGTCAGCGCGGCGGGTGTCATGCCATCAATACGCGCAGCCTGAGCAAGATTTGAAGGGGCCGTTTTTTCAAGCTTTGAAGTCAGCTCGTTCGAGAGACCGTCAATTGAGTGATAATCAAAGTCAATTGGTATGGAGTGAGCTTCGTCTTTCTTTAGCAGATCGATATCTCGCTGTTGGCGAGCAATATAATTGTGATAAAGAGCATCTCTCTCAACTTGCCGACGGGTATCACCTTCGACAGTTGCAAAATCAGCGTTCAGCGGGATCAGGTCCTCAAAAACAACGTCTGGGAACGCGAGTAGCTGAAACCCTGTCCGCTTATTGCCATCTTGATTGATCTTAATCCCTGCCTCTCCAATCTCATTGGGCGACCATTCACTTTTCGAAAGGAGGGCTAGGGCTATATCCATCCGCTTCATCTTGGCAAGGAAGGCATCCGCTCTTGTTTGCGAAACACAACCAAGTTTGATCCCAATGGGTGTTAACCGCTGGTCAGCATTATCGGCTCGCAGCGAAAGTCTAAATTCAGCGCGCGAGGTGAACATTCGATAGGGTTCTGTAACCCCTCTCGTGGTTAGATCGTCAATCATCACACCAATATACGACTCGGCGCGGCTAAATATGACTGGATTCTTCCCCTGGGCCTCAAGTGCGGCATTCAATCCTGCAACTAACCCCTGCGCGGCGGCTTCCTCGTACCCCGTAGTGCCATTAATTTGCCCCGCTAGATAAAGCCCTGGAACAGTCCGGACTTTCAGTGTCGCATCCAATGCCCTTGGATCAACATAATCATATTCAATAGCGTAGCCAGGTTGAAGTATTTCAACTTTTTCGAGCCCAGTCATTGACCGTACATACTCAAGCTGGACGTCCTCGGGGAGAGAGGTTGATATGCCATTTGGGTAGATCGTATAATCATCAACACCTTCTGGTTCCAAGAAAACCTGATGGGAAGATTTGTCAGCAAAACGAACAACCTTATCTTCAATGGATGGGCAATAGCGGGGCCCAATACCCTCTATGTGCCCGCCGTACATCGCAGATTTTTCGAGATTCTTTCGGATAATCTCATGGGTTTTTTCGTTCGTATGCGTAATGCCGCACGATATTTGCTTAGCTGAGACACCTTTCGACATGAAAGAGAAAACGACGGGTTCGTCGTCTCCGGGTTGCATCTCAAGATTTGTCCAATCAATCGTCCGGCCATCTAAGCGTGGCGGAGTACCGGTTTTTAGTCGACCAAGCGGAAGGTTAAACGAATCGATCCGGTTAGCCAGATCTACGGACGCCTTGTCACCCATACGTCCACCAGATCGCGAAACATCACCAATGTGAATAACTCCGCGAAGAAAAGTGCCGGTCGTCAGGATAACTGATCTAGAATTTATTTTGGAGCCGTCGGACAGGATTGCGCCGCAGACGCGTCCATTTTCAATAGTAAAATCAGTTACCTCACCCTCAATTATTTCAAGATGCTCGCAATTCTCCGTCTCGGCCAGCATTTCCGTGCGATATATACTGCGGTCCGCTTGGGCACGAGGGCCTTGTACCGCTGGCCCCTTTCGCCGATTGAGGAGCCGGAATTGAATACCCGCCTTATCAGCAACCCTGCCCATTACACCGTCCATGGCATCGATTTCACGCACTAGATGGCCCTTGCCTAATCCACCAATCGCTGGATTGCATGACATGACACCAATGCCATCACGGGACATGGTGATAAGCGCGGTTGACGCTCCCATACGAGCGGATGCATGCGCTGCTTCTGCACCCGCATGTCCACCACCGATAACAATGACATCAAAATGTTTCACGTGAAACACTCCATTTATTTACCCAGGCAAAAACTGGAAAAAATGACATCCAGCAGATTTTCCACATCAATTCGACCAACCAATGCTTCCAGAGCGCGAATCGAATGCCGCAACTCTTCTGCAGCTATATCATAGTGTTCAGGCCCATGTTCTAGATCTGATATAGCAACCCCCAGACCATCAGCGGCTTTTTGCAAGGCTACCCTGTGTCGCTCATGGGTCGCTAAACCTGTACTCAAGCTACGCGCTTCTAAAACCGACTGAATCCGCGCAATCAGTTCAGATACACCCTGCCCAGTCACACCTGAGATAGTGTTAGTTAGATCATCTCGCAAGTCAGCTTTTGGTAAAAGGCGGATATCACCCGGCTCAAGCGAAACCGGAAGCTCTTCCCCCTTTTCAACCAGAAAGACGCGGATATCCGCCGCGGCAGCGCGAGACATCGCTCGATCAATGCCCATCGCCTCAACCTCATCAGAAGCGTCGCGCAGCCCAGCGGTGTCCAAAAGTGTTACCGGGAGTCCGCCAATATCCATTCTCACTTCGATCACATCGCGTGTTGTTCCTGCAATTGATGAAGTAATGGCAGCATCTCGGCCAGCTAATGCATTTAAAAGTGTAGATTTTCCTGCATTTGGGCGTCCAATAATCGCTACTTCAAACCCGGCACGAATGCGTTCTGCTGTATGTGTACCTTGAATCTCTTTCAGCAAATCGTTGTTAACTGCCGACAGAAGTTCATGGACCTCCGATGAGACATCAACCGGTACATCCTCGTCCGCGAAATCAATTGTAACTTCCAATAGAGCCGCCGCTCTTATCAACTTTTCGCGCCACTCATCAACACGCTGACCCAAATGCCCGGACAAGACGCGGAGCGCCTGCTTACGCTGTGCTTCAGTTTCCGCCTCAAGCAAGTCACCCAGACCTTCGACTTGGGTCAGATCAAGCTTGCCGTTTTCCATTGCCCTACGAGTAAACTCCCCCGGCTCAGCCAACCTTGTGTTTGGAAAGGTTGAAAGGAGTGTCAAAACCGCTTTAACAACTGCAATACTTCCGTGAAGTTGAAGTTCGACGACATCTTCACCGGTAAAACTGCTTGGGCCCTTGAAGACCAGCACCAAGGCGCTATCGATGGTATCACCATTTAGATTGATAATTGGCCGAACAGCTGCCTGGCGGACAGCAGGTAATGGGTGAGCGATCTTCTCCGCTATCGAAAAAGCCTCATCCCCAGAGATACGGATAACGCAAACCCCAGCACGCCCTTGCGCTGTCGCTTGGGCAAAAATCGTGTCCATTGGTCTAACCCACTGTTATAATTAATAACTTAGGTGTTCATCGAGTCGAAGAAATCCGAGTTCGTCTTGGTCTGCTTCAGTTTCCCGATCAAGAATTCAATGGCATCTGTTGTGCCCATCGGATTCAGAATGCGACGCAAGACAAAGGTTTTCTGCAGGTCAATCTTATCAACCAACAAGTCCTCTTTGCGAGTACCAGATTTCAGAATATCAATCGCTGGGAATACCCGCTTGTCTGCAATCTTGCGATCAAGAACAATCTCAGAGTTACCCGTACCTTTGAATTCCTCAAAGATGACTTCATCCATGCGGCTACCCGTATCGATCAGCGCCGTTGCGATAATGGTCAACGAACCACCTTCTTCGATGTTGCGCGCTGCACCAAAGAAGCGTTTTGGGCGCTGCAAAGCGTTTGCGTCAACACCGCCCGTCAATACTTTGCCTGACGATGGGACTACAGTGTTAAATGCGCGGCCCAGACGAGTGATCGAATCAAGCAAAATGACAACATCGCGCTTGTGTTCAACCAGACGTTTGGCCTTTTCAATAACCATCTCGGATACTGCAACGTGACGGGTTGCTGGTTCATCAAAGGTCGACGACACAACCTCACCCTTAACCGAACGCTGCATGTCCGTAACTTCTTCGGGACGTTCATCAATCAGCAGAACGATCAAATAGCATTCCGGATGGTTTTTTTCGATCGAATTGGCAATATTCTGAAGCAGAACTGTCTTACCGGTACGCGGTGGCGCAACGATCAGGCAACGCTGGCCCTTACCAATCGGCGAAACCAGATCGATAATACGCGCTGAACGGTCTTTAACTGTTGGGTCTTCGACTTCCATCGTCAAACGCTCATCAGGGTAAAGCGGCGTCAGGTTCTCAAATGCGACTTTGTGCCGTGCCTTTTCAGGATCCTCAAAGTTTATTTTTGTAACTTCTGTCAGGGCAAAATAACGCTCTGTATCATCAGGGGCCTTAATAAGCCCTTCAATCGTATCACCTGTGCGCAGCGAATGCTGTCGGATCATTTCAGGTGAAAGGTAAATATCATCGGGGCCCGGCAAATAGTTTGCTTCGGGCGACCGCAAAAATCCAAACCCGTCTTGCAAGACTTCTAACACACCATCGCCAGAGATTTCCCAGCCCTCATCCGCGCGTTCCCGCAGAATTTGGAACATCATCTCGCCTTTACGCATTGTCGACGCGTTTTCGATCTCAAGCTCTTCGGCCATTGCCAGAAGGTTCTTGGGGGTCTGCGCCTTTAGATCAGCGAGGTTCAGCGTTTCGATTGTCATGGAAGTATCCTGTACCGGCCCAATTAAATCGGGCGGGTCGTATCATTAAATTTGGCAGACGGGTGCAATCCCAGAACAGGGTGCGAGGGGATACATAGTCAGATCAGGTGCTTTCGTCAATCCGCTTAGAATTTCACGACAACCGACAAGACAATGACAATCATCAAGACGGTCGGTACCTCGTTCATCATGCGGTACTGTTTGCCCGTTAATGTATTCTGCCCTTTACCGAAGCCCTTGACCCGTGCGTACAGCCATTCATGGAACCCTGTCATTGCGATCACGGCGAATGCCTTAGTCCAAGGCCAGACCATGCTCCAATCGACGATGCCGGGCGTAAAAACCAGACTAAGACCAAAAATCCAGGTGGCAATCATTGCCGGACGCATGATCACGTTCGCTAGCTTAAATTCCATCATCGTAAACAGATCATGAGTTTCGCCAGTAAGCCCGACCCGTTCTGTGTGATGGACCAACAAGCGAGGAAGATAGAACAACGCAGCCATCCACGAGATCACCGCCATGATATGGATCGACTTTGTCCAAGGGTAGGCAAGGGCAAGAAGGTCAGACATATCACACTCCGTTCATTGCCTCCCTTCTAATATAAATAAGAAAAGAAGAAAGATGATGATGTAAGTAGGGAGACAGATTTCTGTGGATTATCCAGATATACCAGTGCTTATCCACCTGTTAACTTTACGGCATGGGCTGTTCGGATAGAATTGATTTCAAAAATATTAATTATAACTTACAGTACGTTAATATTAAACTATCTCACATAGCGACTGTACAAATCTGTGGATAATCAGGGCCCAGATGTAAAACACATCATTTCCAAGTTATCCTTATCCCACGACGCATAAAATTGGATAGATGCGACGAAAATTCCGAATATCCCGAGGGTCTGCACTGACCCTCGCATTCTCGGGGATAAGTCCTTAAAAACTCCTTAACATCGCACACAGGTTATCCACATGGTTCAAACCCTCATTCTTGCTTCGGGCTCCTCTATCCGGACAAAGCTGCTTCAGCAGGCGAATATCCCGCACCAGGTCAGCATTGCGCGGATAGATGAAGAAATGATCAAGGCCGCCCTCCTATCCGAGGGCGCACCACCCCGCGATATTGCTGACACCTTGGCCGAGATGAAAGCCCGTAGGGTCAGTGATAAGAACCCCGGCGCGCTGGTTCTGGGCTGCGATCAGGTTCTTGATCATCGTGGCACAATTTTGTCAAAACCGAAAACGCCCGATGACGCTATAATGCAATTGACGAGCCTGCGCGGTGATCGTCATAGCCTGTTATCTGCAGCCGTGATTGTTGAGGATGGCAAGCCCATATGGCGTCATGTGGGTCAGGTGCGCTTGCGAATGCGCGATGCATCTGACGCTTATATCGCAGATTACGTTGACAGAAATTGGGATAGTATCCAGCATGCTGTCGGATCCTATAAGCTAGAAGAAGAAGGCGTGCGGCTGTTCAGCGGGATTGAAGGTGACTACTTCAACGTCCTAGGACTGCCATTGATTGAACTTATTAATTATCTGACTATCCGAGGGGACCTGCCCGCATGAGTTTGCCAAAAATACCGCTTGCTGGTGTTATCGGATCGCCGATCGCGCATTCGAAATCACCACAAATTCACGGGCACTGGCTAAAAACCCTGGGACTCAATGGGGCGTATATCCCGATGGATGTCGCGCCCAAAGATCTGGAACAGGTCGTGCGCACCTTGCCCAAGATGGGGTTTGTTGGCGCAAATGTGACGATTCCCCACAAAGAGGCAGTGTTGGATATTGTCGATATCATAACCGATCGTGCGGCCATGATCGGCGCGGTCAACACATTGACTTTTCGCGCTGATGGAAAAATCCAGGGTGATAATACAGACGGTTATGGGTTTCTAGAAAACCTGCGAAGCGGTGCGCCGGATTGGGATCCCAAGGCCGGTCCGGCAGCGGTATTTGGGGCTGGTGGCGCAGCGCGGGCTGTAATTGCGTCGCTTTTAGATGCAGGTGTGCCAGGAATCTTGCTTTCCAATCGCACTCGTGTGCGTGCGGACAATCTTGCGTCGGTTTTTGGATCACGTGTCACAGTTTATGACTGGGTGAAGGCTGGCAATATGCTTGATCATGCTGCGCTTTTGGTGAACACGACATCACTTGGGATGCTGGGGAAACCGGAATTGCGCGTGCCTTTGGATGGATTGCGCGCGCAGACGGTTGTTACTGATCTGGTATACGCACCACTCAAGACAAATCTGCTGCAAACGGCCGAACATGTTGGCTGCGCTACTGTAGACGGGCTTGGCATGCTGCTGCATCAAGCAGTTCCCGGATTTGAACGCTGGTTTGGCACCCGGCCCGAGATTGACCGTGCCACCCGTGCGGCGGCGCTGCGCTAATGTTTCTACTAGGGTTGACCGGTTCAATCGGCATGGGAAAATCGACAACTGCCGCCATGTTCGCAGAGGCCGGATGCGCGGTTTGGGATGCTGACGCAGCTGTTCACCGCCTGTACGCCAAGGGTGGTGCGGCTGTGCCCGCATTTATGGAGGCGTTTCCAGAAGCTGTGATCGAGGGTGCGGTATCGCGCCCGGTGCTAAAAACGATCATCGGCCAAGATCCGGACGCATTGAGAAAAATCGAAGCGATCGCGCATCCGCTGGTCGGCCAAGACCGCGCCGAATTTCTTAAGAATGCGTCTTCTGATATTGTTGTTCTCGACATTCCACTGATATTTGAAACGGGCGGCAACAAACGGATGGATGGGGTTGCATGTGTCTCTGTTTCAGCGGAAATCCAGCAGGAGCGTGTACTGGCGCGGGGAACGATGACGTTGGAACAGTTTGAAAATATTCGGTCCAAGCAGATGCCAAACACTGAAAAATGCGCGCTTTCTGACTATGTGATCGAGACTGATACCCTTGACCATGCGCGCGCCCAAGTTTTGGCCATCATCGACGACATAAAAGGAAAAATGAATCATGCGTGAGATCGTACTTGATACGGAAACCACTGGCTTTGATCCCGAAAGCGGCGACCGCATCGTAGAGATTGGTGCAGTTGAGCTGATGGGTCACGTGGCGACCGGCGAAACCTATCACCAATATATCAACCCGGAACGCGGAATGCCCGACGAAGCATTCCAGGTGCACGGGCTTGGCGACGAGTTTCTGCGCAATAAACCCAAATTTGCACAGGTCGGGCAAAAATTTCTCGATTTTATCGGAGATTCGAAGCTAATCATCCACAACGCGGCATTCGACATCAAGTTTCTGAATGCCGAACTGAGATGGATGGGTTTGCCGCTGATCCCTTGGGAGCAGGCATTGGATACGCTGGCGATTGCCCGCAAACGGTTTCCCGGGTCTCCGGCATCACTGGACGCGCTGTGCCGCCGTTTTGGCATCGACAATACGTCACGGACGCTTCACGGCGCATTGCTTGATAGTGAAATTTTGGCCGAGGTGTATCTGGAGCTTATCGGCGGGCGTCAGCCTGACTTTGGTCTATCATCGAAGCCTGAACGAAAGGCAGGTGATGTATCTCAGGAATGGACACCAAAGCCGCGGCCAGATTCCCTGCCCTCTCGGATTTCGCAAGACGAAGCCGCCGCCCATGCTGAATTTGTCAACAATCTGGGCGACGGCGCGGTCTGGAAGGCGATTTAAGCGTCAGCTTTTGTAGGGTTCTCCGCCTGACGGCGAGAGATTTCATTGCGATAAAGTGCAACGAAATCAATGTTTTCAAGGTTCAGCGGCGGAAAGCCACCATCGCGCGTGATATCGCTGACAACGCGGCGCAAGAACGGAAAGATCATGCGTGGGCATTCGATCAGCAAGAACGGGTGCATCTGGTCTTCTGGCACACCTTCGATGTGGAAAATACCGACATAGTCGATCTCAAGCAGGAACAGCATTGCATCGCCGTCTTTTGCCTTTGATGTCACCTGCAGTTTGATTGCGGATTCATACTGGTTGTCTGCCGAACGTTTTTTGGCGTCCAGATTTACCTGAACTTGTACGTCGGGCTGCACATCAGTTGGTGCACCCTTTTGAGCCATGATATTCTCGAAAGACATATCGCGAATGAACTGGCCCAGAATGCGCATTTGCGGCTGGGGTGCTTGTGTCGGTTGTGGTGCTGCTTCTTCAGCCATGTTGCGGGCTCCTTGAGAGTAAAAAATGCGTTTGGCTGGCCATATCAGACCTGACGGCGGCGCTCAATGCTTTGTCCAGCCCGATGGACGTTGGGCTTTTTTCTCGTCCTCAGACAATTCGTGATATTCGCCATCAATCACATCCCCTTGCATGGGCCGGTGGGGCTCTTTGTTAGTATTGGTGAACTCCCCTTCAAAACTCATCGAACCGCTTACGTTGACGCGCGACCGCATGGCTTGAAATGCGGCTCGCCGAATGCCCGGCACCAACAAGGCAAAACCAACTGCATCAGTGAAAAACCCCGGCGTGAGCAGCAATGCGCCTGCAAACAGGATCATCGCACCGTTCACCAGGGGTTCAGTGGGATCACGTACTTCTGAAAGGGACGATTTGATCTGGCTCATCGCGATAGCCCCCTGCGCGCGCATCAATGACGTGCCGATAAGCGCCGTCAAAACAACAATCGCAAGCGTCCAGCCGAGGCCAATTGCCCCACCTACTTGGATAAACAACGCTATTTCTATCAATGGTACGGCAATAAATGCCAAAAACAGCCACATATCGTGGGTCCTTTCATAAGGGCCAGAGTGGACTTGGCCCGGTTCTCACCCTACATAAGGGCAACAACACGATGTTTCCATGTTTCTCACCAAGAGGTTCCTATGAATTCGCCTATGATACAGCTTCTGGTGCTTGCCGGCATTGCAGTATTCCTGATTTTGCGTTTGAAAAATGCATTGGGCACACGCGAGGGGTTTGAAAAACCACCTGAGGTCGAAGCGACCCCGAAGAAATCCGCCGGTCCCGCATTCGAAGTCATCGAAGGTGGCCCAGATCTGGACATCACAGATCACGCAGCAGAAGGGTCCGACACAGCGATTGCTTTGGCTAATATGAAACGGGTCGAACCGTCGTTTGGCGTCAGTGATTTTCTGGGAGGTGCGCGCGGTGCCTATGAAATGATCGTAATGGGCTATGAGCATGGCAATTTAGACGAGATCAAACCGTTCTTGTCCGAAGAGATTTACGAAAGCTTTGTTGACGGTGTTGCCGCCCGCGAAGATCAGGGCCTAACAGTTGAATCCCATTTCGTTGGCATTCGCGAGATGGAACTGGACAACGCGACAATGGACAACGACACCAACGAGGCAGATTTAACCATTCGTTTCGTTGCTGAAATGACCTCGGTCGTGAAGGACAAAGACGGCAGTGTCGTCGAAGGAAGCCCGACCGAAATAAAACGTCAAAAAGACACGTGGGTATTCTCGCGGGTCATGGGCTCGGATGATCCAAATTGGCTGCTCGTTTCTACAGACGGTTAATTCGTGCCTGTGCGGGTACATTGCTGTGGGCGGGCTTAACGGTGCCGCCCGCATTTGCAGATGTGTCCTATACGGTCATGGAATATGACCAGCTGGATGCATGGGAAACCGACGACCACGCGGCAGCGCTTAAGACCTTCCTGAACACGTGCCGAGATATGAAGGACGTGGATTGGCGCAATCTGTGCAAGTTTGCCAAAGCCAACCCAGACCCGCGTCAGTTCTTTGAGCTGCTCTTTCGTCCTGTCCTGATCGAGGATGGCCAAGATGCGATGTTCACCGGTTATTTCGAACCTGAACTTGATGGCGATCTTTATCCGTCATCGCGGTTCAAATATCCCATTTATTCCATGCCGGACGAAGCGAAAGAAAACAATCCTTGGCTGCCCCGCAGGGATATCCTGGATACAGACGTAATGAAGGACCGCGGCCTCGAGATTGCGTATGTAGACGACCCGGTTGAGCTATTTTTCCTCCAAATTCAAGGGTCTGGCCGTATTCGACTGCCAAACGGACAATTTGTTCGTGTCGGTTATCGTGGTGCAAACGGATATCCTTACCGGTCCATTGGCGTCGAATTAGTACGGCGTGGTGTTTATGACGCCCATCAGGTCAGTGCCGAAGTCATCAAGAATTGGGTGCGCCGCAATCCCGAAGACGGGCGCGATTTACTATATCACAATCCCTCGTATGTCTTTTTCCGCGAGGTCAGTCAGGTGCCCGCAGACAAGGGCCCACTTGGCGCGATGAACCGGTCAGTTACGGACATGCGCACCGTTGCCATTGATCCAAAGTTTGTCCCGCTTGGTGCGCCAGTCTGGATCGAAAAGGAAGGCACCAAGCCGCTGCACCGTTTGATGATCGCGCAAGATACCGGTTCAGCAATCAAGGGCGCGCAACGCGCGGATATCTTCTTTGGCACCGGCGACAAAGCAGGCCGCGCTGCCGGTAAGCTGCGCGATCCTGGTCGGTTGATGGTGCTGATGCCGATACAACGTGCCTATGCCCTTCTGCCTGAGCCGTTGCTATGACACGGAAACGGTTGAACAAGGATGATCTGTCGCTGTGGCGAAAAGTGACCGAGCGGACTGAGAGACTGGACCTGAACCAACTCTTTCGCCCAGAGATTGATGCACCAGCGCCTAGCGCACCGCAAATCCGCAAAACGACATCGGTTGTTTTGGGCAAACCCAAGCCCAAACCGCGCCGCTCTACCCATGATCTGATGCCGTCGCTGCCTGACCAAATCCGCAAGGTGCCTGTTCAGATGGACAGCAAGGCCTTTACCAAACTGAAGCGCGGCAAGCTAAGCCCCGAAGGCCGGATCGACCTGCATGGGATGACCTTGGACCGCGCCCACCCTGCCCTCACGCGGTTCATTTTGAATGCGCACAAAAATGGCAAAAGGCTGGTGCTGGTAATTACTGGCAAAGGCAAGCTGCGCGACGAAGGCGGCCCAATCCCGGTGCGACACGGGGTATTGCGGCATCAGGTCCCGCAATGGCTGGCTATGGCACCGCTGGCCAGTGCAGTTTTACAGGTCAGCCAGGCCCACATTAGCCACGGTGGTGGCGGTGCCTATTACGTCTATCTGCGCCGTCATCGATGAAAGCGCACTAGCCTGCCCTGATATTTCAGGATGCCGATCGTCGCCATGACAGCTGCGATCACATAATAGATCGCGATCGGAATCATCTGTTCGGGGAAATTTACACCCAAATCAATGAACAGCCCCGTGATCCCAGGGCCAATCGCTGACCCGAACACCATCAGGGCTGCTGCGACCGCCTTGATCGACCCGATATAGCGAGTGCCATAGAATTCAGCCCAGAACACGGATGTCGCAGTTGCCTGCATTCCCTGCCCGACGCCAAAAATGAGCAATCCGACCCCCGCCATTGCAATCGTGTCGGCATAGGCCAATACCGCAAAGGACAGCGCAAAGGGCAACATTTGCACGGGTGTAACTCGGCTCACCCCAAAACGATCAACCGCCCAGCCCGACACGAATGTCGAGATTACAGAAGTAACGGTGTAAAGTGGCATTAGGGCGACAAAACTGACCAGTGACCAACCTTTGACTTCGGTGAGGTGGACCTGTTGGAAAAACAGCGCCGTTCCCCACGCACCAGGGCCAATAATCATCGGGATCATCAGCCAAAACAGCCCGTGCCGCATCATTTGCGTACGTGTCCAATGGAGCCCGTCCATCCCCGCCGCTTGCGTGGTTTTGGCCATCGATTGCGGGGTGCGTTCCTGACGTAGTAGCACCAGCATAATCGGCATTGTGATCAACACCAGAACAGCAGCCAGCACCCAAAGGCTGCGCCAATGAAAACTTGCGAAGAGCGCTACGAATAGAACTGGTAGAATGGCCTGCCCAGCCGCAAATCCCATAGAGGATATCGAAAGCGCCTTGCCCCTAGTCGCCTCGAACCAACGAACCATCGCGACCGCGCCTAGTTGCGACATCATTCCCTGCCCAGTCAGCCGAAGTGCATAAATGACAAAGATCAGCGCGATCCAATTCGGCACAGCGGCCATTGCCAAGCACGCCGTTGCCAGCGCGACCATCACCCAGAATGATAAACGTCTGACACGAAATCGGTCCGTCAGAACCCCTGCCCAAACCATTGTGACAGCGGATAGGGTTGTGCCAATCGTATAGATGCCACCCCACTGCCCGTCGCTTAGGTCAAATTCACCCTTAATCTCACCAGCGAACAGAGAGATGAAATAGGTTTGTCCATATGATGACGTGAAAGTCAGCAGGAAACCTGCCAACAAAAACAGCCAATTGGCGCGGATGAACTGAAGGTATGCCATGCGCCATCTTTTTCAGGCGCATGGCTGATTGGAAAGCGTTAAAGCACGTAGCGTGACAGATCTGTGGAACGAACAAGCTCACCTAGGTTCTTTTCGACAAAATCACCATCAACGGTAATTTTTTCACCGCTACGGTCCGGCGCGGTGAAAGAAAGCTCTTCGAATACGCGCTCCATCACGGTGTACAGACGACGCGCCCCGATGTTTTCAATCGATTGGTTCACATCTGCTGCAATCTTGGCCAGCGCTTTGATGCCGTCGTCTGTAAATGAGACCTCAACCTCTTCGGTGCCCATCAGAGCGGTGTATTGCAGCGTCAGCGCATTGTCGGTTTCAGTCAAGATGCGCACGAAATCTTCTTCGGTCAGCGCACGCAGCTCGACACGGATTGGAAGACGGCCCTGCAATTCTGGCAGCA
>CBDTUA010000008.1:0-94524 GCA_965363735.1 uncultured Sulfitobacter sp. | reverse complement strand
CGGCCTAATGAACTGATTTACCTCAATAAATTAGGACGTAGTGGCGGAGACGAAGGGATTCGAACCCTCGAGACCCTTCCGGGCCTACTCCCTTAGCAGGGGAGCGCCTTCGACCACTCGGCCACGTCTCCGCCGACCGTCCTAATGCCTAAAATCTGTGTGTACAAGGCGTTTTTTCTTTGTAGCGATGAGGCAAAAAGATCGGGAACAAATCTCGCTATTGGTATTGGGAATAACAAGAGAAGTGGAGGAAACCACATAGAAATCTGCACAGATTGATCACTCTTTGTTTGGCCCACCGCAATTCTTCAATTAGGTCAACGCTGCGCCGCACATGGGAAGATGCAACTCGCATTGTTAATACCCTTGACCGATAGGGCTGGAGTACACGGGCGAGAAAGTATCCATCATGGTTCATGAGGCTGACGTTCGTACGGTTCAGAAAGGCCATACTGTTTTCCGACTTAGCCAACGGGCTTATCCCGTATGTTGAATGCGTACCGTTCCATGAGTGCGAAGTTGACCCATTGGTCGGAATCCAATCCTAGGCTCAGCCGGAAATTCATAAGAGTTTTGGCTATCTAGGCGAAAAGTACGTGTCGCGAGACGCTAGGCATTCATGCCGATCACGATGATCCCTATGGTCATAAGTACGGCAGCCGCCAAACGACGTTTCCAATTGCCTTCTTTCAGGATGATGAACCCGATAAGTGTCGCGAAGATAACTGATGTTTCACGCAGGGCTGAAACGGCCCCCAAGGGTGCAAAGTTTTTGGCATAAAGCACCAAACCATAGGCAACGATCGAGACCATGCCGCCTGAAATGCCCACAAGCCAGATATTCAACGGCAAGAGAGCCAAGGTCCTGCGTTTGCGCCAGCCGATAAAGCCCGCAATGAACAGATGCAAAAATGCGCCCCAGGCCCAATAGCTAAGAGTGTTGCCTGAAATCCGAACGCCGACACCATCCACAAGCGAATAGACCGAGATGAAAAACCCTGTTCCCAGCGAGAAGAACAGGGCTGTCTTTCCGATGCCCGATCTAAGCGCCATCCAATTGCTCAGGATGATTCCGAAAGCGATCAGCCCGATACCCACCCAAACCCAAAAGGACAGGACTTCGCCAAGCAAAAGGTACGCCCACAGGGACACCAGGGCAGGAACAATCCCGCGCGCAATTGGATAGACAACGCTTAGATCACCATGCTGATAGGCGCGCCCTAACAGGTAGAAATACCCGAAATGCACAATTGTCGACATTACAATGTAGGGGGCACTCTCCGCGCTTGGCAGGGGCAGCAAAAGCACCATGACCAAACCCGGCAATACATGCCCCAAGGCCACAAGCCCAAGGGTGGTTGTTCTATCAGCTGCAGTTTTTACAATCGCATTCCAGACCGCATGAAGCATGGCCGCCGACAAGATGATTGCGATAATGAACGGCGACATAGAGGGCTTTCGGAGTTGAAGTGCAGGGTGAGGTGGGCAGGGGTCGTTTCCGTTTCAGAGAGATGAGCCAGCCATATTGAAATGCGGGAATACCCTTTCCACAAACATTTACAGAAAACACCGGCTTGGCAAGCCGCGGATTCAGTTACCAAAACAGCTAAATCGAATATAAAAGAAACACCCTTTCCAGTAGGGCCCTTTTTAAGCCTAATGGGGCAACCGGATCAGAAGGGGAGCGCGTAGTGGGCAGCACCAAAAACGTACTGTTTATTGTTATTGACCAATTGCGGGCCGATTGCGTTTTTGGCGCGATGGCAGATCATATTGATATCCCCAATCTGCGTGCGCTGATGGGGGATGCTGTGACTTTTCATCGTCATTTCTCGGTTGTTTCCCCCTGCGGCCCTTCGCGGGCATCTTTGCTGACCGGCCAATATGCAATGAACCACCGGTCGGTGCGAAATGGCACACCGTTGCGACATGACGCGCCCAATGTGGCGACTGAAATGCGCAAATCCGGCTATGTTCCAATGTTGTTCGGCTATACCGACACGTCGCAAGACCCACGCGTATTTCCTGCCAATGATCCGGCTGTGCGCAGCTATGAATACCCCATGAACGGGTTTCAGGAAGCTATCGAAATGCGGTTTGAAATGTCTTACCCATGGCGATCCCACTTGATGACGCAGGGCTATGAGTTCGAAACCTATCAAGACGTCTTTCGGCCTGTTTCGCCCACGGGCGAGACACCAAAGATCAATGATCCGGCGCTTTATCGCAGTGCTGACAGCGACACCGCGTTTCTGACAGACCGGTTCCTTGCCACGATGCCCGCCTACCACGATCAGGGTTGGTTTGCGCATCTGACCTATATCCGGCCACATCCGCCTTTTGTGGCCCCCGCGCCCTATAATGACATGTATGACGTTGGCACTATCCCCTTGCCACACCGACACGCAGATCCCGCGACCGAGATTGCCCAACACCCGTTCTTTGGCCCCACGATTGCGCAAAAGACACCAGCGGGGAATGTCGTTGGCTTTCCCGATCTGGAAGCATCTGACGAAAATATCCAAACCCTTCGCGCGCTATATTTCGGGCTGGTCACCGAAGTGGATGCGCATATCGGGCGGGTGGTGCAGTTTCTGAAAGACAGCGGCCAATATGACGACACCTTGCTGATCGTCACCGCAGATCACGGTGAAATGTTGGGCGACCGCCATTGCTGGAGCAAATTTACCCCACACGACGCGGCCTTTCACACACCCTTGATCATCCGTCAGCCGGGCAACGCGGCCCGCGCCGGCACCGTCGTAACAACCCCGGTCGAGACAATCGACATCACGCCGACCATTTTGGATTGGGTGGGCCAAGACATCCCGAATGCAATGGATGGCAGATCGCTTTTGCCACTTTTGGCAGGCACGCCCCCAGCCGACTGGCGGCGCTATTCGTTTTCGGAACTCGACTTTTCAGAACCCGAAGGCCCGACCCTTTGGGAGCGAAGCCTGGGGACAGGGCCGAGTGATTCATGTCTGTCGATCCTGCGCGAGGACCGGTTTACCCTTGTGACATTTGCTGCCGATCTACCCCCGATCCTATATGATCATCACGGCAGTGGAGAGGCCGAGAACGTCGCCCATAAACCAGAATTTGCGGCTGAATTGTATCGGCTTACCCGGTTGATGTTGCAGCACCGGATGAAGAATATGGATCACACATTGTCTTTAACTACGATTACAGACGCAGGGCCACGTGTCCAAAAGCGGTATAAGAATGAGTGAGTTAGCAGGCATATTCTTGTTCGAAATATTTAGCGAGCAAGATCAATTTCGCCTGAAGTGCATGGCACTTGAACGCATCTGAACATGTCGCTTTTCGTGTCGTGAAACGAGCGGAATTTGATTGGTTAGACCGGTTGTTCAGCCAAACAACTGGATGTGGCACTGAATGGAAATTGTTGACAGGTGACAAAGAATAGCCGCTACTCTGATCATCTGCTGGGAATCTTTCATGCCAAAAACATTGTGCGCGCCCTTAGGTGTGGCATCGACCAATGCAAAACCAGATCAATTAACGAACGCCGTGAACTGCCACGGCTCATTGTTTTGGCGTGCCTCCCTATCGCGAAAAACACTCCGTTTTACAACTTACTTGCCTAATCCTGCGGTATTGCTTTCAATTTTGAAGAACATCGTTGATCAATACAAGGAAACAGAGTGCATTGCAGAGGGGCCGTGCCGCACGGTTTTTACATCCACACCATAAAACTAACAAAATGCGCAAAACGCATTTCAGACACACAAGGGCGCAAAGCCCAGCGGTCCGACAAAGGATACGCATATCACCACCAACAAGGAGAGACGAATGAAGAAGGTACTTTTATCCAGCGCAGCGATGACGCTTGTGGCGGGTGCTGCGATGGCAGCTTGTCCGGCAGTCACCGTATCCGATCCGATGGGCGTAGCCGCTGGCGCGTTTCCGCAGCAATACGAGCTGGCCGAGTTCCAAGGATTAGCAGATTGCACCCTTGAGATGTCCGAGAACCCGGATATTGCCGCCCTAAACGGCCGCATTCGGGGTAATCCTGACATGCCTGCACTGGCAGACCGTTTGCCTTCCGAACCGCTGGTCGTGGCACCGTATGACATGATCGGCAGCTATGGCGGGACATTCAACGCGCTGTCCAACGCCACCGAGGCCGGTACGTCCGACTTTATGTCCGTCCGCCACGTCAATCTGGTGCGCTATTCTGACGATCTGACCACTATCGTGCCCAACGTCGCCAAAAGCTGGTCATGGAATGATGACTATACCCAGCTGACATTCGTATTGCGCGAAGGGCATAAATGGTCCGACGGCCAGCCTTTTGGTGCCGAGGATGTCGCCTTCTGGTACGAGAACCTTGCTCTTGATTCCAATGTTATCGAAAGCCCCAAGGACTATGTGCTTGCCGGTGGTGAGCCGATGAAGGTTGAGGTCATTGATCCGCTGACTGTGCGTTTCACCATGCCATCGCCCAAGCCCGGTTTTCTGGCGCACTTTGCGAACCACTATGCCCAAGGGTTCCAGCCCAAGCATTTCCTTGGTCAGTATCACCCCGATATCAATCCGGATGCCGACGCGCTTGCGCAATCGCTTGGATTTGAAGGTGGCTATGATCTGATCAAGGCGTATTACGGCAGTTCTGACTGGATGGATACGCCAACCCCGATGCTGGCACACCCTGACAAGGTCGCGAACTTGCCGTTGGATGCTGCACCGACATTGGAAAGCCACATCGTGATTTCCGAGACCACCGAGGGGCGTCAGTTCGTTGCAAACCCATACTACTACATGGTTGATACGGCCGGCCATCAGCTGCCCTATATCAACGAAATGGACGAGATCTTTGTTGGCGAAAGCGAAGTGCGTCTGCTGAAGTTGGTTAACGGCGAAGTTGATTATAAAGCGCAGGCTTTGCAGATCGACTACGTGCCATTGCTGATGGAAAACCAAGAGAAGTCCGGCTTTGCCATCGACCTAAAGCCTGACATCACAATGCCAACTTTTGCGTTCAACGTGACGTCGGAAGATCTGGAAAAACGCAAGGTGTTTGGCGATCTGAAATTCCGCCAGGCCATGTCAGTTGCAATGAACCGCGACGAAATCAACGAGGTCGCGATGTTCGGCCTTGGTACGCCGCAGCAATATATCGGGTTTTCCCCGACACCCAGCTTTGTCACCCCGGAATGGGAACAGCATTACGCGCAGTTCGATCCTGAAATGGCCAAGTCGTTGCTGGATGAAATCGGCGTCGTCGATGTTGATGGCGATGGCATGCGTGAATTGCCAAATGGCGATCCTTTGACGCTGAACCTACAGGTGGCAACGCAAGGTATTTCGATCAAGATCGTTGAACTGGTCGGCCAAAGCTGGCGCGATGTCGGGATCAACAACACGGTCAAAGAAGTCACCACCGACGAGTACCGCTCTTCGCAGTCCTCAAACCAGTTGGACGTGACGATGTTCGAGAAAAGCGTGCCGCTGGCCGTCGTTCTGGGTAACGGTGAAATCTTCATCCCGCCTTACGACAACTACTTCAACATGCGCACCGCGATGCTTTGGGGTGAATATGTCGATTCTGATGGCGCGTCCGGTGTTGAACCACCAGCCTTTGCTAAGGAAATGATGGAAGACGTCAAGGCGTTTCAGGCAACACCGGTTGGCACGCCCGAATCCGATGCGCTGGGTCTGAAACTAGTCGAAAACATGACAGGCAATCTGTTGTTCATCGGCACCGTGAAAGAGCAAAAGCCGATTTACCATTCGACGTCTCTCAAGAACTTCCCCGAGTTCAAGACGGCATCCTATGCATACTACCGGACATACCCCTACCGTCCGTCGCAGTGGTTTTTCGACGAGTAATCAGCGCTTGTTGAAATGAACCGTGTTGCGGGCCAGCCTTGTTGGCCCGCAACCGTTATAACAGCGAACCCAAATGGGTCGTAATTTGTTGCGGGGCAAAGATTTTCATGGTGCAGTTTTTAAGATTTGCGTTCATCCGCCTGGTACTTGCATTCATCACGCTGTGCCTTGTGTCGTTCATCGTCTTTTCCCTGATGGAAATGGTCCCCGGCGATTGTGCAGAACGCTATCTGGCATTCAAAAACAGCCAAGGCGCGCAAATCTCGATCGCCGATATCGAGGCAGAGCGCGTTCGCCTTGGTCTTAACCGCCCCTTTCTGGAACGTTGGACCAGTTGGATCTTCAATGCCTTCCAAGGCGAATTTGGCGACAGTTGCATCCTGCGTCTCAACATTAATCAACTCTTGGGCCAAAAAGTCTGGTTGAGCATCGGCATCTGCCTTGGCTCACTTGTGCTGGCCTACGTCATCGCGATCCCTGTCGGGATCATTGCTGCCACATCGCGCAACCCGTTCTTGAACAACGGTCTGCGTTTGGTCAGCTATCTTGGGCTGGCCCTGCCGAATTTTCTTCTGGCGCTGATGATCATGCTGTTTTCAACCGTGATGTTTGGCGACAGTCTAACGGGGCTGTTCTCAGCCCAGTACCGCGACGCACCTTGGGACGCCGCCAAGGTCAAGGATTTCCTAAGCCACGTCTGGCTTCCCGTGTTTATTCTAGGATGGTCAGCTACGGCATTTGCGATCCAGACGGTGCGTGCATTGATGTCGGACGAGATCAGCAAACTTTACGTCACAGCTGCCGCCGCGCGTGGGGTGTCGGGCCGCCGCCTACTACTGCGCTATCCTGCACGCCATGCCCTTAGCCCGATCATCAATTCGCTGGGGTTCGATTTGAACCGTATCTTCAATGAACTCCCCATCGTGGCTCTGATCCTGACATTGACCGAGGCCGGCTCCCTGCTGATCGAAGCACTGGCCAGATCCAACGACCAACAGCTTGCGGGCGCGATTATCTTCTTCCTGACAGGCAGCATCGTGGCCATCAACTTTATTACGGACATCGCATTGGCCTTGGTCGATCCGCGCATCCGTCGCAGCATATTGGGGTAACGAAAATGGCAGATACCAATAGCTATGACGCCGCCGTCGACCAAACCGCAAAGGACGCCTATTTCACGGCGTCCCAAGGGCAGCTGATTTGGACCCGTTTCAAGAAACAAAAAGCGGCAATGATTGCGGCTTGGGTGTTGGTGGTCCTGATCCTGTCGGGAATATTTGCGCCTTTCCTTACGCCCTATGATCCAACTATCGCAGGCCGCGACAAAGACTATCTGAATGGTGCCCCCACCGTCCCGCATTTCTGCGATGACAACGGGTGCTCACTCCGGCCGTTCATCTACGCATTAGAGCGTGAGCGGTCGGTGAAAACGAATTTCAGATGGGTCACGACCATCAATAAAGACAAACGGCAATATCTGCAGTTCTTTGTCGAAGGGTCGGAATACTCCTTGTTCTTCATGACGTTCGACACCCATCTGTTTGGCTTAGACGAGGGCTACGTCCACCTGTTCGGTACGGATTCAACGGGCAAGGATATTTTCTCGCGTACGTTTCATGCCATCAACACATCGCTTGCAGTGGGCACCATCGGGGTATTCATCGCCTTTGTGCTTGCCTTGGTGATCGGGGGCGTATCGGGTTTCTATGGGGGGTGGGCGGATTCAGTCATCCAAATGGTGACGGATGCTGTGCGCACCATTCCGGCCATACCGCTGTTCATGGCGCTGGCCGCCTTTATCCCCGACACATGGAGCGCGGAAGAAAGGTTCTTCTTCATCTCCATCATCTTGGGCTTTATCGGCTGGCCCACGCTGGCGCGCCGTGTACGGACCCACATCCTGACCGAACGCAATCAGGAATATGTGCTGGCTGCGCGGCTGTGCGGGGCGTCTAGCGGGCATGTTATCCGCAAACATCTGCTGCCCAGCTTCACCAGCTATATCATCGTCGATCTGGTCATCTCGTTTCCCTACATGGTGCTGTCCGAAACCGCTCTTAGCTTTATCGGGCTTGGCCTTAAGGATCCTGTGAATTCGCTGGGGGTCATGTTGCAAAACGTCACCAGCGCGGATGTTTTGCTGAACTACCAATGGTATTTCATTCCGGTGATCTTTTTCATCATCCTTGTGATGGCGTTTGTATTTGTGGGGGACGGATTGCGCGATGCGGCTGATCCTTATGGGGATACCAAGAAATGAGCCGACTAATCGACGTTGAAAACCTGACCCTGCAATTCGACACAGACGAGGGCCGCATTACGGCTGTCGACAACGTGTCCTTTAGCCTTGAGGCGGGCGAAGTCATGGGGCTTGTCGGCGAAAGCGGGTCGGGCAAGTCAGTGACTGCCAAATCCCTGATGAAGCTGAACCCCGGCAATGCCGTTTACGGCCCTGACAGCAAGATCACCTTACATCTGGATGACGGGCCGGTTGACGTGTTGTCTCTAAAGACCGACCGCGAAATGAAAATTGTGCGCGGTGGGGCGATCTCGCTTATTTTTCAGGAGCCGATGGCCAGCTTTGCGCCAGCAATATCCATCGGGGACCAGATGGTGGAACAGCTTCTGATCCACACAAATTTCTCGAAGGCGCAGGCCAAAGAGCTGTCGATCGAGATGCTGGACCGCGTTGGCATTTCTGACCCATCCACGCGCTTTGGCCAATACGCGTTCGAACTGTCAGGCGGTATGCGCCAACGGGCGATGATCGCGATGGCATTGTCGACAAAGCCCAAGTTGCTGATTGCCGATGAACCGACAACGGCTCTGGACGTGACCATTCAGGCGCAGGTCATCGACCTGATGAAAGATCTCGTGTCGGAATTTGGCATGGGGATTATTTTTATTACCCATGATCTGGGGGTAATCGCGCAAACCGCTGACAAGGTGGCTGTAATGTATCTGGGGCGCTTGGTCGAACAGGGCACTGTGCGCGACGTGATCCGCAAGCCCGCGCACCCTTACACCCGCGGTCTGCTGGCCGCTTTGCCAACACTTGATGACATAGACGCGCCACTAACCCCGATCCCCGGCGACATCCCGTCGCCTTTGGAACGCCCCTCGGGCTGTGTTTATCACACGCGCTGCCAAGAGTTCATCGGCCCAGTTTGTGCAGCACAAGTGCCCGCATTTCATAACGTCGATGCGGATCACTTTGCCGCCTGCCATTTGATTGATCCGCAAGAGGGGACAACATGACCAGCAAACCCCTGATCGCTGCCAAAGGCCTGTCGGTCCACTATGCCTTACGCGGCAACTTGATTGGCCCAAAGCCCTATGTCGGTGCTGTCGAAAACGTTGATATCGAAATTGCGCCGGGAAGTTTTTTCGGGCTGGTTGGAGAGTCGGGTTCTGGCAAAACAACGCTGGGCCGTGCCATGCTGCGCGCTGCACCGATCACCAAAGGCGACGTATTGTTTGACGATGGCGAAGTCTCGTATTCGCTGAAAAAGCTGGGCAAGAAAGAGTTGAAAGATTATCGAAAGCGCGCGCAACTGATCTTTCAAGACCCCTATGCCGCGTTGAGCCCCCGCATGACGGTGCGCGATATCATCGCTGAACCGCTTGAGGTGATGGGCCTGACCAAAAACCGTACCGAGACCGATGAGCGCGTCCGTGAAATCGCTGCAAAATGCCGGTTAAATGTCGAACACCTTCGCCGGTTCCCTCACGCGTTCTCGGGGGGGCAACGCCAGCGCATTTCGATTGCGCGCGCCTTGGTGTCCGGACCCAAGTTTATCGTCGCAGATGAAAGTGTCGCGGCGTTGGATGTGTCCATTCAAGCCGATGTTTTGAACCTGCTCAAGGCGATCCAGCAGGACATGGGGCTGACGTTTTTGTTCATCAGTCATGATCTAAGCGTTGTCGCGCACGTCTGCGATCATGTGGCGGTCATGTATTTGGGTCGCATCGTTGAAACCGCCCCTACGCGCACGCTGTTCTCGGGGCCGCGTCATCCATATACCAAGGCATTGTTGTCCGCGATCCCGTCGCTTGACCCTGATGATCGGGGCAAAGCGCAAAAGCTTGAGGGTGAAATCCCGTCGCCGACCAATCCGCCACCGGGATGCAAATTTCAAACACGTTGCCCCTTTGCGATTGACCGTTGCCGAGTGGAAGAGCCAAAGTTGGAGGCCGCCGGGGTCGAACACAAGGTCTCTTGCCATCGCTGGCAGGAACTCTCGGACTAGCAGATTGCGAACGCGTAGGGCGGTAGATCGGAAGAAACCCCGAACCACCGCCGCTGACATGCTTTAGGTCTTCTTTTTATCGTCGACGATGTTCATTGACGCCACGCCACTTTGACCCAGATCGACGGATGCGAACGGCCCACCATGGCACATTTCGCCGGGGTCTTTCAGATCTGCCGGTGCTGCGTCAGCCAGAATGGCCTCGGCGAATTGTTCGGCGTTGTCTTTGGGGCGGTATCCCAGAAACGATGCTTTGGCGTTGTCGACCGGTGCACGGTCGTTGTTCGAGACACCGTAAACGACGCTAAACCCAACCGAGGGCGTGTCGATGGCGCGGGTGACAAGCTGGATCAGATCATCATATGACAACCAAGACCCCAAGGCGCGGGGGTTATTGACTTGTGCGCAACTTAGGATGCGCAGGCAAACCGCCTCAAGGCCGCGCTTGTCCCAATACATGCTGGCAAGGTCTTCGCTGAAACACTTGGCCAACCCATAGAATGTATCGGGTTTGTGCGGCGCATCGATACCAATGAAATCCGACTTTTTGTGCATGCCCACCGCATGGATCGACGACGCGTAAACGACCCGCTGCAACCCGTGCTGATAGGCTGCTTCCCAAATATTATAGGAGCCGACAAAATTCGGGCCAAGCAATTCTTCGAAGGGTTTTTCATCCACGATCGCGCCGAAGTGCACAACCATATCGGCCCCCTTCAGAAGCGGGGCAATTTGATCGTAAACCGCGATGTCGGCTTGGGCGAAACGCTCGTTTGGGTACAAGGTACCGATGTCATCCGCGATATCAGTACTGACCAGCTCCTCGCACATCTTCGACAAAGGTTCGCGCAGATAGGACCCAAGACGGCCCGCAGCGCCGGTCAAAACCAATTTCTTCAACATTCGTCGTCTCCTTGTTTTTCTTTAGATGATAGCCTGTTCGATCATCATTCTTTGTGACTCTATTCGCTGATAATCAAAAGGCGTCAAATCGAGGCTGCGATATTCCCCATAGGCAATTAACTCGGCAATCCCGCGCCCGATTGCAGGGGCTTGTTGCAAGCCATGCCCCGAAAAACCGTTCATGAATATGAAATTGGCGACTTCACTGTGACACCCCAAAATCGCATTCTGGTCCAGTGTGTTATAGGCATAATGCCCGACCCATTCATTGATCACCTTGACCCGTTCGAATTGGGGAATGCGGTTGGCAACCGCGGGCCAGACCTTGTTTTCCCACAAGCTGTGATCAAACCCAAAGTCACCATAGGCCACGGCTGGATCATCGTCCGGCGGGCATCCCGCCATGTAATATTTGCCTTCGCTGCGGACATGGATGCCGGACGGGTCAATGGTCAGCGGCAGGTCGCGGTCCAACCGGTCAGCCGCATCAAAGACAAAAGTATAGCGTTTGCGTGGCTCGACCGGCAAGGATATGCCAGCCATCTGGGCGGTGGCCAGGGCGCGAGGGCCGGATGCGTTCACCACTTTGCCGCAGGCAACGGTGCTGCCCGATTTCAGGGTGACAGAGCTGACCAGCTTGCCGTCGAAAGATTTAGTCATCGCGACGACTTCATCATGGATAAACGTAACACCCGCACGCTTGGCTTTGCGTTTAAACCAGTCAAACATGGTGCCGCCGTCAAAATATCCTTCGTCGATCAGATTGTGGTTGCCCGCCAAAATGTCATCCAACTGATAGAACGGATAGGCGGCGGCGATTTCATCGCGGCTTAGGTGCTGGGTGCCTGCGCCAAGAGACGCTTGTATTTGCTGGTTGCGCAAAAGGGTCTGCGCGAATTCGGGTGTATCGGCTAGATACATATAGCCAAAGCATTGCAGCGCAAGACGCGGCACCTCTGGATCGTTGCCCATGAATTCGCGAAAATTCTTGATGAACTGTGCGCCGAATTGCGACACTTTAATGTTAATCGCAGAACTGAATTGTTGCCGGATGCAGCTGTTTGTATGACTTGTCGATGCAAACTGATATGTTGGGTCGCGTTCGACCACCAGAACAGTTCCGTCAAACCCGGGGGTCTGTGTCAGCCACCATGCCAGGGACGACCCGAACATCGCACCGCCGACAATCACCACATCATAAGACGAACGCACAAGGGTCATATCAAGGGCCTTTCGTGTGGTGCGATCAGCACCGTTTTTTCCAAGAGGGGCAGGTTGCGCCAATATGCACGCCATTTGTACGGCGTGCGCAATAGCAATTGGTCAAGAGGCTACATTTCCTGTAACAATTCGCGTGACAGAAATTTATTGAAAATGATGTTGCGACATCTAATTGAATGAGCAAGCTTTAGTCGTCCTTCCATATGTTGGAGAATTGGCCCGTGCAAATGGACCGAAGTGAGATTGAAAATCTAATTGCCCGGGTCGCGCTCAAGGATCGTGCAGCATTCGATCAATTATATGACCGTGTTTCTGCGAAACTCTATGGGGTGTGCCTGCGTGTGTTAAACAAGCGCGCTGCAGCAGAGGATGCCATGCAGGATACTTTTGTAAAGATTTGGAAAAATGCGGATCGGTATAGCGCCAACGGGTTAAGCCCGATGACGTGGCTGATCACGATTGCGCGGAACACATCCATTGATCGTCTTAGGGCGCGCAGAAAAGGCCATCAGGATATCGATACCCCCGGTTTCGAACTGGTCGCGCCAGGCCTCAATCCCGAACAATCCGTCGTGGCCTCATCCGAGGCGTTGCGCCTTTCGGGGTGTCTGGACACCCTGGAGGAAAACCGCGGAAGTGCCATTCGGGGTGCCTATCTGGATGGTGAAACCTATGCTGATCTTGCGGACCGCTTTGGTGTGCCGCTTAACACAATGCGAACATGGCTGCGCCGCGGATTGATCGCCCTGCGGGAGTGTATGAGCCAATGACCGATCAAACAGATCCTCCCCGCGATGATGACATCTATGCCGCCGAACTTGTGTTGGGGTTGGGGTCGGATGCAGATATTGCAGCAGGGCGCCGCCGCATGACATCTGACCCGGAATTCGCATCGCACGTCGTGTTTTGGCAGGAACGCCTGACCGCGATGACCGATAGTATTGATCCCGTGGTCCCACCCGCCAAATTGAAAAAACGGTTACGTGCCCACGTCTTTCCTAAGAAACGGGTTTCAGTGCTCGAACGGGTTTGGTTCTGGCAGGGTATTAGCATGGCGGCCGTTTTGTTTGCTGGGTATCTTGGTGTTCAGTTGCTGACCATCACCACAACACCCAGCGATCAACTGACTGTTCTGGCGGCGCAATTGGTCAGCGAAACCAACCCGTTGCAGGTGTTGGCAGTCATTGAGCCGGTGAAAAACGAAATTGCCTTGCGGCGCATCGCCGGCGAGGCACCCGCAGGGAGATCGCTTGAATTATGGGCAATTTTGCCCGGTCAGGCCCCCATATCCCTAGGCGTTTTGTCAGACGGTGAAACATCCCGAATCCTTGTCCCACAAGAGCTTCGCAGCCAAGTGGCGCAGTTCACCTTGGCCATCACGGATGAACCTTTGGGCGGATCGCCCACGGGCGACCCAACAGGTGACTTGTTAGCTGCCGGGCCTATAACCGAACTTTGATATTGGCAGGTCATCCTTTTTTAGGCCTGAAATTCAGTATAATATCAGATGCTTAGCTTAAAAAGCGGCAAAGTCAGGTAAAAATGTCTATTCTTTATCCGCTTCGGGAAACTTTTTGTCAGCCAAGACCGTGAATAAACACGTATCAGCATTTGGGCCTTGGTCTCTGCTGGGACATGTTGTTTTCGAGTGTTTGCGGACCCTGTTTTACTGTCCGTGTATCCATAGTTGGCGGCATGCTGTCGTTGAAAGGTTACTAATTCTGACCAGACAGCGGAACAATTTGCCGCCTTTACCAGTTTAATCAGTGTAACTGCCTAGCGCATAGTAGTGAGTATCTGCCGGGCGTCCTGACGTTCAGGGCGCTCGGCAGTCAATTTCACAACAATTTGACTATAGAGGGCCCGCATGAAACGCAGAAATTTCCTTCGATATAGTACTATCTTAGCAGCCGCATCACCGTTCGGTCTCGCGGGGGTTGTTAGTGCGGGCACAGTCGCCCAAGGGGATTTCGAGGTGAGCTATACCCCGGATGAATGGCGCGAACGCTTGGACCCCGCAGCCTATGACGTGCTACGCGAAGCAGGAACAGAGCGCCCGTTTTCTAGCCCGCTAAACGACGAGAAACGCAAAGGAGTGTACCATTGTAAAGGGTGTGACCAAGCCGTTTATAGTTCCGAGACAAAATTTGACAGCGGCACAGGTTGGCCCAGCTTTTATGCCGCGATCGATAATGCTGTGGCGACTATGAAAGACCGCAGACTGTTCTCGGTCCGGACGGAAGTGCATTGCGACCGTTGTGGTGGCCACTTGGGACATATCTTTGATGACGGACCAAAGCCAACCGGCAAGCGGCACTGTATCAATGGCGTTGCAATGACATTCAATCCTGCCACTGGATGAATGAACGGTTGATGTCAGCCGTTCTTTTCACGGGCCGCCTGCTGCTGGCGGCCTTTTTTGCGGCGGGTTGTATCCAAAAGCTGCTGCAACCGGAAGTAGCCCAAGCCTTGCTTGAAGCGCGGGGGTTCCCGCGTTCTTGGTTTGGCCTGCAATGCTGTTCAACGGATTTGCCGCGATCTGGTTGATCTGGGGCTTATAGCTGGGCCCACTCAGTTTAGCATTGGCAGCCTATTCTATGGTCACAAGTATCTTTCATTTCATCCCGAATGACCCGTGGCAGATGTCGATCTTTGTCAAGAACTGGGCCATTGCGGGCGGTCTGTTGGTCCTTGCCGGACATGCGTTCGGGCAGCGCGACGCTAGGTCCCGCGCGGTTTCACTCTGAGTGTAGGGTCGGCTTGTGTCGGGTCATCGGGCCAAGGGTGGCGCGGATAGCGGGCGCGCATGTCTTTGCGGACGTCTGCGTATGACCCTGCCCAGAACCCTGGCAAGTCTGTGGTCACCTGAACCGGGCGCTGGGCAGGGGATAGCAATGTAATCTGCAATGGTTGGCCCGCGATCATCGGATGGCGAGTGACACCAAACACCTCTTGCAGGCGCAAGGAAATCTGCGGCTGCGCGCCATCGTAGTCGATTGCAAGCTTGCGGCCTAAGGGGGTGGTGAAATGGGCTGGTGCGGCCTTGTCCAGCATCTGTTGTTCTTCCCAAGACAGCCGCGCCAGCAGTGCAGGATGCAGATCGAAACTTTTCCAATCCGCTGTGCTGCGAGTGTTAACAAGATGCGGCAGCAGCCAGTCGTCCAACGTGTCCATCAGAAGTTCGTCCGAGAAATCGGGGAAATCGCTACCCATTAGCCGTGCACGCGCAAGGAACAGTTTCGCGGCCTTACCGGGCATCAACCCCAACTGCCGCACGCCGTCCAACATTGCCCGAGCGATTTCATCGCGGCTAGCATCAGACCACGCGCGATCATCCAACACCAACGCACCAAAGCGTTCCTGTTGCCGCGTCAGAACGCGTCCCTCGCGGCGTGACCAGACGCAAACGTCATGCCAGCCTATCTGTTCGGGAAATGTTGCGCGCAAATCCGCGTCAGATAGGCGCACTGCCTGACGGATACGCGCCTCGCGCGGGTCACCGTCCAGATCGGTCGCGACCAGCAGTCGTTCGCTGGCCATCGGATCACCATCGGGCATCACGGCACCCTTGCCGCCCGACATTACAAAACGCGGGCTGTCGCCCTTGCGCCGCAAAGCAACACGGTCCGGATAAGCCAGTGCTGCAAGCACGCCCAATGTGTTCGGCCCATCGGCTTTTTGCCCCCGCGAAAGGCGCTTGGCCTCTTGCCGGATGCGGGCGACGGTCGCGTGGTTAACCTCTCCGAATCTACGTTTTCCTGCGACCGCATCCATGCGCAGCGACAGGTCAACGGGTGCACCGCGTAGCGGATCTCGCTCGGCTAGAATTGCGGCCAGTGTGGGGCCGTCGCGCCCACCTTTGGCAACCATATGCGCCAGTCTGGGATGCAAAGGCAGCTTTGCCAATACGCGACCGTGTTCTGTAATGCGTGCGCGGCCATCCAATGCGCCCAGCATCTGCAACACCGCTTGGGCTTCTGCCAGACGGCCTTCGTGGGGTGGCGTGACAAAGGACAGTTCGGCCGCCTGCGCCCCCCAAATGGCCAGCTCAAGCGCAAAAGACGACAGATCGCCAACCTCAATCTCGGCGGGGGGGAAAGCTGCCAATGCGCCTTCCTCGCCCCGTGTCCAAAGCTTATAGGCAATCCCTTCGCTGGTACGGCCTGCGCGGCCCGCCCTTTGGGTTGCTTCCGCACGTGTCACCCGATCGGTCACCAGCCGTGACATCCCCGATGCTGGATCAAACCGGGCACGTCGCGCTTTCCCACCATCAACGACAATCTGGATCCCTTCGATGGTCAGGGAGGTTTCTGCGATCGAGGTCGCTAAAACGATCTTTCGTCCCGTTTCAGCCGGCGCAATGGCAGCCCGCTGTGCTTTGAATTCCATCGCACCGAACAGGGGGGCCAAGGTGCAGTCCTTGGGTACCCGTTCCCTCAAGGCGGCCTCGACCCGGCGAATTTCGCCTTCGCCGGGCAGGAAAACCAGTGCCGATCCCGGAGATGTGTTCAAAGCGTGGAACACCAGATCGGCAACGGCCTGTTCAAACCTTTGTTTGCCGGTTGGCCGATCCAGCCAATGCGGTGTCACAGGAAAACTGCGCCCCTGCGAAGTCACAATCGGGGCCTGCATCAAGGCCGCAACAGGGGCGGCGTCCAACGTGGCAGACATGGCCACGAGCAACAGGTCGTCACGCAATGCGCCGGCTACCTCAAGACACAGTGCCAGGCCTAGATCGGCGTTCAGCGACCTTTCGTGGAATTCATCGAAAATCACGGCACCGACACCGGGCAAATCTGGGTCCTGCTGCAACATGCGGGTCAGAATGCCTTCCGTGACCACCTCGATACGGGTATCCGCACTGATGGCTAATGCCCCGCGCACGCGAAACCCGACGGTCTGGCCGACATCCTGCCCCAAGGTCGCAGACATCCGTTCAGCAGCGGCCCGCGCGGCAAGGCGGCGGGGTTCCAGCATGATGATCTTGCCCTTGGTCAGGCCCGCATCCAGCATCGCCAACGGCACGCGCGTGGTTTTACCGGCACCCGGCGGGGCTTGCAAAACGACACGGCCTGACGCGCGCAGGGCGTCAATCACCTGCGGCATCACATCATCAATTGGAAGGTTATAGGCCATGCGTCAGGTTATGGGACAAATGGGGTGCGCCGCCAACCCTTCCGTTGGTCTGGACATTTGGGCCGCATCGCTTGAAAGATGCAGGCCAAGGCATGGGGACGGCGCATGAATATTGATGAATTGGCCAAGGGGATCGTTGCAGGCGAACGCAGGGCGTTAGCACGGGGGATAACGCTGGTCGAATCGTCGCGCGAGGACCATCGCGCACAGGCCACAGCCCTTTTGGCAGCGCTGCCGAAAGACCGCGAAGCGATGAGGATCGGTTTGTCGGGCACACCGGGGGTTGGCAAATCGACTTTCATCGAAAGCCTTGGGATGATGTTGGTCGGGCTCGGCCTGCGGGTTGCCGTTCTTGCGATTGATCCGTCCTCGTCGCGCTCAGGCGGGTCTATTCTAGGGGACAAAACCCGAATGGATTTGCTATCGCGCGAAAAGGCCGCGTTTATTCGACCGTCGCCCAGTCAGACCCATTTGGGTGGCGTCGCGCGCCGCACCCGCGAGGCTGTAAGCCTGTGTGAAGCGGCTGGGTTTGATGTGGTGTTGATCGAAACGGTGGGTGTCGGCCAGTCTGAAACCGTTGTGGCGGAAATGTCTGACTTGTTCTTGCTGCTTTTGGCCCCCGCTGGCGGCGATGAACTGCAAGGGGTCAAGCGCGGCATCATGGAAATGGCGGATATCATCGTGGTCAACAAGGCCGATGGTGATCTAAAGGCGGCGGCCTCGCGGACATGTGCGGATTACTCAGGGGCGTTGCGGCTGATGCGCAAGCGTCCCCAAGACCCCGATGGGTTTCCCAAAGCAATGATGGTATCTGCACTGCAGGAAGACGGACTGTCCGAGGCATGGGACGAGGTCCAGACGCTGATCGAGTGGCGGCGGGCAAACGGTTTCTGGCAGCGCACCCGCGCGTCTCAAGCACGGTATTGGTTTGAACAATCGGTGAAACATGAACTGTTAGCCCAGCTAGAAGCCCCAAAGGCCAAAGCTGCTCTGAAAGCTTTGGGTGACCGTGTTGCGCAGGGTGTTGAAGACCCGACAAAGGCAGCACAAGATTTTGTCATGCAGCTTGACCGCTAGGAACGCGCCGGAATTTTCTAAGATAATAAACGGCGAGGGATGAATGGGCGGGGCTATTTGAAAGCTTTGGGATGGGCGCTGTTGTAGACTTCCATCAAACGGGCCGTATCAACCGCAGTATAGGCTTGGGTGGTCGAAAGCGATGCATGGCCCAACAGTTCCTGAATAGCACGCAGATCGCCGCCCGCATCCAGCAGATGCGTTGCAAAGCTATGGCGCATGGCATGCGGGGTCGCCGTTGCGGGTAATCCCAACTGCATCCGTGCATCCATCATTACCTGAGAAATTGCGCGTGCAGCCAACGGACCGCCACGCACCGCTTTAAAAAGGGGGGCATCGCGTTCTTGTGGGAAAGGACAGGCGCGCAGATACGCGTCGACGGCGTCTTGGGCCGCAGGCAACACGGGAACAACGCGCTCCTTTCCGCCCTTGCCGACAATACGCAAAACATTTGGCAAAGGTGCATCTGCGCCTTTTAGGCCAAGCGCCTCTGAGATGCGTAGCCCACAGCCCCAAAGCAAGGTGAGCACTGCCACATCGCGCGCAGCCACCCATGCGTGGCGCGACTGCAATTCAACGCAATCGATCATGGCCTTAGCGGCATCAATAGCCAAAGGACGCGGCAATTTTTTCGAAAACTTTGGTGAACGCGTTGACAGAACCGCGGTGGGTTCAAAGCCTTCACGCTCGGCCAGCCAACGATAGAACGCTTTGACCGATGAAAGCTTGCGCGCCAAAGACCGAGGGCCCACATCTGGCCCCCGTGTTTTGGCCATCCAACTGCGCATATCCGAGATGGTAAGCTTGGCCAGTGCGCCCAAGCCCTGACTGTCCCCCTTGTGCAAAGTCATAAATGCCAGAAAATCGATCACATCGCCTTGATAGGCCGTGATCGTGTTTTCGGCGGCACCTTTTAATGCACGTTGATGGTCAAGCCAGGTTTGCAGGGCATCCCGCGCGGCGGGGCTGATCAGGAGTGCATTTGCACCTGTGTTCAAGACAACCAGCGGCGCATGGCCCGCTCGAACACGCCGGTGAAGAAGCCCAACAGGTCTGTGCCCTGTTGAGGTCCGAACATATGCGGGTCTTCTGATCCCAGAATAAGCAGGCCGGGCAGGCGGCCATCACCAAAGTTCAGTTTCAGGCAGGCTTCGGATCGGATCCAATCGGCATTATCACCATAAACACTTTGTGGGCCGTCCTGGACGCCGCGTAGGGTCACCTGGCGGACATTGCTGCCACGCCCGGACGTCAAATAGTCATCGATAAAGCCGGGTTCGGCCACGTTCAGCACATCGCCAAGCCGTTTCACGGCCGGATCGTTGTCGTTCTGAACAGATTCCAAAACCAAACGGACTGCGTCGACCCGCAGAATATCGGCAACTTCGCCACCTAGATCGCGCAAAAAGGTCTCGAACTCGACAGGGTCAAGCATCCGCAGAATGGCACGGTGAATTTGGTTGGTTCCAGCCAGATTTTCATAGGCTGCGGCGATGACATTGCGATGGGTGTCTTCTAACCGGTCCAGCCGCGTTTCCAGGCGGTCCATCGCGATCCCGCGTAAATCGACGATGTTGCCACCCATCGCGCGTTCATTGGCGGCGATCAGCGCCTGCATCACATCATTGTCGTCAAGTATGACATCAGGCTGCGAAATGATTGCTTCCCGAAGGGAATCTTCGATTTTGGGGCTACTGCTCATTCTCGTCTCGTTTTTATTTTCATTTTCAATAGCACGCGGGAATCCCAAAATCTGCCTTTTTCTTTCGGAATTGCGCCTGTTTTTTTCGCAGATTGGTTAATTTAAGGCCCGCCAGCCAAAGCAATTGTAGCATTTAAAGGGACACAACTGTGTCTAAGTCGTCAAATCAAGGGATGAAAGAAATCCCTGGCTTCCAGACAGCGCCGCCGACCAACCAGCATTTCCCGCTAGGCCCGGCTGTGTTGCGTGCGCTGCTCGAAAGCACCGCACGCTAGTCTGTCTTACAGAATTTTCTGACCGGTCTTGGCCCAATCGGCCATGAACTGCTCAAGACCCTTGTCGGTCAGCGGGTGTGTGGCCAGCTTTTTGATCACCTCTGGTGGGGCAGTCATCACGTCAGACCCGATCCGTGCCGCTTCAAGAACGTGGTTAACCGTCCGGATCGATGCCGCCAGAATTTGAGTCTCGAAACCGTAGTTGTCATAGATGATGCGGATGTCTTGGATCAATTCCATGCCATCAAGGTTGATGTCATCCAAGCGCCCTATGAACGGAGAGATGAATGTCGCGCCGGCTTTGGCCGCGATCAGCGCCTGGTTTGCCGAGAAGCAAAGCGTAACGTTAACCATCTTGCCTTCGCCCGACAGAACCTTACAGGCCTTCAGGCCGTCCCATGTCAGGGGCAGTTTAACGACGATATTTTCGGCGATCTCGGCCAGCTTGCGGCCTTCGGCGATCATGTCGTCTGCCTTCAGGGCAACAACCTCTGCGGAAACGGGGCCATCCACCAGATCACAAATCTCTTTCGTGACTTCCAGAATATCACGGCCTGATTTCAGGATCAGCGACGGGTTGGTTGTAACCCCGTCGACCATCCCCAGATCATTCAGTTCTGCAATCGCGTCGATTTCAGCTGTATCTACAAAGAATTTCATATTGCTTCCTTCCGGTTGGAATAGGGTGCCCAAATGGCTATGTCTGTTGCCACACGCTTTAGCGCATGATCCGCGCTGCTGAAACCCTAATTCCCGTAACCCAAGGCCGGAGCAGTTGGTGACATCCCCAGAATTCTTTCACCAAGGTGATTTGGTCTCCGTCCTGACAACCCAACCCTTGGGCCGTGCGCTTGACTACAAAGCGCCTGAAGGCGGTTGCCATCTTGGTGCATTTGTCGAGGTGCCACTGGGCCCGCGCAAAGTGCTGGGCGTCGTTTGGGGCGCAGGGCAGGGCGATTACGAATTATCGAAAATTCGGTCCGTTATTCGTGTGATGGATGCAGCCCCCATGCGCGAAGAGTTGCGGTCGTTCCTGAGCAAGGCGGCAGCGTATACGCTAACGCCAATGCCCGCGATGTTGCGGCTTGCCACCCGGGCACCGGGGCTGGGCGACCCGCCATCAATGCGCAAGATTTACCGGCGCGGTACTTCTGACCCCGATCGCATGACAGATGCGCGGCGTCGGGTGCTGGAAACCTTGGCTGAATACGGCGATCTGGCCTTTACTCTGAAAGAGCTGGCCGAGATGGCCGGCGTTACATCATCAGTCATCAAGGGATTGGTCGCGCAGGACGCGGTGGTTGAACAAGACAGCCCCCGCGATTCGCCTTTTTTGCGAATGGACCCAAGTCTGCCCAGCAAAGAGCTGACAACGGATCAGGCGGATGCCTCGGCGCTTCTGGCCAAAGGGGTGCAATCAGGCAAATACGGCACGACATTGCTGCGCGGGGTGACGGGGTCGGGCAAGACTGAGGTGTATCTTGAAGCGGTTGCCGCCGCGCTGAAAGCCGGGCGTCAGGCGCTTGTGCTGCTGCCCGAGATTGCGCTGACCGAACAGTTCCTCCACAGGGTCGAGGCGCGTTTTGGCGCAAAGCCCGCCGAATGGCATTCAGGGGCCACCATGACTGAACGCCGCCGCATTTGGCGCATGGTCGGGCAGGGTCAAGCGCAGGTTGTGATCGGTGCACGGTCTGCACTGTTCTTGCCGTTCCAGAATCTGGGCTTGATCGTTGTGGATGAAGAACACGACACGTCCTACAAGCAAGAAGAAGGCGTGCTGTATAATGCCCGCGACATGGCGGTACTGCGCGCGTCGATCTGCGGTGCTCAGGTCGTGCTGGCTTCGGCCACGCCGAGTTTGGAAAGCTGGGCGAATGCCGAGGCGGGCAAATACACGCGGGTCGAACTGACCTCGCGGTTCGGGCCGGCAGTCATGCCCCAGATGGGCGCAATCGACATGCGCACAGAAGGATTGCCAAGCGACAAATGGGTATCCCCGTCTTTGCGAGCAGAGGTCGACAAACGTCTGGAGCGCGGCGAACAGGCTATGTTGTTCATCAACCGCCGTGGCTATGCGCCCGTTACTTTGTGCCGGGCTTGCGGGCACCAGATTGCGTGCGATCATTGCGACGCGCGCATGGTCGAGCACAGGTTCCTCAAACGGCTGGTCTGCCACCAATGTGGCGAAAGCAAACCCATGCCCGATGCCTGCCCGTCCTGCGAGGCCGAAGGCAAACTTGCTGCCGTGGGTCCAGGTGTCGAACGGTTGGGCGAAGAAGCCGCCGAATTATGGCCGAATGCGCGGGTCGCCACTCTGAGTTCGGATATGTACGGATCAGCGCGCGCCCTGAAGGCCGAGATTGCAGGCATCGCTGAGGGTGCCGCTGACATCATTATTGGTACGCAACTGGTGGCCAAAGGGCATAATTTTCCGAACCTGACATTGGTGGGCGTCATCGACGCGGATCTTGGGCTGATGGGGTCGGACCTGCGCGCCGCCGAACGGACCTTTCAATTGATGCGGCAGGTCGCAGGACGGGCAGGACGTGCCGAGGCACCGGGGGCGGCATTGTTACAGACATATCAGCCGGATCATCCGGTGATCCGTGCCATTCTTGCGGGCGAGGAAGAAGCATTCTGGAAGGCCGAAGCCGCGGAGCGGCGGCAGGCCGGTGTCCCGCCATACGGTCGCATGGCAGGTATCATTCTAAGTGGGCCCGATGTGGCGGCGCTTTTTGACGCGGGCAATCAACTGGCGCGGCAGGACGGGCCGTTGCGGGCCGTGGGCGCACAGGTTTACGGCCCCGCCCCTGCACCAATTGCGCGGGTAAGGGGCCGTCACCGGGTGCGGTTGCTTGTCAAAGCCGACAAGTCGGTGCCCCTGCAAGAGGCGCTTGCCAAGTGGGTCGGGCAGTTGCGCCTGAAAGGGGAACTGCGCATTGCCGTCGATATTGACCCGCAAAGTTTTTACTGAGTCTTTATTGGTTTTGCCTGACCGGCATACATGACTTCGGCGAAGATTTCTTTCCATTTGGAATACAGGAACCAATTATTGTTGGACGGTTTTCGTCTGATTTGACCTCGTCAAGGTTAGGATTGGGGCGTAAAGGATTTGGCATGACCCAATTTGTGACCCTTGAGGATGCCAAGCATCAACCGTTTTGGCGCCGCCCTGTCGCGTTGTTGTTCTTGATGGCTTTGGCCATGCCGATTGCGTTCAATACTTGGTCGGCGCTGTTGAACAACTTTGTGATCGAAGTGGCGAATTTTGACGGTTCGGATATCGGGTTGCTTCACACAGTACGCGAGATTCCGGGGTTTCTGGCTGTCGGTGTTATTGCGATTATCATATTTGTCCGCGAGCAGGTGTTGGGGTTGGTGTCGCTTGTCTTGCTGGGGGCCGCGACGGCTGTTACCGCTTGGTTTCCGTCGATGGGCGGCATTCTGACGATCACTATGTTGAGTTCGATAGGGTTTCACTATTACGAGACGGTCAATCAGTCGTTGCAGTTGCAATGGCTCAAGATCGAAGACGCGCCGCGTATGCTTGGCTGGCTGATGGCGGCAGGATCTGCTGCGACTTTAGTGGCCTATCTGGCGATTATGGCGCTGTGGGACACGCTGTCGCTGTCCTATAACATAGTTTACATGATCGGCGGCAGTGTCACCGTGGTGATCGCCTTGTTCGCGCTGTTTGCTTACCCGCAATTCGAGGCACCGCATCCGCAGGTCAAGAAGATGGTAGTGCGCAAACGCTACTGGCTGTATTATGCGCTGCAGTTCATGTCGGGCGCGCGGCGCCAGATTTTCGTGGTTTTCGCTGGCTTTATGATGGTGGAACGCTTTGGATTTGATGTGCACGAAATCACACTGCTGTATTTGATCAACCTGATCGCCAACATGATATTCGCCCCACTGATGGGACGCGCCGTTGGCATTTTCGGAGAGCGGCGTACGTTGTCATTCGAATATGTCGGGTTGATCATCGTGTTCTTGGCCTATGGCGGTGTGTACTATCTGGGATGGGGCGTGGTCGTGGCGGCGAGCCTCTATGTGATTGATCACATGTTTTTCGCGCTGGCGCTGGCGTTAAAAACCTATTTCCAGAAGATTGCGGATCCTGGTGATATTGCGCCCACTGCTGCTGTTGCATTTACCATCAACCATATAGCCGCTGTGTTCCTGCCCGTTGGCCTTGGGTTGCTATGGTTGGTGTCGCCTGCCGCGGTATTTGTTCTGGCGGCGGCCATGGCGGGCGTATCGCTGATCCTGTCCCTGATGATCCCGCGCCACCCGATGCCCGGCCACGAGACAATTTTTACGCGCCCGCAGCCCGTGGCTGCGCAGTAGTCATACCTTGACCTGACTGGCGCGCCCGCTTAGGCGACGCGAGCAACCTGCGGAGAGACCGATGCCCACATTCACAGCCCTGACCACCCTTGAAGGACGCAAGCCAGCCTATGCTTTGGGCGAGGCGATGGAGAGGTTGATGCCGGAGCCGACAGGCGTGGGCGTATTCGAGATGGAAGACGGATCAGGCCTCTGGGAAGTAGGCGGCTATTTCGAGGAAGCCCCCGACCAGACCGCTTTGGCGATTTTAGCCGCCACAATGGGCGCAAAAGATTTTGTCGTTTCCGAACTGCCCGAGACTGATTGGGTCGCACATGTGCGCCGCGAACTGTCCCCCGTCGAGGCGGGCCGCTTTTTCGTTTATGGCAGCCATGACGCCGACAAAGTGCCCGAAGGCTGTGAGCCGCTGTTGATCGAGGCGGCGATGGCGTTTGGCACGGGTCATCACGGAACGACGTTGGGTTGTCTTCGGGCGCTAGACCGATTGGCGAATGACGGTATGGTCGGCCAAAACGTGGCCGATATCGGATGCGGCACTGCCGTACTGGCGATGGCTGCAGCTCGTATCTGGCCAAACCCTGTGTTGGCGAGCGACATTGACGAGGTTGCCGTAGATGTTGCACGCGCCAACGCCGCCGCAAATGGTCTGACCGATCGACTGATCTGCGTAGAGGCTGCGGGCTTTGATCACCCCGATCTTGCCGCAAAGGCTCCTTTCGATCTGATCTTTGCAAATATTCTAAAAGGGCCATTGGTGGCGCTGGCCCCAGATATGGCGAAAGCGCTGGCCCCGAACGGCAAGGCGATTCTCTCGGGTATTCTTAACGAGCAAGCAGATGACGTCATTGAAGTTTATGCACGATCTGGCATCAATCTGCTTAACAGAGAGATGATTGGCGACTGGACGACCCTAACGGTCCAAAAATCGACACATTAACTGCCCCTATTACGCCCTAATTTGCGTAAATATGTGGAAACGGGCGCAAATCTGCTGTAATGTCTAAAGTGTGAGAGGTGGGGGCCTTAAGCATTTCGAGGCGACCATGGTTGAGACACATCAACAGTTTTGGAAACGCGTTAATCATTTGAGCCAGAAGCACAAAGCGATGGCGAACGGTTATTATACGACCATCCGCAACGACGGACTCGTGATCGCAAGGCCACGCCGTCGTGATGCTGGGTTCCCAGTCAAATATGTTCTGGCGCTGATCGTTATGTTTTTCCTGCTAAAGGCATTCATGCTATCGGCAAACGGGCCAGGCACATACCAGACCCGGCTCAATTCCCTGAGTAACGGTACGATCGTAGAACGTGCGGGGGCATGGGTTTTAAAAGTTGACCCGATTACCCAGATGCTTGCGAACAAAATCGGGCCAATAATGCGGGGCGGCGCTGCGAAGTTTTAACCGCATCTGAACCGTTACAACGAAAAAAAATTAGCCACGCTACCGTTCGGTAAGCGTGGCTATTTTCTGTCCGGTGGACTGCCCTTGGGGCATGGGTCTGTCATTGCGCGTTAGCGAATGAAGTGGTTGAGCGCGACGTTCTCGATATCACCACGTGTCAGGCCGATATCGTCAAGTTCGCGGTCTGTCAGAGTGGACAAAGCGTTGCGGGTTACGCGTGCATCGTTCCAGGAAACAACGCTGGCAACGATGTCACCCAAATGAGAGAAAACGCGGTTGACGGTAGATGCAGTCGCGTAGTTGGTTGTTTGTGTGTAGAACATAGCCATTGGAGCCATCCTTGAATTTCAAATTTGCTGATAGGTGCGTCGGTATGCTTAGCAACTAGGCAGTTTGAAAACTTGCCACAACACCTAGACTTGCATGTGTGATCTGCGTTTGCTGCATAGCAGCATGGAATGCGAATGCTTAATAAAATAAGGCGTATTTGAGGCAGGCGCGGTGACGCTCAAGACGTTCCGAACGTCGTTTTTGCATGGCTGTGGGCAGGCGTTGGGTCAATTGTGGCATTTCCAAGGCAGGCCGGAAAAGCCTTGGTGGATGTTCGTGTTTTGTGCTAATCGTCTAAAAACATAAAAACCGAGGTAAAAAAGCACATGATACGGGTAATCGGGATTGATCCGGGGCTGCGCAACATGGGGTGGGGTGTCATTGATGTGGCCGGCAGCCGGATAAGTCATGTCGCAAACGGGGTTTGTGTGTCCGTGGGGCCCGATCTGGCCTCGCGACTTTTGTCGCTTCATGCGCAGCTTACCAGAATAATGGTAACCTACAGGCCAGAGTCCGCCGCAGTCGAACAGACATTCGTCAACAAGGACGGCGCTGGCACGCTAAAGCTGGGTCAGGCGCGCGGAATCGCAATGCTTGTACCTGCCCAGGCGGGGCTAACAGTGGGTGAATATGCCCCAAATACCGTCAAGAAAACTGTGGTTGGCGTGGGCCACGCAGACAAGGGGCAGGTGATGCACATGGTACGCATGCAGCTGCCAGGGATCGAGATTGCGGGCCCGGATGCAGCGGATGCATTGGCCATTGCGATCTGTCACGCCCACCACGGTGGGGCCAGCACTCTTGCCCAAGCGGTTGCAAGGGCAAGCGCATGATTGGCAAGATCACAGGTCGCATCGACTATCGCGCACCGGACCATGTTCTGATCGACGTGCGTGGTGTCGGATATTTGGTGTATTGTTCAGACCGCACATTGGCTGCCCTCCCCGGCGTAGGAGAGGCGGTCGCATTGTTCACCGACTTGGTCGTCCGCGAAGATTTGATGCAGTTGTTCGGTTTCCAGACGCTTGTCGAAAAGGAATGGCATCGTCTGCTGACGTCGGTCCAAGGGGTCGGGGCAAAGGCATCGCTGGCGATTTTGGGCGCACTTGGGCCTGACGGTGTCAGCCGCGCCATCGCGCTTGGCGATTGGAATGCTGTCAAAGCGGCCAAAGGGGTCGGCCCCAAGATCGCACAGCGGGTTGTTTTGGACCTTAAGGACAAGGCTCCGGGTGTCATGGCGATGACCGGCACACTGGCCGAAGCTCATGGCGAGGTTGAAGCCATCGAGGTGATCGAAGCACCCGTGCCAAGCCGGAGAACCACAGCAGCCCCTAACCAATCCGCGCAATCCGAGGCGCTTTCTGCTCTGGGCAACCTGGGCTATGGGCCCGGAGATGCGGCGGGGGCCGTGGCGCAAGCTGCCGGTGAACATCCCGATGGGGAAACCCCGGCATTGATCCGCGCGGCGTTGAAACTCCTTGCCCCCAAGGGGTAGAGTGGCACCATCGGCATAGAGTGCCCCATAGTTTTGGAAATTGAATGATCGACATCGACCCAACCTTGCGGCCCGATCCGCTGCCAGAGGATTTTGACCGCGCGCTGCGGCCTCAGATGCTGGATGAATTCGTAGGGCAGGCCGAGGCGCGTTCGAACCTAAAGGTATTCATCCAATCCGCCAAACAACGCGAAGAGGCGATGGACCACACGTTGTTTCATGGCCCCCCCGGTTTGGGCAAAACGACCCTTGCACAGATTATGGCACGCGAATTGGGCGTTGGATTCCGCATGACGTCGGGGCCGGTGTTGGCCAAAGCCGGCGATCTGGCCGCGATCCTGACCAACCTTGAGGCACGCGATGTTTTGTTTATCGACGAAATTCACCGCCTGAACCCAGCTGTCGAAGAAGTACTATATCCCGCGCTTGAAGATTTCGAGTTGGATTTGGTCATCGGCGAAGGGCCAGCCGCGCGCACGGTAAGGATTGAATTGCAGCCATTTACATTGGTGGGGGCCACAACGCGGATGGGCCTTTTGACCACGCCGCTGCGCGACCGGTTTGGCATTCCGACGCGGCTTGAGTTTTACACCGAGGATGAACTTTTTATCATTGTCGATCGCAATGCCCGAAAATTGGGGGCACCGGCGGAAGAAGGGGGCGCGCGCGAGATTGCCAAGCGCGCCCGTGGCACGCCACGGATCGCAGGGCGCCTATTGCGGCGCGTTGTGGATTTTGCCGTAGTCGAAGGCAACGGACGCGTGACGCAGGAATTGGCAGACATGGCGCTGACGCGGCTGGGCGTGGACCGTTTGGGATTAGACAGCGCTGACCGGCGGTATTTGCGCCTCATTGCCGAGAATTACCAAGGCGGACCTGTGGGCATTGAGACGATGTCGGCAGCGTTGTCGGAATCGCGTGATGCGCTGGAAGAGGTGATCGAGCCATTTCTTTTGCAGCAAGGGTTGATTCAACGCACACCGCGCGGCCGGATGTTGGCGCAAAAGGCGTGGACCCATTTGGGGATGGAGCCGCCAAAATCTCGGTCAGATCTGTTTGGCTGACGTGGCGCAGCCTTCGGCAAGGAATTTAGACCATTTGGAAGACGAGATGACACCACAAGATATAGAAAAACTGTTTACACGGGACAGCGGGGAATTTGCATTCGCCCGTTGGGGGCGGCCCCTGTCTCCGGTCGTGTTTGGCGTGGACGAAGCGACCTTGTCCGTCATCAAGGGCGCGCTTGAGGCAGTCTGCGTTTTGTCCGGTCACAAGATCGCCGAGACGGACCCCGAGTTGGGCAGCAATCTGATGATGTTCTTTTTCAAGGACTGGACCGAGTTGCCGGATGTGCCGGACTTGGATCGACTTGTCCCCGATTTGGGGCCTTTGGTTAAGAAACTGACGGCGGTGGATGCCAATCAGTACCGTCTTTTCCGGTTTGACGAGACTGGCGCGATCAAGGCTTGCTTTGTATTCTTGCGGATGGACAAACAACTCAGTGCGGTGCCTGCACAGACCTTGGCACTTAGTCAGATCGTACAATCCTTTCTGCTTTGGTCAGATACGGCCTTCAAAGATCGGTCGCCTTTGGCTGTGGCGAATAAAACCACCATCCTGCGCCCCGATATTGCAAAGCTTTTGCGCGCAGCCTACGATCCTGTACTGCCATCTGCCGCGCAAGACCCTTCCCATGCGCTGCGCCTGTTTGCGAGGTTAGACAAAGCCCAATGACCCATACCCTGCCCATTCGCGTCTATTACGAAGATACCGATATGGCGGGTATCGTCTATTACGCAAATTATCTGCGTTATATCGAACGGGCGCGCAGTGACTGGGTGCGCGAGATCGGGATCGACCAGCTTGAGATGAAGGCGGATGGCGTTGTATTCGCTGTGCGCAGAGTTGAGGCTGATTACATCGCGCCTGCAGTTTTCGACGATCTGCTTGAGGTGCGCACCTGGACGACGTCCATCGGGCCTGCGCGCATGGAGATGTCCCAAGAGGTCTGGCGTGCCGACACGCTACTGCTTCGCGCCGCCGTCACGATCGTCTGCATCAACGCCAGCGGGAAACCCTGCAGATTGCCAGCGAAACTTCGCTCAATGTCCCTGTGACACGCGAATTGATGCCATAATCCTAGTAATCGACATTGCACTCGGCTAAGCTTGTGCCAAATAGCGCCTTGGAAAACAGGGCCATTGAGGCGGAACAGCCCCGTAAGGGGCCTTTAGTAAAGAGCAGAACCGATGGAAGCAGAAACGCTGGCGGCGGCGAGCGAGATTGATTTCTCGCTCTTGGGTCTATTCCTGCGCGCGACAATCACCGTAAAATTAGTCATGATCAGTTTGATCGTTGCATCATTCTGGTCTTGGTCAATCATTGCGCAAAAAATGTTGCAGTATCGCAAGGTCAAGGCCGAAGCCGATGCTTTTGATCAGGCGTTCTGGTCAGGCGAACCTTTGGACGGCTTGTACGACACCATCGGTCCAGACCCTGACGGGGCCGCAGAAAAGATTTTTGCCGCTGGTATGACCGAGTGGCGCAGATCCCACCGCGAGGATGGTGATCTGATTCCCGGCGCTACCGCACGCATTGATAGGTCGATGGATGTGGCAATCGCCAAGGAAGCAGAAAAGCTGCAAAAAGGGTTGCCTGTTTTGGCGACAACGGGATCGACAGCACCTTTTGTCGGGCTGTTTGGCACCGTCTTTGGGATCATGCACTCGTTTATTGAAATCGCATCGCAGCAAAACACCAGCCTTGTAGTCGTAGCCCCCGGTATCGCCGAGGCGCTTCTGGCGACCGGTATTGGACTGCTGGCCGCGATCCCTGCGGTTATTTTCTATAACAAGCTAAGCGCGGATTCAGACCGGATTCTTGGCAGCTATGAAGCATTTGCCGATGAATTTGCCACTATCCTAAGCCGTCAGTTGGATAGCTGACCGATGGGTGCTGGTATCGCAAAAAAATCTGGTGGCGGTGGGCGCGGGCGGCGTCGTGGTCGCGCGCAGCCGATGGCTGAAATTAACATCACGCCCTTTGTGGACGTTATGCTGGTGCTTTTGATTATCTTTATGGTCGCGGCACCGCTGTTGACGGTTGGAGTCCCGGTCGAGCTTCCTAAGACCGCTGCGACTGCATTGCCTTCCGAGCAGGAAGAGCCGCTGACCATCACGTTGCTGGCGGACGGATCTGTTCAAATTCAGAAGACCGAAACAGCCCGAGGTGACTTGATTTCCAAGCTGCGTGCAATTGCAACTGAACGGTCCAGCGACCGCGTATTCCTGCGCGCTGACGGGGCTGTATCCTATGCGACGGTCATGGAGGTAATGGGTGCCCTGAACGCCGGTGGATTTTCAAACATTGGTTTGGTGACTGAAACGGGTGGCCCAAAGCTGGACGGCACTGGGACGTCGGGCGGTTAACCATGCACACGGGGCACTACATTTCAGGCGCAGGGCATCTGGGGCTTATCCTATTTTTGCTATTTGGCGATGTTTTCAGGCCGAACCCTGAACCCTTTGAGATGCAAGAAGTGTCAGTGCTGTCTGCAGCCGAATTTGACGCGCTTGTTGCTGCCTCGCAATCGGCAGAGCAGCCGACCGAATCCGCGCAGCCTGAGACACCCCCAGCACCAGCCGAGACACCTGAACCTGAAATCCAACAGCCCCCGCCAGTCGAGCCAGAAGCGCCACAGCCCGATCCTGCACCAGAGGAACCCGCACCGACGCCGCCCCCCGCCGCAGAAGTCAGCGAGACTGCACCTGAATCGCCAGAACCCCCGGCTGAGGTTGCCGTGATCGCGCCCGAAGTCGCGCCCGTCGCCGTGCCGCGCCCCGTTGATCGCGTGGCACCCGAGGCGGTTGCACAGCCAGACCCCGACGCCCGCCCCGACGTGGTAGAGCAGGAGGCCGCAACGCCGGATGCCCCTGCCGAGAAAGTTGTGGAGGAAGCGCAAGAGGCGACCGCGCCGGAAGAAGCAACAACCGAGATTGTTACCGAAGCCGCAGAGGCCCCCAAAGCCGCGCCAAACCAGTCTGCCCGCCCGCCTGCGCGCAGGCCAACGCCGCCTGCGCCACAGGTTGCCGAAGCGGTCGAAACACCAAAGCCAGCACCCACACCGACGCCGACCCCCGATCCGAAACCGACCCCGAAACCGGCGCAGCCAGCTGTAGATACCGACGCGGTTGCTGCGGCCTTGGCCGAAGCATTGGGCGGCGAAGACAAGCCCGCGACACCCGCGCCAGCAGCCCCTACCGGGCCACCGCTATCGAATGGCGAAAAGGAATCGCTGCGCCTTGCCGTGTCGGCCTGCTGGAACGTCGGCTCGCTGTCGTCTGACGCGTTGCGTACGACTGTTGTTGTCAGCGTTCAGATGAACCAAGATGGCACACCGCAAAACAATACCATTACCATGACAGGCAGCTCTGGTGGGTCACAGGCCGCCGCAGGGCAGGCATTTGAAGCCGCCAGACGGGCGATTATCCGCTGTGGATCGCGCGGATATCAGCTTCCTGTAGATAAATTTGGCCAATGGCAGAATATTGAGATGACCTTCAATCCTGAAAGGATGCGCATCAAATGATTTTACGAGTATTGAGCATATGTCTGGCGCTGATTTGTGCCGTCGCAGGAACCGCTCAGGCCCAACAAGGCCCCCTGCGGATCGAAATCACAGAAGGCGTGATCGAACCATTGCCTTTTGCGGTGCCCAGCTTTCAACCCGAAAGCGGCGATGCGGGGCAGATGGCCGTTGATCTGGCGCGCGTGGTTTCTGAAGACTTGGTCGGCTCTGGCCTTTTTCGCGAGATCCCTGCGAGTGCATTCATTTCCACCGTCAGCGATTTTAACGCGCCTGTTCAATACGCCGACTGGAAAGCGATAAACGCTCAGGCGTTGGTTACCGGCGCAGTCAGTGTATCGGGCAATACCTTGAACGTGAAATTCCGCCTCTATGATGTGTTTTCGGGCGCCGAACTTGGGTCGGGGTTGCAATTTTCAGGCACGGTCGATGGTTGGCGTCGCATGGCGCACAAGGTCGCCGATGCTGTCTATTCGCGGATCACAGGCGAGGGCGGATATTTCGACAGCCGCGTTGTATATGTGTCCGAAACTGGACCCAAAGATAACCGGCAAAAGCGTTTGGCCGTAATGGACTATGACGGTGCGAACGTCCGTTATCTGACCGACAGCTCGTCGATCGTACTTGCTCCGCGTTTCTCGCCCTCGGGGGACCGTATTCTTTACACCAGCTATGAAAGCGGTTTCCCGCGGATCTATGTTCTGGACATCGGATCGGTTCAGCGTCGCGTTCTGGAAAGCGCAGACGGCACGATGAGCTTTGCGCCGCGTTTCTCGCCCTCTGGCAACACGGTTGTTTATTCGCTGACCCAAGGTGGCAACACTGACATCTACACAATGGATATCGGCAGCGGGCAATCTGTGCGCCTGACAAACACACCTGCAATCGAGACCGCACCCAGCTATTCGCCTGATGGCAGCCGGATCGTGTTTGAAAGCGACCGTTCGGGCAGCCAGCAACTGTACGTAATGTCTGCCGGTGGCGGCGAAGCGCAGCGGATCTCGTTCGGGGAAGGCCGCTATGGCACGCCTGTCTGGTCCCCTCGTGGCGACCTGGTGGCGTTCACCAAGCAGAACAAGGGCCGCTTTCACATTGGTGTGATGCGCCTGGACGGATCCGAAGAACGCCTGCTGACGGCATCATTCTTGGACGAAGGTCCGACATGGGCACCAAATGGCCGCGTCATCATGTTTGCGCGTGAAACCCAAGGGACCGGCGGGTCATCCTCGTTGTATTCCGTGGATATCTCGGGCCGGAACCTGAAACCTGTGCGAACCCAAGAGGGCGGGTCTGACCCGTCGTGGTCGCCGCTCCAGAACTAATAAATGCAGCGCCTTGGTGTTTCCCAAGGCCACGGCGCTGTGTTAACACCAAATAAACCAGAATTAACGCCAGCTTTATAAAGGCCGACCTCATGAACCGCATATTGACCGCCACTCTTCTGATCGCCGCCCTCGCCGTATCAGCCTGTACCAATCCTAACCGCTTTGGTGCGGATGGGATGAACGGTTCGGGCAGCATGGCCCCAGCAAATGGCGGGATCATCGCCGGCAGCGCCAATGACCCAGCATCGACTGCATATTTTCAGCAATCCATTGGTGACCGTGTGCTGTTTGAGGTCGACCAGTCGTCTTTGACACCTGCCGGTCAGGCAACGTTGGATGGCCAAGCGAACTGGCTGAATCAAAACAGTGATTATCAAGCGATCATCGAAGGCCACGCGGACGAGCAAGGCACACGTGAATATAACGTGGCACTTGGTGCACGTCGTGCAAACGCGGCCCGTGAATATTTGGTGTCGCGCGGCGTTTCTGGCAACCGTCTGCGGACTGTAAGCTATGGCAAGGAACGTCCGATTGAAGTGTGTTCGCAAGAAGCATGCTATGCCAAGAACCGCCGCGCCGTCACCGTGCTGGCCGGCGGTTTGTCGAGCTAAACAAGAACGAAACTGTTAGGATAACATGATGCGGTTTGTTGTGATGATGATGCTGGGACTGGCCTTTGGGCCAGTTGCAGCACAGGCGCAAGATGCGCAAACCTTGGCGGATGTGCGTCAGGAGCTAACCGTGCTGAACGTCGAAGTGCAAAAGCTTCGGCGTGAACTGTCCACTACGGGCGGCGCGTCGATGAACCTGACCGGCGGTTCCGTGTTGGACCGCATGAACGCGATGGAAAGCGAACTGCAACGCCTGACCTCGAAAACCGAAGAGCTTGAGAACCGTATCAACCGTGTTGTCACTGATGGCACCAACCGGATCGGCGATCTTGAATTCCGCCTTGTCGAACTCGAGGGTGGCGATGTGGGTGCCATTGGCGCAACTTCGACCCTTGGCGGCGGCGAGGCGCCTGCAACCAGCGTGCCGGCTACGACACCGTCCGCACCAACGAACACTGCCGAACTTGCCGTAGGCGAAGCTGATGATTTTGAGCGGGCGAAGGCGGCGCTCGCAACCGGTGACTTTCGCACCGCCGCTGACCAGTTTGCGACCTTTAATCAGACCTACCCAGGTGGCCCGCTAGGCCCCGAGTCCGATCTGCGGCGCGGTGATGCCCTAAGCGGTCTGGGCGACATCCGCGAGGCCGCGCGCGCGTATCTCGCCAGCTTCAGTTCTGATCCGGTCGGCCCATTGGCACCCGAAGCATTGTATCAGCTGGGCAAATCTCTTGGCGCACTTGAGCAACGCCAAGAGGCATGTGTCACCCTAGGTGAGGTCGCGACCCGCTTTCCGACCAGCCCCTTCGTGCCACAAGCATCGAGCGAGCGTGCTGCGCTGAATTGTCAGTAATTCGATGACGGCTGATCTGGCGCGGCTGATAGCTGACCAGTTTCGACCTTATCCACCTAAAACCATGGGCGCTGCCGTTTCCGGCGGCAGCGATTCGATGGCCATGCTGCACCTGATGTCCCAATTCGCGCAGTGCAATGACATCAAACTTGTCGTCGCAACGGTCAATCATGGCCTGCGAACCGAGGCCGCGGACGAGTCGGCGATGGTCGCTGCGGTGTGTGGGGGGCTTGGGTTGGACCATCAAAATCTTGATTGGAAAGACTGGGATAGATCCGGCAATCTGCAAGACGAGGCCCGCAAAGCCCGCTATGGACTGCTGGCACAATGGGGGCGGGGTGTTGGTGCCGACTGCATTGCCCTCGGTCACACCAAAGACGACCAAGCAGAAAGCTTTTTAATGCGTGTCGGGCGGCGCGCTGGCGTTGACGGGTTGGCCGCCATGCCCGGCCGTTTTGAACGCGAAGGTATGCAATGGGTCAGACCGCTTTTGCAGGCCCGCAGGGCCGAGTTGCGCGATTACTTAACTGCCCAGAATATCCCTTGGGTCGATGACCCCAGCAATAATGATGACCGTTTTGATCGTGTTCGCACCCGCAAAGCGCTGGCGATTCTGTCTGATCTGGGGATCGACGCTGACGCAATAGGCGATGTCTCGCTAAACCTTTCCGCTGCAAAAGATGCGTTGAATCATCAAATGTTGGTGCTTGCGCGGCGTATTGTGAAGCTTCGTGCGGGTGCCGTTGCAATCGACGAAGGCGAATTGGCCGATCAGCATCCGGAATTGCGCCGGCGTCTTGTTGTGCATGCGTTAAAATGGGTGAACGGTGCCTATTATGCGCCGCGCAGCAGCGCCGTTGCCTCAGTCTTTGATGCGCTTGAGCAAGGGCCTTCAGCGACATTGCAGGGCTGTGAGCTGCGGCGAAAGGGTAAAACACTTTGGATTTTCAGAGAGTTAAACGCCGTAGCAACTCTCAAAGAAGAAGTGGGCGATGTTTGGGATGATCGATGGGTTTTCACACCGCCCTCGGACGAAATCGCGCAAACAGGGCATCTGACCGTTCAGGCCTTGGGTGACAAAGGTTTAAGCCAATGTGCAGATTGGCGCGCTTTGGACATCCCGCGAGGTGCGCTTTTATCGACACCTGCCGTCTGGAATGGCACACACTTGATCGCCGCACCCCTTGCTGGTTGGCCACAAAACTGGCAAGCACGGCTTAATCGCGGTGAAGATACCTTTTTTGCCGCACACATAACGCATTGAACATACGCCCAGCGTCTCTATCTTATAGACAACGGGTACATTGTATTGATGTCGTCCCCCGGATTTAGGAGAGTTTCCTTGGGTAATATGCGTAATCTCGCCTTTTGGGTCGTTTTGATGCTGCTGGTATTGGCGCTGTTCAATCTATTCAGCGGATCAACCAACGGTCTGCAAAGTCGCGAAATCAGCTATTCCGAATTTGTTACAGCGGTCGAAGCGGGCGATGTCCGTAATGTCACGCTGGATGGTGAACAGGTTCGCTTCCGTCGCGCCGATGGCTCTGACTATGTCACGATCATGCCCCAAGATGCCGAAGTTACTTCGTTGCTAATGGCAAATGACGTTCCAGTACGCGCCGAGCCGCAGCAGCAATCTGGTTTCCAGACATTCCTGATGTCGCTGCTGCCAATTTTGTTGCTGATCGGTGTGTGGATTTATTTCATGAACCGGATGCAAGGTGGTGGCAAAGGCGGGGCAATGGGCTTTGGCAAATCCAAGGCAAAGATGCTGACCGAAAAGCATGGTCGCGTGACGTTTGATGACGTGGCAGGCATCGACGAGGCCAAGGAAGAACTGGAAGAGATCGTAGAGTTCCTGCGCAATCCGCAGAAGTTCAGCCGACTTGGCGGTAAAATCCCTAAAGGCGCTTTGCTAGAGGGCCCTCCCGGTACAGGTAAAACCCTGTTGGCGCGTGCCATCGCGGGCGAGGCAGGCGTGCCGTTCTTTACAATCTCGGGTTCCGACTTTGTCGAAATGTTCGTTGGTGTCGGTGCATCCCGTGTTCGTGACATGTTCGAACAGGCCAAAAAGAACGCGCCTTGCATCGTGTTCATCGATGAAATCGATGCTGTGGGCCGTTCGCGTGGTGCCGGCTACGGCGGCGGTAACGATGAGCGTGAACAGACCCTCAACCAATTGCTGGTCGAGATGGACGGCTTTGAAGCCAACGAAGGTGTAATCATTATCGCTGCGACAAACCGCAAAGACGTGTTGGACCCTGCTTTGCTGCGTCCGGGTCGTTTTGATCGTCAGGTGTCCGTCGGCAACCCCGACATCAAAGGCCGCGAGAAAATCTTGGGCGTGCATGCGCGCAAGACTCCACTTGGCCCCGACGTTGATCTGCGCATCATCGCACGTGGTACACCCGGTTTTTCGGGTGCCGATCTGGCGAACCTCGTGAACGAGGCCGCTTTGACCGCCGCACGTGTTGGGCGTCGTTTCGTGGCAATGATGGATTTCGAATCTGCCAAGGACAAAATCATGATGGGTGCCGAACGGCGTTCGATGGTTCTGACCCAAGACCAGAAAGAAAAGACCGCCTATCACGAAGCAGGCCATGCCATCGTCGGTATGAAGCTGGATAAATGTGATCCGGTTTATAAGGCCACGATCATCCCACGCGGTGGTGCCTTGGGTATGGTGATGAGCCTGCCTGAGATGGACAAACTGCAGATGTTCAAAGACGAAGCCGAACAGAAAATCGCCATGACCATGGCGGGCAAAGCGGCTGAAATCTTTAAGTATGGTCCTGATAGCGTTTCTTCGGGTCCGATGGGCGACATCATGCAAGCCAGCCAATTGGCGCGCGGTATGGTGATGCGCATGGGCATGTCGGACAAGGTCGGTAACATCGACTATTCCGAAGCGGCTGCCGGATATCAGGCCAATGGCGGGGCAGGTGGCTTTAGTGTTTCTGCCGCGACCAAGGAATTGATCGAAAGCGAAGTGAAAGCCATTATCGACACCGGCTATGACCGCGCGTTCAAGCTGATTTCCGAAAATGGCGAAGAATTCGAGCGTCTGGCCCAAGGCCTGCTGGAATATGAAACCCTCACCGGCGAAGAGATTCAGCGCATCATGGACGGCAAGCCGCCTCAGGATCCTGACGGGGAAGATACAAGCGGTTTGGACAAGCCAAGTGTCACTGCGATCCCCAAGGCCAAGGGCAAGAAGACGCCTCCTTCTGGCGGTCTGGAACCTGAACCAACGACCTGATCAGCATCGCTGATGGGATCATCAAAATAAAAGAAAAGGCCCTGCATGTGCGGGGCCTTTTCTTTTGGGGCGGTTTTGCGCACATTGTCCAAACAAGGAGATGACGTATGCCCGCCCTAGTTCCAACTGACCACTACGCCACGATCACTTGGCTTGGTACCGTACCGGACCGCGCTGCCGGGTTGAAAGCCTATGCTAAGCAGTCCCTTGTCCTAAGCTTTGCCGGTGCTGATGGCGAAACCCACAGCGGCCTGACCCGCCCGTCTTGCAGCCGCGTGCTATTGCAGTATCCCCGCGACACAGTGATCCGGAACACCCGTCAGTTGTGCGTGATGAGCGCCGAGGAAATCGCCGCCATTGCTGCAACCATGGGGATCGACGCGCTGGACCCCAGCTATTTAGGGGCAAGCATCGTTATCGAAGGGATTTCGGATTTCACGCATGTACCGCCATCTTCACGGCTCCAAGGTGCATCCGGCGCGACCCTTGTGATTGACATGGAAAACCGCCCCTGCTCCTTGCCCGCCCGCGAGATTGAGGCCGATATGCCGGGCCACGGCAAAGCGTTTAAAGCAGCGGCCAAGGACCGGCGCGGCGTGACTGCATGGGTAGAACGCGAAGGCGTGTTGACGCTGGGTGAACGGATGCGGCTGCATGTCCCTGATCAGCGGACATGGGCACCTAAGATGATCTGAGCCACAGTTTTCAGTTTAGGAATGTCTGGTTCGAACCCAGACCTAGTCATAGATTTTCGCAAAAGTATAGTTTCTGCTGGCCGCCTCCAAGCAATAGCCGTCGCTTTGGCAACGCTTTCAGGGCCGATGCGCTTGTCAGTACCCCTAGCTACTTTGTAAAACCATTAAGAACTCTATGATCCTTCACAAGCCGTTCCATTGAGGTTGATCCGCATCAAGCACGCAGCGGATGGCAAATGGCGACAAAGTTCCCGCTACTGCCGTTCTCCAATGGTATTTCCGTTCCCAAAAGAAACCGCTGGCCGCGCCCATGCCGCAAGGCGCTTTGGAAATGTCGTAAATCTGAACCTAATTAACGGTGGCCCCCTGTATGAATCGCTACAACATGCCGGATCGGCACTGAATGAGGGATACCATGGCTTTTAAAACTGACATCCAAATCGCGCGCGAGGCGTCCAAGAAACCCATTCAGGAGATCGGTCAAAAACTGGGGATCAGTAGTGACGATCTGCTGCCCTACGGTCATGACAAGGCGAAGGTATCGCAGTCTTTCATCAATTCGGTTCAGGACCGCCCGGATGGCAAACTGATCCTTGTCACCGCGATCAACCCAACGCCTGCGGGCGAAGGCAAGACAACCACAACTGTTGGCCTTGGTGACGGTCTGAACCGCATCGGCAAGAACGCCGCTGTATGTATCCGCGAAGCGTCGCTTGGACCGAACTTTGGGATGAAGGGTGGCGCTGCGGGGGGTGGCTATGCCCAGATCGTGCCCATGGAGGAGATGAACCTCCACTTTACTGGCGATTTCCACGCAATTACATCGGCGCATAACCTGCTGAGCGCAATGATCGACAACCACATCTATTGGGGCAATGAGCTCGAGATCGATTTGCGCCGCGTTGTGTGGCGCCGCGTCGTGGACATGAACGATCGCGCATTGCGTCAGATCACGGCGTCGCTGGGCGGCGTTTCGAACGGCTTTCCGCGCGAAGCTGGCTTTGACATTACGGTGGCTTCCGAGGTCATGGCGATCTTGTGTTTGGCCCGCAATCTGAGCGATTTGCAAAAGCGTCTTGGCGATATGATCGTGGCTTATACCCGCGAGCGCAAACCTATCTATGCGCGCGACATCAAGGCCGATGGGGCGATGACTGTACTGCTGAAAGATGCGATGCAGCCGAACCTTGTGCAAACGCTCGAAAATAACCCGGCCTTTGTCCACGGTGGCCCGTTTGCGAATATCGCGCATGGCTGTAACTCCGTGATTGCGACAACCACTGCGCTAAAGTTGGCCGATTATGTTGTCACCGAAGCGGGCTTTGGCGCTGATTTGGGTGCTGAAAAGTTCCTGAACATTAAATGCCGCAAAGCGGGTCTGGCACCATCATGTGTGGTCGTCGTGGCCACTGTGCGTGCGATGAAGATGAACGGTGGCGTCGCCAAAGCGGATTTGGGTGCCGAGAATGTCGAGGCAGTTCAAGCAGGCTGTCCGAACCTTGGTCGGCATATCGAAAACCTGAAATCCTTTGGCGTGCCAGTGGTCGTCGCGATCAACCATTTTGTCACCGACACGGACGCCGAAGTACAAGCGGTTAAGGATTATGTCGCATCTCAGGGGTCGGAAGCAATCTTGTCACGGCATTGGGAGCTTGGCAGCGAAGGGTCTGCCGATCTGGCGACCAAAGTTGTTGAGGTGATCGAAAAGGGAGAGGCAAACTTCGCGCCGATCTATCCGGATGAAATGAGCCTTGCCGACAAGATCAACACCATTGCGACCAAGATCTACCGCGCAGATGCCGCAGTGATGGATCAGAAAATCTTGAACCAGTTGAAGGACTGGGAAGCGCAGGGCTACGGCAATTTGCCGGTCTGTATGGCCAAGACGCAGTACAGCTTTACCACTGACCCTGAACGTCGCGGTGCGCCAACAGGATTTAACATTCCAGTGCGCGAGGTACGTTTGTCTGCGGGAGCAGGTTTCGTTGTGGCAATCTGTGGCGAAATCATGACCATGCCGGGTCTGCCAAGAGTACCATCGGCCGAAAATATTCGCCTGAATGACGATGGCGATGTTGAAGGTCTGTTTTAAAGATCTATGAGAAGGGCGCAGGGGAATACCCCGCGCCCTTTCCTGCCTCTGGCAGGGATATTATGGGCCAGAGAAGTTGAAGGACGGTTTTCATGACAGCGACAATCATTGACGGCAAAGAATTTGCAGCCCGCGTGCGGGGGCAAGTCGGCGAGCATGTCGTGCGCCTGAAAACAGATCATGGGATCACGCCGGGGCTTGCCGTTGTGTTGGTCGGGTCTGATCCTGCATCCGAAGTTTATGTCCGCTCAAAGGGGAAAATGACCGTAGAAGTAGGCATGAAGTCGGTGGAGCACCGGTTGGAGGCTGATACTGCCGAGGCGGATTTGTTGGCGTTGATCGCTGACCTGAACGCCGACCCGGAAATTCACGGGATTTTGGTGCAGCTGCCTTTGCCCAAGCATCTGAACGAAGATTTGGTGATTAATTCGATTGATCCGGCCAAGGATGTGGACGGGTTTCATATCTCCAACGTGGGGCTATTGGGAACCGGGCAAAAGTCGATGGTGCCCTGTACGCCGCTGGGATGTCTAATGATGCTAAGGGATCACCACGGCAGTCTGTCTGGTATGGATGCCGTTATTATTGGCCGTAGCAATATTGTCGGCAAGCCGATGGCGCAGCTATTGTTGAACGACAGTTGCACCGTGACAATTGCCCATTCTCGGACCAAGGATTTGGCCGACGTAGTCCGCCGCGCAGATATCGTTGTAGCGGCCGTTGGCCGCCCCGAGATGGTCCCGGGCGACTGGATTAAATCTGGGGCGACGGTGATTGACGTGGGCATCAACCGGCTGGACGCCCCGGAAAAGGGCGAAGGCAAAACGCGGCTGGTTGGGGATGTCGATTTTGCCAGCTGCGCCGAAGTTGCCGGTGCAATTACCCCTGTTCCGGGTGGCGTTGGCCCCATGACGATTGCCTGCTTGTTGGCAAATACGGTCACCGCGTGTTGTCGTGCTAACGGGTTGGCCGAACCCGAGGGCCTGACTGCCTAGCCGCCAATCACGACCTGATACATTATGCGGCCTGGCAAAAAGGCAAACGCACCGACCAGTGCCCCCAACGTCAGCATCTTCATGCAGCGCGCGTGTGAGGGGATGCTTTTTGATCTGGCCAAGCGGACAATCACCACAAGCTGGTAAAGCACTAAGCCTGACAAAATATGGATTGGGCTGGAGGGTCCAAACGGTCTGATTTCGTGAATGGCAAATCTGCTGAGCCCGACGAGTGCCATAAGGACAATCCATGTCCATCCCATCCAGCGGTGGGTGCCGGTGCCACGCTTTAAGCAAAAGGTTGCGACAGACAGAACGCCTACCACAATGGCCAACAGGGCGTGGATCTGAATCTCCAAGCTGGCATTAAAAAGGGGAAAGGGACATGGGAAGCTCCGCTGTCTTTGTTATCCCTTACGTGCATTCTTTCGGTACCGGCCCCAAACGGCTAGCCCGCTGTAAGGCTGCTGTAATGTGGGGCGGTTTTGCAGCCGTTCTATCAGGCGTTACCCACACCCTGAACAGTTTGCTGCTTCCTAGTTGGAGCGGCATTGGGCAACTGGTATACTCGTTTGGGATCACTGCGATAATCATACTTGTGGTGCAATGCACGATGGCCCTCGCGCGATATGCGTTTGCTCCGACGCCGGAAATACCCCTCGAACACCCGCAAACGACCTTTCTGCGGCGGCTGCCCTTGGATCGGCGTGGGCCACTGATCAGGCTTGAAGCGCAAGATCACTATTTGAACGTAGTGACCCAGAAAGGTAGCGCGTTGGTGCTCTTGCGCCTACAAGTTGCTGTCAAAGCGTTGCAAGATGTGGATGGCTTCCAATCTCATCGGTCACATTGGGTTGCTAAGGATGACGTGACCAAGCACCGTCGGGTTCAAGGCTGCGATTTTCTAGTGCTCATTTCTGGGGACGAGATCCCGGTCAGCCGCAGCTACGGGCCAGCCGTACAGGACGCGGGCTTGATCTAGAGGGGAACGGGCACCATCGTGCCCTGCAAAATCGCGATCAGTTTTTCCTGGCCATTTTCGACGGCAAACACTTCTGAAGTCACAACACATAAACGCTTGCCGGGTTTAATCAGCTTGCCAATAGCAATCAGCTTTTCACCACGGGCTGGTGCGATCAGGTTAATCTTGATCTCGGCTGTCACGACCTCCATGTCGAGCGGAAGGCTGGTCAAGGCGGCGTAGCCTGCGGCACTGTCACCTATGGAGAACGTCAGGCCCGCGTGTCCGAACCCCTGTTGCTGCAGGGCACCTGGTAGAATTGGCGCTTTGATTCTGACTGTTCCATCGGAAACATCAGCCAGCGTGGCACCCAAAGTGACCATCATGGATTGCGCAGCAAAGCTGTCGTAAATCCGGGTTCGTGTCGCGGTATCCATGGTGAACTCCTTTTCGTCTCAAGCTGACATATTTCTAAACGCGTGCAAACGCTTAACGCGGCATCGGGAATGCGACGGGTCGGGGGCCTGTCAGAATTGCACAAGCGTTTGGTGCCATGAGGGATCGGATCGGTTCCGAACTTGTCCGCAGGCCGCCTGTATAGGTACCATAGGCAGGCATGATGAGCCGTTCGTCATCATAGACAAAGGCAGGCCTTGAGATGTTTCGACCTTTCAGGGCAATGGTCGCTTTGGGGTGATAGTGGCCCGAAATTTCACCACTGGAACCGGATGTTGCGATGTGTCGGAAGGTCAACGCGCCAAGTTCAAATTCGGAAAGATGCGTGCCCGCAAGATCAACGGGCCCCGGGTCGTGGTTGCCCTCGATCCAGATCCACTTGCGCCCCGCTTGTAGCTTCGCAATCCAGAGGCGTTCCTCCTCTGGCAATGCTAACGCAGCGCCCAAATCGTCAAAACTATCGCCCAAGGCAACGACTGTCTGGGCGTCACAGCGTTCCAGATCACCCGCTAGACGCATCAATGTGTCCTGCGTCTCATAGGGGGGAAGTGCAGTGCCGCCACGGCGGGCGATGCGCTCTGATTTTCCCAGGTGCAAATCAGAAACACATAGAAGTCGATGCCAGGGCCACCAAAGTGCGCCGGAGCCAAGGGCGGTCAACCGCGCATCGCACAAAGTGAAATCATGGCCTAGGTTCATGCTTCGTTCATGGGGCATCAAGGTGTCGACTGCAAGAGGTCCGCAACCGTTTCACACGTTGAACCATCAGAATTTGAGTATTTTCAAAAGGGTGAAGCCAAGGTTGTTCATCTATGCTTAAGCAAAAACCAATAGAACCGATGGTGCGGTACAGGCTGGAGAGCCGATGACCGTAAAGGGTGAAGACGTCCTGGCCAGCCGAAAGGCTTTGTTCGGGGCGTCTTCCAATCTTCACCCTTTTAGAAATACTCAAAAAGACGGCGGTCGGAAAGTGGGCAGCGGTTGAGATTATAAGCCAACCCGCCAGCGGGGTTTGTCAGATGGGGCAGGTGTAATGTTCGCCAATCCGGATGCTTCCATCAAACGCGCGGCTTCTTGGGCTAGCAGTCGCTCTTCTGCCTCGCCTTTAACCGGGACGCGCCCTGCCTCAAGAAAAAGCGGTGCCGATAGCGGGCTTACCTTGTCGAGCTTGCGGTGATCAATCCGCTCGCCTATCCGTGCCAGCATTTCTTCGATCCGGCCAAAATCCACAAGCCCGCGCAGTGCCTCTTGGCGGGTGATGTCGAGCATGAGATGATCAGGGTCGTATTTCATGAGCGTCTCATAAAGGATGTCAGAGCTAAAGGTCGCCTGCCTGCCGGATTTTCGGGCCTGTGGGGTGTTCCGCTCAATCAGGCCCGCAATCGTCGCGGACGCACGAAAGGTGCGTTTCATCACAGCATTTCCCGCCAGCCACATGTCCAACCCGTCATGCAATGCGATCGGGTCAAACAACGGGGCGGGGTTCTCTACGGGGTCCAGGCCCCATATCAATGTCGCATAATCTGTTGCCACAAATCCAAGAGGGTTCAGCCCAAGCTCTTCCATGCGTTTTGTAAGGAGTAGCCCAAGGGTTTGCTGGCCGTTACGCCCGGCAAACCCATAGATAACGGTTTGCGCGCGCCCATCGTGAGGAAAGCTTTCGACCAGCAATCGGCCCGGTTGGGGCAGTTGGCTCACCTTGCGTTGCAGAGCTAGCCATTGCGCGGTGTGGTCTGGTAATTCGGGCCAACTGTTTTGCGTGAACATCCTTTGAACCCGCGCAGAAAGCTGTGTAGACGTCGCGAATTTTGTGCCCATGAAGGACGCGATGCGCGGCTTTTTGGCGGAATCGCGGCTGACCTCGACGGTCATTTCTCGCAGGCCTTCGTATTTCACGATCTGCCCGCCGATCAGAAATGTATCGCCAGCCGTTAGGGTTGCTGCGAACCCTTCTTCGATCTCGCCCAGAGGTTTGCCGCCACGGTTGCGTTTCATGCGTACCTTAAGTGTGTCGGTGTCCTGTATGGTGCCGATGTTCATGCGGATGCGTTGACTGCTGCGTGGATCGCGCAGCGTCCACAGCCCGTCCCGTAACATCAGGCGCTGCCATTTATCATAGGCCCGAAGGGCGTATCCCCCCGTGGCGCAGAAATCGAGACATGCATCGAATGCGGGCCGGGTCAGTGCAGAATAAGCTCCGGCTGACGTCACTTCGGCGTATAGCGTGTCTGCATCAAACGGGCCTGCGCAGGCGGTAATCAAGATGTGCTGGCACAACACGTCGCGGGGGCCGGGGCCGCGCGGGTCTCCGTCAAGCTCTCCTTCCAATACGGCCTCGAGTGCGGCAACGCATTCAACGACTTCGAACCGGTTGGCGGGGACCAACAGAGCCTTCGAAGGGGCATTATAGCGGTGATTGGCGCGACCAATGCGTTGGACCAGACGTTTGACGTTCTTTGGCGCGCCAATCTGGATGACCAGATCGACGTCACCCCAGTCAATGCCCAGATCGAGGCTGCCTGTACAGACAATCGCCCGAAGATCACCCCGCACCATCGCGGCCTCAACGCGTTCGCGTTGCCCACGGTCAAGCGATCCGTGATGGATGCCAATAGGCAGGCTGTCGTCATTTGCCAGCCATAGGTTGTGAAAAAAGATCTCGGCCTGTGCGCGGGTGTTGTGAAAAATCAGTGTCGTGTTGTGTTGACGGATTTGATCGAGAACGGCGGGAATTGCGTAAGCCGCGCCGCCGCCCGACCACGGGGGGGCCTCCTCGGTGCGGAGCATCTGGATGTCTGGCGGCGGGCCGGGATCGGCCAAGAGGATCGGGCAGGGGTCAGGGTGGCGCGCCATAAAATGCGCGATGGCGTCCGGATCTTCGACGGTGGCAGATAGTCCGACCCGTTTTAGATCGGGGCAAAGGGTTTGCAAACGCGCCAGCGCCAGCATCAGTTGGTCGCCACGTTTGCTGTCAGCCAGCGCATGAATTTCATCTATAACCACCCGTTTGAGACCTTTGAACATGCGCGGCGCATCTTCGTAGGAGGTGAGAAGTGCAAGGCTTTCGGGCGTAGTTAGCAAGATATGCGGTGGGTCAGCGCGTTGGCGGCGTTTTCGCGTCTGCGACGTATCCCCTGTCCGGTCTTCTATCCGGATCGGGAGGTCCATCTCGGTGACGGGCGTCGTGAGATTGCGCTTAATGTCAGCGGCAAGAGCCTTAAGCGGGGAAATATAGAGGGTGTGCATCCCTTGGTGATCGCCATCAGCCAGATCAACCAAAGTGGGCAGGAAACCGGACAGGGTTTTGCCACCGCCTGTGGGGGCAATCAGCAGCAAGGCCGGTGCATCTGCGCGGTCCAGCATGTCTAGCTGGTGCGGATGAACTGTCCAGCCTTTGCTAGCGAACCATTGGATGAATTGGGGCGGTAGGATTTGCATGAGGGATAGATAGGTTGTGATTGCGCTGGAACCAGCCCTGTTTTCTGCAAATACATCGGGCACCAGCCCCCGACCCCCCGGAGTTTACATGGCAAAATGAAATCAGGGGCGAGCCTTTAGGTTTCTGACTGATGTCTGGATAAGTTCGGGCAGCGATGTGTCAGCGCCAATCGGCGCGGCGTCGAGGGCGCTGGCGACGTCTTTGACAAGAATACCGATGGTGTTGTCGGCTGCAAAGCCGTCACGGGCAAATTCAATATCATTGAAACCGGAGGCTAACCAGTTCTGGCCCGACGAGGTGTGAATGAGGTTGAGGAGTTTTCCCTCGTCCAGTCCGGCCTGATCTGCCCAATCCAGCACAAGGCGGGTCATCGCGGTGTTTGAGGCTGCAAGCAGGTTGTTAAGAACCTTGGCCTGCATGCCCGCCCCATACCCGCCCATATGATGGAAAAATTTGCCCATAGCATTGAACAGGGGCTGCGCGGTTTCGAGATCATCGCTGTCCCCGCCCAACATAAAACTGAGGCGGGCCTGTTCGGCCGCGATCTGAGCGCCAGACATGGGCGCGTCGATGAGAGTGATGTGAGAGGCTACACTTTCGCGCAGGCCAATTACATATCGAGGGCTGAGCGTTGAGCATATGATGATGCGGCGCAGGCTGGGAATGGCAGTGAAATTTTGATCGCCAAAAAGCACGGCATCGGTTTGGTCAATATCGCGGACAACCGTAATCAGGGTGTCCAGGTCTTCGGAGAATACGGCGATATCGTCGGTGATGTGATCCTTGTCGGAGGGAACCACATCGTATCCACGCGCTGGCAGTCCGGCGGCACGGAGCGCATCCAGCATCGGTGCCCCCATGCGCCCGCACCCTGCGACCCCGATCAAAGACCGCATTGCATCATTTCACGATGTGTTCGTCTTTGACAAACATGTTGGCCCAGGCGCGGTCCATCAGTTCGGGGGTCATTTGGTAGGGTATTCCTTCGAATTCGCAGATCGCGATGATCTGGTCGATCAAGAAGATTGGCTGATAGTTGGCAAATGTATTGTCGATGGTAGGATACTTGTTTTTCAACAAATGGATCAATGTCGGTTCATCCAAAGGCATCTTGCGTTTCTTTGCAACCATCGCAAAGATCTTGAGGAAGTTTTTCTGGTTCGGTCCGTCGATCTTGATCTTGAAGAAGATGCGGCGCAAGGCGGCTTGGTCGAAAATTTCGTTCGGATGGAAGTTGGTCGAGAAAATAACCAGCGTGTCAAAAGGCACTTCGAATTTTTCACCAGATTGTAGGGCTAGGATATCCTTGCTTTCCTCGAGCGGGACAATCCAGCGGTTGACGATGCTTTGTGGCGGTTCTTTCTGGCGGCCAAGGTCATCGACGATGAAAATTCCACCAGTCGATTTCAACTGAAGCGGGGCCTGATAGGTGCGCGCCGTGGGGTTGTAGACCAGATCGAGCATTTCAAGGGACAGCTCGCCGCCGGTAATGACTGTGGGGCGCTCGCATTTCACATAGCGGCTGTCATAGCGGGTGACGCGGCGCAAAGAATTGGGGTCTTGTTCCTCGTCCGAGGCGGCCGAATGTACGATCGGATCATAGACCGTGATAACCTGTGACGCATATTCGATTGCGCGGGGGACAAAAATCTTGTCACCAAGCGCGTCGCGGATGCCGTTCGAGATACTGGATTTACCGTTACCAGGAGGGCCGTACATCAGAATGGACCGACCTGCAGACACAGCAGGCCCAAGGTTACCGATCAGCTCTTCAGGTAGAACCAGATGGCCCATTGCCCCTTGCAACTGGGCGCGGGTGATCTGCATATTTCTGACCGATTGGCGTTTGACCTGCTCGCGGTAAACCTCGAGCGGGACCGGCATGGGACCGAAATATTCAGACTGGGCAAGGGCGTCGAGCGCACGTGACTTGCCCAGATCGGTCAGTTGATAGCCCATTTCATTGCCGTTGTTGGCGTTCAGCGTCCCGGTGGCCTCAAGAAGGCGTTGATCGCGGGCCATGTCGACTAGTTCTTGGGTGACTTGGACGGGCAGACAAATCGCTTTGGCGACTTCGCTGACCATTGATACGTTTTTGCGATACATCGTCTTAATCATGATGTCGCGCATCATGACCACCGGCAATTTCATCTCTTCGATGGTGCGTGGGGGTGGGGGTGCCATCACGGCAGAGTTTTGCATATTCATGAAATAGCCCTTTGGGTCGAATGATCGTTCGTTGACGGTCAAACTAGCCGGCGAATATGGCGTAATTCAGGCCCCGAACAGCGCACCAAGGATCAAATAGAAGGCAAGGGTAGGGCCAAGTGCCAACCCCATCGGGAACTTTTTGCTTTGATCCCAGCTGGTCCAATGGGGGGCCAATTTGCGCATGGGTGTGTATTTCGCACCGCGGTGCGAAACGGCGGCCGCCAAGAGTGTGGCCATGAACAACGCCATCAACAGCCTTAGATCGCCCAATGCAATAAACGGTGCACCTGCAGCAATAAATTTGGCATCACCTGCACCCATCACGCCCGCAGCATTCAGGAAAATACCCGCAATCAAGGTGATCACCATGGCAAGCAAGTGCCAAAGATAGGTTTCAAAAGGCAGCGCAATTGGACCGATCACGATAAAGACACCGGCCAATGCCAAAACCGTCGGGTTGGTGATCCGCATCGACGCAATGTCAGTATAGGCAGCGTAAAGACATAGGGGGAGGACAAAAGGCAAAAACCAAACTGCCGCATAGACGGTGATCGACATCACCCGTCAGCCCGCGTTTTCCAGCGCACGAAGCGACCGGACGGCTGTTTCAAAATGCTGCGGATGGGTGCTGATTGCGTCTTGCAGAAGACCTTTGCCTGTTTCCACGTCGCCTTTTTTAATCGCGGACAACGCAAGCGTGTGCAAAAGCTGCGCGCGCTCTGTCTGGTCCATCTCGATCGGGGGCAGTGTGTATTCGCGCTGCGCACCACGGGCAAGGATCAGGTTGTTCTTGGCAGTGAAAAGCGTGGGATCTTGGCGGATCGCGTCACCGAACAAGCCTTCTGCAGCTTTGTATTCACCACGCGTCAGCTTGGAGTATCCCCAGTTGTTCATAACCGATGCGGGTTTCGTAGTAAGCCCGATTGCGATTTCGTAGAAGCTGTCAGCCTTTTCCCACTCCTGCTTGCTGTCGGCGACGATCGCCTCAAGGCGGTAGCGGTTATAGGTTTCATGGGTTGGCGGCACAGAATCTAACGTTTTTTCAGCCTTTGCCCAGTCGCCAGAACGGATTAGCGCATCAGCATAGTCGATGCTGTCATCCGCTGTGGTGCCCTCCATCTTCACGATCTTTGCCCAGGTGGCGGCCGCTTCGGGATACCGTTTCGCACGGACCAGAGATTGGGCCAAGCCGCGTTGGATATCAATGCGATCGGGCTGTTCCTTTGCGGTGCGGGCAAAGTGGTTCACCGCCTCGTTTGGATCGGCGACAGTGAGCATCACATCGTTAAGGTCCGTTTCATCAATTACGTTCACGTCCTGAAACGCACGCGAAACTGTGTTGTCGCCAGACTTTTCACCACAGCTTGCAACAACGGTCACACCTGCGATGCAGATGGCTAAAATAATGGGGTGGCGCATATTTTGCGTCCTTTTACTGCTCTGCCTCTATCATGGTACTGGCCGGATTAGGTAGTCACCCGAACCGCGCCGCACCAATTTATAATCGTCTTCTTCAGTTTGGATCGTAACAGAGTTTTCTGATTTTGCGAGTGCTAAGCGTAAATTGTCACGGATTGCGTCACTTTCGCCATTATCCAGCGCATAAGCCTTGCGAAACGTCAGGTTTGCCTCAGCTAATTTGCCACGTTCCATTAACACGACGCCCAGATTGTTCCAGACTTCGGGCTGCGTATCATCTTTTGCAACGGCCGCGCGGAGCAGTTTTTCCGCTTGGCCAAGACGGCCCAGACCCAGATTGGCACTGCCAAGACCAGACAGAATTTCTGCGCTCAGTTCGGTTGCCAATGCGGCCCGGTTAAAGGCGCGGATCGCAAGTTCGTATTCGCCGGCCTGCATCAGTCGATGGGCAACCTCGACACCGTCTTCGGCATCCTTGCGTTGGTTTACACCGGGGGCAAAGGGGTTGGCATCTGTACGCGAACCCCCGAACGGAGGAAAACCGCCTGATGAACAGGCGGTTAATCCAGTGACGATTGTCAAACAAAGTACAAGCGATGGAAGACGCTTGAGACTCTGTTGTTTATTCATCTTACACCTTCACCAAGCTGGGTAATACCGATGACCGACGGTGCTACCAGAATGATAAGCAAAGGCGGTACTGTGAGCATCATTGTGGCAAGGGTCATCTTGGTTGGCAACTTGTTTGCGGCCTCTTCAGCCCGCATCACGCGTTTATCCCGCATTTCGTCCGCATAAACCCGAAGTGCATCTGAAATTGACGTACCAAAGGCAGCAGACTGCACCAAAACGGTAACGAAGGACGATATATCCTGAATGCCACAGCGATCGCCCATATCGTTTAATACGTTGATCCTATCTTTGCCGGCCTTCATTTCGTATGCGACGACTTCGAATTCTTCTGCCAATGCCGGATAGGACGCGCGAAGCTCATGGGCGACTCGCACGATACACTGATCCATCGACTGCCCGGCCTCGACGCACACCAGCATCATATCAAGCGCATCGGGAAAGCCGCGGGTGATTTCCTCTTTGCGTTTGCCAACGCGTTTGTTCACCCAATAGCGCGGAAGATAATAGCCCAGACCGCCGGGGCCGACAGTATAGATCATCATCTTTTGGGTTGTCAGACCTTCGCCGCCACCCAAAAAGTTAACATACACAATTCCGACCACAAGGCCGAGTATGCCAAGGATCATTTGAGCAAAGTGAAAGAACCGAACCGCATCCCGCGAGGCATAGCCCGCCTGACGTAACATCAGCTCCTTCGCGCTTAGCTCCTCAATATTTTCAGGCTCTAGGAATTTCGCAAATTTCTGAAGCTGTTCGTTCCGGTCTGATTGACGCAAACGCTGCTGCGACGGGCGATCACTGCCTTCACCCGACTGGCTGCGCTTTAGTTTGGCCAGGGGGTCTTCGGGCTGGCGGAGGATGAACATAACGGTCAAGCCGATCATCATTAGCCCCATCACGCCCAATATGGCGATCAAGCCAAGTGGCCCCAACATGTCGTTAATCGAAGAAAAAATACCCACGTTAAAACCCCTTAAACCTTAATGTCTGTTAGGTTGCGCATCACCAAAAGGTTGGCGCTTAGAAACAGAACAACTGCGATACATCCTGGAATGAACAACTCGTGTAACATAACTTCGTCGTAGTAATGAGGGTCACCCAGCTTGATCACAATCAATGCGACAACCGGAAAAGCCGACAGAAATTTGCCAGACCATTTCGCCTCGGCGGTGATGGCGCTGACACGCCGGAAAAGTTTGAAGCGCGCCCGGATTACCTTGGCCAAACCGGCCAGGATTTCAGCTAGGTTACCCCCTGATTGCTGTTGAATGGTCACGGCCACAGCAAGGAAACGTAAATCCTGCATATCCAGACGTTCGGCCATGTCCTTCAGGGCCTCACCCACATCGCGCCCATACGCGGCCTCGTCTGCGATAACACCGAATTCAGACGCCAGCGGATCCTGTATTTCCTTGGCAACGATCGAAATTGCGCTGGTGAACGGGTGTCCCACGCGCAGGGAACGAACCATCAGTTCTACGGCGTCCGGGAGTTGTTCTTCGATCAGGCCCATTCGTTTTTTTGCTTTGGCGGAGATCCAGAAATAGACCCCCCCGACGCCGATACCGACCGAAATGACCATGCGAACAGGAGTATCTGTGCTGGTGCCAATGGTCAGGCCCAAAAACGCAACAACAGACAGGCCGCCCATAATCATAAGCAACTGCTGCGGCGTAAAAGCGATTGCCGCTTTTTGCGCTTTTTCAGCCAGCATCGAATAGATCGGGATGGATTTCTTATCCATATGCTGCTGCATTTCCTTGCGCAGCTTATCCAGCACCTCTTCGCGGCGTGTACCTTTTTCCAGCATTTCTAGGCGACGGTTCACACGGCTGTTCAGGCTAATGGATTTACCAAAAGCGACCAGATACAGACCCTCAACCAGCACAAGAACGCCGATAAAAATCAGACCGTAGATAATTGGTTCAATGCTCATGACTTGTATCCTTATTGGGCTGCAATTGGTTCATAGATTGAGGCCGGCAAATCATAGCCCCACATCTTGAACCGTTCGGAATAGTGGCTGCGCACGCCGGTGGCCGTGAAATGGCCGATGATCTTGTTCTCGGGCGTTAGGCCGACGCGCTGGTAGCGGAACAATTCCTGCATCGAAATAACATCGCCTTCCATGCCGGTAATTTCAGTAATCGAAGTCATCCGCCGCGAGCCGTCTTGCAAGCGCGAAGCCTGCACGATCAAGTTCACAGCGCTCGAAATCTGGCTGCGCACGGCCTTGAGCGGCATTTCAATCCCGGCCATCGCGATCATGTTTTCCAGTCGGCTGACACCATCACGGGCAGAGTTGGCGTGAATTGTGGTCATGGATCCGTCGTGGCCAGTGTTCATGGCCTGCAACATGTCGATGACTTCTTCGCCACGGGTTTCACCAACGATAATCCGGTCCGGGCGCATCCGCAGAGCGTTTTTCAAACAGTCGCGGGGGGATACTTCGCCTTTGCCCTCTACGTTTGGTGGACGGCTTTCCATCCGACCCACGTGGGTCTGTTGCAATTGAAGTTCGGCGGTGTCTTCGATGGTCAGGATGCGTTCGTCGTTGTCGATGAACGATGACAAGGCGTTGAGCGTGGTTGTTTTACCCGAACCGGTACCGCCCGATACAATGATGTTCAGACGGGTTGCCACAGCGGCCTGCAAATAGGCCGCCATTTCTTCCGAGAACGCACCAAAGGACACCAGATCGTCAATGCCCAACTTGTCCTTTTTAAATTTACGAATGGACACAAGGCTGCCATCCACCGCAATTGGTGGCACCATGGCGTTGAAGCGCGATCCGTCTTTTAGCCGCGCATCGACGTAGGGGTTGCTTTCGTCGACGCGGCGACCCACGGCCGACACGATTTTGTCGATGATCCGCAACAGGTGCTTTTCGTCTTTAAATGTGATGTCGGTCAGCTGCAGTTTACCAGCACGTTCCACAAAGATCTGTTGTGGACCGTTGACCAGAATATCGTTGACAGTGTCGTCTTTCAGCAGCGTTTCTAGCGGGCCCAGGCCTGTAACTTCGTCATAAAGCTCTGAGTTGAGCTGAATGCGGTCTTCACGGTTCAGGACAATGGATTTCTCGGACAGGATTTCTGCCGAGATGTCGTTGATTTCCTGACGCAGGTCCTGTTCGGTCGCGTGTTCAAGCGCGGCCAGGTTCAGGTTGTCCAAAAGCGACCGGTGAAGTTCCAGTTTTATCTCACTCATACGCTGCTTGCGCTTGAGGTCCTTGTCCAGCGGCGCAACCGTTGCCGGCTGCGAGGCGCGGCGCATCGATGTAGGCTTGTCTGCAGATGGGTCAGCCTGCTTGATCGGTGTTACCTTTGCGGGTGCTGCCTGAATTGCGGGGACTGCAGCGTTAGTCTTTTTATACTTGGAAAACATGAGGCAACTTTCTGATTAAGCTTGCGCTTGGAAGGTCTTAGGCGGCTTTGGCTTCGTTATCTTTCAGCTCGTGAATGGACGCGGCCAGTTTTGCAAATTCGCGACGCAACGGGCTTTTGGGGGCAGAACTCGCCAGGGGTGTGCCATGATCATTGGCCTGCGTGATCTGCTTGCCGCCATCGGGAAGATGCACATCGATTGAGATACCGAGGCTTTCGGCCATACGCTTTACACGGCCTTTTGCATTCAGGTCGGTGAATTTCGGCGCGCGGTTCATAACATACCGCAGCTTTTCCACCGGCAACTCTTCTGATTGAAGTGCGCGTTTGAACCGCAAGGCGTTTTGTGCACAACGCATGTCCAGCTCAAGCATGGCAAAATAGACATGTGCATTGCTCAGTACCGTTTCAGTCCATTGAACCAGCGTCGACGGCATATCGACGATTACATAGTCAAACTGGTTTCGCGCGACATCAAGAACCCGCCGCACATCTTCAGACGTGATAATATCGAGAGGCAGAATTTCCGGGGGGGACGTCAGAACGTGAAGCCGCTCTTCGTAGGTCAAAAGGGCCTGACCAAAGCTTTCCTCGTCCATCGTCTCGGTCTCTGACAACATGTCGTAAACGACTTCGCGCCGTGGAAGGTCAAGGAAAGTCGCAACCGAGCCGAACTGCAAGTCCAGGTCCAACAGGCAAACCTTAGCCGGGTGCTTTTTGTCAGTGTTCGCTAATTCCCAAGCCAGATTAACCGCCATCGTGGTGGCACCAGTACCGCCAGCCAAACCGTGCACAACGATCAGCGCACCGTCTTTCCGAACGCCCGACTTGAGTAGCGGAGTCTGTGGTGCGGGCTCTAACGTTTCGATAGGTTCAGCGCGCAGCCTGTCGATGGCCGCTGACAGTTCACCTTCGGGAAGAGGGTAGGGCACAAATTCATCCGCCCCTTGCCGAAGCAAAGAATGAAGCGAAACCGGGCTCATGTCTTCGGCAATAAGGATCACCTTTAGGCCCTGCGCCTTGGCTTGAGTTATTATTTCACCCATCAATGCAAGGTTTTCCTCGTCTGCGGCATCGACGGCCAAAGCGATCAGTTCAAGCGATTGGGATTCGGGCTGACCAAAGAACGAAAGCGCCTCGGCAAAGCTAAGGTCTCCCCAGTTTTCACCCAACGCGTCCTCCATATCTTCAATCAGAAGGTCAAAATTTTGGACATCACGGCTTACCGTGCAAGCGACAATTTGTGGCGCTTCGATTTGTGGCATTGTGCTGCTCATAGCCTTATCTTCCTTCAATACTCGATGCTTGGCAGAAAGCTGTCAGGGCCGGGGCCAGGTCAGGCTTTTCTGCGGGCGCGTGCGATGGGTCAATCGACCAGTCGCAGTTGTCCTCTTGCACAGAATATCCCAGTTAACTGGGGCGAGAATGGGGCTAAAAAGCTTCTATTGTAGGATTTTTTGAAACGATCATAGCAAATCGTAGGGGATTAACGATGGATTCCCCGCCCCGCTTGTTTCTCAAAGCAGAACAGGTCGTTAACAAGAAAGGTTATTCGCCCGCGATTGCGGTTGCGTTACCTGTCAGCAAAGTCGGTGGGACAGCACTGGCGACATAGTCGCGATAGATGATCTGTGCATATTTTCCGTCAAGGACAGTTGGGTGGCGTTTCACAAAACCATTCACTTCTGTAACGGTCCGCCGGTTCGCACGTTCACGGCCCTGAGTAACGACCAAGGGCTGGGTTTCCCCAAAGGAAACAACAGCTTCCAATCGGTTGCGGCCAATGCCCTGCGTTGCAAGATAGCCGACAACTGCCTGCGCACGGCGCAAGCCCAAGGTCTTGTTGTAGCGGTTGGATCCGACTGCATCGGTGTGCCCATAGACCCGGAAACGAACTTCGGGGAACTGACGAATCCAGCTGGCTTGCTGTCGCAGAACCGCTTGGGCGTTCCCGTCCAACTGGGCCGAATTGAATTCAAATGTCACAGTTGATTGCACTTCACCGGCGAAACGGTTGGCCAAATCAAAGGTATATTGTTTCTCACCTGTCATAATCAGACGGTTGTTCAGGGTCGCATCCCCGAATGTGCCAATATCGGCGATCGATCCGGCCTCACGGTAAAACTGGGTGTAAACCGGATCAGCGCTTTGAGTGCAGGCCGCGAGCATCGCAACTGTTGCAATCAAGCAGGCTGAACTAAGTTTTGCTGTGATCCGCGTTTTCATCTGATCAATCCAGTACATAGCCATAAGAGCCACTGAAATCCTGCTTGGCAACTTCGCCTGCAGCACCTTTTGTGGGGGCGCGTGTGCCGCCGGTCACCCGACCGTTTAGAAACAGGTCGTTTTCAGTGGGCGGGGTGATCCGGTCGGTTGGCAATGCCAACGCTTCGCCGCGCGTCGGTGTCACCAGATGCGCTGTGATAATGATCACAAGCTCAGTCTGTTGACGTTGGTAATTCGCACTGCGGAACAATGCGCCCAGAACCGGAACGTCGCCGATCCAAGGCAGCTGGCTGGACGTATCGGTAAAGTCGTCTTGCAAAAGGCCGGCTATTGCAAAGCTTTCGCCATCGCGCATCTCGACGGTGGTTGATGTCTCGCGGCGCGTGAAAGCCGCGATGTTGAAGCCATTGCCCAAAGATACGGAATTCGACGGGTCAATGGCAGACACAGCCGCGTTCATTTCAAGGTTGATCAAATCTTTGTCTACGACACGAGGGATAAAGCTCATCTCGACGCCGAACGGTTTGTATTCCACTGAAATACGATCGCCAGTCTGCGATATTGGAACCGGGTATTCGCCACCCGCCAGAAATTTCGCCTCTTGACCGGACAGGGCAACAAGGTTGGGTTCGGCAAGAAAACGAACTGCGCCCTTTTGTTCAAGCGCCTCAAGCAACAAGCCGACCTGCGTTGAACCGGCGTTAAAGCCGAACAGCACCGCGCCTGCGTTGCTATTAATTGAAGGGGTCGATCCGCCAAGTGAATTTGCAATCGCTCCGGATGTGGCGGTAGTGTTCGTGCCGCCGTTCAAAGCAAGGTTGCTGCCGGCTAGACCATTCAGCGCCAAGGAGGCGCTCAGCGACTTGGACACCGACCGTTGCATTTCAGCAAAGCGGACCTTCAGCATGACCTGTTGGATGCCACCAACACTCATCAAGTTAGACACACGTTCCGGTGCATAGCGTTCTGCAAGATCCAGCGCCCGTTGCAGGCGCTGTGTCGATGAAACGATGCCTGACATGACAATACCGTCGTTCGCTGTACGAACTTCGATTTTTTCGCCAGGCAAGATCTGGCGTAAACGTTCTTTAAATTCAGAGATATCTGAAGCGACCCGTACATCAACGTTGGTGATCAACTGGCCCGCAGCGTCCAATAGCGTCAAAGTGGTCAAGCCGGGTGACTTGCCCAGAACATAAATTGTGCGTTCCGACAAAGAAGAAATGTCAGCGATGCCAGGGTTCGCGATGCTGAGTTCAGCAAAGGGAATATCGCTTTCGACAACAACCGCGCGGTTCATTGGAACCTCGAGTGTGCGGTTCGTACCCTTTTTGACCACACGCAGCGTATCTGCCTGCACTGCAGTCGGGGTTGCCATCATTAATGGCATTGAACTTAGCGTCAGCCCCAATAGGACCGCTTTAAGAAATCTATCGATTTTCATGTGACCTGCCTTTGTGATCACGCCTCTGGGTAGGGTCTTAGCGCCCGCCGTTTGTATTACATTGAGTGTATTTGCTTTTTTTTGCAAGAATCAATGACGCAAGCAGGTGATAAGCTGTGGATTAATAGCAACATGTGCCATTTACGCCAAAAGCCGCACATTGCTGCGCGGCTTGAGTTTTCTCATATTTTAAAGATCAATTCGTACAAGGGATCGGGATTTCCATCACCTCGGCACCGCGGCGGGTCCGGATTGTACATACCTTTTCTTTTTCGATTTCAACCTTCACCGCCTCGTTTTCGATGCCCAAAAGCGTGCGTTGGTCGACTTCGATGCTTGAGGCAATCGTGTCATCTCCGGCACCTACTAGCGACAAAGACAGCTTGCCGGTGGATTGCGCCTGGGCCAAAGCGGCGACCTGGCTTGGTTTCACGGCGACCGTGACGGTCTGCGCAATTGCCGCTTCGCTGCGTTCGCCGCCAGCACTTTGGTCAATCGCGATCAGTTGAATGCCCGCTTGGATCAACTTGGTTACATCACCCGATCCGCGCTGGCTGTTACCATCAATGTTAATGCGTCCCGTCCAATAGACGTCAACCCGATCACCGGGGCGCAAAAACCCTGAAACGCCGCTTGATACGTCGACCTTGATTGTAAAGGCACGCGTGCCGCGTTCCAGCCGTGACGTAAGGCCCGTGTCCTGGCCCGGTTCCGTCAATTTGATCGCCATGATTGCTTCGTCTTTTTCGATGGCGCGCAAAACTACGCGCAGCTCGTCGCTGTTGTCGGGAAACAGAATAGCCGGATCGACGAAAGTCCCTTCGGGAATGGCATTTTCTGGCCACGCCACTTGACGCACATCTTCGCGTCGTAACTGCTGGCCGTACTTCAAAGGTTTGTCGGCGACATAGACATTCACAGTGGGCACGATCTGCGCCAATGCAGCCTGCGCCTGTGCGTTTGCCATCTGATATTCACCGATGCGATCTTTGGCCAGATAGACAGCGCCGCCTGCAAGGGCGATGCCAGCCAAAAGGACCAGTCCAAATAACATCCGCATTTTGTTTACCTCATGTATTTATTCACCAAAGTGTTTCTGGTGCTTGTTCTGTTTCCAGACTGCAGGTCAAATATGGCCTGAATATGGAACGGCGGCGACAATACTGAGCCAGCAAAAATTCAAGGTAAGGTCGAAATCCGCACCGCGATATGCAAAGCCTCAAAAGCTTGGCGTGCGGCGCGGTACAATTTTCTTATTAAAAACCGCCGGGGGTGACATTGATTGTTCGGTCCGCAAGTTCGACCGCGCCGTCACGAGTGGACGTAACCAGTGCGAGTCCGAGACCAACCACGGCAGCACAAAGCACAACCCAATCGACGGTAACAGCACCATCGACTTTGGACATAAATATTTTGAGTTTTAAATGCATGCATTGCGCCTTTCGGCGTTGAAATGTGGCAATGAAAATGGCCGCACCCTGTCGTGCAGAATGCGGCCAATCGTATCTTAGCGAACTAAGACTAAGCTAAGTTAGCTAAAGATCTTAGGATCAAACGGAACCAGGAGTAACGGTACCCATGTAGCTGTTGGTGTTGCTTGTCAGGTTCGACGCGCCAGTTTCGATCGACGAGTAAGCTGCAACGGCCAGGCCAACAACTGCGGCTGTCAAAACAACCCAGTCAACAGTAACTGCGCCGGATTCGTCTTTGTTGAAGTTTTTGATAAAGTTCATCATGGTATGTCCCTCCAAGGATCATAAGGTTTTTCAAACTCAACCCCGTCGTCCGTGTATGGCGCTGTATCTCTCAATTAAGCACCTGTTCGACTTGGTATGACGTTATATAGCCGTCTGAATGGGGCATGAATTTGGCGGCAATTGTGACATTTGCGTTTTTCATTCAGCCGAACCAGTGAAAAAGAGTAACCATCTGAATCTAAATAGAAAAATACGTTAACTTTTTGGAAATTATTCTGAATTACGCCAGATTGCCCCCGAATTAAGGCGATTTGGCCACAATCCTTGCCATGATTGGCTAGTTTTTGAACCGTTTTCATGTGATATTTGCCCTATCGAGCAGAATAAGCATAAAAAAAGCAGGCAAAGATGTTTCGATTATTTACGATCTCGCTGATGGCGGGGGCATTGGCTGGTCCAATGCTCTATGCTGATGCGCCCAAACCCTTTCCGCAGTTCGAAGCAAAACGTGTAAAGCCGCCCAAACCGGGCAGCCGAAACAGAATTAACGTTTTCATTGAGCCGCAACAGGCAGCCATGCCTCAAGTTGTGGCGACACCATCGGGTGCGATTGCCCCGGCAGCGCCCGGTCAGTTCGACTGGTTCTGGGAGCGCGTATCGCCAAAAGAATCTAAATCGGGCCCCGGCAGGCTTGAGACAGCAATGATCACGCTCGCTACCGCCAGCAGCAAAGTGCCCGCGCCCCGAATGCAGCAAATGCAAGAGATCGCAAAAGCCAACGGCATTGATATCCTGCGTTCGACCATCGGGACAAAAGTATCACCGGCCTTGGTCTTGGCCGTTATTACCGTTGAATCAGCAGGGCGCGCAGATGCCGTGAGCGGGGCAGGGGCCGAAGGGCTGATGCAATTGATGCCGGATACGGCAACACGCTTTGGTGTCGATGACAGTATGAAGCCGACGCAGAATATCATGGGCGGTGTTAAGTACCTCGATTGGCTGATGGGTCAATTCGACAGCGACCCCATTCTGGTGCTAGCCGGATATAATGCTGGTGAAGGGTCGGTGCGCAAACACGCAGGCGTGCCCCCCTTCGCCGAGACGCGCGATTACGTGCCCAAGGTCTTGGCCGCATTCCAAGTTGCTAAGGGGCTGTGCCAGACCCCGCCCGAACTGATTTCTGATGGCTGCGTTTTTGTGGCGATGAAGTAGGCAAACGAAAAGGGGCGCAGCCAATCTGGCCACGCCCCTTTCAGATAGTTTAGAGCGTTTAGATAATCGTTGCTTGGGTTGCTGCGCGCAACTCTTCTTCAGTCACGCCATCGGCGCATTCCACGATCTTTAGGCCGCCTTCGACAACGTCCAGCACACCAAGATTGGTAATGATGCGGTCAACCACTGCTTTGCCGGTCAACGGCAAGGTGCATTCCTTTAGCACTTTGCTATCGCCGTGCTTGTTCGTGTGATCCATCACAACGACCACACGTCCAACGCCGGCCACCAGATCCATTGCGCCGCCCATACCTTTGACCAGCTTGCCTGGAATCATCCAGTTCGCCAGATCGCCGTTTTCCGCCACTTCCATCGCTCCAAGGATTGCCATTGCAATCTTGCCGCCACGGATCATGCCAAAAGATGTAGCACTGTCGAAATAAGAGGTCTGCGGTAGTTCGGTGATGGTTTGCTTGCCTGCGTTTATCAAGTCAGCGTCCTCGGATCCCTCGATCGGAAAGGGGCCCATGCCCAGCATGCCGTTTTCTGACTGCAGGGTCACTTCGATGCCTTCGGGTATGTAATTTGACACCAGCGTCGGGATGCCGATGCCTAGGTTCACATACCAGCCGTCTTGCAGTTCTAACGCGGCACGTGCTGCCATTTGATTGCGATCCCACATATTATGCGCTCCTTACCGTGCGTTGTTCGATCCGCTTTTCATGTTCGCCCTGAACAATGCGATGCACATAGATGCCGGGCAAATGGATTGTATCGGGATCAAGGCTGCCTGTCGGGACGATCTCTTCGACCTCGACGATACAGATTTTGCCACACATCGCGGCGGGCGGGTTAAAGTTGCGGGCTGTCTTGCGGAACACAAGGTTACCGGTCGCGTCAGCCTTCCAGGCCTTTACGATGGCCAGATCGGCAAAGATGCCCTCTTCCATGATATAGGTCTCGCCGTTGAAATCTTTATGCTCTTTGCCATCGGCAATCACGGTACCCACGCCGGTCTTTGTATAGAAACCGGGGATACCCGCACCACCTGCACGCATACGTTCAGCCAAAGTGCCTTGTGGATTGAATTCAAGCTCAAGCTCGCCACCAAGATACTGGCGCATAAATTCTTTGTTTTCGCCGACGTAAGAGCTGATCATTTTCTTGACCTGCTTTGTTTGCAACAAAATCCCGATCCCGAAATCATCAACACCTGCGTTATTCGACGCAAAGGTCAGGTTCTTGGTGCCTGCGTCACGGATCGCTGCAAGCAGCAGTTCAGGGATGCCGCAAAGACCGAAACCACCAGCGGCAATCAGCATACCGTCGTGCAGCACACCATCCAGCGCCTCAGCAGCGCTTCCATAAATCTTCTTCATTCCGGGTCCTTTCAATCGCGGGACCACCCCGCGCGTCTAGATGCATGTAAACTTCTATGACGCCACGTTTCGCAGGTGTCAAATGGGCCTCAGGCGCACCTGTAAAGATGCGCCTGAAAACATTAGTGATGGTGTCTGGTGGGCTGATCTACGCCGTCAGTCGGCGGTGGGGGGTGTCATTCTTATAGAGATCAGGCCCGAAATCCCCCCGACGATCAATCCGATTTGAACCACATGTTTCTTATCAGACGATCCGCACTTGAGTGCCGACAGGGGCGATCTGGAAAAGCGCCTCGATCATATGGTTATAGAGCCCGATACATCCGTCCGAGCTTTGCCGTCCGATTTTGCGGGTGTCGTGTGTGCCGTGGATCAGATAGGCGGGCCAACCAAGATACATCGCGTGCGTGCCGAGCGGGTTGTCGGGGCCCGGTGGCATGTATTTCAGATCGGGGTCGCGTTCGATCATGCTTGACGTCGGGGTCCAGTCGGGGCCGACCCGTTTGCGAATGATTTTGGTATAGCCACGTTTGGTCAATTCGTCGCTGCGCGGAACGGAAGTCGGGTAGATATTGTAGGTCTCGCCGTCCCCGCTCCAGAAATGCAAGGCGCGCGAGGTCGTGTCAGCAACAATTGCCGCTTTGCCCAGCTCGTCAAAGTGGTCCTGCCAGCGCTGTTGCATAAAGCTTGAAGTGTTGTGCCGTACACCTTCGACCTCTGGCGCAATATCGGCTGATTGCGCCCGTAGAATTGAGGGCATGAATAGTGTGGCACCCGCTACTGTCATCAGTCTTCGGCGTGAAATTTCCTGCTCGGCCATCCTTATGCTCCTTATGCTGTGGCATTCACTACACAGGTGGCATTTGGATGGCTAAGCAGCAATTCACATATTCATGAATTACAATTTAATCACGATATGGTTATTCGGCCTTCTTGGCCGATGCCTTCTTCGCAGGTGCTTTCTTTTTCGCGGCCGGTTTTTTCGCGGCTGGTTTTTTGGCGGCGGCTTTCTTGGCCGGGGCCTTTTTGGTTGCCGCTTTGCGTTTGGCTGGTGACTTGGCCAGCTTTTCCTCGATCAGCTCGACGGCGCGTTCCATGGTCAGATCTGCAGGCTCGACTTCTTTGGGAATGGTGGCGTTCACCTTTTCCCATTTTACATAGGGCCCGTATTTGCCTTCCATGATGTTCACGTCGCCGCCAAGATCAGGGTGTTCGCCCATCTCGCGGATCGGTAGTGCTGCCTTGCCACGGCCTCCACGGCTGGCGACTTTCTCGGCCAGCAATTGCACAGCACGGTTCATACCAACGGTGAACACTTCGTCCAACCCTTCGAGGTTGGCATTTGTGCCGCCTCGGTCTGACGTGCTTTCGGCGTGTTTGATATAGGGCCCGTAGCGACCGATATTTGCCCAGACCATAATGCCATCTTCTGGGTGCGGGCCGATTTCTCGCGGCAGCGATAGCAACATCAAGCCACGTTCAAGCTCTAGCTCTTCAGCGTGCCAGTCTTTGGGCACGGACTGGCGTGGTGGTTTTTTGTTTTCTTCAGTCATCGCGCCGCGCTGCACATAAGGGCCAAAGCGCCCTTTGAAAACGCGAATCTCGTCGCCTTGGTCTTCGCCCAACAGTTTGCCATCCGGCGGGATCGCGGATTTTTCCGCTTCGGGATCGGGTGGACCAAAGGGGCGCGTATAGCGACACTCGGGGTAGTTCGAGCAGCCAATGAACGCGCCACCGGAACGTGCCGTGCGCATCGACAAGCGACCAATTTCACAGTTCGGGCACAAACGTGGGTCTTTCCCGTCTTCGGTAGGTGGGAATAGATGCGGCTCCAGAACCTCGTTGATCTTCTCCAATACCTCGGTGATGCGCAAATCGGCTGTCTCGGCGATCGCTGCCGAGAAATCCTTCCAAAAACGGCTTAGAACGTCTTTGTAATTCGCATCTGCCGCGCTGACCTTGTCCAACTGATCTTCCAGGTCAGCGGTAAAATCATACCCGATATATTTGCGGAAATAGTTCTCAAGGAACGCGGTAACAAGCCGACCTTTGTCTTCGGGGAAAAGCCGGTTACCTTCCTTCCGGACATATTCGCGGTCTTGGATTGTGGTGACGACGCTTGCATAGGTCGACGGCCGCCCGATCCCCAACTCTTCCATACGTTTGACCAAAGTCGCTTCGGTATAACGCGGCGGCGGTTGTGTGAAATGTTGTTCGGGCGTGACCGACCGCTTGTCCATCTTATCGCCCTGATTGATCTGGGGCAGGCGCTTGTCATCCTCATCCACCACATCGTCGCGGCCTTCTTCGTAGACACGCAAGAAGCCGTCGAACTGAACGACTTGACCTGTTGCGCGCAGGCCAACTTGTTCGTCCTTGCTGCCAATTTCGACAGTTGTCCGTTCAAGCCGGGCGCTTTCCATCTGGCAGGCGAGCGTGCGTTTCCAGATCAGATCGTAAAGCTTGCGCTGATCCGGCTCTGTCAATTTCAACGCGGCTGCGTCTTTTGCCATGTCTGTGGGGCGAATACACTCGTGCGCTTCTTGTGCGTTCTTGGCCTTGTTCTTGTAAATTCGAGGAGCCGACGGCACGTATTCTGCGCCAAAGCGGTCCTTGATTGCATCGCGGGCCATTGTCATTGCCTCGGGGGCCATGTCGATGCCATCTGTCCGCATATAGGTAATGTGACCGGACTCGTACAGCCGCTGGGCAGTGCTCATGGTCTGGCGGGCACCCATACCAAATTTGCGGCTTGCCTCTTGTTGCAAGGTCGATGTCATGAAAGGTGCCGAAGGGTTCCGGCTGGCGGGCTTCGCCTCGACGCTTATGACAGTCAGGTCGCGGCTGGTGATTGCCTGCACAGCCATTTCGGCTTGTGTTTCGTTGCTCAGATCAAAACGATCCAGCTTGTTGCCGGCAAGTGTCACGAGCCGCGCTTCGAATTCTTGGCCGCGTGGTGTTGCGACCAATGCCTTCACGCTCCAGTACTCACGGTTGCGGAACGCCTCGATCTCCATCTCGCGCTCAACGATTAACCGTAGTGTCACCGATTGCACGCGGCCTGCTGATTTCGCACCAGGCAGTTTGCGCCACAAAACCGGCGAAAGGTTGAACCCGACAAGATAGTCTAGCGCACGACGTGCCAGATACGCCTCGACCAGCGGCATATCTACTTGCCGCGGGTTTTTCATCGCCTCGGTCACGGCGGATTTTGTGATCGCGTTGAAAACAACCCGGCTGACCGGCGTGTCCTTCTTGATCGATTTGCGGGCAGTTAGCGCCTCCTGCAGGTGCCAACTGATTGCTTCCCCCTCACGGTCGGGGTCGGTCGCGAGGATCAGTTCGTTATCGTTTTTCAGTGCATCTGCGATGGCTTTGACATGCTTTTTACTGGCCGAAGCGACCTCCCAAAGCATTTCAAATTCATTGTCTGGATCGACGGACCCGTCTTTCGGGGGAAGATCACGCACGTGGCCATAGGACGCTAGAACAGTGTAATTGCTGCCCAAATAAGAGTTGATCGTTTTGGCCTTGGCAGGTGATTCGACGACAACAACTGGCATAAATTTCCGTACCTTGAATCAATTGAAATAGGGCTGCTTGTGCTGTGACATGTGGCGTTGCGGTTGTTTTGTCAATGCGCAGGGCAGCCGATGCGGGGCCCACTGATGTTTCCTGACGACGTGCATGGTACCTGTAGCCGGTGCAATTTTTTAGATATTTGAGCCGCGTGCAGAACCCGCTTTCTAGCAGCGGCTTGACGAGAAGTTTGAGCAATTGTTAATAGGAGCAACCCCACGCGAGGCATTCCAAACCATCTTCAAACACGCGAAACCAAACCGCCGGGTTGGCGCAGGACCTGACCGTCAAGTTCAAGATCGATCAGGACGGGTGCGATTTTTGCGGGCGCGGCATTCAAGTCCCTTATTAACTGGTCTTCCGCGATGGGGCTGGGCCCCAATCGCGATAGGATCTGCATGTGAAGGGCGGCGGTTTCCCTAAGCGATCTTTGTTGGGCGGCATTTTTCTGTGTCGGCGCACGATCTAGTTCGGGTTGTGCTTGTTCTAGCACAGATGCCTTTCCCAGAACTTCGATAACGTCTGCGGCATTGCGCACCAATGTTGCCCCGTCGCGGATCAACATGTTACATCCGGCCGCTCGGGCATCGAAGGGGTGGCCCGGCACTGCCAGTACATCCCGGCCCTGATCCAATGCATCGCGAGCCGTGATCAGGCTGCCGGATTTGGACGCAGCCTCGACAACGATTGTCGCACGGCTTAGGCCTGCGATGATCCTGTTGCGGCTTGGAAAATGCCGCGCCATCGGCTGCAGGCCCATAGGTTGCTCTGATATCCGAAGGCCAGACTTTGCGATGTCTTGGGCCAGTTGGGCGTTCTCTGCAGGATAGACCACGTCAATTCCGCCTGCCTGAACCGCGATTGTTCCCGTGGAAAGGGCGGCAAGGTGGGCGGCAGCGTCTACGCCGCGCGCTAAACCTGACACCACGACAAAACCAGCCTCGCCTAGGCCCTGCGCCAATGCCTTGGCCATGCGTGTGCCCAGCGATGATGCATTTCGCGCCCCGACCAAAGATATCGTAGGCCTGTTCAACAGGTCGACATTGCCTAATACCCAAAGGAAGGGTGGGGCATCGTCAATTTCAGCTAACGTCTGGGGATAATCCGAGGTGCCGTGCATGATAAGTCGCGCACCTGCATCTTTGCCCGCGCGCATTTCGGCGTGAACAACCCCTTCGGGACAAATCGTGTAATTCTGGACGCCCGCGGCGCGCGCTACCGTAGGCAGCGCGGCCAGCGCATTCTGCGCAGTGCCATGTTCGGTCAGCAGCCGTTTATACGTTGAAACGCCGACCCGGCGCGAGCGCAACAGACGAAGACGGGCAAAACGTTCGTCTTCCGAGGTGGGTGGGATTGGGGGGTGAGTGGAAGAAGGATTGTGGTCCTTGTCAGTCATCCCGTATCTCCGTCTGTTGCAAGAATCAGATATAAGGAGACCTGGTTAACAACCGATGAAGGGTTCCCCGCCCATTTTTGTCAAATAGGGCAGGGAGAGTGTTTTATGTGGCGGCACCACCAACCGTCAGGCCACCAATCATCAACGTAGGTTGCCCCACGCCGACCGGCACCCATTGACCAGCCTTGCCGCAGTTGCCCATCCCGGGATCAAGCGCGGGGTCATTGCCAATAGCTCGGATCTGTTTCAGCGCAGTCGCACCGTCACCAATCAGGGTCGCCCCTTTTACCGGAGCCCCGACGATTCCATTTTGCACCCGATATGCCTCGGTGCAGGAGAACACGAATTTGCCGTTAGTAATGTCGACCTGCCCCCCGCCAAACCCAACAGCATAGATTCCATCCTTGAGGTCGGACACAATATCACCGGGAGAGACATTACCGCCCAGCATATATGTGTTGGTCATCCGCGGCATCGGGATATGCGCATATGATTCGCGGCGACCGTTCCCTGTCGATTGAACACCCATCAGGCGGGCATTTTGCCGGTCCTGCATATATCCAACCAGCACGCCGTCTTCGATTAGTGTGTTTTTTGCAGACGGGGTTCCTTCGTCATCAACGGTAATCGACCCGCGCCGGTCAGGGATCGTACCATCATCCAAAACGGTCACCCCTTTGGCGGCAATCTGCTGGCCCATAAGCCCCGCAAAGGCACTGGATCCTTTGCGATTGAAATCACCCTCAAGGCCATGGCCGATGGCTTCGTGCAGCAAAATACCGGGCCAGCCAGGCCCTAACACCACGTCCATCATGCCTGCGGGTGCTGGGACAGCATCAAGGTTGACACATGCAATCCGCAAAGCTTCGCGGATTTTGGCCTGCCAGTCCGACCGTTCAATCAAGCCATCAAGCCCGACCCGGCCACCGCCGCCCGCCGTGCCGCTTTCGCGTCGCCCGTCCTGTTCGACAATAACTGATACGTTGACGCGCGTCATCGGGCGGGTATCGCGCACTGAAATACCCTCGGGGCGCAATATTTCGACCTCTTGGATAGACGCAGAGATGGAAGCAGACACCTGAACAACCCGTTTGTCCAAGCTGCGCGCGAAATCATCGATCTCGCGAAGCGTTTCGACTTTTACAGAAAAACTAGCCCCGGCGATTGGGTCCTCGTCAGTATAAAGGTGGCGATTAGTTGCAACGGGCCCATCTGCCCATGTGCCACCCCCGTCACCGACTGCCAGACGCGCGGTTTCGGCAGCACGGCGCAATGCGGATTCGGTGATTTGCGAAGAATGCGCATACCCTGCGACTTCGCCCCGCACGGCACGCAGTCCAAACCCTTCGGAGGCATCATAGCTTGCGGTTTTGAGGCGGCCGTCATCAAACACGAGCCCCTCAGAGCGGCGGCGTTCAAAGAACAGCTCGCCATCATCAGCGCCCGCAACAGCATCTTTCAGTATTGAAAGGGCTGCGTCACGGTCAAGGTCACCCTCAAAAGGGTTAAAAGGTGGTTGGCTCATCAAGATGTTCCCTGAATCGTGTTAAAAAGATCGCTTCGCGTCCGTTTGACGCAAGCAGAAGTCTTTATCTTGAAGTTAGAATATGATTGTAAGCATACAGATTACAACGGCGCGTGGTCCGAAACGGCACATGTCGATAGGATTCGCATTCAATGGTCACAAGATCAGGACGACATATGAAACATCTTCTTAAACTTTCAGGTCTCATGGCCGCCTTTGCTGCTGCCCCCGCGTGGGCGCAGGAAAACCTTCGTATTGATGGTCTCGAAATCATCGGTGAACCGATTGACGGAAAAACGGGCTTTCAGCCTGCAGTAACCCGTGTCGCGCAAGATATTCACGATCTGGATTACCTGATCTTGGTTATCATCACGCTGATTACTGTGTTTGTGACCGGCCTGATCCTTTGGGTCGCGTTTCGGTACAACAAAAAACGCAACCCTACCGCTGCGTCCTTTACGCACCACACTCCGGTCGAGATCGCTTGGACAATCGTACCTATTTTGATCCTCGTCCTGATCGGTGCCTATTCGCTGCCGATTCTTTTCCGCCAGCAGGAAATCCCGCAGGCTGATCTGACGATCAAGGCGACAGGGAACCAGTGGTACTGGTCCTATGAATATGTCGACGACGGTTTCGGCTTTGACAGCTACATGATCGGTGCCCCGGCGCTTGGTGGTGAAAACCGCAAAACGCCCGAAGTCATCGCGCAGTTGGAAGCTGCCGGTTACTCCGAGCAGCAGTTCCTTTTGGCAACTGACACAGCAGTCGTGATCCCCGTGGGCAAAACCATTGTGGTTCAAATAACGGGATCTGACGTTATTCATGCGTGGGCAATGCCAGCATTCGGCGTAAAGCAAGACGCTGTTCCCGGTCGTTTGGCCGAAACATGGTTCAAAGCTGAAAAAGAGGGCATTTACTTTGGTCAGTGTTCCGAGCTTTGCGGCAACGCACACGCCTATATGCCGATCACGGTAAAAGTCGTATCCGAAGCGGCATACGCCGAATGGCTAAGCAAGGCGAAAGCTGAATACGCAGGTATCCCGCAGCCTTTGACCGTCGCTTCGAAGTAACTAAATGTGAAATGTCGGGCCTGCGCACTGTGTGGCCCGACCTTTATATATGAGTTTTGACATGGCAGACACCAGCACATCAACTTCCGGCGAATACGAAACGCAACTGGGCGATTATTTTGCGCTGCTAAAGCCGCGCGTGATGCAGTTGGTTGTTTTCACAGCGCTGGTGGGCATGTTGGCTGCACCTGTTCCTGTGCATCCGGTCGTCGCTTTTGCCTCTATCCTGTTTGTAGCAATTGGCGCGGGTGCGTCAGGTGCATTGAATATGTGGTGGGATGCCGACATCGACGCCATAATGCGCCGCACGGCAGGCCGCCCAATCCCATCGGGCCGCGTTCAACCGGGCGAGGCTTTGGCCATTGGTGTTGCGTTGTCTGGCTTGTCTGTGATGATGCTGGGGTTGGCTGCGAATTTGTTGGCTGCCGGCATGCTGCTGTTCACAATTCTATTTTACGCCGTTTTTTACAGCATGTGGCTGAAACGCGCGACGCCGCAGAATATCGTTATCGGCGGTGCCGCTGGCGCGTTCCCTCCTGTAATCGGATGGATTATTGCTACGGGCAGTTTCTCGGTCGAAGCATGGTTGATGTTTGCGCTGATCTTTATGTGGACACCCCCGCATTTCTGGGCGCTGGCGTTGTTCATGCGCAATGATTATGATGATGCCAAGGTGCCGATGTTGACCGTGACCCACGGCCGACCATCCACCCGCCGTCATATCCTTGCCTATACTATTTTGCTGGTGATCCTTGCGATTGGCACCGGTTTTACGTCCATTGGCGGGCCTATCTATTTGGTTACAGCCGTGGTCTTGAACGTCCTGTTCCTGATTGGGGCCGTTCGGATCTGGAAGCGCAACGAAGACGACAGCGAGGCTGACAATTTCCTGATAGAACGGAAGTTTTTCAGATTGTCGCTTTGGTATCTGTTCCTGCACTTTGGTGCGATTTTGGCCGAGGCGACATTGCGTCCCTACGGTCTTGGAGGATGGTCATGAGCATTCGCGTAGAACACGAGCTTCATTCACGGCGCCGTGGCCGTAATCTGGGCATTGGTCTGATGCTGGGTGCATTTGTCCTTCTGGTTATGGCCCTGACCTTTGTAAAGATCACCAACATCGACTTCAGCAATCTTCCAGGCGGCGCGATCCAGACGCAGGAGAGCAAGTGATGGCAATGTCCGGTCCGGCAAAGACGGTGGCGCAAACTGTGTCAGTCGTACTGCTTATGGGCGGGCTTGCTTGGGCCTCTGTGCCTTTTTACAACTGGTTCTGCCAAGTAACTGGGTTTGGCGGTACGCCAGGCCAAGTCAGCGCAAATGCCGGCGATATCCTGGATCAGACGATCAAGGTGCGGTTTGACGGCAGTCTTAATCAGGGGATGCCTTGGGAGTTCAAGCCTGTTGTAAATGAAATGGAATTACGGATCGGCGAGACGGGCCTGGCTTTTTACGAGGCATATAACCCGACAGACAAACCGATCGCCGGGCAAGCTGCATATAATGTAACGCCTTATGCCGCTGGCCCGTATTTTGAAAAAATTGAATGCTTCTGCTTTACTGAACAGGTGCTTGCCCCCGGTGAGCGTGTTCAGATGCCAGTCAGCTTCTTTGTTGATCCGGAAATCGTCAAAGACCTTGATGGCAAGTATGTACATACGATCACACTATCTTATACCTTCTATGAAATTGATCTGCCCGAGGGATACGCAGCCCTTGATCAGGACAGCCAGACAAACCTGAATTAAGAAAAAGGTGAGGGACGCCACCATGGCCCATGAAAAGAACCACGATTACCACATTCTAGCACCTTCCACATGGCCGCTGCTCAGCGCCTTGGGAGGCTGTGCCATGCTGGTTGGCATCGTCTTTTGGATGCACGACATTACACCATTCGTGTTCTTCGGCGGCTTGGCTGCTGTTTTGTACTGCATGTTTGGCTGGTGGTCCGAAGTTGTTGCGGAAAGCAAGATCGGCGATCATACAAGTGTTGTCCGCATTGGCCTGCGCTATGGCTTTATCCTGTTCATCATGTCCGAGGTAATGTTCTTTGTTGCATGGTTCTGGACCTTCTTCAAAGAAGCCCTGTACCCGATGGATGCCTTTCCCGGATCCACATATGTGCAGCCCGATATTATCCCGGTCGACGCCTTTCACCTGCCGCTGATCAACACATTGATTCTTCTGCTGTCCGGCTGTGCCGTGACATGGGCGCACCATGCGTTGGTACATGAAAACAACCGCAAAGACCTGGTTGCCGGTTTGGCCATCTCGATTGTTCTGGGCGTGATGTTTACTGCGTTCCAAGCCTTTGAATATTACGAACTGCTGGTTCACGATGATTGGACATTCGGTGGCGATCTGTTCTTTTCCAGCTTCTTTATGGCAACGGGCTTTCATGGCTTCCACGTCTTGATTGGTACGATCTTTCTGACGGTTTGCCTTATCCGCGCAATCAGAGGCGATTTTACCCCCGAACAGCACGTCGGTTTCGAAGCCGCAGCATGGTACTGGCACTTTGTTGACGTTGTATGGCTGTTTCTTTTCTTTGCCGTCTACATGTGGGGCATCTAAGCGCTCACCTGCTTGCAAACCGGCACGCAATCACTAAAAGCATTAGGCGCGTGAGGGGAACCTTGCGCGCCTTTGCATTAAAGTTGCCCCATTGGTAACCAACCTCAAGAGAGCTATATGCGCCGCACGCTATTCCTGCTGATTATCGGCCTTGGGGGGGCTGCTATCCTGATCTCTCTTGGGGTCTGGCAGGTCCAGCGGCTTGCTTGGAAAGAAGCAATCATCACTGACATCAATGCGCGGATTACAGCGACACCAGTTGAGCTGCCCGAAACTGTCGACGCGCAAGCCGACGCATATCTGCCCGTCGTCGCTGACGGAATTGTCGGGGATGGCGAAATTCATATTTTGGTTTCGCAAAAGGATATTGGTGCAGGATACCGCGTTATCGCACCATTCGAGTTGCAAGACAGCCGCCAGATCATGGTCGACCGCGGCTTTGCCCTTGCCACTGCGAAAGACACCGAACGCGCCATCGGGCAGGCGACAGTCATTGGGAATTTGCAATGGCCCCAAGAAACTGACAGCTTTACGCCAGCGCCTGATATGAATGCCAATATCTGGTTCGCCCGTGATGTCGATGCAATGGCCCGCGCGCTGCAGACACTTCCCATTCTGATGGTGGTGCGGACCAGTTCACTTAACGAACCCGAAGTAAGTCCGTTGCCCGTGGATACCGCTCGTATCCCGAATGATCATCTGCAATACGCCATTACCTGGTTCTCACTTGCTGCAATCTGGCTCGGCATGAGCCTGTTTTTCCTGCGCCGTCGTGGCGCTTCCAAAGTCGAAAGCTGACCTTCCTTATGCGCTACGTATCTACTCGTGGATCTGCCCCCGTTCTGAACTTCGAAGAAGCTCTGCTGACCGGACTTGCTCGTGATGGTGGACTTTATGTGCCTGAGACGATCCCAACGCTTTCGCGCGAAGATCTGACTGAAATGGCGACGATGTCGTACGAAGATGTCGCATACAAAGTGATGCGCCCCTTTGTCGGTGACACGTTCACGGATGCTGAATTCAAACAGCTGATCGCCAAAGCCTATGCGGGGTTCAACCACACCGTCCGCGCACCTTTGGTTCAGCTGGATCAGGGGCACTTCTTACTGGAACTCTTTCATGGGCCTACGCTAGCTTTCAAAGATTTCGCCATGCAATTGATCGGCCACATGTTTCAGGCCGTGTTGTCGCGCAAAGGCGACCGGGTGACCATCGTCGGGGCGACCTCTGGGGATACCGGATCAGCCGCGATCGAAGCGTTCCGCGGCTTGGACAATGTTGATGTGTTCATCTTGTACCCACATGGCCGGGTTTCTGACGTACAGCGCCGCCAGATGACCACGCCGTCTGAAAGCAATGTTCACGCATTGGCGATGGACGGGGATTTCGACGATTGCCAGGCCCGCCTGAAGGATATGTTCAACGACAATGACTTCCGTGATGGCGTTAAGCTGGCTGGCGTGAACAGCATCAACTGGGGCCGTGTATTGGCGCAGGTCGTCTATTACTTCACCGCAGGGTTGGCGATGGGCGCGCTGGATCGTAAGGTCAGCTTTACCGTCCCAACAGGCAACTTTGGTGATATTTTTGCGGGATATATTGCGCGCGAAATGGGTTTGCCTATCGCGGATCTGGTCGTTGCTACAAACCAAAATGACATCCTGCATCGTTGCCTGACGACAGGCGGTTATCACAAGGGCGAGGTACAACCCTCGATCAGCCCGTCGATGGATATTCAAGTCAGCTCGAACTTTGAGCGCGCCTTGTACTTCGCTTATGGTCAGGACAGCGACGCGATCAACGGCTTGATGGCTGATCTTGCCAAGGGCGGATTTGATGTGGGCGACAATGCTCTGCGTGATTTGAAGAACACGTATAAATCTGGTCGTGTCTCCGAAGAGGAAACCTCGGCCACGATCAAGGAATTTTTCGCCAACACGAACGAACTGCTGTGCCCGCATTCTGCCATCGGTGTTCGGGTTGCCCAAGCGATGCGGGATCCGGCGACGCCTATGATCACTTTGGCCACAGCGCACCCGGCAAAATTCCCCGATGCGGTTGAGGCTGCAACCGGAGTTCGCCCTCCATTGCCACCCCATATGGCCGACCTGTTTGATCGTAAGGAGCGGATGACCCGCGTGCCAAACGATCTTTCGGCCCTCAAAGAAATCATCAAAGGGGGCATCGCCCAGTGAGTCTACAGCAACACCGCCTGTCCAATGGCTTTCGGATCGTAACAGAACATATGCCGGGGTTGGCCTCTGCCTCTATCGGGGTGTGGGTTTCAGCGGGGGCGCGTCACGAAACGGTGAACCAGAATGGCATCGCGCATTTTCTTGAGCATATGGCGTTTAAGGGCACAGCCAAGCGCACATCCCTACAAATCGCCGAGGCGATTGAGGACGTTGGTGGTTATATCAACGCATATACGTCGCGCGAAGTGACGGCATATTATGTGCGTGTACTAGAAAATGATGTGTCCCTTGGGTTGGACGTGATCGCAGATATTTTGCGCAACCCCATTTTGGACAACAATGAGATCGAGGTCGAGCGCGGTGTGATTCTGCAAGAGATCGGTCAAGCATTGGACACGCCAGACGACGTTATCTTTGACTGGCTACAAGAAGAAGCGTTCCCGAACCAACCGTTGGGCCGCACCATTCTCGGCCCGCACGAGCGGGTCTCGAACTTTTCCCGCGAAGACCTGTCCGGCTTTATTGCACAGCATTACGGCCCCGAGCAGATGATCCTTTCAGCTGCTGGCGCGGTTGATCACGATGAAATCGTACGGTTGGCGGAAAAACTGTTTGGCGATATGCCAGCAAAGCCGCTGTTTGATGTAGATGCTGCGAAATTTTCGGGTGGTGAAATTCGTCAGGTCAAACCACTTGAGCAGGCTCATTTCGCCCTTGGCTTTGAATCGCCCGGCTACCGCGCCGATGATATCTATATCGCGCAAATCTATGCTTCGGCGCTTGGCGGCGGCATGTCGAGCCGTCTTTTCCAAGAAGTCCGTGAAAACCGTGGTTTGTGCTATTCTATCTTTGCTCAGGCTGGTGCCTATGCAGATACGGGCATGATGACGATCTATGCAGGTACCAGTGGTGAACAGCTGACTGAACTTGCGGGTATCACCATCGACGAGATGAAGCGCGCAGCGTCTGACATGTCACCTGCCGAAGTTGCCCGCGCCCGAGCCCAGATGAAAGCCGGATTGTTGATGGGGCTGGAAAGCCCGTCGAACCGTGCCGAACGGTTGGCACGACTTATCCAGATCTGGGACCGCATTCCGCCGCTGGAAGAAACGATTGCGCAGATTGACGCCGTGACCACCGGGGACGTCCGCGATTTTGCCCAGACAATGGCGGGCACGGCCCCTGCGGCCTTGGCCCTTTATGGTCCGGTCGAAGCCGCCCCGACACTAGAGGCCCTACAAGAGCGTCGCGCCGCCTGATGCTATTGGGCAAACGGAAACTCGCAATCGAGACGGAGCGGCTGACTTTGCGCCCTCCGATTCATTCCGATTTCCGTGCGTGGGCCGCTTTGCGTGTCGACAGCATTGACTACCTCACCACCTGGGAGCCATCCTGGTCCAGTGACCACCTGTCACGTAAATCGTTCACCAATAGGGTCTATTGGGCGTCCCGTTCGGTCTCTGGGGGGACCGCGCTGCCGTTGTTCCTGATCCGACGCAAAGACAACGCGCTCATCGGGGCCATCACCTTGGATAACATCCGCAGGGGGCCGGCGCAGGCTGGCACGCTTGGTTATTGGACCGGCGAAACATTCGCCCGCCGCGGCTATATGCGCGAGGCGATCAATGCGACTGTTCATCATGCATTTACGCGGCTGGATCTAAGCCGGATCGAAGCGGCCTGCCTGCCCGAAAACGTCGCCTCGCGCGGTCTGCTGGAAAAAACCGGATTCAAATACGAGGGCGTCGCGCAAAGCTATCTGCAGATCGACGGGCGCTGGCGCAATCATGTGCTCTATGCACAGTTGCGCAACGACAGGCGGGGCAAGACAGCCGCTGGTTAGCACGCCGAAAGTTGCAAACAGATCTGCGGCAAAAATAAAGGGGGCCAAGGCCCCCTCATCTCATCCAAAGCTAATAACGCTCTTAGCGGCGACGATCCCGGCGCGCGCTCATCGGTTGGAATGCGACACCGACATGTGCCTCGCAATAGGGCTTGCCCTGTTGCACGGGCAGACCGCAGAACCAAAAATCATCTGTCGCCGGATCACCGACAGGCCATTTGCATGTGCGCTCAGTCAGATCCATCAAGCCGATTTTCTTTGATTTCTTCTCGATCTCGCTCACCTTGGCCAGGGCCTCGGGGCTAATCTCGTTGGCAGAGGGCTGCGGGGGCAGGGGCTGACCCGCAGGAATAATCTTGGCACGCGCTGGCAAATTGGGCCGTGGCGCTGGTGCGGCTTCTTCCTCTTTTGCTTCGACCTTCGGCTTTGCGGCTGCCTTGGCTGCGGGCTTCGGCTTGGCTTCTGCTTTAGGCGCGGCGGCGGCGGGCGCTGCTGCTCCGGTTGTTGTGCGGTTTGACAGGCCCAGACGGTGAACCTTGCCAATCACGGCATTTCGGGTGACGCCGCCCAGTTCTTTTGCAATCTGGCTGGCAGATTGGCCCTCGCCCCACATTTTCTTCAAAATCTCTACGCGGTCATCAGTCCAAGACATTTGGCGTCCTTAGCTAAAAAGCGGCCCCATTCCGGACCGCCTTGGAAAATCTCAAGGCCCTATACTAATCACTGACAGCTTGGGTGCAAGGCGCGAAGCGGCGTTTGGGCGGCTTGTGACTATAATCAGGGCTGAAAAAAACGATCAAAATTGATCTCTTTGGCATAAATCGACCGCAAACAGCCGGTCGTGCCAAAGTTTGCACTATGCAAACCGGATATGTGCCAGTACTCAAATGACATGATTAAAATCGCAGCCAATCTCACGCGACGACGCCAAAGCTGACTCGGCTTTCGCTACCCTTCTTAGGGTGTGTTTGATCATATGCGGTAATAATCCGCAAAACCCCCCTAAATTCCATTGACCCTTTCCGCCTCCCATGGCCTTTTGTGGCTTTGATGCGGCTAACCCCATAAGGATGATCTTGATGTTCCCGTCTGTTCTGCCGACCTATTCCCGTGCGCCTCTTAGCTTTGCCAAAGGCGAAGGCAGCTGGCTAATCGAGGAAGATGGTCGCCGATTTCTGGATCTGGGTGCGGGTATCGCTGTGAACGCATTGGGTCATGCCAACCCCGCGTTGGTCTCGGCACTGACGGAACAGGCAGGAAAGCTGTGGCATACTTCCAACTTGTTCCACATTCCGCAGCAACAAGCGCTGGCCGATAAACTGGTCGCCCTCAGCTTTGCCGACACTGTGTTTTTCACGAACTCTGGTACAGAATCCTGTGAGTTGGCCGTGAAAATGGCGCGCAAATATTTCTATGACAAAGGCCAACCCGACCGGGTCGAGATCATAACATTTTCCGGCTCGTTCCACGGGCGTTCGTCAGCGGGTATCGCGGCTGCCGGATCTGAAAAAATGACGAAAGGGTTTGGCCCGCTATTGCCAGGCTTTGTACATCTTGAATTTGGCGATCATGACGCAATAAATTCTGCCATCACCGACACAACTGCGGCAATTCTGATCGAACCTATACAAGGCGAAGGCGGCATTCGTCCTGTCCCCGATCAATGCCTGAAAGGTCTGCGCGACTTGTGTGATGAGCATGGCATCCTTCTTATCATGGACGAGGTACAATGCGGTGTTGGCCGGACGGGCAAGCTGTTTGCCCATGAATGGTCCGGCATCACCCCCGACATCATGATGGTCGCCAAAGGTATTGGCGGGGGCTTTCCCTTGGGGGCAGTGCTTGCCACCGAAGATGCAGCGTCGGGCATGACGGCCGGCACCCACGGATCGACCTATGGCGGCAATCCCTTGGGCTGCGCTGTTGGCAACGCTGTCATCGACATCATCGGCGACCCGGCTTTTCTGGCCGAGGTAAACCGCAAAGCCAGTCTGACCCGCCAAAAGCTCGAAGGTCTTGTGGCCAGCCACCCCGATGTATTCGAGGCCGTGCGGGGCGTCGGGCTGATGCTGGGACTAAAATGCAAAGTAACCAACAGTGACGTGGTCGCTGAAGGGTATAAGCACGAGGTCATCACTGTACCGGCCGCCGACAATGTGATCCGGCTGCTCCCCCCGCTCAACATCACCGATGACGAAATCGCCGAAGCAGTCTTGCGACTGGATCAAACGGCAAGCAGCCTCACCTCTGCCTAATCTTCATTTTGCAGAATAAACTCCGGGGGGATCGGGGGGCTGGCCCCCCGTCCTTTCAAACAGAAGAATTACTCATGAAACATTTTCTCGACATTCATCAAACCGATCCCGCCGATCTGCGCAGTATAATCAACGATGCTGCTGCAATGAAGGCTGAGCGCATCGGTCGCCCGCGCGGCGCACCGGATGATGATCAGCCACTCAAAGACCACATGGTCGCCCTGATCTTTGAAAAACCATCGACCCGAACCCGTGTCAGCTTTGATGTGGGCGTGCGCCAGATGGGCGGGCAAACCATGGTGCTGTCCGGCGCTGATATGCAGCTGGGCCACGGTGAAACCATCGCTGACACAGCCCGGGTTCTGTCGCGTTATGTTGATCTGATCATGATCCGCACATTCGAGGAAGCGACCCTTCTCGAGATGGCGGAATATGCCTCTGTTCCGGTGATCAACGGGCTGACCAACCGCACCCATCCTTGTCAGATCATGGCAGATATCATGACCTTCGAAGAACACAGCGGCCCGATCAAGGGTAAGAAAGTCGTGTGGTCCGGTGACGGCAATAACGTCTTTGCCAGCTTTGCCCACGCGGCCAAAAGCTTTGACTTTGAACTGGTTTTCACTGGCCCGCCAACCCTTGATCCTGAATCCGCATTGGACGGTCTATACACCACGGAGCGCGACCCGGACAAAGCGGTCGAGGGCGCCGATCTGGTCGTCACCGATACATGGGTATCCATGCACGATCCGCAATCTGCGCGCGAACGTCGCCACAACCAGCTGCGTGGGTATCAGGTCAACGATGCGTTGATGGCCAAGGCAAAGCCTGACGCCCTGTTCATGCACTGCCTGCCTGCCCACCGCGATGACGAGGTCACAAGCTCGGTCATGGATGGGCCCCGGTCGGTGATTTTCGACGAGGCCGAGAACCGCCTGCACGCGCAAAAGTCGATCATGCGGTGGTGCTTAGGCAAATGACCGATAAGCTGCCCATCGTCGTTGCAGGCGCAGGGGCGATCGGCTGCTTTATCGGTGGGCTTTTGGCGGCGCGCGGGCACGATGTTACATTGCTTGCCCGCGACCGCGTTATTGACCAGATCAAGAAACATGGCCTGCATCTGACGGATTTCAACGGGATGAATTGCAGTGTTTCAGCGCAGAACCTGACGCTGACAGATGATCCGATTTGTCTGAAAAAGGCGACGCTGGTACTGGTCACGGTCAAGACCGCTGACACCGCTGCGATGGCCCGGGAAATTGGCCAAAACGCCCCTCAAGATGCGGTTGTGATCAGCTTGCAAAACGGGATGGAAGCAGCGCAAACTCTTCGTAACATCTTGCCCACGCATGATGCTCGCGCTGGTATGGTGCCGTTCAACGTCGTGCCCACCAGTCCCGGATCCTATCACCGGTCCACCAGCGGTGACATTGTGATCGAGGCGGGCCAGAAGGCATTGGTTGACCGCCTGTCCCAACCGGATTTGGTATTTACGCAAAGCGACAATATCGCAGCCGTCCAATGGGGCAAGCTGCTGATCAATTTGAATAACGCGCTGAACGCTTTGTCCGGTATGACGCTTCAGGCACAACTGCTCAGCCGCCCTTGGCGCAGTATCATGGCCGCACAGATGGCCGAAGCGCTTAGAGTGCTAAAGGCGCACGGCATTCAGCCGCGATCAACGACACCTGTGCCGTCAGGCTTGATCCCATGGGTGCTGCGTCTTCCGACGCCGATCTTCCAGCGGATCGCAGCCAAAATGTTGACCATTGATCCCACGGCGCGCACGTCGATGTCCTATGATCTTGAGGCAGGCAAACCGACCGAGATTGACGCCCTGCAAGGACTGATCATTCAATTGGGCGCTGAAAAGTCGGTGCCGACGCCGCTATGCATGCGGGTTAGGGCGCACATAAACAAAGCCCAAGCCGCTGGGCGTGGGCTGCCAAACATGTCCCCGGCGGATATTTAGGTAACGATAGACGTCAGGACGAGGAAGATAAGCGCAGACATCGTTGCTGCTGCGGGAACAGTAATCACCCAAGCCGCGATGATGGTCATGAAATGCGACCGTCGCACCAGCTTGCGGCGACGGCGTTCCTCGACGGCGATGCGTTTGACCTGACCAACGGTGGCATCCGGTTTGCGCAGCCGCCGTTCCATATGCCATTCGCGGTAGAAACCCACGCCAAACACGCCGCCGACGGCGATATGCGTCGAACTGACCGGCAGCCCAAGCCACGACGCCACAATAACTGTGATCGCCGCTGACAGTGCCACGCAATAGGCGCGCATAGGGTTAAGCTTGGTAATCTGGCTTCCAACCATGCGGATCAGTTTTGGCCCGAACAGAAACAACCCGAACGAGATACCGAAGGCACCAATAACCATGACCCACGTGGGAATTGCAACTTTGGCTTCAAAGCCGCCAAATTCGGTTGCGTGGACAATCGCGGCCAATGGGCCGACCGCATTGGCGACATCATTTGCCCCATGGGCAAAGCTTAGCAAAGCGGCAGAGAACACCAGTGGCAAGCCAAACAATACCTTTACCGATTTGTTACGGTTTTCCAGCCCCTCAGAGGCGCGAAAAATGGCCGGGCGTGACACGGCATATGATAAAAGCCCCACAATCAAACCGATGAACAAGGCCATGCCTATATCGATGTGAATGATCTTTTTCAGGCCCTTCATCGCCAGATAGGTGGCGAAAACGCCGATCATAACACCGATTAGAATGGGAACCCACCGACGCGAGGCTGCGATTTTGTCTTCTTGGTACAGGATCTTTGCTTTGATCAAGGCCAGAAAACTGGCGGCAACGACCCCGCCCAAAACCGGTGAAATAACCCAGCTTGCGGCAATCATGCTCATCGACGACCAGTTGACGGCCGTTAGGCCTGCAGCAGCGATACCAGCGCCCAAAACGCCGCCAACGACCGAATGGGTCGTGGATACAGGTGCGCCGACCCAGGTGGCCAAGTTGACCCATAGCGCAGAGGAGATCAGCGCGGCCATCATGGCCCAGATAAACACCTGCGAATCCGCGACCGATGTGGGATCAATAATCCCCTTTGAAATGGTCGAGACAACATCCCCCCCGGCAAGCAATGCCCCCGCGCTTTCGCAGATGGCGGCAATCAGGATTGCGCCGCCCATGCTAAGCGCCTTGGCGCCCACGGCTGGACCCATATTGTTTGCAACGTCATTGGCCCCGATATTGACAGCCATATAGGCACCAAAGGCCGCAGCGGCGATCACCACATAGTTGGAGGATGAATACCCGAGGAAAATGCCCGCAGCGAGCGCTGCAAATACGATGAATGCCAGTGCTATACCAAAACCGACCATCGGACGTGCAGCATAGGTTGCGGCCTGTTCCACCCGGGAGATGCGATGCAAATCAGTGTCTAGGGTCTTCCACTGCTGGCCTTTGGGGGCGTCGCTCATAGCTGCTCCGATCGTGATGATTGGCGCGTCCTGCCAGAAACGGGACAGCTATACAAGTAAGACCGCATAAACCGGATCGGTGCCGGTATGAGGATTAAAGCGACCGAAGAATGTCTTGAAGCTCAGGCTCGTCTACAAGCTCGGCAGCCTCGGCCGGGGCGAACCACTTGCGCTTGCGTTCATTCACCTCTGGATACTTGTCCTCGAGGTTCCGCACGCGCGTCAGATACACCTGCGCATTTACAGGCGTGGTTAGCCCGTGATCCAGACGTTTGTTATAGTCATAGAATCCCATTGGATCGCTCTCGATGTCAGCTTTTGAAACGCCGGCCTCTTCCCATGCTTCTTGCAGGGCGGCTTCGGCACCATCAAGCCCGTCCACAGGCCAGCCTTTTGGTACAATCCACCGTCCGGTGTCCCGACTCGTGATCAGCAACACCTGTTTACCTTCGGGAGTTTCGCGATAGCACAGCGCGGCAACTTGCAGCCGCTTGGGCCGTCGCCACATAGGAAGGAACATGTCCTCCCATGCGCGTTTGAATACGTGCATCATCTTAGATCACCTGCCAATAGATACGTTTCTTTGTTTTATGCGTAATCAGTAAACGATTTTTTAAAAGAAATCAATTTCATAGCCCCTGAACCCTTGCGGGCTGTGTCTACGCGCTCCACCTTGGGGCTATCGTCTTGAAAGGGATATAGACATGAATGACCGCAAAACCAGTGCTCACATCGGGGTTTTCGGATTGGGTACGATGGGCAGTGCGCTTGCATTGAACCTTGCGGACCATGGGTTCAAGGTCGCAGTCAGCAACAAAGAAGCCGACTGGATCGAGCCGTTCGTGCAAAAGGCCGGAAAGCTTGAAGCGCAGTTTATCGGCGCTGCCGATCTGGCAGATTTTGTCTCCGCCATTTCCCGCCCCCGCAGCATCCTTTTTATGATCCCGTCGGGTGCGCCGATGGATGCAATGATCGATGCGATCCTGCCGCATCTTGATCCCGGCGACACGATTATAGATGGAGGCAATGCTGATTTTCACGATACCCGTCGGCGGTCGGCTGCGATTGAGAAGACCGGATGCCATTTCGTTGGCATGGGCGTTTCCGGCGGAGCAGACGGGGCGCGGCATGGTCCGTCCCTCATGGTTGGCGGATCGAAAGAAAGCTGGCAGCAACTGCGTCCCATGGTCGAAGCCATCGCCGCCAAATTCGAAGGGGACCCTTGCGTTGACCATCTGGGCCCTGACGGCGCGGGGCATTTCGTTAAGACGGTGCATAACGGAATCGAATACGCAGACATGCAAATCATTGCCGAAGTTTACGGCATCCTGCGCGATGCGGACGGTCAGATGGCCCAGGACATCGGTGCGTTGTTCGAAAGCTGGCAAAACGGGCCGCTCAGCTCTTATCTGATCGAGGTGTCAGCGGCCGCGTTGCAAACCGTTGATGCCGAAACAGGCCGCCCATTGGTTGATGTCATTCTGGATCAGGCAGGTCAAAAAGGCACTGGCCGCTGGACGTTGATCGAGGCATTAAAACTGGGGCAATCGGCCAGCACAATCGAAGCGGCAGTCGGTGCGCGGGGCTGGTCGAGCGAAAAGGCATTGCGGCAAATTGCCGAGCCGTTATTGGCCTCTGATGCACAGGCAACTTTGGTGGCCGATACGGCTGACCTTGAAAATGCCCTGTTGGCCGCGCGCATCATTTCCCACGCGCAGGGTTTTCGCATTCTCGCGGCGGCATCTGATGAATTCGCATGGAATCTGGACATGGCCCGCATATCCGAAATTTGGCGCGCAGGCTGCATCATCCGCTCGGCGCTTCTGGATGATTTCGCCAACGCCTTTCGCACTGAATTGCCCGCAGGTGAACTGATCCTTGCACCTGCCATCCGTGATCTGCTGGACGAATCCATTGGCGCATTGCGGCGGGTGGTGGCATCGGCGGTCTTGTCTGGGGTTGCGGTTCCGGCGCTGGGGGCTTCGTTGGCGTGGTATGACACAATCAGACGCGGGCGGGGGACTGCGAACCTTATTCAGGCCCAACGGGATTTCTTTGGATCGCACGGGTTTGCACGCTTGGATCAGGATGGACAGCATCACGGCGATTGGAGGGCAATCGCAACGATCTAGGCCGCGAACGGGTCCACAAGATAGCCAACATGGGACAGGTACAACCCGTGGGGCGGCGACACTGGGCCACAGGCTTGGCGGTCCCGTGCGTCCCGCATTTTCTTCACGTCATCGGGGCGAAGCGACCCCGCGCCAACCCGTTCCAGCGTCCCCACAAAGCTGCGAACCTGATTGTGCAGAAACGACCGGGCGCGCACATCGAAATGCAGTTCTGGCCCGCCGGTCGTGTCGACCCATTTCATATCCAAACGATCAACGGTCTTTATTGGGGTGATGGACTGGCAAATCGTTGACCGGAACGTCGTAAAGTCATGCTTGCCCAGTAAGTGGTCGGCTCCCTCACGCATGGCGTCCAGATCGAGAGTCTTTTTTACGTTCCACACCAACCCGGCCTGATGGGTCACTGGTGCCCGCCGCACAAGGATACGGAACAGATAGCGCCGTTCTTGTGCAGAAAACCGGGCGTGGAATGTCTCATCCACTTGCACGCAGTCTACAATTGCCACTGGATGCGGCTTCATGTGATAGTTCAATGCTTCGGACAGCCGAAAAGGCGTCCACTCACGCTCCAAGTCGCAATGTGCCACCTGCGCCATCCCGTGAACGCCTTTGTCCGTGCGCCCTGCCGCCGCGATATTGTGGTCGCGGGGTTCAATCTTGGCCAGTGCAGCCTCGATCACGCCCTGCACTGACGGCACGTCGTTCTGACGTTGCCATCCATGAAAGGGGCCGCCGTGGTATTCGATTTTCAGGGCATAGCGATACATGGCGCGGGCTTAACGCGGGCCGTGGCTTCTGGCAATCCCTGCACCCCATGCTTATGTTCGGTTTTAACAGCAAGATAAGGGCGGGCGCGGGCTTTGGTACTCTCAAGAATTGCCGACGAGATTTGGCGGCAGGTAGAAAATGTCCAGGATGGCGTGTCTGAGGTTTTTTTTGAACCTGTTATCCGGCTGGGCGTCACCGGATTGGCACGGTCTGGCAAGACGGTCTTCATTACCTCGCTCGTGGCGAACCTCTTGGACAGGGGCCGCATGCCGGGTCTTCTTGCCGCGTCCGAGGGCCGCATAGAGGCCGCATTTTTGCAGCCCCAGCCCGACGATACCGTGCCGCGCTTTGAATATGAAAGCCACCTTGCCGCTTTGACAGGTCCGACGCCGCATTGGCCCGACAGCACCCGCGCCATATCGGAACTGCGCTTGTCCCTGCGGGTGCGTCCCAAAGGGTTGCTGGCGGGGTTTCAAGGGCCGCGCACGATCCATCTGGATATCGTCGATTATCCCGGGGAATGGCTGCTGGATCTAGCGTTGATGGATGTGGATTACGCCGAATGGTCCGCGCAGGTTCTAAAGCGGATCGAGAAACGGGATGAAGCGGCTGGGTATCGCGCGTTGGTCGCTGACACAGATCCGATGGCGAAACTTGATGAACCAACAGCGCAAGGCCTTGCCGCGAGTTTCGCCGATTATTTGCAGACGGCGCGGGCCAACGGCTATTCCGATTGCACCCCAGGCCGATTCTTATTGCCCGGTGATCTTGCTGGATCACCTGTACTGACATTTGCACCCTTGCCAGGTGGTGATGGCTCGCGCGGGTCGCTGCTGCGCGAAATGGCGCGGCGTTTCGAGGCGTATAAACGCAAAGTTGTTCAACCGTTTTTCCGCAATCACTTTGCCAAGATCGACCGACAAGTCGTGCTGGTCGATGCCCTTGGCGCGATAAATCAGGGGCCCCGCGCGGTTGAAGATTTGCGTGCTGCGATGAGCGAAATTCTGAGTAGCTTTAAACCGGGTCGCAACGGGTTTTTAACGCAAATTCTGCGCGGTAAACGGGTCGAAAAGATCTTGTTCGCCGCTACCAAGGCTGATCATCTACACCATTCCCAACACCCTAGCCTGACCGCCATCATGGAGGCATTAACCCGCGATGCCCGTGACCGGGCGCGATTCGCTGGAGCAGGCACGTCCGCGATGTCGCTGGCATCGTTGCGGGCCACAACCGAGGCGTCGATGCAGCATGATGGCGAGACCCTTGAGGTCGTGCGCGGCAGCCTGCTTGAGTCGGGAAAAGAGGCGGCATTTTATCCGGGCGAGTTGCCCAAGGATCCTGCACATCTGCTAAGCCCAGCACGGGCCGGTGCGGAAAAATGGCTTGATCAGGACTACAAAATCATGCGCTTTTCCCCTGCCAAGCTGAACCTGCGCCCCGGCGATGGGCCACCGCACATCCGGTTGGACAAGGCCGCGGAGTTTTTGATCGGGGACAAGCTGTGACACTGGATGATTTTGGGATTGGCCCTGCGCACGCACTGGATGCAGGGACTTTGGCTGATGTGATGGCCCGCGCGAATGCAGGTTTGCGATGGCTTCCCCGCGTCCACAGCGGTGCCGAGGAAATTGCCACGTTGGGTGACATGATCGACGCCGGCTGGGTCGAGGTTGCGCGGCAAAAGGGTGTGATCGTGGGTTTCCTCTCGCGGCGTGAGGCGGAAATTCACGGGCTGTACCTGCACCCTGTTGCGCAAGGCAAAGGCATCGCCCGCGCCTTGATGCAAAACGCAAAGCGTGCGCGGGATGATCTGGGGCTGTGGAGCTTTGAAGCAAATGCACGGGCATCGCGGTTTTACCGCAAGGCATCCTTTGTCGAGATTATGCGCAGCGACGGGTCTGGGAACGACTTTGGGTTACCGGATATCCGGTTTGAATGGCAAAAAGGGGTTGTGTGATGGCAAAAGGTCCGATCCTGTTTGATCTTGAAGAAGACGCGGAACCACGCCCTTCTGTCTCCGAAGCACCCCCCGTACCCGAGGTCGGCATGTCCGCACCCCAAGGGCAGGCGATGCAGATCGCGGCACGATTAGGAGCGCGCAAACCGTCGAAGCTGGTCAAGCTGTTCTGGTGGTTGTTGACGGCGTTCATCGGGGCATTGGTGTCAATCGCGGCATGGAATTTTATAGCCGGGCTGATGGCCAGCTATCCCGTAATCGGCTTGGCGATGAGCGTTCTGATTGGGGCATTGCTGTTGGTTTTGGCGTTGCTGTGCTTGCGTGAGCTTGCAGCCTTTAGCCGGTTGGCGCGGCTGGATGGTTTGCACCACGACGTGGGCGAAGCGATGGCGCAAGATGATTTGAAAGCGGCGCGATCCGTGACGGACCGGTTGGTGGGGCTGTACAAGGGGCGTGAAGACACCCGTTGGGGCCGCGACCGTCTGGCCGAATTGCGCGAAGATCAGCTGGATGCCCATAGTTTGCTCGCGTTGGCAGAGACGGAATTATTGGGCCCGCTGGATATTGCCGCCAGCCGGGAGGTCGAGGCCGCCGCGCGCCAGGTGGCGACGGTGACCGCATTGGTGCCGCTGGCGCTGGCCGATGTGGCTGCAGCCCTGACCAGCAACCTGCGTATGATCCGCCGCATCGCTGAAATTTATGGTGGGCGTTCTGGGTTCTTTGGGTCGTGGCGGCTGACGCGGGTCGTGATGTCGCATCTGGTGGCGACTGGCGCGGTTGCGGTGGGCGATGATATGCTTGAGCCAATTTTGGGTGGAACGATGCTGGCCAGACTTTCGCGGCGGTTTGGCGAGGGGCTGGTAAACGGTGCGCTGACGGCACGAGTTGGTGTCGCTGCGATGGAAGTGTGTCGCCCGATGCCGTTTTCCCAAGGCCGCAGGCCCAAGGTGCGCAGCATCATAAAACGGGCCTTGTCGGGGTTGTTCGGAAAGGGATCACAAGCTGAAAGTTGATTGGGGGCCAGATTGGGGCACCGCCCCAAACCCTGCGATATTTAAGAGCCAGAGAGCGGAGGGGGTGGGGGCTTGTCGCTTGGTGTGGTGCGGCTTATAAGGCGCGCATGAACCGGATATCCGTGATCATTATTCGAATTATTTTCCCGGCGCTCTGATTTGACGAGACGCCGGGCCTTAGGTGTTCGAGATACTCGCACCGCAGCTGACCACCCCTTTCATATCCGTTTGCCAAAGGACGCCCCACATGTGCGCCGACACCCCCGAAACAGTTGACTACAAATCCACGCTGAACCTGCCCAAGACCGATTTCCCGATGCGTGCAGGGCTGCCCAAGCGCGAGCCTGAATGGTTGGCGCAGTGGGAAAAAATCGGCGTTTATGACCGGTTGCGTGAAAAAGAAGGACGCACGCCGTTTACGCTGCATGATGGTCCGCCCTATGCGAACGGGCATCTGCACATTGGTCACGCGCTGAATAAGACGATCAAGGATATGATCGTGCGCAGCCATCAAATGATGGGCCGTGATGCGCGTTATATCCCCGGTTGGGACTGCCACGGTCTGCCCATCGAATGGAAGATCGAAGAGCAGTATCGCCAGAAGGGTAAGAACAAGGACGACGTGCCGATCAATGACTTCCGCGCCGAGTGCCGCAAGTTTGCCGCTGGCTGGGTCGATGTGCAGCGCGAAGAATTCAAGCGCCTTGGCATCACTGGCAATTGGGCCGATCCGTATTTGACGATGGATTTTCACGCCGAGCGTGTGATCGCCGAGGAATTCATGAAGTTTTTGATGAACGGCACACTATATCAGGGATCAAAGCCTGTGATGTGGTCGCCCGTTGAAAAGACTGCATTGGCCGAAGCCGAGGTCGAATATCACGATAAAGAAAGCTTTACGATCTGGGTGAAGTTCAAGGTCGTAGGCACAGGTGACGCTACGCTGGACGGTGCGCAGGTCGTGATCTGGACAACGACACCGTGGACGATGCCAAGCAACAAGGGTGTCGTTTACGGCGAAGGCATTGCCTATGGGCTGTACGAAGTAATTGGCCGCCCCGAGGAATCGTGGGTCAATATAGGTGATCGCTACCTGTTGTCCGACTCTATGGCGATGGATGTCTTTGGCCGGGCGCGTTTGGATGAAACCATGGTGCGTCGTCTGTGCGATGTGTCACAGGATGATTTGGCTAAAATCAGCTTGCAGCACCCGCTGGCCGGGGCCGAAGGTGGCAATGGCGAATGGGATGATCTGCGCGACTTCCGCGCCGCTGATTTCGTGACCGACACCGAAGGCACAGGTTTTGTGCACTGCGCGCCGTCACACGGTCTTGAAGAATATGAACTGTACCGTGATCTGGGCATGCTTGAGCAGGTGATCACCTATAACGTGATCGAAGATGGCTCGTTCCGCGCGGACCTGCCGTTTTTCGGCGGCAAGGCGATCCTCAAGCCTAACGGCAAGGAAGGCGACGCGAACTCCGCCGTGATCAACAAGCTGGTTGAGGTTGGCGGGTTGCTGGCGCGCGGCAAGATCAAGCACAGCTATCCGCATTCCTGGCGGTCCAAGGCTCCGGTAATCTACCGCAATACCGCACAGTGGTTTGCGGCCATCGACAAGCATGTTGGCGACGGGTTGGATACCTTTGGCAAGACTATCCGCGAACGGGCCCTGACCGAGATTGATAACGTCAATTGGGTCCCGAAAAAGGGCCGCAACCGCCTGCATTCAATGATGGAGGCACGCCCCGATTGGGTTCTGTCGCGTCAACGTGCGTGGGGTGTGCCGCTGACCTGTTTCACCAAGAAAGGTGCGCTGCCCACTGACGCTGATTTCCTGCTGCGCAATGTGGATGTGAACCAGCGGATCGTTGATGCGTTCGAGGTCGACGGTGCTGACGTCTGGTACGAAGACGGCGCGAAACAGCGGTTCTTGGATGGGATCGTGAACCCCGATGACTATAACCAAGTGTTCGACATCTTGGACGTTTGGTTCGACTCCGGGTCGACCCATGCATTTGTCCTGCGGGACCGCCCCGATGGGACCAAGGACGGCATCGCTGATGTCTATATGGAAGGCACCGACCAACATCGTGGCTGGTTCCATTCGTCGCTTTTGCAATCGGTCGGCACCACGGGGCACGCGCCCTATCGCAATGTGGTGACGCATGGCTTTACGCTGGATGCAAAGGGCATGAAGATGTCCAAATCAGTAGGCAACACCATCGTACCCGAAAAGATCATACAGCAGTATGGCGCGGATATCCTGCGTCTTTGGGTTGCGCAAACGGACTATACTGCGGATCAGCGGATCGGGGATGAAATCCTAAAAGGTGTCGCGGACAGCTATCGCCGTTTGCGCAACACGATGCGGTATATGCTGGGGTCGCTCAAGGATTACGACAAATCCAAAGCTGTTGCAGTGGAAGACATGCCCGAGTTGGAGCGTCTGATCCTGCACAAACTGGCTGTGCTGGATGGCGTTGTACGTGACGGATATGCCAAGTTTGACTTCCAAGGTGTCTTCCGGGCGGTGTTCGAATTTGCGACGCTTGATCTGTCGTCTTTCTATTTCGATATCCGCAAGGACGCGCTGTATTGTGACGGCGACACGACGCGCAAACTGGCGGCGCTGACCGTACTGGATCACCTTTACCACCGGCTGACCACATGGTTGGCCCCGATCCTTGTCTTCACAATGGAGGAAGTTTGGCTGGAGCGTTATGCAGGTGAAAACGCTTCGGTTCATTTGCAGGACTTCCCCGAGACGCCTGCGGAATGGCGCGATGATGTGTTGGCAGCCCGCGCCGAAAAAGTGCGCGCGGTGCGCCGTGTGGTCACAGGTGCGTTGGAAGAACAGCGCACAGCCAAGGTGATCGGATCATCGCTGGAAGCATCGCCAACCGTGTATCTTGCGCCAGAGTACGCCGAAATCATCACCAACCCCGAAACCTTTGCTGATTTGTGCATCACCAGCCAAATCACCCTAGCGACCGGGGATGCACCTGAGGGCGCATGGACATCTGATGATGTGGCAGGGGTTGCCGTGGTCTTTGCCAAGGCCGAGGGCGAGAAGTGCGCACGGTGCTGGAAAGTGCTGCCAGACGTTGGCACCCATGCGCACCCCGCCGTTTGCAAGCGGTGTGACGATGCGGTTTCCTAAGACGGGGTCGCACCCTGAATGCGTTTAGATGGCTCTGCAACGTTCCATCCAGACGCAATTCGGCATCCTGACTGTGACCGAAGAGGCAGGCGCAATCACGCGCCTGTCTTGGGGGGGCGTTGCCGAACATAATAGCAGTGATCTTTTGGACGAAGCCGCCCGTCAGCTTGCCAGCTATGACAATGGCGAGCTGACCGAATTCACCCTTCCCTTGCGGGTGGAGGGGAGCGATTTTCTAAGGGCGGTCTGCGATGCGATATCCACAATTCCGTTTGGTGAAACCCGTACATATGGCGACATTGCCAAAGACCTGAACGCACCTGCACAAGCCGTCGGGCAGGCCTGCGGGCATAACCCCATTCCCGTCATTATCCCATGCCACCGTGTGATGGGGGCGAAGGGCCTGACCGGATACTCGGGGGCAGGGGGCATCGAGACGAAAATCGCCTTGTTGCGCCATGAAGGGGCGGCGGGACTGCTGATATAGTGCAGTGGTTTGTAGGGACGTGCTGGGTGTAGGCTAGACGCCCACCTTACGTATCACGCTCGTACAAGAACTGTTGGGTGACGCCTGCGAAAGTAAGATACAGGCTGGTGATGATGAGCCCCCAATGCGCCCAGCTTTCCGGGTGGAAATCGACCCAAGCTGCCCAGCCAGCAAAGAAGGTCCAGCCAAGTGCCATTGGCAAAGTAACCGTCCGCCAGCGTTCGGTTCGGACGGGATGCACGAACTTTAGCGGCGCAAACATGGTAATGGCCAGAAACGTAACTAAAATCAATGATACCCACCATGGCGGCGACAAGGCAAACAGAACCAGTACCAGCATGTTCCAGCACCCCGGAAAACCCCAGAACGAATTGTCCTTTGTCTTCATGCGGGTATCGCAGAAATACATGGCACTTGCGAAGGTGATGATAATGATCATGACCCACCCGCTCCACCCGTCCATCAGGCCCGATTTAAACAATGCAAAGGCAGGAATGAAGACATAGGTCAGATAGTCGATGATCAAGTCCAGCAGGATCCCGTCAAACTGCGGTGCATTCGTTTTGACGTCATATCTGCGGGCCAACGGGCCGTCGATACCATCGACAAAAAAGGCAACAACCAACCATAGGAACATCAAGTCCCACTTCTGATCGACGGCTGCCAGCATCGCCAGCATGGCAAATATGGCACCGGTTGCAGTAAATAAATGAACAAGGAGGGCGCGGGACTGGATACTCATTTCTCACAGATGCCAAATCTTTCTGGTAAGTGCAAAAGGAAAAGCGCAAGGAACTGGTAAGGCTTGGGTTGACCCCGCTAGTGATTCCGCCTAAAGCCTGACAACCAATTTCAGGGTTGCCCTTGTGCAGCCCATTCGGGTGTTGGGTCGGATCGCCGATCACACCTCTGCAGCAAAAGGATGAACCCATGTCGCGCGTTTGCGAATTGACCGGAAAAGGCCCGATGTCGGGCAACAACGTAAGCCACGCCAAAAACCGCACGCGTCGTCGGTTCTTGCCGAACCTGAACGATGTGACTTTGCAGTCTGAATCGTTGGGCCGCAGCTTCAAGTTCCGCATCTCTGCGGCTGCTTTGCGCACAGTCGACCACCGCGGTGGTTTGGACAAGTTCATGGCGAAGGCCAAAGATACCGAGCTTTCCGGCAATGCGCTGAAAGTGAAAAAGGCGATTGCGAAATCAGCTACGACAACTGCTGACGCTCTTTCCTAAGTCTATCTGAATTTTATTCGTGCAACCCTGGCTTAACCGCCGGGGTTGCGTCGTTTTTACATGTCGAAACTCTTTTGCGGCTTCGCTAAAGTCCCAGATATGTTGAACCGCTCTCTCATTGCTGTCGTGCTTGCCCTTGTCTTGACTTTAACCAGTCAAAGTATGGCTGTCGCACGCGGTGCGTCTGCTGCAACGGGGCAGATGGTACTGTGTACCGGAACTGGGCCGGTTGCAGTTTATCTGGATGCCAAGGGGCAGCCAACTTCGGCCCCGCATATTTGCCCTGATGCCGCGCTTAATATTGCTGTTGAGAAGCCTGTCGCGCTAATCGACGCCCCTGCGCGTTTGATCGTTTTCCGTACATTCATCGCGCAGCCCGATGTGCAGAAAATCATTGCCCCCAGGCTACGGCCTGATACCCGGGCACCCCCTGCGTTTGTCTAGACGGAAATAACTTTAGACATCTCAAAACACAGGAATACCCTATGAAACTTGCTTCTTTTACCCGCGCAGTCTGCGCGATCGTTCTGTTGTCTGCCGGCCCATTGGCGGCTCAAGGCATGGTGGTTCATGACGCTTATGTCCGCAGTTCAACCGCAGCATCGACATCCGGTGCGGCCTTTATGGTGCTGATGAACCATTCCGGTACAGATGATCGCCTGATCGGCGCATCGTCTGGTGTGGCTGAAAGGGTCGAATTGCACCAACATGCCGAAGACGCCAATGGCGTCATGCGCATGGGCGAGATCGAAGGTGGCGTCCCGGTCGCGAACGACGAAGCACACATTTTCAGACGTGGCGGCGACCATCTGATGTTCATGGGGCTAAAGCGGCCTTTAGAGCAGGGCGAGGTCATCAAGGTCACACTTGAGTTCGAGAAGGCAGGTGAGGTCGAAATCGATATTGTCGTTGATCAGGACCGCCAGCCAGGCGAGGGTGCAATGGATCACAGCAAAATGGATCATAGCAAAATGAGCCACGACTCCATGGATCATTCGGACGACA